>NZ_VWXC01000001.1:0-795707 GCF_011752685.1 Candidatus Pantoea communis
CTTATGAACGATATCGAGAGCCTGACTGAGAAGCATAAAAAAATCCGTAATCCCTGAGAGATTACGGATTCTTGCAGAACTGCCGGATCGTTCAACCGATCATTTTTGTCTTAACTGATCGGCATTACGGCCATCAGCCGCCCTTTCAGTATTACTGCGCGGGAGCATCCTGTGAACTGCCTGCGCTTGCCGGGACATTGCTTTCACTGTCTCGACCGTTTTTCTTGTACACAATTTTCTGGCTGTCATTTTCGCAGTGACCCACTACCTGGCCGCCCGCTTGATCGGCCTGATCGTTAGGCACGATATCCAGCGTAAAGTCCGATTCGGCCACGCCATTACTGACGATCTTCTTACTGATATCCGCTTTAACGGTTTCACAGGAAGCCTGCGCCAGCATCGGCAACGCCAGCATTGCCATCAACATCACTGCATTACGTTTTTTCATCACACTCTCCTTGGTTCTGAATTCCCTGGAAAACTATAGCAGCAACAGCGAATTAAGGGGCGACCGTACGGCCGGTACGACGATCAAGGCAGCGCAGAGTGTTCGGTTCCCAATACGCATTGACGTTATAGCTCTTCTCGCAGCTATCACGGGTGTCGAAAGCTTTATCGGTTTTATCGAACTCTTTCTCGACGCGCGTGTTGACCTTATTGCGCAGATTCTTCGTGTCGTTCCACTGTTCTTTGCTTTGGCGCGCGGCTTCGTTGCTGGAAGCACTGTTGCCGTTCTCAATGATCAGGCGGTCAGTTTGGGCCGATGCCAGCGGTGCAGTCAGCAGCGCGCCGCAGGTTAACGTCACAGTCAGCAGGAGAGAAAACAGGTTTTTCATTGTGATTTCCTTTAGTTAACACCAGCACAGCCAGAAACCCGGCTGTCACAACCATGAGGGCTAGTATATCATCGCTGCAACTTTGCTCACCAGCGGTGAGCCTTTTGTTTAGGCGAGAGAGAGATTTTCTATGCTGGTGAAAACCACTTTACTGTTTTTTTTGACTGCGATTGCCGAAATTGTCGGCTGTTTTCTGCCGTGGCTGTGGCTGAAGAAGGGAATGAGCGCGTGGCTATTGTTACCTGCAGCGGCAAGTCTGGCGCTGTTTGTCTGGCTTCTGACCCTCCATCCAGCGGCAAGCGGCCGGGTATACGCGGCTTACGGGGGTGTCTATGTGGTGACAGCGCTGATTTGGCTGCGCGTGGTGGATGGCGTCAAGCTCAGTACATGGGATTGGATTGGCGCGCTTGTAGCGTTTAGCGGCATGTTGATTATTGTCGCCGGTTGGGGCCGGGCGTAAGCGATGGGCGCAAACTGTGCGCCCGTGACAATATTCAGCCTTTATGCACTTTCAGACCCGCAAGCGTCTGGGAGACCGGCATGATTTCCAGCGTATTGATATTGACGTGTTTAGGCAGTGTCGTGACCCAATACACCGCTTCAGTGACATCTTCCGCTGTCAGCGCGGTGGTGCCTTCGTAAACGGCATCCGCACGCCCATCATCGCCTTTGAAGCGCACATTAGAAAACTCGGTGCCACCCACTAATCCCGGCTCGATATCGGTGACGCGCAGCGCGGTACCGTGCAAATCGGTACGCAGATTGAGGCTGAACTGGCGCACGAATGCTTTGGTCGCGCCATATACGTTGCCGCCCTGATAAGGCCAGCTGCCCGCGATGGAGCCGATGTTTACGATGTGACCGACATTGCGCTCCACCATGGCGGGCAGCACGGCACGCGTCATATACACCAAACCTTTGTTATTGGTGTCGATCATGTTTTCCCAGTCTTCAATATTGGCTTTGTGCGCGGGCTCGATCCCTAATGCCAGACCGGCATTATTCACCAGCACGTCGATTTGACGCCACTCTGCGGGCAGCGCAGCGATAGCTTCATCGATAGCGGCGCGATTACGCACATCCAACTGAACGGTATAAAGGTTGGCACCCAACTCCTCTTTCAGCTCTTTCAGACGCTCTGCGCGGCGTCCGCTGGCAATCACTTTATGACCATTAGCGATGAAGCGACGGGTGATGCTTTCACCAAAACCGGCGGTGGCGCCAGTGACAAAAATAATCATCTCACTGTTCCTTAAACAATTGTACGTCAATGTTAACCAATTGATTTTAAATTTAAAAACCAACAATGAAACTCTACGAATTATGGGCGGGGGAAGCGAGATCATTTTGTGAGTGCCTGGTTGAGCAAATTTACCCGGCTGTACTCAGCTCTCCAATCCATAAACCGTATACATCATAAACCATCTATGCAGGCTCATGGTCTTTGTGCGTTGCGATAAATGTGGGATTAGCCGCTGTGGAGGGCATTTAACCTGCGCAACAATCTGGCTTTGAGGAGGGCGGAGGCACGGGCACAGCGCTGCGTAACGTGGGTCAATTCATGCTAACAGGTTGCATGCTTTGGTTGATTCAAGACATGCTGCTTTTATGACTCACCGAGCCTGACGTGTGCTATCTGGCTGGCGGTGAGAGGTATTCAATTCATAACCGGATTCGGCCTGCTGTTTGCTCAGCGTTGCGAACGAAAGCGAACCTGGCATCGCGGTTTATCACCACGATACCAGGCGCCTGTTTAGCTCAGTGAATCAGAAAGAACTCCAGTTATCCTCTGGGGAGTTTCCCGCTGTAGCCAGCGCTGTACGCGATTTTAGCGGAGAGAGAACCGGCTTTTTGACGTGACTTTCTGATTTCGGTGTCATGGCATCAGCGCTCTCCATCAATTTAAACGTGCTGACCAGTTCTGCCATTACGGCGGCCTGCTCGGACATGGACTGGGCTGCACTGGCTGACTCTTCAACCAACGCCGCATTCTGCTGCGTGGTGGTGTCAATTTGCCCCATCGCGATATTGATTTGACCAATACCATCGCTTTGTTCGCGGCTGGCATGGGCAATTTCTTCAATCAGCTGCGTCATATTGTGGATATCAGACACAATACTGGTCATTCCCTGATCGGCTTTCACAACCAGCTCCCTGCCTGACGTCACGCGTGCAACCGTGTCATCAATCAGTGTTTTGATCTCGCGCGCGGCACCCGCGCTGCGCTGCGCCAGACTACGCACTTCACTGGCAACCACCGCGAAGCCTCTTCCTGATTCTCCCGCTCGCGCAGCCTCAACAGCGGCATTCAGTGCCAAAATATTGGTCTGGAAAGCAATGCCATCAATCACCTTAATAATTTCGGACATTTTCTGCGAATCGTTCGAGATTTCCTGTATGCGTGTCGAAACATCGTTCATTACAGCACCGTTGTCTCTGACCGCGGAGGCCACGCCACTGACAAACTGGCGCGCCTGCTCAGTATTACTGGCGGTATTGCTCAGCGTTGAAGTCAGCTCTTCTAACGTGGCGGCCGTTTCCTCCAGGCTTGCTGCCTGTTCATCGGTACGAGAGGCCAGATCATTGTTGCCACCGCTGATTTCACTGGAAGCAAGCGCGATGTTGTTGGCACCTTCACGCACGCGGAGCAGCACGCCCGAGAGTTTTTCAACAAAGCGGTTGAATGCCGCTGATATCTGCGCCAGCTCATCTCCGCCACGCACTTCCAGGCGACGCGTCAGATCACCTTCCCCTGAAGCAACGTCTTCCAGGGCGTCGCGTAAAATGGCGAGGCGACGCAACTGCTGGTTGAACACCAGCCCGGCAATCAGCGCGGTAATAATCAGACTCACCAGGGTGATGAGGATGCTTTCCCGCTGTAATGTCGTCAGCGATGCCGTCACTTCATCACGATCAACGGCGATCACCAGTGACCACGGCGTCCCTTTTACCGGAGAGGCGTAAACGAACTGCTGTTCACCGCCGATGATCAGTTCAGCATGCCCACCCTGACTGGCCAGATTTTGGATAACTTTGAGGTCGAGTGAAGGTGACAACTCAGTGACCGGCTTGAGAATAAGGTCTGACTTCGGCGCGGCAATCAATTTACCGCTGCTGTCCACCAGGAATGCAAAGCTCTTCTCCAGTGGATGAATCGCATTCACCGTATTGGAGACGGTATCCAGGTGCAGATCGCTGCCGATCACACCCAATGTTTTTCCGTTATCGACAATCGGCTGAGCAAAAGTAATGGTCAGCTTGCCGGTTGAGGCATCAACATAAGGGTCCAGCAACACCGGATGGCCAGCTTTTACCGTTTCCAGATACCACGGACGCTGGCTGCCATCATAGGTGGCTGGCATAGGATGGACGAACACATGGGAATGAGGCTCAGGATAGACGATATAGGCATCATCAAACTCGCCAGCTTCGATCGCCGCACGCAGAAAAGGGACCGCATCGTCATGACGACCAAAAGCCGTTTTGATCGAACCGGTGATACGTTGTTTCTCTGCCGCCCAGCCAGCCAGTTCCGCCGCATGAACGCGGGAGAGTTGGCCAATGTGCTCATCAATGCTTTCAAGTGTCTTTCCACGCACGGTGGTGTAGGTAAAAGTGGCAAGTGCGATAAGGGATACTGCCGTGATGACCACGCTGATAGCGATTAAACGCGAGCGTATTGTTTTAAACATGTTTGACCTTCCACCCAACTGGATCACATTAGAGGTTTGTTTTTTCCAGAATGCGTCCTGCGTCACTGAAAATACGGAATACGTATTCAGTTATCGGTAACCCCATCTAAAACTGTAGGGAAACGATTGCGCGGTGGAAGAGTATTCAGTCACTAAAAAGGGGAAGGGAGTTAGCGTGCCCGTCATCCTGATAATGAGAGACGGGCACACTTTCCTTAACGAAGCGAGCGCTCGAATGCACTCGCTGATACCGCTTAATTTAACGCGACGAGGGACAGCTGATGCGAGTCGGTATAACGGTCAGTGGCCAATGGCATCGCATCCTCATCAACCTGAAACTGCGTCACCGACTGCTGCAAATTCACCACCTGCTGTTGCAGTGAGCTGGCAGCGGTAGCCACTTCAGCCACCAGTGAGGCATTCTGTTGTGTTACGCCATCCATCTGCTGGATAGCGATATTGATCTGCGAGATGCCGCGCGTCTGTTCGCCGGATGCCAGCATCACTTCATCCATGATATCGACCACTTTTTTCACATCGAGCATCACTTCATTCATGGTGACGCCAGCATCTTTAACCAGTCCTGAACCCTGCTCAATATTGCTGAGCGAGTCATTGATCATCAGGCCAATTTCCTTCGCGGCGGTGGCGCTGCGCTGAGCCAGCACTCGAACTTCCGAAGCGACCACCGCAAAACCGCGTCCCGCTTCTCCTGCACGCGCGGCTTCAACTGCTGCGTTCAAGGCCAGCAGGTTAGTCTGGAAGGCAATGCCGTCAATCACACCGACGATGTCGCCGATTTTTGCCGAGCTTTTCTCAATAGAACTCATGGTGGTGACCACTTCAGACACCACTGTTGCACCACGCGAAGCAGAATCTGAAGCCTTCTGCGACAATGCGTTAGCTTTGCGCGTGTTGTCCTCATTGTTTTTCACTGTCGCCATAATCTGCTCCATGCTGGATGCCGTCTCATCCAGTGAGGCCGCCTGTTGCTCAGTCCGGCTGGAGAGGTCGATGTTGCCCGTCGCGATTTCTTCAACGCCGGAGCCGATCGCATCGGTGCCACTGCGGACCATCAGCACCATGTTTGCCAGGCCATCGCGCATACGCTGTACCGCGGCAAACAATTGCGCAATTTCATTTTTACCGGAGATATCGATGCGCGCACGTAAGTCACCTTCGGCGATGCGATCAAACACGTTGATCACATGATTGAGAGGCTTAACGATAAGATTGGTCATCACCGACCAGGCCAGCGCGGCCAACACCAGCGCACAGGCGATACAAAAGTACAGCGTAAACGCCATATGCTGAACCCGGTCGCTGGAGTCACTGTAGGCAACATCAATACTTTTAATTTTAAAGGCCACCAGCGCTTTAGAGGCTTTATCAAAGGCACCGTATAACGCCGTTGATTTCCCTGCACGCTGGCGGTATTCATCCAGTTTGCCTGCTTCGAGCGCGGCAAAAGCCGGATCGATAAACTCTTTCATCAGCGCATCGCGTGTGGTGGCCATTTCAGCCGCAATTGGCTTCTCTGCTGAGGATTGTGGATATTTCAGATATTCCTGCCATTTCGCACTGGCGTTATCTATTTTACCTCTGGCGCGCTCAAGCGCGACTTTGGCTTTTTCGGCATCGCCACTGCCGACCAGTGATTCATATAAACGCAAATCCAGTCGTCCACGTAATAAAAGTTCTGAGCTTTCATTGAGCGCCACCAGGCCCGGTAAAACTTCGGTATCAACGGTGGCAAAGGATTTATTGCCAGACTGTACGGCAAATAACCCTAAAATACCGACGAACAGCAATAATGCTGTTAATGAAAAAACCATGATGCTGAGGGCGGTGCGGATCTTTATTCTATGAAACATAACTATTCCCTGAGAACGTTTAATTGAAAAAGATGAAGGCGTAGTAACAATGATTTTTTTATTAAAAGGGGAAGTCATGAGTGTGACTTCCCGTCAACAGGCGGATTTAACCCAAATACTAAGGCTTAGCGGTCTCGGCTAAGAAGGTCTGCAGTTTTTTATTATAAAACTTTGCTTGCATCATAGTGCCATGACCGCTGGTTTCAGCACTGGCCGGAATGAGCAGTAACTCCGCTTTCTTTATCTTGGGCAATTCACTCTGCAAAATGCCGGTTTCAACCGGATTACGTTCATCATCTGCTGAATTAATGATCAGCATGGGTGCGGTAATACGGTTCAACCCAGGCATGGCATTATAATTTGCCGACGAACCCCAGATATAAATGAAATCGTTGGCATCCGCGGTAACAGGCGCAGCAAGACGTGCATCCACCAGTTTGTCTGCCAGCGCGCGCGTCGGAGCTTTATGTTGATAAGCGAGCGTACCGCCGGTGGTGGCAATACTGAACATGATATTGGCGGTTTTAAGCGTAGGGGGTTGCTGTTGATAGTTGCCTTCAGCCCAGGCAGGATCGCCTTTGATCGATTCAATCAGCATGCGGCGAAGCATCCAGTTGCGTCCGGATAACTCATTCGGCTGCGACGCCATCGGGACCAGTGCATCCATCATGCCGGGATATTTTTCACCCCACAGCCACGTCTGCATCCCGCCCATGGAATAGCCCATCACCAGGCGTAAATGCGAAATGCCCAAACCTTCTTTAATCAGCCGATATTGTGCTGTCACCATATCGTCGTAATCGTAATGCGGGAAGGCCATTCTCAAGCCATCAGAAGGTTTGGATGATTTTCCTGAACCAATGCCTTCCGGGATGATAATAAAATACTTGCTGGCATCCAGCGCCTGTCCCGGGCCAAATAACTCCCCGGCAAATCCCGGTGCCAGTAAGGCACTCAGAGGTTGATTGGTTCCGTGCAGTAATAATACCGCTGGTTTATTCTTATCACCTAAAGTAATGTAGTGAATGCGCACATCTTTTAATTTTTCACCGCTATTAAAGCTAAATCCTTTTGCGGTCCAGTCAGCTTCTGTCGGCGTGGGTAATGAACTGGCTGCGTGCGTTAAGGGTGATACAGTTAACAGAATGGCACTGGCCACTCCTGATATCATGCGATTAAACATAAACGTCGCTCTTAAGTGATGATATTCCCTGGAAGGCTGATATTAGTTTTAATAGAGATAAATCCCAATTAATATCAACGGGATTCAAGGAAAAGCAGACAATAATCTTCTTTTTTGAGTTTTAACGAGACGATTTTTATGCGGTTTTTCTTATGCTAATACATCCGCATGCCATGATGATGTTTAACATTTCTGTATTAATTCTCTTATTTCATCTGTCTCATCGTATTCCCTCTCATTTGTTTTCACTATCAGCGCTTATTAGCACACCCAAATCCTTCCTCTGCCACACCGAAATCTTACTGAAGTAAAATCTGTGCACTACAAGCGTGCGGCGCTGCACTTAAATGGCGCGCAGTTCGTGTTGTCATTACGCTTGTTTCCGCAGACATCTCATATCTGACACGCTTTTTATCCCCATGCAATCGGTTGCTAAAACAAGCAACCGATTGCGCATTCGATTGCGGTTCCAAAGGGACATGAAATTGATTGAGGTGTAGATAAGTTATTGATAGATAGTAATATTTTTATAAATCGTCATTGGCATAGCGTTTGCAATAAACCTTGAAGGCAACTCATTGCACTTTTACTTATCAAGGAACCGTTATGCCTTACGCCTCTGAAACGCTACTGCGCGCCAGCTTTTTTGATTTCACCGCACTGGCTTCCCAGCCCGATGATATCGCTGCGCATGCGCGCTACCTCGAAGACGGCTTGCTGACGTTGCGCGCGGGTAAGGTGGTGTCACTTGAAAGCTGGGAGATTGCAGAAGGGCGTGTTGATACCGCCACGGTGATTGACCTGCGCGGCAAGCTGATCGTGCCGGGCTTTGTGGATACACATATTCACTATCCGCAAACGGAGATGATTGGCGCATTTGGCGAACAGTTGCTGGAGTGGCTAAACCAATATACTTTTCCGGTTGAGAGCCAATATCACTGCCCGGATCATGCTGCGCAGATGTCAGCCTTCTTCCTGCAACAGCTGTTGTCTAACGGCACTACCACGGCGCTGGTGTTTGGCACGGTGCACAAACAATCGGTCGATGCGCTGTTTCATGCCGCGCAACAGCTGGATATGCGTCTGATTGCCGGAAAGGTGATGATGGACCGCAACGCCCCCGCGTATCTGACAGAAACGCCGGAAGAGAGCTATCATGATTCACGTGAACTGATTGAACGCTGGCATCAGCGTGGTCGTCTGAGCTATGCCTTGACGCCACGTTTCGCGCCCACCTCCTCGCCAGAACTGCTGGAGAAAGTCCGTCAACTGCGCAGCGAGTTCCCGGATACCTGGCTGCACACCCATCTGAGCGAAAATCAGCAGGAGATCGCGTGGGTCAAATCGCTGTTCCCGGAGCGGGAGGGCTATCTCGATGTTTACCACCATCATCAGCTCACCGGAAAGCGCAGCGTCTTTGCACACTGTCTGCATCTGGAAGAGAACGAATGGCAATGCCTGCACGACACCGATTCCTCTATCGCATTTTGTCCGACGTCGAACCTGTTTCTTGGCAGTGGCCTGTTCAATATTAAACGCTGTTGGCAGCAGGGCGTGCGCATGGGCATCGGCACCGATGTCGGCGCAGGCACCACCTTTAATATGCTGCAAACGCTGGGTGAAGCGTACAAAGTTGGGCAGTTGCAGCAGTACAAACTCAGCGCCTGCGAAGCCTTTTACCACGCGACGCTGGGCGGCGCGCATGCACTGGACATCGACGATAAAATTGGCAATTTCAATCCCGGTAAAGAAGCGGATTTCGTGGTGATCGACCCGGCGGTTTCGCCGCTGCAAAAGCTGCGTAGCGGTAATAGCAAAGATATCTGGGAACGCTTATTTGTGATGATGACGCTGGGAGACGACCGCAACATTGCGCAAACCTGGGTCAGCGGCAAACCGGTGTGGCAGCGCGATCGAGAAGAGGCAACGGTATGATCCAGTTTCTGCTGAATAATCGGCTGGTCACCGAAACGGCCTTAGACCCGAATCTGACCGTGCTTAACTACCTGCGTAGCCATCAACAGCGGCGGGGAACCAAAGAGGGCTGCGCATCAGGTGACTGCGGTGCCTGTACGGTGACGCTGGGAAAAGTGGTGGCGGGGCGAATGCAGTATCAGGCCATCAACAGTTGCCTGACGCTGGTTAGCAGCCTGCAAGGCAAACAGCTGATCACCGTGGAAGATTTGAAACAGGGCCGTGAACTGCACAGCGTGCAGCAGGCGATGGTGGATTGCCACGGCTCGCAATGCGGCTACTGTACGCCGGGCTTTGTCATGTCGCTGTTCACTTTGCAGAAAAATACACAGGGCTGGAATCGGCAGCAGGCTGAACAAGCGCTGGCAGGCAATCTGTGTCGCTGCACGGGCTACCGGCCAATTATGGCCGCTGCACAGCAAGCTTGTGAGCAATCCGCAGAAGATAATTTTACGGCGGATGAGTCGGCACTGGTTCAGCGCTTACAGGCGTTGGATAACCGGGAAGTACAAATTCTCGAAGCCAACGGCAGTCGCTGTTTCGTCCCTAAAACCTTGGCACAATTGGCGACGCTGTATCAGCAGTATCCTGAAGCGCAACTGTTGGCCGGCGGCACCGATCTCACTTTGCAAATTACCCAGCAGTATCAACGTTTACCGCTGTTAATCGCGTTGGAGCAGGTTGAGGCGTTAAGCGTCTGTTCTGAAGATGATCGAGAGATTCACCTGGGTGCCGCTACGCCGCTTCATTATTGCTACCATTTCCTGGCGGCGAGAATTCCTGCCTTCAGTGCCACACTGGAGCGCTTTGCATCATTACAGATCCGCAATCAGGGTACGCTCGGCGGCAATATCGGTAATGCTTCACCGATCGGTGATTGTGCGCCCATGTTGCTGGCACTCGATGCGCGATTGGTGTTGCAGCAGGGAGAAAGCCTTCGTGAAGTGCCGCTTGATCAGTTCTTCACTGGCTACAGGCAAACCGTGTTGCAGCCAGGGGAATTCATTCACTCAATAGTGATACCGAAAGTGACGGTGTCACCTGATTTCGTGGCATGGAAAGTGGCAAAACGTCTGGATGATGATATTTCGGCGGTGTTTATCGCCATCAACATTCAGCTTAAAGATGGCGTAGTGGCGCAGGCACGACTGGCATTTGGCGGCATGGCCGCAACGCCTAAACGGGCAACCGCAGCCGAGGCCGCGCTTAATGGTCAGCCACTGAATCAAGCTTCCATTGAGCAAGCCTGCGCGGCGCTCAGCCAGGATTTCCAGCCGTTAAGTGATTTCCGCGCCAGCGCCGACTACCGCTTGCAGGTCGCACGCAATCTGCTGCGTCGTTACTACGCGCAAACCTGTGGTGAACTGACCCTTACCGAGGTGGCGCGCTATGTCTCATAACCGACCCGAACTCAGCGAAACGCTGTTAAAAAGCCAGTTTGCCAGCGAAATGAAAACCGGCGTGGGCCGCAGTCAGAAGCATGAAAGCGCCGATAAACACGTCACGGGCGAGGCGATCTACATTGATGACCGGCCGGATTTGCCTGGCCTGCTGCATCTTTGCCCGCGTCTCAGTGAACATGCGCATGCACGTATTACACATATCGATGTGCAGCCTTGCTATGCCGTGCCCGGCGTGGTGTCCGTGCTAACCTGGCGCGATGTGCCGGGCCTGAATGATGTCGGCCCGTTAGAACCGGGCGATCCGTTACTGGCAATGGATACCGTGGAGTATCTCGGGCAGATTGTGATTGCGGTGGCAGCGGACTCACCCGAAGCCGCGCGCGCCGGTGCTGCCGCCGCCATCATCGAATATCAGCCACTGCCGGCGATCCTGGATGTGCGTGAAGCCCTGGAACAGCGTCACTTTGTGCAGCAGCCGCACGTCCATCAACGGGGTAATGCTGAAGCGGCACTGGCGCGTGCGCCGCATCGTATTCAGGGTGAATTTCATATAGGCGGTCAGGAGCACTTCTATCTGGAAACCCAGACCGCGTTGGTGATTCCAGGTGAAGACGACAGCCTGCAGGTTTTCTCATCGACGCAGAACCCGACGGAAGTGCAGAAGCTGGTGGCCGAAGTGATGGACATCACCATGAACAAAGTCACCATTGATATGCGCCGGATGGGCGGCGGTTTTGGCGGTAAAGAGACGCAGGCTGCGGGTGTGGCCTGCTTGTGTGCGATTGCCGCGCGCCAGACGCGGCATCCGGTAAAAATGCGTCTGGCGCGACGCGATGATATGCGTATCACCGGTAAGCGCCATCCCTTCTTTGTGCGTTACGATGTGGGCTTTGATGAGGAAGGTCGTTTCTGTGGTGTCAAAATCGATTTGGCGGGAAACTGCGGGTATTCCCTCGATCTGAGCGGATCAATTGTTGATCGTGCGATGTTCCACGCCGATAACGCCTATTACCTCGGCGATGCGCTGATCACCGGTTATCGCTGCCGCACGCACATGGCGTCTAACACTGCCTATCGCGGTTTTGGCGGGCCTCAGGGCATGGTGGCGATTGAGCAGATCATGGATCACATTGCCCGCGAGCGCGGACTGGATCCGCTCGAACTGCGCAAGCGCAACTATTACGGCAAGCAGGATCGCAACATCACCCATTACCATCAGCACGTGGAGGATAATCTGCTGATGGAGATAACGGAGCAGCTGGAAGCCAGTAGCGATTACGCCACGCGTCGCGCGGACATCACAGCGTTTAACGCCAGTCATCGTTATATGAAACGCGGTCTGGCCTTAACGCCGGTGAAGTTTGGCATCTCCTTTACCTCCAGCTTCCTCAATCAGGCCGGTGCCTTAATTTTGATCTACACCGATGGCACGGTGCAGCTCAATCACGGTGGCACCGAAATGGGTCAGGGACTGAATACCAAGGTGGCGCAGATTGTCGCGGAAGTGCTGCAAATCGATATCAGCCAGATTCAGGTCACGGCAACTGATACAGGCAAAGTGCCGAACACCTCACCCACGGCGGCCTCCAGCGGGGCCGATCTTAACGGCAAAGCGGCGCAGAATGCCGCGCAGATATTGCGCGATCGCATGACGGAAATGCTGTGTCAGCAGCATCACTGCACGGTCGACGCCATCTCCTTTAGCAATGGCATTGTGCGCGTTGGCGAGTTGCACTTTACCTTTGCGCAGGTGGCGCAGCAGGCGTGGCTGAATCAGGTGCCGTTATCCGCCACCGGATTTTACAAAGTGCCCGGCATCCATTACGACCGCAATGCCGGACGCGGCAAACCCTTCTATTACTTCGCCTATGGCGCGGCGTGCTGCGAAGTGCTGGTGGATACCTTAACCGGTGAATATCGTTTGCTGCGCGCGGATATCCTGCATGACGTTGGCGCCTCGCTCAATCCGGCGCTGGATATTGGGCAAGTGGAGGGCGGTTTCGTGCAGGGCATGGGCTGGTTAACCTGCGAAGAGCTGGTATGGAACGAACAGGGCAAGCTGCTGACAGACGGCCCGGCGAGTTACAAAATCCCCGCCATCAGCGATGTCCCACATGATTTGCGCGTCACGCTGGTAGAGAACCGTAAAAATCCGCAGGACACGGTATTCCATTCGAAAGCCGTGGGTGAGCCGCCGTTTATGCTGGGCATTGCGGTGTGGTGTGCGTTACAGGATGCCGCAGCCAGCGTGGGTAACTACCGCCGCCATCCGCAACTGGATGCACCCGCCACGCCGGAGCGCGTTTTCTGGGGCGTTCAGCGCCTCTCAGGAGCGGATGATGATTTATCATGACTGGATCGCCGTACTGCACAGTTTGCGCGAGAAACGTGAGAGCTGCGTTTTAGTCACCGTGCTGAGCCAGCGCGGATCGGTCCCGCGCGATCGCGGCAGTAAAATGGTGGTCAGCGCCAGCGACACCTATCTCACCATCGGCGGCGGTCATCTGGAATATCAGTGCATTGCGCTGGCGCGCGACATGCTGGAGCAGCGTTGTCTGGAGCCGCGCAGCGAAGAGTTTGCGCTGGCCGCGCGCCTTGGTCAGTGCTGCGGCGGGCATGCCACGCTGCTGTTTGAACCGCTGATGCAGCAGCAACCTGAAATCCAGTTGTACGGCGCAGGCCACGTCGGTCAGGCACTGGTAAACCTGCTGGCAACGTTACCCTGTCACATTACCTGGGTTGATAGCCGCGCCGCCCAGTTTCGCCATGTGCCACCGGGTGTCACGGTGCGTCAGGTAGAGGACCCGATCGATTGCGTCAAAGAGGCCGCGCCCGACAGCTACTTCATTGTGATGACCCACGACCATCCGCTCGATTTGGCGCTAAGCGAAGCCATTTTGCGGCGCGGTGATTTTCGCTATGCCGGCGTTATTGGTTCGGCTACCAAAGCGCAGCGCTTTCGCTATCGGCTGGAAGGCAAAGGGATCGCTGCGGATGCAGTGGCGCGGCTGCGCTGTCCGCTCGGCCTGCCGGATGTGAAAGGCAAACTGCCAGCGGAAATCGCCGTGGCGGTAGCGGGTGAAATCATCAGTGTGTATCAGCGCCAGCAGAGCGGTTGTTGAGTGACGTTGAAACTGCCAGGATAGAAGCATCCCGCCGCACCGGTTGCGGCGTTGCTGATTATCAGGAGCGATAATGACTTCACGAGCCAATCCGTTTTTCACCGTCAGTGCATTGCCCTATCAAACTCCGCCTTTTGACCTGATTCAGGAAGCCGATTTTCTTCCGGCGCTTGAAGCGGGTATTGAAGAGAAGCGTCAGGAAATTGCCGCCATCGCCACTAATCCTGAACCGGCTACTTTTGCCAACACCTATGAAGCACTTGAGCGCAGCGGGCAGTTGTTAAACCGCGTCAATCAGGTATTTGGTGCCATGACGTCAGCCAACACCAGTGATGTATTGCAGGAAGTAGACGAGCTAATCACGCCTAAACTCACGGCGCTAAATGATGAAATCCATCTCAACAGCCAGCTGTTTGCCCGTCTCGATAACGTTTACCAGCATCGCGGCTCTGCCTGTCCGGATGCGGAATCGATGCGTTTGGTGGAAGTGACCTGGCAGCATTTCCAGCTGGCTGGGGCCAGCCTGAGCGACGCAGATAAAGAGCGGCTGCGTGCCTGCAATCAGGAACTCGCCACGTTGAGTACCCGTTTTGGCAATAAGCTGCTGGCGGCGACCAAAGCGGGCGCGTATACGGTGAGCAGCGCAGCGGCGCTGGCGGGATTGAGTGACGAAGAGTTAGCGCATGCTAAAGCCGCAGCGGAGGCGCGTGGATTGCACGGCGAATGGCTGCTGCCGTTACAGAACACCACGCAACAGCCTGCGTTGCAGTCACTGGAAGTGCGCGCCACGCGTGAGGCGCTGTTCAACCAGGCGCTCACACGCAGTGAACAGGGCGATGACAACGACACACGCGCGATTGTGTTACGCATGGCACAGCTGCGCGCAGAGCAGGCTAAGCTGCTCGGTTTCAATACTTACGCCGAGTGGAGTATGCAGGACCAGATGGCGAAAACGCCGGATGCTGCCTTTGCGTTTATGCGAAATATCGTCCCGGCGGCGCGGGCACGCGCTGAGCGAGAAGCGTCAGACATCCAGCAGATCATTGAACAACAGCACCACACTTTCCCGCTGCGCGCCTGGGACTGGAATTTCTATGCTGAACAAGTGAGAAAAGCCAAATACGCCCTGGATGAGAGCCAAATCCGCCCGTACTTTGAGCTGAATAATGTATTGGAAAAAGGCGTGTTCTGGTCCGCCAGCCAGCTGTTTGGCATCCGCTTCCAGCAGCGTCACGATCTGCCGGTGTATCATCCGGACGTCAACGTTTATGAAATCTTTGATGCTGATGATACGCCTTTAGCGCTGTTCTATACCGACCTCTATAAGCGTGATAACAAAAGCGGCGGCGCCTGGATGAGCAACTTTGTTGACCAGACCACGCTGCTGGGCACCAAGCCGGTGATCTACAACGTCTGCAACTACACCAAACCGCAGGCGGGACAACCCGCGTTGCTCAGCTGGGATGAGGTGATCACGCTGTTCCACGAATTCGGTCATGCGCTACACGGTTTATTTGCCACCCAACGTTATCCAAGCCTGTCCGGTACCGCTACGCCACGCGATTTCGTCGAGTTCCCTTCGCAGATTAACGAGCACTGGGCCAGCGATGAAAAGGTGTTTGCCAACTATGCCCGTCATTATCAGAGCGGTGAGGCGATGCCCGTGGAACTGCGCGAGAAGATGGTGCGCGCATCTAAGTTCAACAAGGGCTACGACATGACCGAACTGCTGGCGGCGGCTTTGCTGGATCTGCAATGGCATTCGCTGACCACGCAGGACAACCCGCAGGATGTCAGTCACTTTGAATTACAGGCGCTGGCGGCAGAGAACATCGCGTTAACCACGGTACCGCCGCGTTATCGCTCCACCTATTTCCGTCATATCTGGGGCGGAGGCTATGCAGCTGGTTATTACGCCTATATCTGGACGCAGATGTTGGCCGATGATGGTTATCAGGCCTTTGTTGAACGTGGTGGGTTGAGTCGTGAGAATGGCCAGCAATTCCGCGATCATATTCTTTCACGCGGTAACAGCAGCGATCTGCAACATCTGTGGCTGGCATGGCGTGGAAAAGCACCGGAGATTGGTCCGATGCTGAAGAATCGCGGTTTAGAAGAGGCGTGATAAGTAGGGCGCACGGCGTGAAGTGAACCCCTGTATGGAGTCACTCCCGGCGGTGCGCCCTGGCATTAACCCAACGGGCCACCTTCAATGGTGTCGCACATACCGGCCAGCACTCGCTCGCCGGTTTCGTTTTTCAAATCGGCGTACCACGCAGCGGTGATTTCGGCATCTTTGGCATGCGTCACGTCGCAGCGTTTACGTGCTTTCAACACCAAATCTTTGGTGCGTTCCACGCGGCGCGCCTCGTAGCGCTGCAATCCATCTTCGATACCCAGCGAATGCGAGGCCAGCGTCTGCGCCAGCACCACCGCATCTTCCATCGCGGCGCATCCGCCCTGGCCGATATCTGGCGTGGTGCTGTGGGCGGCATCGCCGAGCAACGCCACACGACCTTTGACGAAACGGCTAAAGGGTTCGATGTCGTGAATTTCAACCCGATTGGTGGTATCGGGGTTGATACTGTCGATCAGGCGCTGCACCGGATCGGCCCAGTCGCTGAAGTAATTCTTCAGATCCTGGCGCAGAGTGGAACGATCTTCGGCTAAGCCTATAGGCAAAGGCACGTCGAAGAAGAAGTAAAAACGATTGCCGCTCACCGGCATCAGGGAGACGCGCTTACCCTCACCAACAAAGGTTGTCCACTGATCGGCTGGGGCGATGCTTTCATCTATGGTCACTAAGCCGTTCCAGTTAACGTAACCGGCGTAACGTCGTTCTACATTTTCACCTAGCACATAGTGGCGGATCACGGAATGCGTACCGTCGGCGGCGATCAGGAAATCGCCTTCAGCCTGACTACCATCATCAAACCAGGCGGTGACGCCGGCGGTGCTTTGCTCGACGTGGGTCACGCGTTTACCGAACTGAATGCGTGAGCGACCATAGGTATCGATCAGCATCGCCTGTAACTCGGCGCGAGCGACCGGATAAGGGTATTCGCCCACCTGCTGCACCAGAGGTGACAGGCTGAAGCGGGTCAGGGTGCTGCCACTGTGCGCATCGTTATAGGCCATAAACGCCATATTGCCGCCCAGCGCCTGCAGTTGCTGTTTCATGCCAAGCGCGTTTAGGCATTTGACGCCGTTGGGCCAGATCGAGATCGCCGCACCGACTGGCTTCATCTCTTTGACCGCTTCAAAAACGGCCGTATCGAATCCTGCTTTCTCCAGCGCAATCGCCGCGCTCATGCCGCCAATGCCCGCTCCAATCACAATCGCTTTCATCACTGTCTCCTTTGTCTACCTGATTACCCCTGCAACTTTCGTACCATTCGTTTTATCTCAAGGGAATTTAATTAAGTCATTGATTGTTAATGGCTGTGTGCAGCTGAGCTATTCACGCACCGCACCGATTTTGAGCAACCATTTGCACGGCGATGGGGCGGCGGAACCCGATCGTGAATCAAATGTTCCAGCATGGCATTTGGCAGAGAAGAGGCCATACTGTTTAGAGCCTTTTCGCGAGGAATTTCCCATGAAGTGGATAATGGTGTTGATGATGCTGTTCAGTGCGGGTGCTATGGCGCAAACCCAGTGGCAACCGCAAAGAAAAGCGCCCGTGGTGCAACTGACGCCGGTGGCGGCCAAATGCGATCTCTCGTCCTGCCAGCAAAACTGTTATGTACAGCAATCGCAATGCAAAAATGACAACGGCGGCGGCTGTGGATCGCTCGCACAAATTTGCGTACAAAACTGTTCGAACGAGTGCCGATAAATGAAATAAATCTGTCATAACAGGGTGCTAGCGTGTTTCCCCGGCAAGGTAATATTCTGATAACAGGGGAAAATAATGAAAACCCGCTATACACTGATTGCAACGGTTTTACTGCTCGCTCAACAGGCCCATGCGACAACACTGCCGCAGGCGGCCGCACTGGCTGCACAAACGTCTACCGGTTCAACCCCAGGCTATACGCAGCTGGAGCAACAGTCGTTGCAGGCTCAGCGCACCTGGCTGCAAGGCGACAGTGCGTCACTGAAACGTGAGCAACTGGAAAAAGCCAAACAGACCAGCACGCAGGCAGACAAAGCCTGGCTGAAAAGCAGTGGCTATGATTTCAACGTGAAGCAAAATCAGCAGGCTGGCATCGCGCTGTTATCAGGTTTCAGCACACTGCCAGACAGCGTATTGACGTCTAACCGCGCCACCGTGACTGATATCAACCTGAATGCCACGCAGAACGTGCGTCATCAGGCGTTGCAGGATGCGGAAGCGATCGGCTCGCTGTATTTCCTGTCTGACGCCATGGGTCCGCGTCTTGGTAAAGCCTTCATCGCGGCTTATGACAAAGGCGAACTGAGCAAAGCCGCAGCGCTGATTAAGGCCAGTGAAGTCAGCACCAGCGCTGCCAAAAAACACTTTAACTATCCGCGCCCGTTCCTGCATGAAGGCAATACCATCCATCTGGTACCCGATGATGTGGTGGTGAAAGACAATGTGCGCTATACCGCGGACGGCGGATCGTTCCCCAGCGGGCACACCAATACCGGTTATACCGATGCGCTGCTGATGGCCGAAATGGTGCCGGAACGCTTTGAGGCACTGGTCACCCGTGGTGCGCGTTATGGATATTCGCGTCTGGTGTTAGGCGTGCACTATCCGCTGGACGTGATGGGTTCACGTATGGTGGCAGAGCGCAACGTGGCGACTTACCTCAACGATGCACGCTATCAGGTGCTGTTCAAAGAGGCGCGCGATCAACTGCGTGCCGCGCTGGAGAAGGAGTGTGGTACTTCACTGGCTGAATGCGCACGCACAACCGGCAAGGACGACCCTTACCGCGCGCCGGATATGAAGCAGTTCTATCGTTTCACGATGAGTTACAATCTGCCAAAAGCCAATGTGAAAAATACGCCGATTCAGGTGCCGCAGGGCGCGGAGATTCTGCTGAAAACCGCGCTGCCTAAACTGTCTGATGCGCAGATTCGTCTACTGATGGTGAAAACCGCCTTGCCAAACGGTTATCCGCTGTCGGGCAATGCCGAGCAATCCTTCTGGCAACGCGTCGATCTGACCGCCGCTTACGCTATGGCGAAGTAATACTGAGGCGGGCACTGTTCGTGAACGGCAGCGCCCGCGTTTTACAGGGAGATATCGAAGGATTTAATTAAATAACAGTTGATTGCATAACAGATGTCACGACCGCAAATGGCTGGTTCGAAAGGCGTCATCGTATTTGCAGGGCAACATTCCCGGCACTTTTTCAAACAGTGCATAGCCCTTCAAACGTCAATCGACAATAAATAACTTTGCACCCTGTGCAGTGGAAGAGCGGTGCGCCTCGGCATTATCGGCAACCTGATAGCTCACACCCGGGGTCAGGGTAAAAGTGCGGCCATCTTTCAGTTCGGTGATCATTTCGCCTTCCAGACACAGCAATATATGACCTTTGCTACACCAGTGATCGGCGAGATAGCCCGGTGAATACTCCACCATGCGCACGCGAATATCGCCAAAACGCTGAGTACGCCACAGCGCAAAACCGCTGTCACCCGGATGTTTTTCAGTTTCGAGGGTGCTCCAGTCGGTAATGCCAAACGGTAGTTGATTGATCTGCACGACGCTATCCTTAATGAAATCGACAAGAGCACAACATTACCGTCTGGCAAAATAATAACCAGCAAATTCAACCCACTTCACGCCACATTTCGCTCATCGCCAACTCCAGTCTTTTGAACACCCGATAACGTGCATCATGAAACGCAAAGCGTTCCGGGCGCGGTTGCAACTCGCCAGGATTAATTTGTACCGCTTGCTGTGCCGCTGCAGCCAGATCGGGCCAGACACCTACGCCGACGCCCGCACAAAGCGCCGCACCCAGCGCGCCAGTCTCTTTGCACTCAGCCACGCAAATCGGAACGCCCAACACATCAGCAAACATTTGCGGCCAGATGCAGCTGCGCGCCGCGCCACCAGAAAGGGTCGCGTGGGTAAACGGAATCCCTGCTGCGCGCAAGCGATCAATGTGTGCGCGATGGGCAAATGTCACGCCTTCAAACAGCGCAAACAGCATATCTGCGCGCGTATGCCAGCCGCTCAAGCCATAAAACCCCGCTTTTGCGGGTTCAGATTTACGACCGGAATAGAGGTAAGGATGATAGAGCGGCAACTGCGGGTTGGGTTCAACATGGGCCACGGTATCACTGCTGTGCGCCGCGCCGTTGCCAGCGCGTCCATCATCAAACTCACGCAGGAACCAGTCGAGATTGGCGGCCGAGGTGGCGCTGGCTTCAATCGCCATAAAGCGATCATTTTCAATAATTGAATTCATAAACACGGGCCGCTGGTAATCCGGTTTATCGACCACCACCTGATTGATGCTCCAGGTTCCTGCGACGATAGAAGCCTCACCGGTTTTCACCACGCCAGAACCAATGGCGCTGGCCACCACATCAAAAATGCCGGCCACCACCGGAATGCCTGACGGTAACCCGGTGAGTTGCGCGGCGCGCGCGGTGACGTGTCCGACCACCGCACAAGACTCGCGCAGAGGCGGCAGCAGGTTAAGCGCCTCTTCAATGCCATACAGCGCCATCAACTCGTGGCTGTAATTGCGCTGTCGATAATCGATTAATCCGGCTCCGGCGGCATCGGAAACCTCAGCGCTGATAGCCCCGCAGAGGAAATGGGCGATGACATCTTTAGCACACAACAAATGGCCGATCTGCGCCCAGCGATCGGGCTGATGCTGTTTAATCCAGCTGATCAGCACGGGCGTGGCGGCGGGCCAGGGCTTCTGCAGCGAAAGTTGATAGATGGCTTTATCGTTACCGCTGGCTTCCAGGGCCTGCACGGTATCGATGGCACGATGGTCAATGGATTGAATGCCGAACAACGGCTGCTGCTGCTTATCAAGTGCATACAGACCGTTACCGTGACCCGCCGCGCCCACGGCAATAACCTCATTCGCCGCGCTGCCCGCCTGTTGCAGGCAGCGCGTGACGGCCACGCTGACCCCGTGCCAGATATCTTCTACCGGACGTTCCGCATAACCTTCTTGCGGCTGGAAGGTTTCTCCCGCACATTCGGCAACCGACAGTACGCGGCCACTGAGATCGAACAGTACCGCTTTGATCATGGTGTTTCCGGCATCTATGCCGAGAAGTTGACTCATATCCGACTCCGATTCACAGACGAAGACGGCGCACCGCTTAAGCGCCGGTGCAGGTAAAACTCAACCCTGCTGATAAATGTCTAATGCGTCCGGGCCGCTAGCGCCCTGATGGATAATTGCCATCAGCGCTTTCACCACGCGTGATGGGTTATCGTGTTGGTACACGTTACGGCCATACACCATGCCGCTGGCGCCTTGCGCCATTAACGCCGCGCTTTTGGCCAGCACCGGTGCCAGTTCGCCTTTGCCGCCACCGCGCACCAGCGTCGGACAGCGCGCCGCTTCCACCACGCGGTGAAAATCTTCCACCTTCTCCGTGGGGTCGGCTTTAATGATGTCGGCGCCGAGTTCACGCGCCAGACGCACCAGCGGCACGATTTTCTCGACATCACCGATCGAACCATACGCCGCGCCTTGTCCTGCCGGCGCCATCACCAGAGGTTCAATCATCAGCGGCATGGCGTAGCGATCGCACGCCTGACGCAGACGGCCGATGTTCTCCACGCACATGCGGAAGATGCCGGGTTCATCGGGGATCAGATAGAGATTCACTACCACCGCAGCCGCATCCATCTGCAACGCGGCGAGGATTGGCTCATCCGGGTTGTGCAACACCGCCCACATTTCGCGATGGCGCGCCGCGTTATAGGCGTTGCCGACATCCGTGCGCATCACCAGCGCCGGTTTTCGTCCCGCGACCTGCTGCAACAGATCGGCCTGGCCGTAATTCACCTGAATGGCATCCGGCTGCGCGGCGATCAGGTTCTCCATCACACCTTCGATGTTCTCTAACCCAATCAGAAAGTCGGGCTCATTCGCAATACCGTGGTCGATAGCCACATCAAGGCACTTACCGTGTTGAAACAGACGATTCATGCGGACTTTATTGCTGACTAACATGGCGTGTTTCCTCCTGGAAAAGAGTGGGGTTGAGATCGGTCAGGCCGTGCTGTCGCGCCAGACTGGCGCAACTGCTTTGCAGATAGTGTTGCAGTTGAGTGGCGTTCCAGCCGCGCAGGTCAGCCATCAGTTGAGCAATTTCGGCCACCAGTGAGGGCGTCAATTCGCCGCAAATCGCCAGCGACGTGCGGCGGACCAGCAGGTCTTCAAGTTGTTGAACCTGCTCATGCTCAATAAGGTAACGAAGTTCCAGCGCGCTATACCCCGCATGATGCTGCAGCGGCTGCTCCCCCTGTTGCTGGATCAATTGCAGGATTGGCAGGGCGCGGCTGCCATAACGGCGGACTAACTGCGATACGCGGGACAAGGGCAGTGAATACTGCTGTGCGAGTTGGGCAAGCCACGCGGTTTGCCCGGAAGGTGCAGGGAAGTCGCGTCCACCGCCGATGGGCAGATCGCCGCTCGACACACGGCGCTTTTCTCCGTTCAGACGCAATACTCGATCCGCGGCTTCTTCACCAAACTGACGAAAGGTGGTCCATTTGCCGCCGACCAGGCATAGCAAGCTGTAAGCATGTGCGGCATCAGGCGGCAGCAGCACCAGCGAGTGATTGCGGGAGATTTGCCCGTTAACTTTGGCGTTGCTGGCCGGAAGCGGACGCACACCGCAAAAGGTGTAGAGAATCGACGATTCCGGCACCACAACGTCAGGAAAAACAAAGCGCAGCGACTCAAGAATGTAGGCTTTTTCCTCCTCTTCACACACCACGCTATCGGGATCGTCCACGCGGATATCCGTGGAACCGAGCAGCACTTTGCCAAACCACGGAAACATAATGCAGACGCGGCCTTCCTGGTTTTCGAAATAGACCATTTCCCCATCGAGCATCTGTAACAGTTTGGGGTGATCAATGATCAAATGCGAACCCTTGGTCCCGCCAATCAGTTTGGTGAAATGTTCCGTGGGCGCCAGACGCTGATTGAGCTGATCTATCCACGCGCCGCCGGCATTCACCAATACATGCGGCTGCAGAGTAAAGTGCTCACCGCTGAGTGCATCCTGTAACGTAACGGATTCGCCATCGGCGCTCACCAGTTGCAAATAATTCAGCGCCAGTGCCTCCGGACAAGCACGCTCGGCATCTTCAATCAATTCATAACCCAGTCGTTCCGGTGCACTGATCCAGGCATCGTAGTAGCTGGCGCTGTATTTCACCCAGGGGGCAAATCCTGGCCAGCGGTCGCGCGTGGCTGCCTCACCGCGCACCTGATGTTTGGGCATCGATCCGTACTGCCTGGTGTAGACATCGTAGAGACTGAGGCCAGTTTTGATCAGCAGAGCGCCGCGGCGTGTGGGTTTGTCGCTCAGACGCAAAAAACGCCGCGTGGCATTGAGCAGTCCGCCGCCAAGGTTGTCGATCGGGACGGTGGTACGCAGCGGAAAAACATAGTGCGCCGCGTTTTTCAGTAGCCGGTCACGCTCCATCACCGACTCTTTGACCAGCGTAAACTCGCCGGTTTCCAGATAGCGCAGTCCGCCGTGGATCATACGAGAAAGCGCACCGCTGGCCGCCTGGCACCAGTCACCTTTTTCCACCAGAACCGCCGGAATACCCTGCAATGCCAGTTCGCGAAAGGTGCTGATGCCGTTGATGCCGCCACCGACAATCAGCACTGGTGTCGTGGTGCGTTGGCGTAAAGCGCTGAGTCGCTGCTCGCGTGTTGCATTATTCTCCATGGATTTCTCCCCGGCTCTTGGCCATTTCGAGTACGCCTGCTGCGGTGGATTAGTCTGATAACGCTTAAACGAGAGAGGGTTACCGCTCGAATCTCATTGGATGCAAAGCGCATTGTTAGATTTAAATCGTTGACGTAAAAAGGAGGTATCGTTAATGAGATTTTCAATAGTTGTGATTGCACTCACAAAGACGGGCTAAGGGTGAGGAAGTAAAACTTTCTGCAATAGGGTTGAAATTAGTTTCGTGTCAAAATAATGACTTAACTAAAATTTAAGGGATTAACATGAATTTCTCTAAGATCGTCGGTGCGATTGGTATGCTCGCAAGCACCAGCGTCCTCGCACAAACCTCTTCACCTGACGCCATCATCAAACCGTTGATGCAGCAATATCAAATCCCTGGCATGGCGGTGGCTATTCTGCACGATGGCAAAACCGAGTTTTACAACTACGGTGTGGCATCCAAAGAGACTCAACAGCCGATTACTGCGCAGACCTTGTTTGAAATCGGGTCACTCAGCAAAACGTTTACCGCTACCTTAGCGAGCTATGCGGCTCAGCAGAAAAAACTGCAGTTTAGTGACAAAGCCAGTACATGGTTGCCCGAACTGAAGGGCAGTGCGTTTGATCAGGTGTCACTGCTAAACCTTGCTACTCACACCACAGGCACGCCGCTGTTTGTGCCGGACGATGTCACCAATCAGCAGCAGTTGATGAACTGGTACAAAAACTGGCAGCCGCCGGCTCAGCCGGGCACTCAGCGTGTCTACTCCAATCTGGGGATTGGTATGCTCGGCATGATTGCCGCCAAAAGCTTGCATCAGCCGTTTATCAGCGCGATGGAGCAGCAACTGTTACCCGCGATGGGCATGAAGCACACTTATATTCAGGTGCCTCAGTCAGAGATGGGCCAATATGCGCAAGGTTACAATAAACAAGACAAGCCGGTACGTGTGACGCCAGGCCCGTTGGATGCTGAATCGTATGGGTTGAAATCGACATCCGCTGATCTGATTCGCTGGCTGGCGATTCAACTGGATGAACAGAAGGTCGCGACGGAGTGGCAGCAGGCGATCGCCACCACGCATCAGGGCTACTACAAAACCGAGGCGTTTACGCAGGCGATGATGTGGGAATACTATCCGTTGCCTGTCTCATCAAAGCAGTTGGTGGAAGGCAACAGCGGTCAGCGCATCATGAAAGGGATGTCGGCCACGTTGATCACGCCACCGCAGGCTGCGCCACAACAGGCGTGGTATAACAAAACCGGTTCGACCAATGGTTTCTCAACCTACGCGGTGTTTATTCCGTCACAGAAGATTGCGGTGATTATGCTGGCGAATAAATGGTTCCCGAATGACGATCGCGTCATCGCGGCGGACAAAATCATTCAGATGTTGGCTCACTAACGGATTGTTGGGCGCGCCCCGACGCGCCCAATTAAATCGCAACTTACTTTCGTGCATCCAATGCGAGTTTGACGGCCATGCCCGCCAGCACCGTGCCCATCAGCCAGCGCTGCAAACACTGCCAGCTGGGGCGCGTCATTAAAAATGTCGACACCTGGCCAGCGGTAGTAATAAAAATCGCATTGACCGTCAGGCTAATCACAATTTGGGTGACGCCCAATATCAGCGACTGCATCAGCACACTACCGTGATGCGGGCTAATAAACTGCGGTAATAGCGACAGAAACATCATGGCGATTTTTGGGTTCGCGAGGTTGGTGAGGAAACCCATGGTGAACAGTTTACGCGGATTGTCGGCAGGGAGATCGCGCACGGCAAATGGCGAGCGGCCGCCAGGCTTGAGTGCCTGCCACGCAAGATACAGCAAATAGAGTGCGCCACTGAAACGCAGTGCATCATAGGCCCATGGAACGGCAAGCAACCACGCGGTGATACCCAGCGCCGCACACAGCATATAAAACACAAACCCTAACGCCACGCCGCCGAGGGAAATATAACCCGCCCGCTTGCCCTGACACAGCGAACGCGAAACCAGGTAGATCATATTGGGGCCGGGCGTAAGCACCAATCCCAACGCCACCAATGCAAAGGCTAACCAACTCGACAGTTCTGGCATGCAACACTCCTTGCGTTATTTTCGCGATTATGGCGCGAACCAGGCATATCAGGCAACGCACGTTTTCAGACTGACAACAGGAATAAGCTGCGTTACTTTGGCTCGGCTTATTTCATTTAAAAGGGAGATAAAAATGACTGTTCCTGTTGTGGCATTGCTAACGGCAAAACCGGGTTGCGAAGATAAAGCTGAGCAATTATTTCGTGGTGTGATTGAAGAGACGCTGCAAGAAGAAGGGTGTATTACCTATCAGCTAAACATTGATAGCAAAAATCCGCGCCGCTTTGTCTGGACCGAAGAGTGGGCGAGCCAGGAATTATTGGATAAGCACCTGAATGCCCCGCATATCGTTAAATTGTTCACGGATCTTGAACCACTGTTAGAACACGCGGAAGTGGTGGCATTACGCAAAGTCGCGGGTGGCAATGCGTGATAAGGAATAAGCAGACTTCGGTCTGCTTTTTATTTGTTGATATCCAGATGAGATTTCGCGTCAGAATATAAAGGAAACCAAAATGAGAACACAAAAGCGTTGCATGGGTTACGTCGCTATTGTGGTCGATGATTATGACCGCGCGATTGAATACTATACGCAAAAACTGGGATTTCATTTAATCGAAGATACCCCACAGCCGGGCAAGCGCTGGGTGGTGGTCAATCCCAATCCGCAGAGCGATTGTAACTTGCTGCTGGCGCAGGCATCGAATGAGCGCCAGCAAGGGTTTATCGGTAATCAATGCGGCGGCCGGGTGTTCCTGTTTTTACAGACGGACGACTTCTGGCGTGATTACCAGCAAATGAAAGCCAATGGCGTCACTTTCTGTGAAGAACCCCGCGAAGAAGAGTATGGCACGGTTGTGGTTTTCGAGGATTTGTACGGCAACCGTTGGGATCTTTACCAGAACAAATGATCGACCGGTCTGACTCGCCTCAAAATCCAGGTTTCATACACCGGTTAAGCGGCCGATAATGGAAGCCTGAAATGACCTGGTTTCCCACTTTAAACAGGTAGATGCGGGCGGTGAAATTCTCGTCCGCCAGCGGATCAATATATTTCCCGATAGCGGGATCCTGCGTATCAGGACCCGCAATACGAAAAGATTTGCGAGTGGAAACCGATACGGAATCAGGATGGTAGTCATAATCAAGATTCACGGTGCGATCAACATTAATCCTGCTTTCAAGCCCCTGCGGCGACATAAATGCCAGATAAGCATTTAAATGACCTTCACGACTACCGCTCAAAATATCCCAGTAGCCATGACTTACTACGGTCCGGTCAGGTTCATCATAGATGATATAGGTCTCGGCCCGGCAATCACCAGAAAATGGCCGTACAAAATAGGGCAGCGAAAACCAACCCAGCAACAATGCCAACAGGCAACATGCCGCGGAAACAGCCATTCTCATGGATGATTTCTCCCGATAACTGCAAATGTCTGGCAAGAGGTTGTCGCCAGTTCAATTTCGCCTTTGCACACAAAGAAATTAATCGCGTTGCCACGATCGGCATTAATGTAGATTCTGCTGTGCGGCGTAATGGAAACCTGCATTTTGTTAAGCCAGTAACTCACGCGTCTTGCCGAGTCATATTTGTCATTTTCCACGTATTGCGAAAACAGAAAGCTGTGCCCATCAAGCAGAAGTGGTTCGCCATACCGCAATGGGTGGATAAGTTGTTGGCCACGAATCACAGTGCCCACGATAAAAAAAAGGCAGCAAAGCAGCAGCGTAAGTACCCTGAATTTTATCTTTGTCGGTTTATTCTTAAGCGCTGATTTCGATGTGTCAGAAACAGAGATCGCTGATGTTTCTTGCTTTTGATTCAAACCATCCTGGCGTTTCGGTAACGAATAATTTTGTGAGTCTGAAACCAGAGTGATGCAACCGGGTTTTAAGCGATATCCCATGTATCCCAGTGTTTCAAGAATTTCGCCTTCTACTTCCAGTGAGGCGAGTGATTTCCGGATGCGAAAAAGGGTTTGTCGTACAGTATTATCTGAGACCACAGCACCATGGTTTCTCCAGCAAGCGTCATGTAATGCTTCTTTGGAAACGATATTACCTTCATGCTCACACAGGTACGTCAGGCATATTTTACTTTGCCTGCTAAGAATAATCTCTTTATCTTCCAGCCTGATCAGACCGGTATCGGTAAAAAAAATAATGGTCACTTCAGCCTGATCCCCACGGCGCATCTTCAACGCACACTTTTCATGCGGCTGATTATAACACGGTCTGACAAAAGGGCATGCTGATGATGACAATCAGGTAGGTAACAGCTTTGTCACAAGGTTATCTATATGATTAATATGTGAATTATCTCCATGCTGGTGACTTTTAAGTGACATTTACGCCAGTATGTTGAAAGCCTTCAATCTAGCCAATAATATCCGCATCGGATTAATCGCATGGCATCGGCTAATATCGTTCAGATGAATCTGTAATAATTGCATATTGGCGTGATCACAATTGAGGAACATCAACAATGCATAGCGTCATTAAAATAACGACAAGCAAAATCAAAAATAAAAATATCGCTATTATGACACCCAGCGCGATCACCTATTATGGTATTCGCGCCATGTTGACAACATTGAATGCTGTGACGGTGACTCACCATCCCATCCAAACCCATGATGAACAGATCAACATCATTGATAGAGATTTGGATCTGATTATTATCGATACTGAGGTTGGCAATGCAGATGTTATTTCTATGCTGATAAAATCTTACTTGCCCACAGCATCAGTGATAATTTTAACCCGCGCATCGGATGTCAGGCTATTACAAAAATATAAAAAATCAGGTGTGCAAGCCATATTAAACAGGAAATGCAATCAGCGCGAGGTTGAAGATGCGGTGACGGCAGTACTTGAACATCGAGTCTGGGGATTTGAAGTCAAACCCACTGCACCGCAAAAGGGTTCATCTTTACGACAGGTATTCTCATCAAGGATGTATGAAGAAGCGATGCTTTCACTCAGTACCACGGAAAGAACGATCATCCGCTCCATTTATCGCGGTCGTACCGTAACGGATATTGCTGTTGCCAAAGATAAAAGTATTAAAACCATTAGCAGCCAAAAACAGTCTGCAATGCGCAAACTCAATGTAAAAAATCTGGCTGAACTCCATCAGCGGTATCACGCCTGGCTGGAATAGTACCTGCCAGGCCATTTCCTTCCCACATACCACCGTCTTTTTCCTCTTGATTTCCCGACATTTTTCCTCATTTCCCGGCACCGGAGAGCCACTCCGGTGCACCTTCGGTTGGACGTTGTTCTTAATTTTTTTGTGATGGGTTTCTTAAAATCGTGCGCTGAAGTTAGGTGAAATGCCGACAGATTGTTATGAATGAAGCTAACTTAAGTTTCATTCGAAACAATCGGAGCGACAAAATGAATACATCCTTTACCTCTTTACAACAACCTGAAGATGCAAAGCAGCATATCCGCTTGATGAAACAGGTGCTCAGAGCGCAAATCGGCGATGTTGAGGGCCTGTTTGAGCAGGTCAGAAGTAAAATCCTCAGCGAAATTGCTGTAGCTCGTGAGGAAGAAGCGCGAAACGGCACGGCATGGCCACAGGTACGTTGGGATGACATTGCCGCAGGGCGCATTTCCGATGAAGTGAAGGATCACATTCGTCGTCGCGGCTGTGTGGTGGTGAAACAGACCTTTACGCGCGAGCAGGCGTTGGGCTGGGATGCGTCGATGCTGGAATACCTTGATAAAAATGATTTCGATGAAGTCTATAAAGGGCCGGGTGACAACTTCTTTGGCAGCCTCGATGCCTCACGCCCTGAAATCTATCCGATCTACTGGAGCGAAGCACAGATGTCGGCGCGTCAGAGCGACGCCATGGCACAAACCCAATCCTTCCTGAATCGCCTGTGGACCTTCGAATCCAACGGAACGCGCTGGTTTGACCCTGATGTCAGCATTATCTATCCGGATCGTATTCGCCGTCGTTTACCGGGCACCACATCAAAAGGGCTGGGCGCGCACACGGATTCCGGGGCGCTGGAACGCTGGTTACTGCCAGCTTACCAACAGGTGTTCAGCAAAATCTTTAATAACCAATTTGATCAATATGATCCCTGGGATGCGGCACATCGCACAGAAGTGAATGAATATCAGGCTGGCACCACCACCAAATGTTCAGTCTTCCGCACTTTCCAGGGGTGGACTGCGCTGTCAGACATGCAATTGGGTCAGGGCTTGTTGCATGTGGTGCCGGTTCCGGAAGCGATGGCGTATCTGTTGCTGCGTCCGCTGCTGAAAGATGTACCAGAGGATGAACTCTGCGGTGTTGCACCGGGCAAAGTATTGCCCATCTCAGAGCAGTGGCATCCTGAACTCATCAAGGGACTGTGTTCCATTCCAGCAATGGAAGCGGGTGATTCTGTCTGGTGGCACTGTGATGTCATCCATTCGGTTGCACCGGTTGAGGATCAGCAAGGTTGGGGCAATGTGATGTACATTCCGGCTGCACCCCTGTGCGAGAAGAATGCCGCTTACGCCACTCAGGTTGCTGAGGCGCTGGCAACCGGTGCCTCACCGGGTGATTTCCCGAAAGAGGACTATGAAGCCAGCTGGCGCGATCGATTCACTTTGGACGCGTTAAACAGCAACGGTCGTCGCAGTCTCGGCTTAGAGTAAGTTTCTGGTAAGCTGGATAAAATTTTAATTAAAGCAGGCACTATGAACGCACGTCATCAGCACATTATCCAACTGGTCAGCGAACGCGGCAGCGTCAGCGTCAGTGAACTGGCGCAAACCACCGGCGTTTCCGAGGTGACGGTGCGTCAGGATCTGAATGTTCTGGAAAAGGGTGGCTTTCTGCGTCGCGTGCACGGGTCAGCCGTGGCGCCAGAAAGCGATGATGTCGGTGCACGCATGCAAACGCGTTTTGCTGTCAAAAAACGTCTGGCGGAGTACGCCGCCTCGCTGGTTAACGCAGGTGAAACGGTGTTTATTGAAGGCGGCAGCACCAACGCTTTGCTGGCACGCGAGCTGAGCGAACGCGGTGATATCACGATTATCACCGTCAGCCATTACATCGCGGGATTACTGCGAGAACAGGGCGGTGATGTGATCATTCTTGGCGGGCTGTTCCAGAAGAGCAGTGAGTCGGTAGTCGGGCCGCTGACGCGATTGTGCATCCAGCACCTCAACTTCCATAAAGCCTTTATCGGTATCGACGGCTGGGATGCCATCACCGGTTTTACCGGTCGTGATATGCTGCGCTGCGACGTGGTCAACGCCATCATGGAAAAGCAGACGCACACTGTGGCGCTCACCGATTCATCAAAGTTTGGTCAGATACATCCCTTCGCTCTGGCACCGACCGTGCCCTTTAAGCAGGTGATTACAGATAGCCAACTGTCGCCGGTGTATCAGGAAATATTGCGCCAGCAGCCAATGGAGTTAACGCTGATTTAGCGGGTAAAGAGGCTAACCTGTCGGAGGAATGATGTATAACACTTACTATGGTACGCAGCGATGATGGCAGAAACTGAGGCCATCAACCTTGCCCGCGACTACGCCGAGCTGCATCGCACGGGCTGGAGTGAGAGCGATGTGCGGATTCAGCCGATTGAGCGTGAGGGCAAACAGTGTCTTGTAGTGCATTCTGCGACGGCGGATTTGAATGGACGGCACTGGATGGGATTTGAAACCACTACACCGCTTAAGTTCTATATTGATACGGATTCTGGCCAATGCTTCGGCCATGAGTATGGAAATCGTGGTCTGATTGCCGGTCGCTAATGAAGGATTCAATGTTCCCTAACATCACCTCCAAAAGACTGCACTATCGCCAGTTAGTTGCCGATGACTGGCGATTCTTTCTCTCGCTGCAACAGGATGAGCGTGTGATGCGCTATGTGGCCGATCCGCAGCCTGAAGAAGAGATTCGACGTGACAGGTTCGAGATAAGATTGCCCCACTGGCAGAAAGGCAGTGCCCATTGGCTGTGTCTGGTGATGATGGAACAGGGGCAATCAGCGCCGTTAGGCGTCACCGGATTTATCGATCGCGGTGACGGCGTGGCGGAAGTCGGTTTTTTGCTGGCAGCAGAAGCTCAGGGCAAGGGATTTGGTGCGGAATCACTTCACGATATTGCGCGTTATGCGCTGAATGAACTGGGCTTTCGCAAGCTGATTGCCACTGTGACCGCAGGAAATGAAGCCTCACGCAGGACACTATTAAAAGTGGGATTCCAGCAGGAGGGCACCTTGCGGAAAAGCTATCATCTCGCGGGTGAGTGGCGCGACGATTGGGTATTTGGATTATTCGCGGACGAATGGAGGCCACTCTAACCTGCGATTAACGCCTGTGCCGTTAATTCATCGGTAATTAATCCCGTCACCAAACCGCTGGCCAACACCGCGCGGATCGCGTCGACTTTGCTTAATCCCCCCACCAGCGCCACAATCTCGGCGCGGTGGGCAAGCTCTAGATCCACCGAGAGCGTACGCGCTGTCAGGCTGTTGTGAATCATCTGCCCACTGGCGTCAAAGAAATGACCGAGCAGCTCACCGACAGCGCCAGAAGCCGAGATATCATTGATCTCAGCTTCATCAATCATACCGGCTTCAACCAATTGCGCGGCCGGTTCCACAGTACCGATTCCCACCAGTTTCACCTCACTCTGTGCGGCCATGGCAAACACTTCGCTGACGCCGCGCTGTTTAAGCAGCACGTCGCGGTCTTCCTGAGTATTGGCGAAGAACGGCACCGGCATCATATACGCCTGCGCACCGGTCTTTTCGGCAATGCGATGCATAACATCGTGGGGATTGAGCGCATAGTTGCGCGTCAAACAGCCCAGCAGCGAAACGAAGCGCATATGCGGGGCGTCAATGCGCGAGAGTTGGTGAATAGCGGCGGAAAGGGTGCGGCCGTGTCCCAGCCCCAGGGTGATCGCAGGCTGCGACGTGAGGAGATTGCGCAGATAATCCGCGCCCGCCATACCCAGCGTTCGCACTGGCAATCCCTCTTCACCAAGGTCAGGCGCAACGTGGCAAAAACGCAGTCCGTGCTTTTCGCGCAGCTGATCTTCCAGCGCCACGCACGCCATGATATCGCCATCAATCGACACCTTCACCGCACCCTCCGCGACCATCTTGGCAATCATGCGATGGGTTTTGACAGACGGTAATCCCAGACGTTTGGCGACTTCAGCCTGGGTCAGGCCGCCCACGTAGTGCAGCCAGGCGGCACGCAGGGCTAAAGAGTCATCGCGTTCAGCGGGAGTAGGAGCCGGTTTCATGTTTCATTTCCTGATCAATAGGCTTAGGAAGCCAGATGCAAATCCTGCACGCCCGTATCAATGTGCGATGCCCAAAACGAAACGCTTTCCGCGATATCCGCCACCACCTGGCGGTCAGTGGGTTCACGCTCTTTAAAACTCAGTTCGAGGCAAATTTCGTTATCCTGCGCGCCACCGCGCGCCAGCGCGTCCAGTAGCGGCTGGGGCTGAATACGGCCGCCCGCATTGTACTGCAATGTGAAGGGTCTGTGGCCGCCTTTGTCCATCATGCTTTGTTTTATATGAATAATCGGCGAGTAGCGCGGCACCGCTTCAGCCCACGCGTAAGGGTCGTAATCACGCGGGTCGATTGAAGTGACATCGCCGTGATCGATATCCGCCATCATCCACATCGGCAGGGCAAAGGACTCACTGCTCAAACGCTGCTGCAGTGCGAGGCAAGCCGGAATGGTCTCACCAAACTCGCGTCCGATGCTCATCGGTTCCCAAAACAGGTATTTCAATCCGGCGGATTGCGCATGTTCCGCCACCTCGGCCCAGCAGTCTATCGCGATATCGATCAAGGCATCCCGCCGCGCCGCATCGTTGAAATCCTGCTGGGTGAAAATGGCGAACTGCGATCCAACTGCCTCGCCCCCCAGTTCTGCGGTGATATCGGCGAAGGTTTTGAACCAGTCAACGTAGTAGCGCCGCACGTCAGCGTCCGGATGACCAAAATGATTGAGGCGGCCATAGGGACCAGTCATACCCGATGTCACGCGCACCCCGGTTTCCCGCAACGCCTTCTGCATCTGGCGCGACATGCGGTTGATGGTGGCGGCTGGCCAGCCAGGATTGATAAATTCATGGGTTAACTGCAGATCGCGGATACGAATCTGTTGTGCCACGGTGTGAATCAGATCCTGCGGATCGGCAAAACGATTCACCAGTGGGTTGGTATTGAGAGAAAGCGTTAAGGGCATGATTACGCCTCCTTACGCAGCGGCACGGCCGCAGCATAGGTCGCGTCAAACCATTGGCTAAAGGCCTGCTGCTGAACTTCGGTCAGATGCAACTTGTGCTTAGTGCGACGCCACAGCACATCCTCCACCTGCTGCGCCCACTCATTTTCTACCAGGTAGCGCACTTCGGCTTCATACAACTGTGCGCCGAAATGGCGGCCCAGATCGTTTATCTCACGGGCGTGACCCAGCACTTTCTCAATGCGCGTGCCATACAGGCGCGCATAGTGTTTGCGTAGCGGCGCTGGTAACCATGGCCAGCGCGTTTTCACTTGCTCAAGGAAGCTCTCAAAATCGCCATTTGCCATATCACCGCCCGGCAAAGTGGCCTCGCGTGTCCAGTCTTCACCCATATCAGGGAAGAAGGGCGCAAGCTTCTGGATAGCGTGTTCTGCCAGCTTGCGGAAAGTGGTGATTTTGCCACCAAACACATGCAGCAGCGGGGCGTTTTGCTGATCGTCGAGATCGAACACGTAGTCACGCGTCACGGCAGTAGGGTTACCTTTGCCATCGTCAAACAGCGGACGCACACCCGAGAATCGGGTAATCACATCGCTGGCGCGCAGTTTTACTTTGAAGTAGCGATTCACCACATCGATAAGGTACTGCTGCTCGCTGTCATCGGCGGTCACCGCTTCCGCTTTGCCCTGCCACGGAATATCGGTGGTGCCGATCAGGGCTTTATCGCCTTCATAAGGGTTGATGAAAATGACGCGTTTATCAGTATTTTGCACCAGATACGCCTGCTGGCCTTCCCAGAATTTCGGCACGATGATGTGTGAACCTTTAACCAGCCGCACGCTTCGGTTGCTTTTGGTCTGGGTGACCTGATTTACGATATCCAGTACCCACGGGCCGGCCGCATTCACCAGCACTTTGGCATAAACCGTGCGCTGAGTACCGCTGGCCTCATCCTGAATTGTGACTTCCCACTTGCCGCTGATACGTTTGGCCGACACACAGCGGGTACGCGGCAGAATCGTGGCGCCGCGTTCCGCAGCATCCACGGCATTCAGTGCGACCAGGCGTGCATCATCGACCCAGCAATCGGAGTACTCGAAGCCTTTGCTGTAGCTATCGAGGATTGGGGCGCCTTCGGGATCGCGCATCAGATCAAGCGATCGCGTGCCGGGCAGCTTTTTGCGCCCGCCTAAATTGTCATAGAGGAACAGCCCCAAACGCACCAGCCACGCCGGACGATCGGTCGGGCTATGCGGCAACACAAAGCGCATCGGCCAGATAATATGCGGTGCGGCATTCAGCAACACTTCTCGCTCGATCAGCGCCTCGCGTACCAGTCGGAATTCATAATATTCGAGATATCGCAGCCCGCCGTGCACCAGTTTGCCCGAGCGCGAGGAGGTACCCTGTGCCAGGTCATCTTTTTCACACATCATCACGGACAAGCCACGCCCGGCCGCATCACGTGCGATGCCCGCGCCATTGATGCCACCGCCAATGACAAACAGATCCAGCGTATTTTCACTCATGGTGTACTCCTTAAAACTTATTCAGTGCATGCCAGGCGGCAGGGAGATCGCTGCGGATCTGCTGATAATGGGGAAACAGTTGGTTATAGCGCTGCGACAGTTCAGCGGAGGGCGGTTCAGGCGCATCCAGCAACGGGCGCACCCAGGTTTCCACGCACTGCGCCATGGAGGGATAGGCGCCAATCGCCACCGCTGCCATCATCGCGGCGCCCGCTGCACCGGCTTCATCACGCTGGCTGATACGCACCGGTGCGCCAATGCAGGCAGAGAGGATCTGCCGCAACGGCTGAGAACGTACCGCGCCGCCGGTAAGACGAATTTCACCCGGCAAAGTACTGCCCATCGCCTGATAACAATCACGCGCGGCCATGCCGATGCCTTCAATCACGCCGCGCACCAGGTCGGCAAAATTGTGCTGATAGTTAAGTCCGGTGAAGCTGGCGCGCGCGTCGGCGTTGACGAACGGCCCGCGTTCACCGGCAATTGAGATGTAGGGATGGAACAGCAGGGTGCCGGGTTCGGCTTTGTTGAGCCACTGGTCGATATGCGCCACTAGCCGCGCATGATCAATTTCACAGCCAAAACTGCTCAGCAACTCACTGGCCACATTCAACAGCCAGTCGAGATTGAGGGTAGACGCCATATTGGTTTGCACCTGCGTCACATAGCCCGGCCAGGGCAGCGGAATCACATAGCCAGTTTGCGCTGGATTCAACCACACCTCATCAATGGTCACACTGCGCAGATGCACCCCGGTAGAGCCGACAATTGAGCAGGCGGTATGGGCTTCGCCGGTATGCACGCCTGCGCCCAGCGCGGTCATTGCCATATCCACGTAACCCAGCGAAATCGGTGTACCCGCGCGCAGGCCGGTGAGCGCAGCGGCCTCTGCTGTTAACGGATGAGTGATTTGCGTGCCATCGATAATTTCCGGCAGCAGATGACGTCGATGTTCCAGTCCCAGCGCCGCGATGACGTTGTCGTCATAACGCTGGGTGCGGAAGTTACCAAAAGTGAAGCTGGCCTCGGAAGGATCGGTGGCACGAATGCCAGTGAGATTTAGGTAAAGCCAATCTTTGCAATGCAGCGCCACTTCACTCTTTTCCAGCAGCTGCGGAAAGTGCTGGTCCATATGCGCCATCTGTGAACCCTGCTGGCAGGTATTCAGCCCGGTACCCGTGGCCTTAAAACGCTCTGCTGCAAGGGCGTGCTGGTTTAGGGCATCAACGGTGTGTGCCGCACGCGCATCCAGCCAAATCCAGGCATCCTCTACCGGCTGATTATTGGCGCCCACCAGCCAGGTGCCATCCCCTTGTGCGGTGACGGCCACGGCCACCACGCGGGAAGAGAGATTTTCCACACGCTCGCCCAGTTTCCGTATCGCGTCCACGGCATCTTGCCAGGTCTGCGACATGGATTGCTGCGCGGCACCACCTTCGCTACGGTAATAGCGGTTACGCACGGAGGCGCACGCCAGCTGTGTGCCTTCCAGATCAAACGCCACCGCTTTCACCACGGAGGTGCCGGAATCCAGACCCAGAATGATATCGCTGTTACCCACGTACACCTCCGAAGGGAAGAAAAGTTGACCCATCACGTCGTGTTAATTCCCTGTGATGAATTTGCTAAATAATGTCTTACACCACTTCTCATGGAGATAACATATCTCATGTATTATTTTTCGATAAAATGAATAAATTTCACTTCAGTTAGCGAGTTTGATCACGAAAATGGCAGTAGTACACGACAATATGAAATGAGATATCACATGAAGAAGGCTTGTATGGCGTGCTTTTATTAGCGATGAAGGCGTTAAGGTGTGAATTTAGCGATCCAGATCGCGCTCCTGAAAAATTCGTGAACCCCCTGTTGACAATTTAGTCACATCAGCACAATCCTCATCACAAGAGTTATCACATTTATAACATTTAATGCGGCGATTATCGCAGCAGATAACAGTGAGAGGTCACGTTATGTCCGATGTCTCAATGCTGGCACAGCAGCTCTCCCGCAAGCGCATCCGCCGCTACAGCATCATCGGTGTTGTGGTGGTTGCGGTGATTGCCGCCATGGCCATTGACACCAAAGTGGTGAAAATCGGTTCCGAGCAAGATGTGCAAGAGCAAGGTTTCTCGCCGGATAGCTACGGGGAGAAAACCTTCCCCGGTATTCAGCAGGATGTGGAAGCGCGTGCGGTGGATGCCAAAACCCTCGCCGATGCGCTGAAAGCCAATCAACAGGAAGCGGTACAGAAATACGGTGTGGGTTCGCCGCTCCCGGTGATCCCCGTCAAGCTGGAAGGCGTGGTGCAACCTGGTCAAATGGGCATTTTCCCACTGAAAGTGGCCGGTTTACCGGAAGGAAATGTGATTCGCCTGCAAACGGGCCCGGCCATTACCGGCACCGATTTACGTGATGCCAGCGGAAAAATCCAGTTCGGCGATTTTACCAACCAGATTGAGTATCAAAACGCCGGTTCGGCGATCAATCGCGCCATGAAAGCCAAAGTACTGGATAAGTTGGATCGCGATGCGCTGCCCGGGAAAACCGTGCAGGTGGTCGGGGTGTTCCGTTTGCTCGCGCCGAATAACTGGATGGTGACGCCAGTCAGTCTGGAGGTGAAATGAAACCATTCAATGTTAACCCGGCGCTACTGAAAGGCGAAGTGATCCTTGAAGCACGCAACATCAGCAAGATCTATGGATCGACCCATGCACTCAAAGGCGTGAATTTTGAGATCCGTCGCGGTGAAGTCACCACGTTGTTTGGTGAAAACGGCGCAGGTAAATCCACGCTAATGAAAATTTTGTCGGGCGTCATTACGCCAACATCCGGGGAAATTCTCTATAACGGCGAAGAGAAAGTGTTTCGCTCCGCCACTGAAGCACGCGATTGCGGCATCTCGATTATCCATCAGGAGCTGAATCTCGCTCCCAACATGAACGTGCGCGACAACATCTTTATGGGGCGCGAAATCATGAAGCCGGGTGGGGTGGACTACGCGGAAGAAGCCCGCATAACCGCCCATCTGATGGCGGCGCTGGAGGAGGAAATTGACCCGCTGACGCCGGTGGAAAACCTGCGTCTGGGCCAACAACAGATTGTCGAAATCGCCCGTGCATTGTCGGTGAATTCACAGATTCTGATCATGGATGAACCGACATCGGCGCTCAGTGCTGCGGAAGTCGCGGTGCTGTTCCAGGTGATCCGCGATCTCACCAGTCAGGGTGTAGCCATTGTATACATCTCACATCATCTCGAAGAGGCACTGGAGATCACCGATCGCGCCGTGGTGCTGCGTGATGGCGTAATGACCGCGTACGCGAAACGCGATGAGATCGATCTCGAATGGATCGTGCGCAATATGGTAGGCGATCACTTTGACCTGGGGTCGCCGCCGCAAGGTTATGAGTTTGGTGACCAGGCGTTGACCGTGCAAGACCTGACGGTGAAAAGCAAAACCGGGATTCGGCTGGTGGATAACCTCTCGCTGTCAGTGAAAGCCGGTGAAATTGTCTGCATCTATGGCCTGATGGGCGCGGGGCGCACCGAACTGCTGGAGTGTATCGCCGGGCGTATTCATCAAAGCCAGGGCCGCGTTCTTTTGCAGGATACCGATGTCAGCGGCTTAACCATTCAACAACGTATTCAAATCGGCCTTGCGTTGGTGCCCGAAGATCGGCAACGCGACGGTTTGGTGCAAACCATGTCAGTGGGCGAAAACCTGTCGCTCGCCAGTATCAGCGAATTTGTGCGCGGTTTGGTGCTGTCACCGCGACGTGAAAAGCAGCTGGTGACGGACAGTATTCGCAACGTCACGGTGAAAACCGCTGGCGGCGAGGCGGCCATCGGATCGCTCTCCGGTGGCAATCAACAAAAAGTGGTGATCGGCAAAATGCTGGCCACCCGTCCCAAAGTGATTCTGCTGGATGAACCCAGCCGCGGCATTGATATCGGTGCCAAAGCGGAAGTGTTTCGTCTGCTGGCGGAAAACGCCAAAAAGGGGCTGGCGGTGGTGTATACCACCTCGGAAGTGGGCGAATGCCTGAGTATTGCGCATCGCATTGTGGTGATGAGCAAAGGGCGCATTAACGCCATTTTCGATTCCAGCGTGAGTAAAGAACGCATTATGGCCGCTTCAGGCGAGTCTCTGGTGGCATGACATGAAAAACGGAGCAAACGGTATGACAGACAGAACACACACGCTGGATTCGCCACCCGTCGCGAGTAAAAAGAAAACCGATAAAAGTCTCAATCTGGCGCGATTGCTGCTGGAAGGGCGTGCGTTTATTGCGTTGCTGGTGATTATTATCACCTTTTCCTTGCTCTCGCCTAACTACTTTACCGGCGCCAATTTCCTGACCATGGCTTCGCATGTGGCGATTTTTGGCTTACCCGCCATTGGCATGTTGCTGGTGATCCTCAATGGCGGTATTGACTTATCCGTTGGTTCAACGCTGGGTCTGGCTGGCGTGATGGCCGGCTTTATGATGCAGGGGATTAACCTCGACGCGCCAGGTGTCGTGCTGTATCTGCCCGTGTGGGCGGTGGCGATATTGACGCTGGTGATTGGCGCGCTGGTGGGATTGGTGAATGGCGTGCTGATTGCCTGGTTCCGCGTTCCGGCGTTTGTTGCCACGCTCGGCACCATGTATGTGGCACGCGGTATCGCATTGCTGATCACCAATGGTCTGACCTACAACAAACTCTCTGGAAGTGATGCGCTGGGCAACACCGGCTTTGACTGGCTCGGCTTCAATCGCATCTTCAACATCCCGGTCGGTGTGCTGGTGCTGGGTGTGGTAGCACTGGCCTGTGGTTTCCTGCTGAGTCGTTCGGCGTTTGGCCGCTGGCTCTATGCCTCGGGTGGTAACGAGCGCGCCGCCGATCTCTCCGGCGTACCGGTGAAACGTATCAAAATCAGCGTTTATGTGTTGTCGGGTATCTGTGCCGCGATGGCGGGGCTGGTGCTCTCTTCCCAGCTCACCTCCGCTGGCCCAACAGCGGGTACCACCTATGAACTGACCGCGATTGCTGCGGTGGTGATTGGCGGAGCGGCCCTCACCGGTGGTCGCGGTAATGTGCGCGGCACGCTGCTGGGGGCTTTTGTAATCGGTTTTCTCTCTGATGGCTTAGTGATTATCGGCGTTTCTGCCTACTGGCAGACGGTGTTCACTGGCGCCGTGATTGTGCTGGCGGTATTGCTCAACACCCTGCAATACGGCAAACGCAGTCGCTAACTCACGCGCGCTGCCATACAGCGCGCGGTTATCCGTAAAACCTGTACCCTAAATAATAACGGAGCACCTATGTTCACAAAACGTTTGTTTATTGCTGCCGCAGCGATGGCGATCACCACCTTCGCTGCACCGACCTGGGCGGATAACGGGTTGATGACCATCATCGTCAACGATCCATCCAACCCTTACTGGCTGACAGAAGGTCAGGTCGCGCAAAAAGCCGCTGAAAAACTTGGCTACAGCGCAAAAGTCAGCGCGCACAAAGGTGATACCAACACCGAAAGCCAGCTGATTGATACGGCGATCACCAACAAATCCAAGGCGATTATTCTTGATCCGGCTAACGCCGATGGTTCTGTCGGTTCAGTGAAAAAAGCCATCGCGGCGAATATCCCGGTGTTTATCATCAACGCCGAGCTGAATCAGAGCGGATTGGCCAAAGCGCAGTTGGTTTCTAACAATGCGCAGGGCGCGGCGGTGGGCGCGATGGAGTGGGTGAAACAGGTAGGCGATACCGCCAACTATGTTGAATTAGTGGGCCCGCCATCCGATAACAACGCGGCAACGCGTGCCAATGGTTTTGATACCGTGTTGTCACAGTACCCGACGCTGAAGAAAGTGGGTCAGGAAGTCGCCAACTGGGACCGTACCCAGGGCTTCAACAAGATGCAGTCACTGCTGCAGGCTAACCCGAACATCAAAGGCGTGATCAGCGGCAACGATGAAATGGCGCTGGGGGCGATTGCCGCACTGAAAGAAGCCGGTAAGCTTAACCAGATCAAAGTGGGTGGTTTTGATGGCTCGCCGGATGCCGTTGATGCCGTAAAAGCCGGTACGCTGGCGTATACCGTGATGCAGCCCGTGGCGCAGTTCGCGCAGAAAGCGGTAGAGCAGGCTGACAGCTTCCTGAAAACCGGTAAAACCGGCGCAGCATCGGAAAAACAGCTGTTTGACTGCATTTTGATCACCAAAGAGAACGCGGGCAATTTCGTATCACCGTTTGTATTGAAGCAGTAATGCATGACGTGCGGCTTTCGGGCCGCATACTGCTCAGCGGACGCACTCCGGTGCGTCGCTGTAACCCTTCTCGTGAGTCCAAACACCACACCATTTGCAAAAGGCGCGTTTCCGCGTTGTAATCACCTGGAACCCGCATTTCTGCATCACTTTCTGGACGAAATATGGCGCACAACCCGCAGGACTCTTCTCTCAACGTCTTCATGGCCGAACCCTTACCCAGCGACAGTCGTCAGGCGCGGCAGTTGGCGCGACGCCAGTTGATCGCGGAAGCCGTGATGGCAGAAGGCGCTATTCGCATTGAAGATATTACCGACCGTTTCGGCATCAGTCTGATGACCGCGCACCGTGATATTGATGAGATGGTCGAACGCGGATTGCTGCATAAATCGCGCGGGGTGGTCTCCGCCACGCCAACCAGCCTGGTCGAGTCCAGCGATATCTACCGCGCGACGCGTCAACTGGAAGAGAAGCAAGCCATCGCTGAGGTGGCGGCCACTTACCTGGAGCCAGGACAGGCGATCTTCCTCGATGATTCCACCACGGTATTGCAGATGGCGCGCTTGTTACACGCGCGCGCCCCGTTAACGGTGATCACCAACTCACTGACGCTGATGAATGAGTTGCGCAACGGGCGCGATATCACGCTGATGGGATTAGGCGGTCAGTTTTATCACTGGTGCAATGCGTTTATGGGCCGCATGACGCGAGATGAAATTGCCAGTCTGCGCGCCGATGTGTTCTTCGTCAGTATGTCAGCGATCATTGATGACACGGTGTTTCATCAGTCAGCGGAAACCGTCGAAACCAAACGAGCGATGTTTGATGCTGCACAGAAACGTATTTTGATGATGGATAACACCAAATTTGAACGCCGGGCGCTGCATCGTTTTGCCCATCTCAGCGAGTTTGATGTGGTGATTGTCAACCAGGGTACGCCGGTGCCCGTGCTGCGACGGATGCAGGATCTGGGTGTGAACGTCGTGGTTGCGCCGATGAAGATCCACACGACCACACGCGAAGAAGTCTGATAATCCCTGCGAATTTATTCCCTCAGATAACCTGAGGCACTCACTGTCGGCTGCGACAGTGGTGCATCGGCCTGTACAAATGCGTTTGACAACACTATCTACCTACTAGTAGATTGTCGGCTCTACCACCGTGAACGAAGACGGTGCAATTGATTGCCACGCGCTAATCATTCAGCTCGGGTAACTGCCTTGCCTTAATTTATGCCATGTTGAGCGAATCTATGAACAAGCCTTCTCTTACGACCGGCCAGACACTCACCCGTCTGGCCGCTATTGCAGTGGTACCATTGATCGTCATCGCGTTATTTCTCTGGGCTGGCGGCTGGTTAACACCGGATAAGTTGACCTCCGATAAGCTCATTACCGTGCTACAAAAATCAGGCGGGGAGCATCCCGGCTACCGACGCAATCATGCCAAAGGTGTGTGCATCAACGGCAGCTTTGCCGCTAACGGCAATGCCAGCGCGCTGTCGCGTGCCGGGCTGTTTGCGCCGGGCGAAACCCCGGTGATTGGACGCTTTGCCATTGCCGGTGGCAATCCAAACGCTCCAGATTATGCCGTGCCGGTGCGCAGCATGGCGTTAGCGTTTTATCAAAAAGATGGCCAGCAATGGCGCACCGGGATGAATGCCATGCCGATATTTCCGGTGAATAGCGTAGAAGGGTTTTACGACCTGCAAATCGCCACGCTGCCCGATGCCAAAACAAAGGGCCGCTACAGTGGGATCTGATCATCACTGTCGCAGACGCGCAGGATAAAAGCAGCGATGCCTCAATTGCCTGGCCAGCGGACCGACAGACCATCAATGCAGGAACCCTGACTATCAACCAAACCACGCCACAGCAGCAGGGCGCCTGTAACGACATCAATTACGATCCGCTGATTCTGCCCGAGGGCATCACCGCTTCAGACGATCCGATCCTCAATGCACGTTCATCGGCTTATGCCAAATCCTACAACGCCCGTACTCGTGAACAGGCAGGAGCACACTGATGAAACACACAGAGACTTTCCATCCGGCGTTGCGCGCCATTCACTGGCTGATGGCTGCCGCTATTATGACCATGCTGTTTATCGGCGTGGCCATGGTCGCCACCGTCTCGTCACTGCACAGCTTGCTAGTGGCGATCCATAAGCCGTTGGGCTTAATGATATTGCTGTTGGTGGTGGTGCGATTGTGGCTACGTTTTACCACCGCCAAACCCGCGCTGCCGTCCACGCTATCAAACGGGCAAAAAGCGCTGGCGCATCTTTCACATTGGGCGCTGTACGCCATGATGCTGGCCCAGCCACTGATTGGCTGGGCGATGCTGTCGGCGGCAGGCTATCCGGTGAATCTGGGTAGCAGTCTGCTGCTGCCACCGATTACGCCGATCAGTAATGACCTGTATGCCTGGTTGCGTCCGCTGCATACCTGGGTTGCTTTAGCGTTGTTCGTCACGGTGATGCTGCATCTTGCCGCCGCGTTGTTCCATGCGCTGATTCTGCGTGATGGCGTATTCAGAAGTATGACCGGTCGTCGTAAGCGTCCTGAAGCGCCTTGACATCCCGGCTGCAGGTCAGTAAGTTCAGTGCCAATTTACTGATTTGCAGCCATTTCATCTTTGCTGCCGGAGCCCTGCATGACCGTCGAACGTTCGCCGAAAGCCACTGAAATCATTAACCACACCCGTGCGCTGCTCACCTCTGGCGGATATAAAAGCTTTAGCTATGCCGATTTGGCAGAACGCGTGCAAATTCGTAAAGCCAGCATCCATCATCATTTTCCGGGCAAAGCCGATCTGGTGCTGGCGGTGGTCAGTGATTATCGTCAGGAAGCGCGAGCCGGCATGGCCGCGACCAGTGAGCATTTCAGTGATGATCCGCTGGCTGAGCTAAACGGTTATGTGAACTTCTGGGCGACCTGCATTAAGGAAAACAGCTCGCCGTTCTGTATCTGCGTGATGCTGGCAGTGGAGCTGCCGACCTTACCGGAAGAGGTGGCGGCTGAAGTCACCGGGCATTTCGCCGATCTGTCCACGTGGCTGGCCGGTGTGTTGCAGAAGGGGGAAAAGCGCGGGGTGTTTATTCTGCGTGAAGGGGCGGAAATGGAGGCCAAATCGCTGATGGCAACGGTGCATGGTGCCATGATAGCCGCGCGCGCGTTTAATAACCCCGAACTGTTCTTACCCATGATTAAACCGGTGCTTAACAGTCTGGTTATTTCCGTTTAATGGCTTTGCGGCCATTTATCTTCGCGACTCTTTCATCAGCAACAGAATCACTTTATCCACCAGATAGGGTGCCTGCTTATTTAATTCAGGATCGTTGTGTAATTGCGCAGCAATGTTCAACGCAAAGTCGCGGACCTTCTGTTTATCCGTTTGCGTTGATTCACAATCTGAAGGACGGCAGTCAGGATATGGGTTAGGAAAATGAATCACACTCACAATGCCCCCTGAAATCGTTGCTAAGGTCAGCCGAATAAATATTAATCTACTAGTTGGTAGGCTGGCAGTCAAGGGATGGATTAACAGTAAAGCACAGCAGGTTTAAACCTCCGTGAGAGGCCGACCAGAGGCGTTGCGCGCGCTTTCTCACCGCTTCGCCAGTACCGCCTGAAAATAGGAATTTTTACCTTTCACCGTTTCGCAAATCCTCTTAAATTAGCGCCGACAAGCAGTGCAAGTCGCCAACGATTTGGTGTCTTAACAACAATCAAATTAAAAACAATTGCATTCCATTTTTTAATGGTAATGAGGATTTCGATGCTTTTAAAACGCAGCTGCAGTATCGCCATTGTCGCTTTAGTCTGTTTATCAGTTACCGCTTGTGGCATGTCGCATCGTGGTCGTAATACGGCAATTGGTGCGGGTGTTGGTGCTGTGGGTGGCGCGGTATTAACCGGCGGCAGTACCTTTGGTACGCTGGGTGGTGCGGCCATCGGTGGTTTAATTGGTCATGAAGTGAGTCGTTGATTCATCCTGCTGATCTATTTCGTCGCGCACTCATTGCGCGACGAAATAATAACTTTTATACCCTCGTTTTATTCCCCGATTAGATTTTCTTTAACTGGCCAAATACCTGTTTGCCGTTATGGAAGGTTGCTATCACGGGTGCAACATGCGCCACCGCTTCAGCAGAACAACTCGCCGCCACTAACATCATCGTTGCGCTATCCTGCGCCTTCGGCCACTGTTGTTCACCCTGGCTATTCAGCGGCAGCACTTCATTGGTGGCGATACCCAATGCGCGACTCAATGAGAACTCATCCGGGCCACGATACAACTGCGCATAGACGTTGGCTTTCTCCAGCATGCTGCCGCTGCCAAAAGGTTGCCAGTGGTCGGCAATGGTATCGGTGCCCGACCATACCGGGACGCCCGCCGCACGCAGTTGCGGCAATGGCATGATCACGCGCCCAATCGGCACGGTTGTCGCGATGCTGAACTGCTGCGCTTTGAGTTCCTCGATCATCGCATCCAGTTCACTCCCCGATAACGTGCCCAGCGCAAACGCATGGCTGATGGTGACTTTGCCTTTTAGCTGCGGATTCTCACGCACCGTTTTCAGCATATAGCGTATCGCGGCTACGCCGTGCGGCTCGGTTTCGTGCAGGTGGATATCCACTGGCGCAGCAAAATCGAGTGCAATGCTGAACATCGTATCCAGCGACTTCTCCATCGCGCCATCAACGTTGGTCGGATCCAGACCACCGACAAAGTTGGCACCCATTTTCATCGCTTCACGCATCATGCCTTCGACCCTGGACCGCAACAGTCCATGCTGCGGGAAGGCGACAATCTTCGCGGTAAAGTCCTGACGGTGATTTTCAATCGCCTGTTGCAAGTGCGCCAGCCCATCCAGTTTGCTGATCGGATCGATATTGCAATGGCTGCGCGCTTCGGTGCTGCCTTTGGACTGCAGCAAGCCGATCAGCTTCTCGGCACGCATTTCGGAGGTCGGTACGATCTCAGGAAGAATCTGCTCCTCCTGATGGATCATATCGATGACGCTTTTACGCGGCAGCGGGGCGCGCCAGCCATCCCCATAAAAGGTTTTATCAAGATGGATATGCATGTCGCGCGTTGCAGGCAACAGAATATGGCCCGCCGCATCCCAGGCGGGAAGGGTGCTGCTGAAACCTGCCGCGTGGATTCCCGCGATAGTCGCGCCGTTCACTTCGATATCGTACAAACCGGTGCGTGTCGCGGTGATCACGTCGTGGTGACGTACAAAGGCTTCTTCCAGCCGCACATTGCGTAATAGATAGTGACTAACGTCGATCTGCATCAGGTTTTCAGGGGGGCAGGCAGCGGCCGCAGCGGTACGGCTACTTAATCCGGCACCGAGCAGCGTACCGGCCGCCGTGAGTTTGATGCCAGCGGAAAGAAAGTCTCGGCGGTTGCCGGAAGTCATGAGGCTCATCGGTTATTTTCTCCTTGTAGGGGAGATTTACCCTAGAGGAGCGATCAGCGCTGTGCTGTGATTTTTTCCACTGATAACTATCGAGAAATGTAATGTGCCGACTACTGTCGGCATTCTTCATTCGCTCTGCAAAATCTTCGTTTCCACGCGTGACTGCGTGCTCCCACTCACACTGCCTGGCCAGACTCCTTATTTGCCTTAAATAAATGTCGCCTGATTCATTATTAATGTGACAAGTGTGCGCACGGTGTGTCTTTAATGTTACGAGTCAGTATATTTAATAGCGAGGTTTTTAAAGATTTAATGGCGCAGGAATTAAGTGTTCTGAAAGTGACAATTGTTTTTGGTTTGTTAAATTAAATCACCCTGGCTGTTATTAAAATACAATAACTCAATGCTTGTTAAAATTCCGTATTATTGATGTTGAGCGTATGTCTACGGTAACTGTAACCCTGCTAAATAATAAGATAATCGCATCATTACGGGCTGCACACCGATTCTTTCACTCTTCAGTGCATCATAATTAACGCTCAAAACCACGCTAAAACCTTGAATTAAGTTGATTAAAATCAAGGATTCCTCATAAATTAACCCTCGAGTTACATTTAATTCACATGAAAATCATTCATTTATACAGCGGATTTTTTCTTTTTGTTACAAGTTACCCCTTTAATTTGGATGCCTTTGTGTAGACGAAAATATAGAATAATTTACAGAAAAAATTCTTATTACGAGCCGTGTCGATACCTACGCCTGCAAGTGTTATCGACAGACATTTCGTTAACAATCATGATTTATTTTCCCGTTCTTTCCCCGGAACGAACGCCGAAGTGAATATCCTATTTCCCAGACGTCACCTGTCTGGAAATTAAACTGTGGTTGTTGCTCGTAGTTAAGAGAAAGACGACAGTGCGGCACCGATTTCAACTTGTTATGCACGAGCTTGCTTCATCTCACTTCATAACATGTGCAACGGCGCTGGATTGCCGTTAACTCATTCGGTCACTCAAAAAAAGAAGATAGTCATGCTAAGTAACGATCTTACATCGCTGATCACGCGTATTGACTTCGCGCTAATTTCATCCATTCACATCATTTTTCCCCCGCTAACCATTGGACTGGCTGCACTGTTGTTCATCTCTGAACTGATGTGGGTCAGGAAGCAAGATGAGCAGTGGTATCGCCTGTGTCGCTTCTTTGAAAAGCTGTTTATCGTTAACTTCGGTGCTGGCGTGGCAACCGGTGTCACCATGGAAATGGCCTTTGGTATTCTTTATGGTCGCTTCTCGCAGGCTGCCGGGCCGTTCTTTGGTCAGGTGCTCGGCTATGAGACCATCACCGCCTTTATGTATGAAGCCGGCTTTATCGGACTGATGATTTTTGGCTGGGGCAAAATCAGTAAAGGGATGCATTTGTTTGCGACCTTTAACGTGGCGCTCTCTTCTACACTTTCTGCGATGTGGATCCTGGTGGCTAACTCCTGGATGCAAACGCCAACCGGTGTTGAACTGCATAACGGTATCTTCATCGTGACCGACTGGCTGGCCGCGCTGTTTAATCCGAATGCGCGCAGTGCCTTCCCGCACATGCTGCTGGCGAGCTTCGAGCTCTCGCTCTGCTTCGTGGTGGCAACCTGCGCCTGGTACGTTTTCAAGCAACGCCATGTTGATTTGTTCCTGAAGCCGCTGAAGTACTCGCTGATGGCGCTGGCCGTGGTTGCTGCCGTTCAGATCTATATGGGTGACGTGCTGGGTGAAGCCACGCTGGAACATAAACCGGCGGCGCTGGCAGCGATGGAAGGGCACTACGATACCTATGATTCTGCGGGTAACGTCAACAGTGCCTGGCACATCCTGGGTTGGCCAAACAAAGAAGGCACGGGCCTCGCATGGTCTATCGACATTCCGCACGGTTTAAGCCTGATTGAAACCAAAACCTGGAACGGTACGGTAACGGGCCTGAACAGCTTCCCGAAAGATCAGCAACCGCCTGTGGTGTTGCCGTTCTACGCTTTCCGCGCCATGTCAGGTGCTGCGGGTGCCATGCTGCTGGTGAGCCTCTGGGGCGTCTGGCTGATTGCACGTCGTCGCATGACCACTGAACTGGCTCCGCGCAATAAGCTGTTCCTGGCGCTGGCCGTTATTATGGTGATCCTGCCTTATATCGCAGTGATTGCGGGCTGGTGGACGCGCGAAATTGGCCGTCAGCCGTGGATCGTTTATGGCCTGATGCGCACCGAAGACGGTATGAGTCCAATGACCCTGGGTCTGGCAATCTTCTGGCTGGTGGGCTTTGCCATCTTTGAAACCGCTGTGGTGGCAGGCACCATCTGGTTCCTCGCTAAAGTGGTACGTATGGGACCTGATTTAACCAGCAAAATACCGGGCGAAGGGCATGAGCATTTGGGTCACCTTGAAATGCCTGCCAGTGGTCATGCTGACCATCCTGAATATATCCGTCCGGTTTGATGGGAGAAGAAATCCATGGACATGCTTAATTCGACTCAGCACTTCCTGATCATCGCCTGGTGGTTAGCATTTGGTATCAGCGTTCTTTTATATATCGCGCTGGATGGCGCCGACCTGGGGGCGGGGATCTTCTCGCTCTTCGTCCGCGACCATGATGAACGTGGCGCCATTATGTCGGCAATGGCCGGCACCTGGGATGCCAACGAAACCTGGCTGATCGTCGCCGGTGGTATTATGTTCGGCACCTTCCCGTTTGTGTACGGTTCGGCATTTAGCTACCTGATGGTGCCAATGGCGCTGGTGTTGTGGGGCATTATGTCCCGCGCGGTGGCACTGGAGTTTCGTCATCTGGCCTCGCCATTCTGGCAGAAGTTTTCTGACGGCATCTTCGGTGTCGCCAGTCTCGCGGTGACTTTCTTTGGTGGGATGAGCGTTGGTGCGTTGCTGCAAGGTTTCCAGATGGATTCGCCAGCTCAAGGGGTTCCAACCTATGTGGGCGGCGCATTTAGCTTCATCTCAGCTTTCTCCATCTGGACCGGTGTGGCTTCTTGTGTCGCCATGACGCTGGCTGGCGTATTGTTCGTACGCGCTCGCTTCGAGAAAAATGAACCGATTCGTCAGGATGCTGCACGCTGGACCGCCGTGATCTTCTGGTTGGCCATCGCTGCCGTGGTGATTACCTGGGTGTGGAGTGCGGTGATCTTCGACTGGGCACGTGCGAAATGGTTTGGTCCGCATTTCTGGATCTGGGGGCTGTTTGGCTTGATCGCACTGGTGTGTATTGATCAGGTGCGTCGTGACACCCTGAAGGACAAAGATTTTGCAGCGGTGATGTGGTTCAATGGCGCGGCATTTATTCTGGGCTTCGGTATGTTACTGACCATGTTCCCATGGATCGTGCCAGGCACCTGGACCATCTGGGCGGGCGCCAGTCCACAGGTTTCTCTGATTACCTTCACCATGACCATGGGCGGTTTTGTTCCGGTGATGCTGATGTACAACTGGTATCAGATCTGGGTATTCCGCGGCCGTATCTCTAAGCTGGTTGGTCACGGGGGTCACTAAGACATCATGTCTGCTAGTTCCCCTCCAAGTGGAATGGCAGCCCGCCTGGCGGAGCGTTGGCTTTCGAGCCTGCGTCGCCAGGCGGGCGGTTTATTTTCACTGTCCATCAGTATGGCGGCGCTCAATGCCATACTGATGATTGCACAGTGTTGGCTGTTAGCCTGGCTAATCAGCAACGCCGTCCTCGGCGGTAAAACCTTCACCACGCTATTGCCTTATCTCTTATTGCTGCCGGTTGTGATGTTGCTGCGCACGGGTATCGATATCCTGCGTCAGGGTTTTGCGTTTGAAGCCTCCGCACGTATCCGTCAGGGATTGCGCGGGATGTTGTTAGACCGCATCGCCACTCTGGGTCCCGCCTGGAGCCAGCATCAACGTACGGGCAGTATCGCCAGCTCACTTGGTGAGGGCGTCGAAGCTATCGAAGCTTATTTTTCCGGTTTTCTTCCGCAAAAAATCATCATCGGCATTGTGCCGCTTGCCATTCTGGTGGCGCTTTTTCCTTTTGACTGGGTTTCCGGCTTGATCATGTTGATCACCGCGCCGCTGGTGCCGTTGTTCATGATCGTGGTAGGAAAGGGCGCGGAGAAAATGAGCCTGAAGCAGTGGCACAAACTCAGCCTGATGAGTGCGCACTTCTTTGATGTGATTGCTGGCCTGACAACGTTACGCCAGACCAATGCAGCGCGTCGGCAAGCGAACATTATCGCGGCGATCTCGGACAGCTATCGCCAGACCACCATGAAGGTGTTGCGACTGGCATTCCTTTCATCATTGGTGCTGGAATTTTTTGCCACCATCAGCACCGCGATGGTCGCGGTGTATGTCGGATTCCGTCTGTTCTATGGCGAGATGGGATTTCTGCCGGGGCTGTTTGCCTTGTTGCTGGCACCGGAATTTTTCCGCCCGCTGCGCGATTTGGGCACGCACTATCATGCCCGAATGGATGCGATTGGCGCGACGGAAGGCTTAATGGCGATCCTCAATGCTGAAGCGCCGGAAACGTCACAGGGTAATGACGTGCTCCCGGCGAAACCGCGTGAAATCAGTCTGGAAGGCGTGAGCTATCAGTATGAAGAGGGCGGCGGTGTCACCGATGTTTCCTTTACTTTGCGCAGCGGGGAAACACTGGCGATCGTCGGCACCAGCGGTGCCGGTAAAACCACCTTATCGCGAATGCTTCTGGGCTTTATCGCGCCCAACTCAGGACGCATCGTCATTGATGGCAAGGACCTTTCTTCATTAGATCTTCCTGCATGGCAGCAACAGATTGGTTGGCTGCCGCAGCGGCCCACTCTGTTTGCCGGTTCGATTGCGGAAAATATCCTGTTGTCGCGTTCAGGTATCAGCCAGGCCGAGATTGAAGCAGCAGCACAGTTGGCTCAGGCTAACACGTTTATCCAGTTACTGCCGGCGCAGTATGATTATCGTTTGGGCGACGGTGGAAAAGGACTGTCCGGTGGGCAGATCCAGCGTATTGCGATGGCACGTGCTGTATTGAGTGCGCCAGCCGTAGTGGTTCTCGATGAACCCACGGTGGCGCTGGATCGCCAGACGGCAAAGCAGATGATTGCCGCCTTGGGTGATGCATTACCGAACAGTGCACGCTTAATCATCACCCACGATACGGAAATCGCTGCCACAGCTGACCGAATCATCGTGCTGGAAAAAGGGCGGGTGGTTGAAGCAGGGACGCCGCAAGCATTGCGCGATCAGGCTGGCGTCTTCGCCGAACTCGAGCGCCTGCAAACAGGAGATCTCGCATGAATGATCTTTGCCATCTCTTGCGCCTGGCGCGTCCATGGCGTTTCCGCATGGCGGTGGGGATTTTGCTCTCTGTGATTGTGATTCTCTCCAACGTGGCGCTGCTCGCCTTATCAGGCTGGTTTATTACGTCCATGGCGCTGGCGGGCGTAGGCTCACTGGTACTGGAGTTTTTCACTCCGGCTGCAGCGATTCGTGGGCTCGCGGTATTGCGTACCTTCGCGCGTTATCTGGAAAGATTGGTGACGCACGATGCAACTTTGCGCTTGTTGTCGGTTTTACGTGTCTGGTTCTATCAGCAGTTAGCCCATCTTGCGCCTGCGCGACTGCAGGATTTTCGCGATGGGGATGTGCTGGCGCGTTTTCGCGCTGATATAGATAGCCTCGACAATTTCTATCTGCGTATTTTGACGCCGGCCATTGCAGGGCTGATCTCGTCGCTCATCATTTTGGCAGGAATTTGCTGGTTCTCACCTTCAGTGGCCTTGATTGATGCGGTGGTGCTGATACTTGCGGGCGTGGTCGTGCCGTGGATTGTGGCCTCACTGACGCAAGCCTGTGGCAACCAGATCGCTACCGTGCGCTCATCCGTTCAGGCCGCATCCACCGATTTAGTGCGTGGATTAGCAGAGTTACAGATGGTCGGAGCCGTTAGTCATCAAACCGATCATCTGCGCCAGCTTTCTCAGCAACTGATCAGCGCACAGCGTCGGCAAGCCTGGATCAGCGCCAGCGGCGGGGCGATCTGTGCCTTAATGGGACAGCTCGGGTTATTTTTCGCCTTTATCCTGTTATTTAACACTGACCATGCAACCGGCATTTCTGCCAGTGAAATCGTGATGTTGCTGTTCACCATACTGGCGAGTACTGAAGCGGTGGCCGGGCTGCCCGCTGCCTTTGCTGCCCTTGGCACTACGCGCGCAGCGGCACGCCGTCTGTTCTCCATGACGGAGCTGACACCGGCGATTGTCCTGCCTGAAAACAGCCCGATACCGGAAAGCAGCGAGTTGTCATTTTCGGCCGTGACAATGCGTTACACGCCTGATGCGCCTAAGGTACTGGATAAGCTGAGCTTTACCGTGCCGGCCGGCCATTGTCTGGCGATTTTAGGTCCCAGCGGAGCAGGAAAAACCACCGTACTGAATCTGGTGCAAGGATTCTGGGAAACGACAGCAGGGGATGTGTCTATCGGCGGTCGTCCGGTCAGGGCGCTTTCTGAAGATACACTGCGTCAGATGATCTCGGTGGTTGGCCAGAAAACCTATCTCTTCAACGCATCGATTCGAGACAACCTGCGCCTGGTTGCACCGGATGCAGATGACGAGGCTTTATGGGATGCACTGGCGCGCGCCGCTTTAGACGACGAAGTCCGCGCATTTCCTCTGGGGCTCGACACCCTGGTGGGAGAGTTAGGAGGGCGTCTGTCTGGTGGTCAGGCCCGCAGGATTGGGATTGCCCGCGCGTATCTTTCCCATGCGCCAATCGTGTTGCTGGACGAGCCCACCGAAGGGCTAGACGCAGTAAATACCGAATTAGTACTTAACTGCTTGAAAGAACTCATTAAGGGTAAAACCACGCTGCTGGTGACCCATCAGATCCAACCACTTTCCCTCGCGGACAGTCGGTTACTGCTCGATAAACAATAACAAGAGCAGGGATCTGTTTTTTGGTTTATTTACATCTGCTTAGGGGCAATCTGAGCAGATGCTTAATCAATACAAAAATAAACTTGTGAGACAACTGACCAGGGATCACCATGGATAAAATGACAAACTCCAAAACCCGACGAAAACATATTCGTTTCCCACATCTGCTGATTGATCAAATCGAAGAGAGTATGAAGAGCGAAAACATTCAAAACTTCTCAGCCTGGGTTGTCGAAGCCTGTCGTCTGAAAGCGCGGGAAGCCGGCAACGGAAAGAAGTAATTCATCATTTCCCGTCGGTGGCAGGTCATTATCGCTGACGTGTTGCGGACGGGAAACCTCATCTGATTTGACGCTTCAAATTTTCATTTCAGGCCTGTGTCCGATGCAAGAAACCGTCTCCAACTCAACAAAACGCACGCATTTCCCAGGAGGTCACTTTAACTTAGCCAGATAATAAAAGTACGGGTAATGTATATTATGTTAAATAAGCTATCGGATTGCGCACTCCAGACTGCACTGGGCTATCTCCTACTAATATTTGATTGCATTGCTGTAAATTTCCAGCGCCCCATGCTGACGTAAACGACTTCCGTTTCTCACTTGTCATCGAAACCTCCACTCTGCTCAGCCGTTCACATCGTAAATGGCTCAACATGGGCCATGCCGCTTAACTCATGAAAACTGCTCGCTCGTATGAGACAAGTACACATAAAAGCACCCTTTATGTGTTCTTCAGGTAGACTTATTGTCACTCTCATCCTGATAGGCGTGGCTAAATTATCAATACCCCCTTCATTAATCGTTTGAAATGCCGCCAAATTAAGGCGTCGCTACGCCAATCTTTGGCAATAATCCCTCACACAAAATCTCAGAATTCACGTAGCGACGTCAGAGAATGCAGCGTTCAGCCAGTGTCCTAAGCCGACAATCATTCAAATCCCGATATGATTCTTAACCGCTATCTCAGGCGTTTTTCCTGCCATCAACTACAGTTAACTGATTCAAACCCCAGCAAAAAAAACATCATGCCCTTTTCGCTCACCACACATCTGTTCGCGCGGCTACGTCTGTTGATATCGATTGTTGCCGGGGTCGTCTGCTATTTCTTACTGCCTGCAAAACTGGGAGAACTGCAACGCGTGCTGATTGGCTGGAATGTGCTGGCGTGGCTTTATCTGTGGTTTATCTGGTTTCGCATGCTGCGTACCGATGCTGGCGAGATCAAACGTATCGCTCAGATGCAAGATCAGAGCGCTGCGTTAGTTTTGGGTATGGTCATTGTGGCCTGCATGATCAGCATCGTGGCAATCATGAGCGAACTGCCGGCGCTCAAACATCTCACCGGCACACCACGCGTGTTACATCTGCTGCTGACGGCCATGACATTGATTGTCTCATGGGCATTACTGCCAAGTTCGTTTGCCATGCATTATGCGCATCAACACTATTTGCATCGCAGTCAAAATGCCACGCCCCTGATATTCCCGGAAAAACCGGACGAACCGGCATACTGGGATTTTCTCTATTTCTCATTCACCATCGCGGTTGCATCACAGACCGCTGATGTGGCAACGGGCACCACCGAAATGCGCAAGCTGGCGCTGCTGCAATCGGTGATCTCGTTTATTTTCAATCTGGCCATTCTGGGATTGTCGGTGAATGTGGGCGCCGGATTGCTGAGTTAACGCTTAACGACGCCCTTTATTAATTGAGGCAGACCAGTTGAAGTCACTGACTTCGCTGGCAGATTGCGCTTCAGGTTTCTTGCGGCGCGCAGGTGTTTTCTTTGCTTTGTCCGCTTTGGCTTTTTCTTTGGCTAGCTTGCTGGTCATGACTTGTTGACGTGCGTCTGCGGTATACTCTTTTTCTTTTTTCGCATCAGGCTCTTTACCGCTGCGCTGACGATGTTTTTCCATTAACCCTTTGAAGATTTCATCCACTTCACTTCGCTCAGCTTCATTGAAGTGGTCGATTGAAATCATTTTCTTATCGCTCATCGCGTTATTTCCTCAGTAAATGGCTAAGCTCAAGTCTACACCATTGCTGCCGGCACGGCTTTCTTGTAATCTTGCGCGCCAATCATCCGCCTGCAAATTAGGACGTAATATGACCCCTCACTCTTCTAAAGATCCCCTGCACGGCGTGACGCTGGAAATGATTGTTAATGCATTAGTGGCGCGTTATGGCTGGGTTGAACTGAGTAAACTCATCAATATTAACTGCTTTAAAAACGACCCCAGCGTAAAATCCAGCCTCAAATTCCTGCGTCGCACTCCATGGGCGCGTGCTGAAGTGGAAGCGCTGTACCTGGATTCTCTGGATGAACCCGACACACAAAATTCAGCTGACAGCAATTTTAATCCCTGGACCCAGGGCCACTGATAATCACAGCGGCTTACCCTCTCTTCACCCTTTCCTTTTGATGACAACCTTGCCAGCGTCATCACATTTTCCAATGACAGGCTGCCTTGTAACTTCTTTTCTCGCGTGACAATATCGATACATGTATATACATGTATCGCCTATTGCAAACACAACTGATAAACAAAAATAACATAACGCACTGCGTTCATTGTTTCAGCGAGGAAACTATGTCAGCCGAATCACCTGCAGCCGATTATTCAGGCAGAGAAAACCAGCGCCTGTCTGAAACCCGCTCCATCGATTACATTCCGCTCCGCGAACGCCATGGCCACCCTTTTAGCCAGTTCACACTCTGGTTCGGCGGTAATCTGCAAATCACCGCCATTGTCACCGGTGCGCTCGCCGTGGTGCTGGGCGGCGATGTGGTGTGGTCGCTTGTGGGCCTGTTAGTGGGCCAGATTATTGGTGCCGCCATCATGTCGTTGCATGCCATTCAGGGCCCACGTCTTGGCTTACCGCAGATGATCACCAGTCGCATGCAGTTTGGCGTGTTTGGTGCGGTGATCCCGCTGCTGCTGGTATGCATTATGTATGTTGGATTTTCGGCAAGTGGCACCGTGCTGGCCGGTCAGGCACTGGCAAAGCTGATTAATGTGAGCAACGCGACGGGTATGATCCTGTTTAGCGCCATCATTGTGGTGATTGCGGTGCTCGGATACCGGGTAATTCACAAGCTGGGAAAAGTGGCGAGTGTGATCGGTGTGCTGGCCTTCGCTTATCTGTTCATCACCCTGCTTTCCACGCATGATTTGTCCGCCGTATGGCAAAATCAGCACTTCACCATTGCCAATTTTCTGCTGGCCGTTTCGCTCTCTTCCTCCTGGCAGATAGCATTTTGCCCGTATGTCTCTGATTACTCACGCTACCTGCCGGCCAACGTATCGGCGAAGAAGCTGTTCAGCTCGGTGTTTTTCGGCACCGTTTTAGGCACCCAAGCCTCAATGACGTTGGGCGTGATTGTGGCGGCGATTGCCGGAAAAGCGTTTTCCGGCAATGAAGTGGGATATATCGTGGGTCTGGGCAGTAGCGCGACCATGGCAATGGTGATCTACTTTGCTATCTGTTTTGGCAAGATTACCTTCACTACCCTGAATGCTTACGGCAGCTTTATGTCACTCACCACCATCGTGTCAGGCTTCCGGCAGCAAACGTCCCTCAGCCGTGGCGGTCGGGTTATGTTTGTGGTGTTGATGGTCACGATCGCCTGCATCATCGCCCTGATCAGTGAACCGGCCTTCCTCAAGTCGTTTACCCATTTCCTGTTGTTCCTGCTGGCCTTCTTTGTTCCGTGGAGCGCAATCAGCCTTACCGATTTTTGTCTGATCACCAAAGGGCGCGTGGATATTCCGGCACTTTCACAGCCTGATGGTCGTTATGGGCGCTGGAACTGGGCAGGGATTGTGGTCTATTTCCTGGGTGTGATGGTGCAACTGCCGTTTATTGATAATCCGCTGCACCATGGCTCATTGACCTGGATATTTGCAGGCAATGATGTGTCGTGGATTATTGGCTGGTTTGTCACCGCATTGCTGTGGTTAGCCGCACGCCGACTGGATCGTCGGGGCGCGTTGGCAGAATCTATCTATCCTGTAGAGTGACGTTGTCACGGCCGCCAGTTCAGGCGGCCGTATGACTTACTTATCGTTGGTAAACCGTCCCACAATGGAGGCAGCCCCCAAGGTATGGCCTTTCAATTTGGCGATCAACTCATCATGTGTCAGTCCGCCAGGTAATTGATTTACCGGCAAATCTGTTGCCACCATCACGAAGTTATAATGATGTATGCCACTTCCCACTGGCGGGCAAGGACCGTAATAACTTGTGGTGCCCGGCGAATTCTTACCTCCAGTGTATCCTTCGCCTTTACTTAATTCGCCCTGCGCAAACTGCGTGCGATCCGCCGCGATGTTATAGGCCACCATATGTGTCACGCCTAAGCCTTTTCCTCCTACGGGATCGGTCAGCATCAGCGCAAAGCTACGGGTGCCGGCCGGTGCATTTGACCAGCTTAGAGCGGGAGATACATTGTCGCCGGTGCATGACGGGTTACTTTTGTTGTTGCCTGCAAAGGTTTTATTCAGCATGGCACTGTCGTTAAAATCCGATGATTGCAGCGTAAAGACCGGGGCAGCCAGCACGCTTCCCGGCAGCAGCGCCAATAATAGTGCGCGTTTGAACATCATCATTTCTCACTCCTGTTGATGAAAAAATCAGCCAAAACATCAAGTATATAACCTGATCACATTCATGCCGCAGGCTACACTGCTGAATGTCCTCTTTGAAACCCCAGGAGCATCGGATGCCAGCCTCTTCACTCGCGTTGTTTACCGCCGCCACGCAGCAATGGTTTCGCGACTCCTTTAAGGCGGCGACGCCCGCACAACAGGAAGCCTGGCAGGCCATTTCGAGCGGTAAGAACTGTCTGGTGATTGCGCCCACCGGTTCTGGTAAAACGCTGGCGGCATTTCTCTATGCGATTGATGCCCTGTTTCGTGAACGCAGTGCCGAAGATCTCCCCGAACGAAGCCACAGAACACGCATTCTTTACCTCTCTCCGGTGAAAGCGTTGGCGGCGGATGTTCAGCGCAATCTGCAACGGCCTTTAGCGGGGGTGGCTGAAGAGCGGCGCAAACGCGGTGAAGCCAAGATCACCCTGGAGGTGGGCATGCGATCGGGCGATACGCTCAGCAGCGAGCGGGCAAAATTACAGCGGCGCCCACCGGATATTTTGATCACCACGCCCGAATCATTATTTCTGATGCTGACATCAAAAGCCCGCGACACGCTGCGTGGCATCTCTACGGTGATTGTTGATGAAGTACATGCCATCGCGGGCAGCAAACGCGGTGCGCATCTGGCGCTCAGCCTTGAACGACTGGATACGCTGCTAACGCACCCTGCGCAGCGTATCGGCCTCTCCGCCACGGTAAAACCGCCGGAGGCCGTCGCACAGTTTCTAGGGGGGAGTCGCGAAACGCTGATCGTGAATCCGGCCGCACAGCGTCCATTGCAGCTCACCATCCGCGTGCCTGTTGAAGATATGACGGATATTCAGCAGCGCCCCGATAGCCGTTCAGTGCAGGATGCCACACTGTCCGCAGGATCCATCTGGCCACACATTGAAGCCGGGATTCTGGATGAGGTGTTACGCCATCGCGCCACTTTGGTGTTTACCAATTCCCGTGGATTGGCTGAAAAACTTACCGCGAGGCTGAATGAGCTCTACACGCGTCGTCTCGGAGAAAAGCCCACTGCGCCAGAAGAGTCCTTTGCCTACGGTTCCTTTACCGGCGGTACAGAGAAACGCACCGTCACACCGAATGACTTATTGGCCCGATCCCACCACGGTTCTGTTTCTAAAGAACAACGGCTTGAAATTGAAAACGCGCTAAAAGCGGGCGAGCTGCGTTGCGTGGTCGCCACATCAAGTCTGGAGCTGGGTATTGATATGGGCGATATCGATCTGGTGATTCAGGTGGGTGCGCCCCCTTCGGTTGCCAGTGCACTCCAGCGCGTGGGCCGCGCAGGTCATCAGGTCGACGGTACGCCGAAAGGCATCATCTGGCCGCGCACCCGACGCGATTTGGTGGATGCGGCTGTCATTGTTGAGTCGATGTTGGCGGGTGAACTCGATGCGATTACCCTGCCACACAATCCGCTGGACCTGCTGGCTCAGCACACGGTCGCCGCCGCCTCAATGGACACGCTGGAAATCGACAGCTGGTTTGAGCTGGTACGGCGTGCAGAACCGTTTAAAACGTTACCACGTCACGCATTTGACGCCGTATTGAATATGTTAGCCGGTCGCTATCCTTCAGAAGAGTTCGCCAACTTACGTCCACGCGTGATATGGGATAGGCAGAACAATACGCTTACCGGCCGACCCGGCGCACAGCATCTGGCTGTCACCAGCGGTGGCACCATCCCGGATCGTGGGATGTTCAGCGTTATGCTGCCCGAAGGTGAAGAACAGACGGGCGCACGACGCGTCGGGGAATTGGATGAGGAGATGGTTTATGAGTCGCGGATTAACGACATCATTACCCTGGGCGCAACATCATGGCGCATTCAGCAAATCACCCACGATCAGGTGGTGGTGGTGCCTGCACCGGGCCGTTCAGCGCGTCTGCCATTCTGGCATGGCGACAGTCTCGGCCGTTCAGCGACACTGGGTGAAGCGATTGGTGGTTATTTACGACAGGCCCATAGTGAAACGTCACTGCCAGGCGACAGCCTTGACGCCAATGCCCGATACAATATTAAAAGCCTGATCGCAGAACAAATTCAGGCAACCGGCGAATTGCCTACCGACCGCAACCTGTTGATTGAGCGCTGCCGGGATGAAACCGGCGACTGGCGCGTGATCCTGCACTCCCCTTATGGTCAACGCGTGCACGCGCCCTGGGCGCTGGCGGTGGCAGAACGCATTGGCCGCATCATGGGGATCGATCCGGCTGTGGTCGCCAGCGACGACGGTATCGTGGCACGCTTCCCCGATAGTGACGGTCGGGTGCCGGGTGCCGAGCTCTTTTTATTCGAACCTGATGAACTACAACGTATCGTCATGGCATCAGTCGGGCATTCGGCGCTGTTCGCCGCTCGTTTTCGCGAATGTGCTGCCCGTGCCCTGCTATTGCCACGCCGCAATCCCGGCAAACGTTCTCCTCTCTGGCAACAACGTTTACGCGCGAGCCAGTTGCTGGAAGTGGCGCGTCAGTTTACAGACTTCCCGATCCTGATTGAGACGGCACGCGAATGTTTGCAGGATGTATACGACCTGCCCGCGCTGCATCACCTGATGGCGCGATTACATCAGGGTGATGTGCGGTTGACAGAAGTCACCACCGAAACGCCCTCGCCGTTTGCCGCACCGCTGCTGTTTGGCTATGTCGCCGAGTTCATGTATGCCAGTGATGCACCGCAGGCTGAACGACGCGCTTCAATGCTGGCGCTCGACAGCAATCTGCTGAGTGATCTCCTGGGTCAGGCGGAGATGCGTGAGTTACTGGAACCCGCCGTGATTGCACGTGTTGAACAGGAGTTACAGCGCTGCGTGGCAGAGTATCAGGCGCGCACTATTGAAGCTCTGGTGGATATGCTGCGCGAACTGGGTCCGTTATCAACCGAAGAACTTGTTGCACGCTTCAATGGCGATGAGCCCCTTGAGCCCGGCTTACACGCGCTGCAACAGGCGCAGCGGATCGTCAGTGTGAAAATCGCGGGTATCGCACGCTGGGCAGTGGCTGAAGATGCGGTACGTCTGCACGATGCGCTGGGTTGCGTGTTGCCGACAGGCCTCCCGGCTGCACTGCTCGAACCGGTCATCCGCCCATTGCAGGATCTATTGGGGCGCTACGCCCGCACCCACGCCGTGTTTACCAGTTTGCAGGTGGCTCAACGCTTTGGCCTCGGTCGCGCCGTTGTGGATGAAGCTTTGGATCAGCTTCGCCAGCAGAATAAGTTACTTAAAGGCGATTTTCTCCCTCCCGGACCTGATGAGTCTGCGCAGTGGGCAGCAGAAAGCGTATTTCGCCGCTTGCGTGTGCGATCGTTACAGTCCGCGCGCCACGCCACTCAACCCGTTGCACCAGCCGCATACGTGGTGTTTCTGCTTGAGCGCCAGGGGCTGTTGAGTGATGCGAACGCGCGACAGACACAAGGCGCTTTCTCCGGTCTGAATGGCGTAATGAGAGTCGTTGAACAACTGGCAGGCGTGGTGCTGCCGGTATCACTGTGGGAATCGCAAATCTTCCCTGCACGCATTCGGGATTATCAGCCAGCCATGCTGGATGAATTGCTCTCATCGGGAGAGGTTATTTGGGTCGGTCATCCCTCATCAAACATGCAGGACGGCTTGGTTTCCCTGCATTTAAGTGAATTCGCCAGCGAAACCTTGCCTGTCCTGGACCATTCAGTGACATTGTCACCTATTGAAAATAAGTTAGTGACGCTGATGCAGGATGGCGCGGGTTGGTTCGTCAGACAACTGATGCCGCGCATCACTGAAACTGAGGATAGCGATGAACTGATTGAGTCGACAGACGTGTATCAGGCTCTTTGGCAACTTATCTGGCGCGGCGTCCTCACTATCGATACCTGGTCGGCACTGCGTAATCTCAGCCAGATTGCCAGCACGCCCAAACCGCGCCCTGTTCGTGCACGTCACGGACGGCATAGCCGCGCCAGTTTTAGCGCCAGTCGCACCACAGAACCCCGTTTATCGCTGAACACCATGGCCGGTCGCTGGTCGTTGATCCCCCGCCAGCCGATTGCTGACACCGAACGCGCGCTATCAATGGCAGAAAATATGCTCGACCGATTTGGTGTCATCACCCGAGGTGCCGCAATCGCCGAACAGATTCCCGGTGGTTTTCCGGCGCTGCAACCGGTGTTGCGCGGGATGGAAGATGCCGGCCGACTATTGCGCGGACGTTTTATTGCAGGCATGGGCGCCGCGCAGTTTGCTGATAACTCTGCTATCGATCGTCTGCGTCAACTCGATGCCGACAAGTCAGCGCGGCATGCCCCCGTTGTGCTATCAGCCATTGATCCTGTCAATCCCTTCGGGTTAACACTGCCATGGCCGATCAGTATCACGGGAACCAAACCCACGCGCCGCGCGGGTGCTTTTGCGGTGATCGTCAGGGGTTGCGTCATGCTTTACCTGCCACCCGGTGGCAAAGAGTTGATGACCTTTAATGCGCAGGACAGCGACGAAGATCTTCATGCCGCACTGGTTGCGCTGGGCCAGGCGTTAAGCCGCGAAAAGCATCTTAATTTCACGCTGGAACGGGTTAACGATCGACCCGTCGGACAATCCAACCTGCTCGCAGCGTTGAAAGAGGCGGGTTTCTCACGTGTCCCCAAAGGTTACAGTTGGTACGGTTAATAAGCGCGCTGACGATAATCCTGCAGTTGCATTCTTTCCAACTGGCGCGGCGTGGCAATGGGCCACGCTTGCTCAGGAAACAGGTAAAGACGAATGCTAAACAGATGAAACAGCGGTGTGAGTAACCCGTCATCCTGCTTTGCCAGCCGCTCCAGCAGCAGCAACAGCCAGTCGAGTTCGTCCAGCAAATCCTGGTGCGGTCGTGTTTGCAGCGATTTCAAACGCCGTTTCAGGAACAAAGCCAGCTCGTGAAACATCTGTCCGCTGTCCAGCTGATGTTTTGCCAGCAGATCTTTATGGCGGGCGTAGTAATCAAAACTGTTCACGCCCAGCCACACTTCCGTCAGCAACATCCCGGCGGTCGACATATCCGGTTGTGGATCCAGTCGTAAACGCGGCAGTACCACGTTGACCTTATCCAGCATCAAACTGATGAAACGCTGTCTGCCCAGCAGCGATGAACCGGTACGTTCAAGTTCCTTGATAAAGCGTAATAGCTCACGTAAACCCTGACGAACCGCACGACGCGCCGTCCATGAAGGCCGTTTATTACGCATCAGCACGGTGGCTATCACGGCGAAAAGTACGCCCGTCAGTGATGCAATGGCGTTGTTAATGAGCAGGACCAAATCGGGTTTCAGATGATGGCCCAAACCGATAAAGCCAGGAATCTGGATAGCCACGCTGATGCCAATCATATTGGTTGAGGGACGTGCAATCATCAGACCGAGTATCAGCAAGCCCGGCATCAGACAAATAATCAACGCTTCAAATGAGGTCGCCTGCGGCAACAGCAGCGCCACATAAATCACGCTGATAACAATGGCGACAATCACACCGCGCACGAACAATTTCATTGAAGTCAGTGGCGTATCCATACTGGCAAAAAGCGAACTCAGGATGGCAGCCATCACCGGTGCTGAGGCACCATCGTGCCACCCCGTGCCGATCCACAACAAACAGGAGCCAAAAATCGCGCAAAAGGCGGTTAAAGCAGAAAGCCTGATCAGCCCTTTGTCATAGAAACGATGAGTGCGTTTACCGCGTGCGGGTGTGGTGTCACCCGAGAGATCGCTGACCAACCCGCCGACGCTTTGATAAGCGCCCGCAATGCGCACAAAGTCCGCCATGCGCTCCAGCAAACCGGTAAACAGCAGGCAGTGCTCAATCGGTAACTCCCCGTTACGCCAGGACTGATTGATATCATTCTGACAACGGCTTAATTCCAGCTGGATACCGCTGGTTTCGCCCACGGCTTCGCCATCGTTGAGCCAATGCAAAAACAGGCGGAATGCTACCGCGACGTTGTCCGGGAAGGTAATCTGCAATGCCGATAATCGCTGCAGGCGTAGTTCAATCGCAGTGAGCGTGGGGATCAAATACGAGAGATGTTGATACTGCACGCTGACCAGACGAATCAAACGTCGCGCGGCATCGCCCTCGTAAACGCAGTGCGTAATCAAGATTTCCACTTGCTGTGGATTGGTCGCCATACGCGTCAGAATTTCATCGCGCTCGGGAGATTTATCTCCGGAGATGCCTGACAGCAAATCGTGGCAAAGTTTGCGCGCATTCAAATACCACTGGCTGACACTCTGTTCCAGCAAACTACGCATCGAGACCGGAAACAATAGCGCATGTACCAGGCTGCTACACACAGTGCCTACAGCGATCTCTTCAATACGGGATAACACGGTATTGGTGATCGACAGCGGCGTCATCACCTCAGGAAATCCCATGATGGCAGCGCTGTAACCTGCCAGCATGAACACATAGCTTTTCGGCGTGCGATCGTGCAGGGAAAGGTACAGGCACACACTCACCCACAGTGAGATAATGAAGCTAAAAAATAAGGGGTGTTCAACGGTGACGGGAAAAACAAAGAAGATAAACACGCCGCCCAGCAAGGTGCCGAGCATGCGAAACAGTGATTTCGAAATGGTGGACGCAGAGTATAGCTGAGAGGCAATGAAAACCGTGGTAATGGCCCAGGCGGGTTTATCCAGGTTGAGTTCCAGTGAGAAGTACAATGCCAAAAAGGCAGCCAGACAGGTTTTTACAGCAAAAAAAACGGCGTTTTTTGAAAACCACTGCATGACAGTATTGAGACCAGACGGCACTAAGTGCGGCGTATCCTGCCAGAATATTCAATCTACTCACGGCGATAAATATGTCAGGTTGTTACAGCATCAAAATTGGTGATATTGGCAGGCAATCAATATCAGGGTAATTATTAAGGGTTACTAATGGACCAAATGCAAATTCAGCTTCTATTTACAGAATCTCTCTGATTTATAAGCCTATTGCTTCACAACCTGTCATCAGTCGTATAAATGTGTTCTGGATCACACTTTTCTAAATAACCTCAATGATTACAACGGCTCCATAAAAACATTTCGCGCAATCTGGCGCAGAGCATTGCGCCAGATCATCGCAAGGGGGACTCAGTCACTTAGCACCGTTACCCAGTTCGCATCTTTACCAGCCGGCGCTTCACCCACACGCTTTAACGAACCACTTTTGGCATCAATGGCGTAGCTGCCTGTCACTGCGCTTTTTTCACCGCTGGCGATCAGCCATTTGCCGTCCGGTGTTATGGCAATACTGCGCGGCTGCTTCTCTACTGGCCAACTACCTATCAGCGTCAGTTTGCCACTGTGTTGATCATCGCGGTATCCGCTCACTGTGCTGCTGGTACGTTCGGTCACATACAGGAAATGACCGTTTGGCGTCAGATGAATATCGGCTGACCAGATGCGTGGCGTGGTATCGCTGTAACCTGCCGGTCGCTCACGTCCATGCTGCAACTTATACTCTGTGGCTACGGCGTTGGGGGTTTCGCTGACTTTGACCAGTTCGCCACTCGGCTCGCGACGGAACTGGGTGATGATGCCGCCCATCTCACCGACGTTATACAGAAAGCGTTGATCCGGTGATAACACCGAATGACGCGGGCCATTTTCGTCGGCGGTTTTGACATAACCGTTGCCCAGCGCGCTTAGCTCACCCTCCTCGCTCAGCTTCAACTGCAATACGCGGTCAGTACCGAGATTGCCGACGTAGGCGGTTTTACCGGCATTATCAACAATCACCGAATGTGCCGCATGGCCAGTCTTGTAGCTGCCCACCGGCGGTGCTATCACCTTGCCATCTTTGGCTAGCCGATAGACATGCACCACATCGCCATCGTAGGAGGCGCCCAGCAGGAATCGCCCCTGTTTATCGGTGCTGATATAAGGATAACTGGCCGTGGCAGGCACTGCCTCTCTGTGATTAAGGTCGCCCGTCGCGCGATCGATGTGCCAGCTCACCAGTTGCAGTGGTTTACTGCGAATGGCCGCGTATAAATGCTGGTGGTCGGCACTCAATGCCAGCGGCATCACTTTTCCGCCTGCCTGAGTGCGACCTAGCAGTTGCAATGCGCCGGATTGTTCATCCAGTATGTAGCGCGCGATGGTGCCATCATCGGCTTCTGAGACGTAAACAAAAGTTTTTGCCAGCAATGGTGCGCTGAGCGCCATCGCCGTAAGTAATGTGGCTATCTGAAAGGTTTTCTTCATTTAACTTCCTCAGCGAACCAGGGCCGGACGTTTGGCGTCAAAACGCCAGTTATCAATCAAAAACTGCATGCCCAATGCATCGTTGCGGTTCTTATCGGGCAGTGCGTTATAGAGCGCATGCGCCTGCTCGACGCGTTCCATATTCAGTTCGATACCCAATCCTGGCCCCGGCGGCAGCTCCAGGTAGCCGTCACGTATTTGCGGTGGCTGGTGGCTGAGTGGCTGGCCATCCTGCCATATCCAGTGCGTATCGAAGGCGGTTTGACGATCGCCGGGCGCTGCGGCACCAAGATGGGCCACCATCGCCAGTGAAACATCAAAGTGATTATTGGAGTGGCAACCGGTGGTAAGGCCCCATTCATTACACAGCTGCGCGACAACGTTGGCGTTGCGCATCGTCCAGAAATGGGGATCGGCAAGCGGGATGTCGATAGCGTTGAGCTGCAGAGCATGCTGCAACTGCCGCCAGTCATTGGCGATCATATTAGTGGCCACCGGCACGCCAGTGGCGCGACGGAATTCGGCCAGGGTCTCGCGCCCGGAATATCCCTGCTCTGCGCCACAAGGATCTTCCAGGTATGGCACTTTGCCTGCCAGCTGTTTACCAAAGCGAATGGCTTCATCCAGCGACCAACTGGCATTGGGGTCGACGGTGACGCGAGATTGTGGAAACCGCGACAGCAAGGCTTCCACGGTTTCGACTTCCTGCTCGCCATGCAGGACGCCGCCCTTCAGCTTGAAGTCCCGAAAACCGTATTGTTCTACTGCGGCTTCTGCGAGGCGCACCACTGCTGCACTGTCCATTGCCGGTTGGTGGCGTTGCCTGAACCAGCCATCCGCTTCGTTATCACCCGAACGGTAGTCCATATTCGTGCGTTTTCTGTCAGCGACATAAAACAGATATCCCAACACCGGAATACGCTCACGCTGTTTACCGCTGGCAAGCAGGTCCGCTACCGGCAGATCGAGGAATTTCCCCTGCAGATCGAGCAACGCAGCCTCAATAGCCGCCGCCGCGTTGTAAAACTTCTCTGGATTCATCTGCGGAATATGAATGTCATTGGTGTGCGAGGTGTGTTGCTGCCGCGCGTCGCTGGCGAACAGTTGGCTCAACGTGGCGTTAGCACGCATCAGTGAGCTACCGATAATCAGCGGGCGAAAATGTTCCAGCAGTTGCAACGTTGAAGCGTGGCACGGCGTTTCCCCCACGCCGCTGTTGCCCGCGGAATCGGTAAGGATCACCAGAATGCGCGTGAAATAGCAGTTATGCGCCCCGCCGATGTTTAGCAGCATGCTGTCGTATCCGGCAACCGGAACGATACGCATCGATTTAATGACTGGTGTGTCGGACATGGTTTCTCTCCGTGTGACCGAATGCAGGGGGAACAGGTTTGCGTCGCAGCAGCAGCCAGACACCGGTGATGACCGACACGCTGGTCAGCGCATACAGCCCGCCGGTGGTGCTGCCGGTATGAAGTTCAAGATAGCCAAACACGGTGGGTGCAAAGAACCCGCCGAGGTTGCCGATGGAGTTGATGAGGGCAATGCCAGGCGCGGCGATTGAAGCAGGTAATTCGCTTTGCGGCATTGGCCAGAAGAATGCCGCGCTGACTTTCGAGCCAATGCAAGCGACGATCATCGCGACAAAGCCAAACCAGGGTGTCCCGGTGGTGGCCATAAAGGTGCCGCACGCGGCAATCAGCATCGCAAGACCCAGCCCTTTATCCAGCTTATCGCGGTAGCGGTCGGTGGTTTTACCCAGCAGGAACAAGGCAACAATGGCACATAACCACGGAACGGCGGTCAGCAAACCTATTTCAAAGCTGTTGTAACCCTGAATACGCTGGATGATTTGCGGCAGCCAGAAGACCAGGGTGTAACCGGTCATGGTCATGGTGAAAAAAATCAGACAATAGAACAGTAAGCTGCGATCGCGCAATAAACCCCAGCGGCCGTGCTCTTTAGCATGTACGTCACGAGCTGCATCCTCTAACGCTAACTGTGCTTGCAACGCACGTTGTTCTGCTGGGTTAAGCCATTTGGCATCCTGCGGTTTAGAGACCAGCACTAGCGCGGCCAGCAAACCAATCACAATCGATCCGCCCCCTTCCAGGAACATCACCCATTTCCACCCGGCCAGCCCGTTCACCTCATGCAGCATCAGAATCGCGCCGGTTAAGGGGCCGGAAAACAGAAAGGCGCTGGCGGTGGCAGTCAGCACCATCGCGGTGGCACGACCGCGCCATGCGTTCGGCACCCATTGGCGAAAGTAGAATAAGACACCAGGGAAAAATCCCGCCTCTGCCACACCCAACAAGAAGCGCAGGACATAGAAATGCAGCGGCGTGCTCACAAAACCGGTTAACACCACCACGATGCCCCAGGTAATCATGATGCGCGTCAGCCACACGCGTGCCCCGAGTTTTTTCAACATCATATTGCTGGGCACTTCGAACAGCGCGTAACCAATAAAGAACAATCCTGCGCCCAGACCAAAGGCTGCGGCACTGATCCCCGCATCCGTCTGTAATTCGGCTTTGACGAATCCAATGTTGGCTCGGTCAATCTGGTTAACAATCAGCATCAGCGCCAGCATCGGGATGATGCGACGGAAAAACTTAGCGATTGCGGAGGCGATATGCGCGTCGTGATCTGCTGCTAAATCATAAGATTGTTGAACCGTCATGCGTCACCTATTGGGTTAATTGCACCGCTATAGGTATACGCAGTCGATTAAAGAGCGGTTATGTGAGAATGCCCGAGACCGTTTGTGCAGATGTTGAAGGGGCTTTTATGTTCAATGCGTTAGCGGTTTTCCCAGCGTAAAGTTTTGTGTGGGTTTGTGCGCTGGCTCACTGGGAAGATAGATACCTCCCAGCGCTATTAGAGCAATGAGTCAGTTTTTCGTTTTTTAGGTCGTTTGACGTCAGTGGTTAAAAATACATTGTTAGTCGCCACGCTGCGAGTCAGAGACTGGGCGATTGATTCCTTAAGCGCAGGGAAATCATCGAAAATCGGGTTGTTATTTATTTGGTCACTTATAATATCTGCGAATTGCTCAATGATATCAGCAGGCTTGATGATTTTAAGCTCACGCGCAAACTTCAGCAGATTATCTCGATTGGGGAATAGTTTGCTTTTATTTAATTTAAGCGCCAACTCTTTATCAGTAGTTGGATAAATGTCTGTATTGACCACGTCATAGAGTGGGGATAACTTGGGCGATCCATTATTTTCACTTGCATACAGTAATGAAAAATTCTTCAAATGCGCGTCACCGTTGCCTACCATGCAGCTAAAAAGAACATAGCGCCAATACAACTCAACCTGGGACTGATCGCGCGTAAATAAACTCACAATTTTCCCACCGGTTTCATAAGAACCACTGTATTTATGGTCTGATGTTTTCCCTGATAGCACACAGAAGTCCTCCATTGCCAGACGTCTATTATGCTGAATATCAAAGCGTTCCATAATAAAAAGTTCTTTATTATCTGAAAGCCAAAAATCGGCAACTGGCAAGCCACAAAGCTTCGCCATGGACATACAGATAAATTCATTTTCCGCTAATCGTGGGTACTCTTCATCACCCGTTTTCGCTATAAGATTTGGGTACAACACGGTGCCACGATTCTCAGTGCTGATCATTACCTTAGGCTGCACACCCGAAATGGAGGTTTGTAGCAGGTATTTATTCAGCAAATATTGAAAAGCGCTTTCTTTATGATCCCAGCGAAGCAAATCATCCAGTTTTTCCGGTGAAGGCCGCGGAAAATCGATCTCACTTTTATACGATAATGCGCCTATTCCAGTGTCCTGCTGTAATGCGAGGAAAAGCATATCACTCACGTTCCCCACATAACGGCGTAAACGTTCAGCGATGTGGTAGCGAACATAGCCTTCAGGTATGTTCATCTCAAAAATATTAAATAATCGACTACCGTTATAACTGATCCGATTTTCCGCCAACATGGTAAGCGATACGGGGCGTGCCATTTCAGAGAAATAACTGAAATTGTAACTCCCCCGTTCATGCAACAATCTTCCGCTGTACTCACCCCCGCTAAACACGTCAATGTAACGCAGTGGCTTTGCCAATTGGTTGAAATCAGTCATCGTTAAACAACTCCTCCAGTTCATCCAGTTGCGGTATGCCCGCAGACTGCACGGAAAGTTTTAGTTCGAGCGTATTGAGATACAACGTCAATACTTTGAGTGACCCAGAATAAAGGCCGTTCTCAATCTGCGAGATCACGGTGCGGTGAACACCCGAATGCAAGGCTGCTTTGGCTTGCGTCCACCTTTTCGCTTTACGTTTTTCCTGGCACTTTCTGCCGATATCTTGCATGCCTGGCAGCATACGCCTCCAAATGTTGTTATATAGCAACATATATGTAAAAAACACCTAATTGTTATTATATAGCAACATTTCAAGGTTGCGACAAACTCTTTAATAGGTTTCTACTACACTTGCCTGATTCAAATGAGTAAAGAGGTTTACATGACGCAATCCCCTGACAGCAATCAAGCCTGGCTATTGGCATCGCGCCCCGATGGCGAACCGATTAATGAGAATTTCCGGCTTGTTGAACAACCTATTCCCTCTATCAAAACGGGTGAAATGCTGCTTCGCACGGTTTACCTCTCACTGGATCCTTATATGCGCGGGCGCATGGATGACAGTAAATCCTATGCGCCTCCGGCACAACTCGATCAGCCAATGGTCGGCGGTACGGTTTCACAGGTGGTTGAATCGCAGCATCCCGATTTTAAAACCGGTGACTGGGTACTGGCAGGCAGCGGCTGGCAACGTTATGCCGTCTCGGATGGCACTGGCGTAGCGAAAATCGGCGATCTGCCCCACCCATCCTGGGCGCTGGGCATTCTGGGGATGCCCGGCTTCACCGCTTACATGGGCCTGATGGACATTGGCCAGCCAAAAGCGGGCGAAACCCTGGTGGTCGCCGCCGCGACGGGCCCGGTGGGAGCCACCGTCGGGCAACTGGGTAAGCTCAAAGGCTGTCATGTGGTTGGCGTTGCCGGTGGTGAAGAGAAATGCCGCTACGCGATTGAAAAACTCGGGTTCTCAGCCTGTCTCGATCACCATCGCGAGGATTTTGCTGAACAGTTGGCGAACGCCTGCCCGGACGGGATCGATATCTATTTCGAGAACGTTGGTGGCAAAGTGTTTGATGCCGTGTTCCCGCTGTTGAACACCGCCGCTCGCGTACCGGTTTGTGGACTGGTCTCAACCTATAACAGTGGCAAAACCCTACCCGCTGGCCCTGACCATACGCCACAAATCCTGAGTGGGATATTGAAGCGCCGAATCCGTATGCAGGGATTTATTATTTTCCAGGATTACGGTGATCGATATCCAGAATTCCTGCAGGCGATGATGCCGTTGGTTGAACAGCAGAAAATTCACTATCGTGAACACATGATCGATGGATTAGAAAATGCACCACAGGCGTTCTTCGATATGTTGAAGGGTAATAACTTTGGTAAAACCGTGGTCAAAGTGGCTGAAGAAGAGTGATAAGGGCCGGTTATTCTTAACATTAAATAACCGGCTAAATAACAGCGTTATCTCTGTTTGGCCTGCGGCAGCAAGAGTTCCGTCAAAATTTTATTACGCTGTTTTTTGGTCAGCCAAAACATGCGTGGAACCCACGCCGGACGCGGCTGCGCGGCATAGAAATGCTGCATTTCATCTAACCAGGTTGCGTTGTTCATTGTTCCCTCCTTTGTTAAAAAAAGTATGGAGGGAAAAAACCGGAACAAATAGTGAGAGGATTATAAAATTTGTTCCGGGTTTAAACAGTCATGGCAAATCCAGGGAAAATTTAACGCCCTTTCTTTTTACGACCAGGTTGAGCAAAGCGCTGACGTCCTGCCGGTTTGGCCGCAGCTTTCTCTGGAATCTTTGCACCGTTCGATGCGACTTTTTTCGCCGCTGCTGCGGGTTTCTTTTTCGCCTGGCTTTGCTGCGTTTTTTTGTCTTCGGATGAAGAATCCTCGATCAAGTTAAACAACTCAATCAATTCGTCATCAGTAAAATCACGCCATTCGCCCAGCGGGATGCCTTTCAGACTGACGTTCATGATGCGGGTACGTTCAAGCTTGGTGACTTCGAAGCCAAAATGCTTGGTCATTCGGCGAATCTGGCGGTTAAGACCCTGAACCAGGATGATACGAAACACAAAGGTCGACTCTTTCTTCACTTTGCATTTTTTGGTCACAGTACCCAGCATCGGCACACCCGCCGCCATCCCGGCAATAAACTCGTCGGTGATGGGCTTATCTACGGTCACCACGTACTCTTTCTCGTGGTTGTTACCGGCGCGCAGGATCTTATTGACCAGGTCACCGTGGTTGGTGAGGAAAATCAGACCCTGTGAGTCTTTATCCAGACGGCCGATCGGGAACACGCGTTTACTGTGGTTAACAAAATCACCGATGTTATCGCGTTCACCCTCTTCCATAGTGGTAATAATGCCCACCGGCTTGTTGAGCGCAATCAGCACTAAATCTTCTTCGTTACGCGGCTCGATCAGCTGCCCATTCACTTTCACTTCATCCCCGGCAAAGACCTGTGCGCCAACGGTCGCGCGCTTGCCGTTAATAAAAACGTTGCCTTGCTCTATGTAACGATCGGCATCACGTCGTGAGCAGATTCCGCTCTCGCTAATGTATTTGTTCAGGCGCGTGGATGAGTTGGGCAGCATGGTTCCTCCGAAAAAAAACGGACTATACAACAACCTTAGACGTTGTGTAAGACACGGTTAAACATCATTGTTCCAGCTTGTAACCTCATCACCGTTTGGTAACAGCACACTAACATTGTGGTTGTTCCTCAGGAATCGATCAGCGACAATCGCCATCCATCGCGTTTTCTTATGACAGAGTATGACCTTCATGACACACCTGCGTCGCGCCAGCTGGATAACATCGCTGCGGACTTTCCTTGCCCGTCTTTGGCCGCATCCGTTACCGGTCGCCAAAAAACAGAGAGTGATGGCCAGCATCGGTGCGGGCCTCGGCCTGATGATCACCAGCCTGACCAGCCATTGGCTGCTTGGTGAGGTCAACTTATGGTTTGTGGCACCGATGGGGGCGTCTGCAGTACTGCTTTTCGGCTTACCGAATAGCCCGTTGGCGCAACCCTGGTCGATTGTTGGCGGGAATCTGGTCGCAGGCGTGATAGGCGTGACAACCGCGATGTATGTGCCCTATCCCGCAGTCGCTTGCGGCATTGCGGCTTGTCTCGCCATTGCCGTGATGTTTCAACTGCGCTGCTTGCATCCTCCCAGCGGGGCGGTGGCGCTGACAGCGATTCTGGGCGGCAGTGGCGTTCAGCAATTGGGATATCAGTTTATTCTCTCTCCCGTGCTGCTAAATTCCGTGTGTCTTGCTGTACTGGCAATCATTTTTAATAATCTTGCGGGTCGCCGTTATCCGCATCCGCTGGCTGCAAACGAACCTAAAACGAATTCAGTGGCGCTTGAAGTGCCAATTACTCGCGATGATCTGCATCAGGCACTGGAGAACGGTCAGCTTCTCGACATTGACGAGGATGATTTGCAGCAGTTATTACAGCGCGCTGAAGAGATTGCCCGTCGTCGGCAACAGTTACCGCCACAGCCCCTGAAGCGCGCCAGTTAAATTGCAGGCGATATGAGCCCCGTCGGCTGACCGCATTAACACAAACCTCGGCTTATCTCCCCGCCGAAGCCGTGAATCCTTACACCATTATCATCCACTTCGACCACCGCAAAGGGTATTTCGCTTGGACCATCGAGCATGCCCTTCATGGTATAAAACCCTGTCTGAGCGATGTATGCAGCGTTGCCGCGGTGGTCATGTCCTGAGAAGCAAAAATGTATGTTGTAACTAGAAAGGAGTTCCACCAGCACACTGGCGTTCATCAGTATGTGCGTGGTGTGAGGCGCCAGCGGGTAATGACCAAACACCCCCACTTTTTCCCCCCGTTGCTGAGCTTCAATCAATTGCTGTTCAATCCAGTTCAGCTGCTGCTGACCGACGGCACCGTTCCATGGCTGAGCCTGCGGCTGTCGCTGCGCCTTTAATTCCGCCAGCAGGTTCTCCGCCTGGTAGTAGTCGTCACCATTCTGCGCGTTGCAGTACAAACTGACATCGTTACCGTCATAAACGATGAACCGCCACCCCGCTAAACGAAACGCGTAATAACTTTTAGGGAGTGCCGCACGATTATTCAGATGCTGAGCAAGGGTTTGCGCATCATGATTCCCCAACACTACCGCATGCGGATGCACCAACTGGTCATACAGCGGCAGAATGGCGGCATAGCTGGCCCAATCGCGGTCAACCAAATCCCCCAGCGTGACAACAAAATCCAGCGGTTGCTGATTCAGGGCTTCAATTGCCTGCGGTAACTTATCAAGTGCATGACGGTAGTAGAGGTTATTGGCGATATCAGCTTCGACATCGGCATACTGCGGATCAGCAATCACACCGAAACGCAGCACATTATCCATCATTGCAGGACGTAAATCAGGTAAAGCATATAGCTCGGCCACATCGCCGAGAAGTTCGCGCTGCAAGGATGTCAATGGATGCGGATGAGTCACGAAAAACACTCCTTAGCGAATACCAGCACGCATGAACGACTGAATAAACTGGCGCTGGAAAATCAGGAACAGCACCAGTAACGGCAAGGTGGTCATCAAGGTAGCGGCACCAATGAGCGCCCACTGTACGCCCTGCTCTGGCGCCGAGAACAATTGCAATCCGACGGTGAGCGGTCTTACGTTGACGGAATCGGTAATCACCAGCGGCCACAAGAAATCATTCCAGTGGAAACTGATCGAGACCAGGGCAAAAGCGATGTAGATCGGTTTCGCCAATGGAATGTAGATTTTGCGCAAGATATAAAACCGACTGGCTCCCTCCACAATCGCCGCCTCTTCCAGCACCAGCGGGATGCTTTTAAACGTCTGACGCAGCAGAAAAATGGCAAAAGCAGAGGCGAAATACGGCAATGCTATTCCCGTTAAGGTATCGCGCAGCCCAAACGCACCGATGGTTTTGTAATTGTTCAAAATCAAAACGTCTGGACTAATCATCAACTGCAGCAGGATCAGCGCGAAAATAACCCCTGAGAATTTCATTTTGAAGCGCACCAGCGCATAGGCCGCCATGGTCGCTAAAATCAACTGCACCAGCACAATCATCAGCACCAGCAAGGTGGTATTGAGGAAGTAGCGGGCAAAAGGCGCGGCATGCCAGGCCTTGATAAAGTTATCGAAGGTCAGCGGCGAAAAAAGCGAAAAACTGGCCTGATCCGATGCCGGATGGATCGCCACCCAAAGTGCCACCATAATCGGCAGCAGCCATAGCAGCGCCGCCAGCCAGATGGTGAGATTCAGACACCAGCCACCCAACGCGTTCGTCTTATTCATTGATAATGGGCTCGCTTGTCCAGCAACGTAAATTTAATCAGCGCAATCGCCGCGAGGATCACCAATAACACCACGGTCATGGCCGCAGCAGCAGGCATATCCCAGAAACTGAATGCGGTGCGATAGATATAGAACAGCAGCAGACTACTGCTGTTGTTGGGGCCCCCGTTGGTCATGGCAATCACCTGATCGACAATGCGGAAGGCGTTCATCGAAGCATTGATCAACACAAATAGCGTCGTTGGCATCAACAGCGGCCATTGCACGCGACGGAAAAAGTAACCGCGTGAAGCCCCTTCAATCGCTGCCGCTTCATTGAGGCGGGGATCGATCTGCTGCAAGGCAGCAAGATAGAAGATCATAAAGAAGCCCGCTTCACGCCAGACAGAAACCGCCATCAGACAATAAAGGGACGTGCCCGGCTCACCGAGCCAGTTCACGGCAGGCAGTGAGAACAGCGCCAGCAACTTATTCAACAGCCCCAGCTGCGGAGTGTAGAAAAACAGCCACAAATTAGCGATGGCAATCATGGGGAGCAATGATGGGATAAAAAACGCCGCGCGGACCAGCGAATTCGCTGCCAATCGTCGATTCACGGCCAGCGCCATCATCAAAGCCAGCGTGACGGCCAGCGGAATGGTGATCAGTGCATACAACAAGTTGTTCCAGAGCGACTGGATGAAGATATCGTCATCCAGCAAGGCCATGTAATTATCCAGCCCAACGAAGTGGGCCGGATGATTATTACGGGAAGCGCTGAACAGACTCTCCCAGATCGTCGCCACCGCGGGATAATGCGTAAACAGCAGCAAAAAACTCAGTGCTGGCAAAATCAGCAGGTAACCATAAAGCTGCGTCGACCAGAATGCGGGACGACGCTGCGCCGTACTGGCAATTATCGTGCTCATCGCGCTTCCATTACTGGTAGGACTTCAACAGGCGATCCGCTTGCTTCTGCGCACCTTCAAGTGCTTCTGCCGGGGTTTTTGCCTGGGTCACCGCCGCTTCGACAGCATGGTTCAACGCATCCTGAATCTGTACGCTGTTGTAGGTCGAGAGTTCTGGCTGCGCATACTTCAACTGCTCACGCGCGACCAGCGCCTGAGGGACCTCTTTCACGTAGTCTTTCATCACCGTGGTGTCCCATGCCGCTGGAGATGTCGCCACATAGCCGGTCGCGATACTCCAACGCGCAGCTTGCTCCGGTGAGGTCACCCAACGGATAAATTCCATCGCGGCTTTTTGCTGCTCGGGTGAGGCATTCTTAAAGACGTAAAGGTTACCGCCGCCGGTTGGGCTGCCACGCTGGGTTTTCTCTGGCAGCATCGCCACACCAAACGGGAATTTGGCGTTATCGCGCACGTTGGTCAGGTTACCGGTGGTGGTGACCATCATGGCGGTTTTACCGCTGATAAAGTCCTGTGGTGTGGTACCCCAGGCGATGGCGCCTTTCGGTGACACTTCTTCTTTTTGCCCGAGGTCGGTCAGCCATTGCAGTGTTTCAACGTTACCAGGGGTGTTGAAATGTACGGCCGTGCCTTTTCCGTTATCCAGACGACCGCCATTGGTGGCAGAGAGTCCCTGGAAGTTCCAGTAGCCGTTAGGCGTTGACGGAATCTCGATGCCCCATTGGCTCACGCCGTTAGCATCTTTGATGGTCAGTTTTTTACTGAATTCCACCACCTGCTGCCAGTTGGCCGGCGGTGTGTCGCCATTCAAGCCAGCTTTCTCGAAGGCCTGTTTATTCCAGTACATCACCACGGTTGAACGCTGGAATGGCACGCCCCACACTTTGCCATCAATGTGACGCAGGAACGCTGGATAGAATCCATCGATCCATTTTTTACCTTCATCACCGGTCGCCAGATCGCTGGCGGCGACAATCGCGCCCGCATCAATCAGGGAATAAGCCTCAATGTCACCAATGACCGCCAGCTGCGGAGCATTGCCACCCCGAAACGCGGTCAGCGCTTTGGTGACGGTTGTCGCATAGTCACCGGTGTAAACCGGCTGAATGCTCACTTCCGGATGCACTTTTTCGAAATCAGCCACCAGCGCGTCAACGGTGTGACTGACTTTGCCACCGACCGCGATCGGATAGTACATCTGCAATTTAACCGGATCGGCGGCAAAAGCGGAAACCGTAGTACAGAGCAGTAAAGCAGAGGCCAGGCGTGAGTAACGAATCGCAGACATGATTATCCCTTGGGCGAAAAACAACGGTTAAACAGCGTATTTTTTCTGTGAAACAAACATCTGTTGCTCGGCAGACACACAGCGCTTGCCGGTCGTGGTGGAAAACAGATATTGACGGGTTGCTGACCACTGCAAGCCGACCTGGCTGTCCTCGACAAAATGCTGCATGCCGGGCACTTTCACGGTGATGGCATCGGACAGACCCGCGAGTTGGCACACCAGCAAGGTATCAGCACCCATGTATTCGTAGCTGATCACTCTGGCCTTTAAGGCAGCGTGTTCAGGTGAGATCAGCTGAATATCTTCCGCTCGTAAACCGAGACTCAATGCCACCTCATCGCAATGCTCAACCACCGGCGCCGGTAAGTGGCTCAGGTAATGATGGTTTTCTTTGTTGTGCAACGGCAGGATATTCATGGGTGGCGCGCCGATAAACTGCGCGGCAAAAACCGTGGCGGGGTTGTTATAGAGATCGTTCGGTGTGTCTTGCTGCTCGATATGGCCGTCATTCAGCAGAATAATACTGTCCGCCATGCTCATCGCTTCGGTCTGGTCGTGCGTGACATACAGCATGGTGAGCCCCAGCTTCTTCTGTAAGGCACGAATCTCACGGCGCATGCTTTGGCGCAGCTTGGCATCAAGGTTGGACAGAGGTTCATCCATCAAACACAGGTTGTTATTCGCGATAACCGCCCTTCCCAGCGCGACACGTTGCTGTTGCCCCCCAGACAGTTGCGACGGCAGGCGATCAAGCAACTTATCCAGTTCCATCAGCTTGCTGACGTCATCCAGTCGGGCCGTAAAAGTCTGCTTATCTTCACCGCGTGCTTTTAAGCCAAACAGCAGATTCTCGCGGACATTCAGATGTGGAAAAAGCGCATAGGATTGAAAAACCATCGAGAGTTTGCGCTGCGATGGGGGCAAATGAGTGATATCAGCGTGTTTAAAGTGGATTTCACCGCGGTCGGCAGTTTCCAGCCCAGCAATGGTGCGCAGCAGAGTGGATTTCCCACAACCGGAGGGCCCAAGCAGCGCAACAAAGCTCCCTTCTGCGGCATCAAAGGTAATGTCATTGAGGGCAATTTTTTCCCCCCAGGCTTTAGTGATGTGATGTAGCGAAAGGTGGCTCATGCATCCGCAGTCCTGAAAACAGAATGGCGGTAAGCTAGCTCAGGGAAATGAAGGATTTATGTTGCTGGAGTGACGGTTGGGTGACTGGAATAAATCTCAGATAACAAGACGATAAAATTGGCATTATTCTGTGGTAGTCTCAGATAAATGCCCTAATGAGTGAGGATATAGGACTTATGGCCATCAATGAACAGACATTACTGAATTCCGGATTTACTCAGAAAGACGTTCTAAAACTCAATAGATACCAAAGAAATAACCAATTAACGCTTGATAGCGTCATTAGCGACTTGTCTAAACGCTTCCAGTCAGCATTATTATTGACGTCTGGTCTGGTGCTGGTTTATATCATTACGCTGTTCATCGCCTCACGAGAAAACATCATTTCCATGGGCATTGCCCTGATCGTCGCTCTGGCCATCACCTGGTTTTTTCAACCACCGATTTTGGCCTGGAAATCATGGCAATTTCATAAAAAACAACGTTAATGCTGTGGTTCTTGTTCGCCAATAAGATCCACGATGATCTTCGCTTTTAACCCATACCCCACCATTTTCATCGTGATCTTAGGCATACTCATGCTACTGACCTTGCGGTAATAGTCACTCGGCAGGTAGTGGAAAAGTCGCCATGCACCCGGTTTTCTCAGCAAACCGAATACACTGTAAACACTGGCAGCAAGGCTCACTGTGTTATAGAAGGCAAGTCCGCTTTCGGCTTTAAATCCCATAAATTCTGCCGCATGCATCGCGCCATCAGCAACAGCCCCTTGTGACTCAGGCTTATTCAAAAATTGATGGTTTACCTCACGAGAAATCCCATTCACACCGTCCATGACGAGAGTTGCACCAACCAACATACCAATGGGCGTCATGGTGCCAGCTAACGCGACACCACCTGCAATCGCAAAACCTGATAGCACCACCTTCACCGCACTGATGACATAGCCAACAATACGATCGTTCTGTTTGACCCACTCAACCTGGGCGTATAGCTGCGCGGCCCTGGTCTTCAGCATCGTTGATTGCTGAATTAAACTGTCACGCTCAGCACGCAAGTTTTTAATACAGAGCATACATTCTTCATCAGTCTTGGCCTTACGGGCCAGAGTAAACTGCTGATCAATATAGCCCTTAATCTCTTGCATAAATTTGATCCGGGATAGACCATCACGTAAATGCTGTGAACCTACGCGATTCGCGGCCTGAATAAGATTGCGTGCTTCGAGATTGACCATAGTATCGCTCCATGCACGGTTTCGTTGTCCGGCCAATAATGCGGCATCCATCAGTCTCACTCCTTTTAATATGCCCTGATTTTCTTTTACCTGAGCTTGAATACATTAAAGTGACATGTGAATAAGAATTATGGAGATAATGATGATTATTTCGTGACGTTTTTCAATTTCAGGCGTGTTAACTGCGAGTGGGGTTGTACCAGGCGGAGTGACAAAATTGGATGGCGGTAAAAGAGCGACACCGCATAGTGCCGCCATAAAATAATACCCTACTGCGACATACTCAAAATCGTCCGAATATTTTGCGCCGTGGTCGCCACAATGTCGATCGCCCCTGTACGCAGTGCGCCGAGCAGTGCCATCGCTTTGGTATTCTCGGAGGCAATGGCAATCACGCAGGGAATTTTACGTAATTCCTCGATGCTAAGACCAATCACCCGGTCATTCATCACCGTATCCACATGCTGTCCCTGGGCATTGAAGAAGTCATAACCCGCAACATCCCCGGTGACGCCCTGATTCACATGCGCATCGATGATCTCATGCGGCGTAAACCAGCCGAGTTTCACCATATAGCTGTTTTCATTCATATCACCGATGCCCACCAGCGCCACATCGGCCTTACGTGCGCGATCGAGCGTCTCTTTGATGGTGCCGTTCTGCATAAAGGCATCGCGCAGCGCACGGTTCTCGACATAGGCAGGTGCGTACAGGGTTTCACTGATACCGCCAAATTTCTTGGCGAGTCGACGGCTGATATGATCGGCGTTAATCGCATCACCGGGACGATGAGTCCCACCAATGCCGCTGATAAACAGGCAGTTACGTGTCGGCACCTGGCCGGGGTAATCGGCGACAGCGGCGACGTTGCGCCCTTGCCCGACAGCGACAATCGCATTGTCTTTTAATGATTGTGCCAGATGGGCTGAGACTAACGCCGCTACCTGACGACGCTGTTCTTCATCGTCCGGCGAATCCAGTGCAATGAGCGCACGTTGTAGTTGGGGGAAACGGCTTTGCAGCTGCTGTTCAAGGCGCGTACTGAACACCGGATGGTAGCGCACATTAATTTCGACGATGCCCTCTTCACGCGCACGTTTGAGCAGTCGGCCAACTTTAATGCGGGATATCCCAAACTTACGCGCAATCTCCTCCTGGGTGATTTCGTCCTGATAATAGGCCACCGCAATTTCTGTCAGCAGCTCGGAGTCCTGAGAAAGCGTGTTTTTTTCCATCCGTTACCTGTCTTGTATCGTGACACCTGATTTAAGGAGGGAGTTATATCATTGATACGACTCGCTTCGCCAGACAGCAGCGAGGCGAGTCGCAGGTTGCATCACGCTTAACGCTTAATGGCGTCGATTTTCAGCATGCGGGCAATCACGATATCCAACTCTTTCTGATCGAAGATCTGTTTCCAGTCTGGCTTCACAATCTTCTCGCGACCGTATTCCATGGCAATCATACAGGCATCAGAGAACGGGTTGGTGGCGCGGAAGGCCACGGCCAGTGCGATCTGAATATGGCCATACAGCATCGCTTTGGCTGCTTCTTCCGGCACGCCGCTGTGCTTGACGGTCTCATCCAGTGCTTCTTTCATAAAAGCACCCACCATGCAGGCCACGGTTTCCACCAGCGTTGGCTCCAGATAGGCCAGCTGCGTCACCGTGACCCAATGCACTTCCTCTACCGGACCGTACATCACGCTGATGACTTTGCTCAGTTCGGCTTTCTGCGCATCTGAGCCGGTTTCATACGAAGCCGCCACATGCTGTATCGCCGCGATGCCACCAAAGGCATCCGCGTGCTCTTCTTTGGTGTAGCGCTCCAGGAACACGGATGGATGGCAAGGATGCGCCACCGCATATTCGATGCCGTCACGATGGGCAATCAGGTTTGCGTAAGCCGCAGCCGGGTCCAGCGTCAGCAGAATCGCACCGGCCTTCATCTGTGGCACCACGCCCTCAGACACTTTGCCCAGAACGATATCCGGTACCGCCAGAATTACCACGTCACTGACCGGCACAACGGAAGCGGCATCAGACAACTCACGGCCTTGCGCCGTGACTTGTTCCTGCGCTTTCGGTGAGTTCTCAACGTAAAACACCTGGTAATCGCTTTTCTGGAAGTTGGCAGAAATGCGCATACCCATTTTGCCGCCTGCGCCAATTACGGTGATGGTTTTCAATGCATTGCTCATTGGTATAACTCCTGATCTTGTTTACTACGTAAGAATTCAACGGTGCGGCGCGTCCATTCGGCTTCGCGCTCGCAGGTCAGCACGGCATCGTCCTGCCACGGCAACCAGTGTTCAACGATTTGATTAATCTCTCTTTCTGCCGGACGCACGCTGGCGATCATCCGGTCATAGTCCAGCAGGCCTTCGCCCATCAGGCAGCCAGCATAGGTAAAGCCGACCCAGCCATCACGACGCGTAAAGGCAAAATCTTTGATGTGCAGGTTGCCGACGCGCGCCGCCGTATTGGCGATCACCTGTTCAGGCAATTCCAGTCCTGCTACGCAGTTAGCGGGATCGAGACACACGCACAACCACGGCGACAGAAACTTGTTAATGACCGACATCATCGCGCCGCTGTTGACCTGCTCATACGTCTCCAGGCACAGACGCACCTGCTGACGGGCGAAATCAGGCAGCACAGCAGCAATCAACTCTGCGGCTTCATCCAGTGACGGACGGTGATCGGCGGTGTAGAACATGGAACGCACCACATGGGCATCGAGAATATTCGCCATATGCAGGTAACGGCGCAGATGCGCAGTGCCTAAGCCACGTGTGCCTAACTCCAGCGTGATGCCCAGCTTGTCGGCCAATTGGCGAAGGTCCTGCAACTGCTCATCTGACCAACTTTCAATCGCCGGATAATCACAAATCTGGAATACCGAGACATCCATCTCGGCGGTCTGCTGCAACATCTGCTCCAGCGATAGCGGGTTGGGCACTTTGCTGGACATGCGCCAGAAAAAGGCATAAGTACTGAGTCCGATACGGCTCATTAACGGATCTCCTTCGCCAGCACGCTGGCCTCTTCAATGATTTGCGCCAGTGCATTCGGGTCGTGGGCAAAACGGCCCAGGAACAGACCATGAACGTCAGTCCCCAGACGCTGAATCAGCCCCGGCCCGGCGCTGCCGCCATAAATGATTTTTAAGGTGATACCCTCCGGCGTTTTCAACTGTTGCAGGCCCGAACACACTGCGCGGATATAGCTATCCGGTGCAGGTTGTGGTGCACCAATCGCCCACTGCGGCTCATAGGCAAAGAACACTTCGCCGCGTAAACCTTGTTGCACTGCATCAGCCAATGCTTCCGCCAGTTGCTGTTCGCAGAGTGCGATAGCCTGATCCGGCCCGGCCTGTTGTTCTTCGCCGATACACAGCACCGGTGTTAATCCGTGTCGCAGCGACATAGCCACTTTGGCAGCAATCTGCGCTTTATCTTCATGAAAGTGGCGACGACGTTCAGCGTGACCGATTTCGGCCAGTGAGCAACCGAGCTCCTGCAACATGCTGGCGCTGACCTCACCGGTCCAGGCGCCGTTCTCAGCCTGGCAAACATCCTGGCCGCCATAGCGCACCGGTGTTTTTGCGAAAATGTCAGCCACAGCGGGAATAGCCGGATAAGCGGGCAGTACAAACAACCCGACATCACCGTTTTTCACCGCCGGCAACTGAGCCAATCCGGCGACTTTGCGGCACCAGTCCAGTGTCTGCTGGTAACCGAAATACATTTTCAGGCTGACGCCGAGCCAGATTTTGGGCTGAGACATCATTACGCTCCTTGCTGAGAGGCTTTATGTTCTTTTAGCAGATCGCCAACGGTATTGACGATCATCGCCAGTGAAATGGCTCCCGCATCTGGCGTACCGACACTTTTTTCGGCTAGCGGACGCGCACGACCCATTTTCGGCACCAGCTGAGCGGTGTCTTGTGCGGCCTTATCGGCTACCTGCGCCGCCGCCAACCAGGCATCGGTCAGTGAAGCACCCTCTGCGACTGCAGCGTTAAGGCTGTCGCTAAACGGCACCAACACATCGACCATGGTTTTATCGCCCACCTTCGCTTTGCCAAAGTGCATAATGCCCTCTTTGGCTTCGCGTACGCCGGTTGCGACGCGTTGCGCATTCGGTGACTGCTGATCGCCAATGGCCGTCCCCAGCGCAGTTAATGCCACCCCCCACAGCGCACCCGAGGTGCCGCCTGCTTTATCTGCCCAGGCATCCGCAGCACGGCACAACAGGCTGCCGGCACCTGCACCACGCGCAGCCACTTCACGCGCCTTGTCCACCGCGCCCAGCACGCCACGTTCCATACCGATACCGTGGTCACCGTCACCGGCCACTGCATCGATATCACCTAATTTTTTCGCGTTACGCTGTAACAAATCTGCCACTGATTCCAGGATATGTAACACGCGCTGTGCGCTCTGCTGGGACTCAGCTGAAGCCTGCGGCAATGCTTCTTCCGTGCTCTCTTCACGCTCTTCCGCACTTAGCGGTTCCGCGATCAGTACGCTTCCTTTGCGATAGGCTGGTGCATTTGCCGGCGCACACCACAGTGTCTCCAGCTCATCGTCCAACCACATCAGCGTCAGCGATGCGCCCGCCATGTTGAAGCTGGTAACAAACTCACCGACATCGGGCTGAATCACTTTAAGTCCTGCAGCGTCCAGCAGTTGTGCCACGCGGCGATACACCACGAATAACTCTTCGTACTTCACTGAACCCAAACCGTTGAGGATCACCGCCACGCGATGACCTTCAATCTGTTTGACGTCGGCAGGCACTTCGCCTAGCAGACGTTCAACAAACAACTCGGCCAGCTCATCGGCACTCGGCACATCAGTCTCACTGATACCCGGCTCACCGTGGATGCCCAGACCCAGCGCCATGCGCCCTTTCTCGACTTCAAATAACGGATGCGTGGCACCCGGCAAGGTACATCCGCCAAATGCCACACCGAAAGTCCGCGTACGATCGTTAGCATGCTGCGACTTCTTAAGTACGGAGGCTAAATCATCGCCCGCTTCCGCTGCTGCACACGCCGCTTTAAACACACACAAATCCCCGGCCACACCACGGCGCTTCACCCGTTCGTCTTTACTGGCGCTGGAAATATCATCGGTTACCGCCAGAATTTCACAGGCAATACCTTCGGCACGCAGGCGTTCGCAAGCCTGGCCGAAGTGCAGTACATCGCCCGCATAGTTTCCGAACATCAGCAACACGCCCGCGCCGTTATGTGCCGCTCTTGCCACGTTGTAGATCTGCTGAGCAGACGGCGAAGCAAACAGGTTCCCCATGGCTGCGCCGTGTGCCAGACCTTGTCCAACCAACCCGGCGAAGGCCGGATAATGACCGGAACCGCCGCCCACAATCACCGCAACCGTATTGGGTTGGCTGCGCGTGCTACGCACCACACCACCGGTGACCTGACGAACTTTATCGGCGTTGGCGGCGACAAAGCCTTCAATGAGTTCAGCAGCAAAGGCTGAAGGTTGGTTAAACAGGTACGTCATTTTAGTGCTCCTGTGCGATAGAGGTCGGCTGAGACTGCGGGCGCTGGCGATTCAATAACAGCATAAGGACGGCTGACAGCAGCATGAAGCCACCGACCACGAACATCGGTAACACATAGCTGTTGGTGGCGTCGTGCAGTGCGCCAGTGATGTAGCCCGCGGAGAAGCCCGCCACGTTTCCTAAGGTGTTGATAAGTGCGATAGCCGCTGCGGCTGACGCGCCGGTCAGGAACTGCGTTGGCAGCGTCCAGAAGTTAGGCAAGGCAGCAAAGATGGAACTGGCAGTAATCGCGATCACCATGATGGTGGTGAACGGTGAATCCATATACAGCGCCAGTGGCACGCTGATACCACCGGCCAGCGCTGGAATCGCGATGTGCCAGGTTTTGCAACCACGACGGGTGGCATCTTTTGACCAGAAGTACATCACCCCAGCCGCAATCAGGTATGGCACGCCGGTGATCAATCCCTTCTGCATCACGTTAAAGGTAGTGCCGAACTGCTGCTGGAAGCCGCCGATAATGGTTGGCAGGAAGAAGGCCAGCGCATACAGGCCATAGATAAAGCCGAAGTAGATCAGGCACAGCGTCCACACACGGCCGTTGCCCATGACGGAGCGCACGCTATGTTTCTTATGGCCCTGCTTCTGTTGATGCTCCGCTTCCAGCTCGTTGGTCAGCCAGGTCTTCTCATCTGCGGTTAACCATTTCGCCTGACGCGGTGAATCCACCAGCCAGAACAGCGCCACAATACCGATAAGAATCGCGGGGATGGAAACACCCAGGAACATCACGCGCCAGCCATCCAGACCGAACAGACCGTGTTGCTCAATCAAACCTGCCGCCAGGGGCGCACCGAATACGACGGTCAGCGGCTGTGCCAGATAGAACAAGGACAGGATTTTGCTGCGATGACGTCCCGGTACCCACATGCTCAGATAAAGAATCGCACCCGGGAAGAAGCCCGCTTCAGCAATACCCAGCAGCAGGCGCAGCGTATAGAGGCCTTCGACACTGCTCACCCAGGTGAACAGCAGCGAGACGATACCCCAGCTGATCATGATGCGTGCCAGCCAGCGACGTGCGCCGAACTTATGCAACGCCAGGTTGCTCGGCACTTCCAGCAGGATATAACCGATAAAGAAGATGCCGGATGCCAGACCGAACTGCACACCTGTCAGACCGAGGTCCTGCGTCATGCCATTTGGGCCAGCAAAAGAAATTGCGGTGCGGTCAAGGAAGTTAATAAAGAACATCAGTGCCACGAAAGGCACCAGACGCCAGGAGATTTTGCTGATAGCGGATTTCTCAACCGCCGTCATGTTTTGCTGACTCATAACGCACCTCCGTGACGTGCGTGGTTAAAACTGTTGTTTGGTGTTGACCAGACGCGAAATGAGCGCTGGCTGCAGGTGTACTGAGAGGTACGGTGTAAATGACACATGTTCGAGTCCTCAAGGGGTCTTCTTGTACATTGGTATCGTTATGCGAACAAATGAACACTACACGTATAAATGTGCATCTCTCAACTGCAATGATTGAAAATGTGAGCCTGCTCATGAGATTTGATTTTGGCCCTGAATCGGAAAAACACGCAGAAATACGGCGGAATCAGCGTGGTATCAGCGCCCTTCGCGCTTTGCAGCACACAATCAGCACGCAATACACATGAACAACCATTGAACATATGATTGGATTTGTGGCAGGCTATCGATGAACATCTTCTCGCCTGCATAACAAACGTTCAGGCGTCAGAACTAAACCCTGCTGGAGAATGACGATGAAAACTATCGCAATTGGCGCCGATGATGCGGCTATCGAATTGAAAAACATCATTAAAAAACTGCTTGAAGAGAAAGACTTTCAAGTGACGGACTACACCAACGACGCACAAAATGACCGTCCGATGTACCCGGATGTGGCATTTGCGCTGGCAACCGCTATCCAGAAGAATGAATTTGAGCGCGGCATCCTGCTGTGCGGCACCGGTATCGGCGTGGCAATCGTGGCCAACAAAGTGGAAGGCGTGCGTGCGGCACAGTGCCATGACACCTTCTCTGCTGAACGTGCCCGTAAAAGCAACAATGCTCAGATCATGACCATGGGCGCACGCGTTATCGGACCTGAACTGGCGAAGAACATCGTCAATGCCTGGCTGGCCTCAGAGTTTGAAGGTGGTGGCTCCACCGCCAAAGTCGAGAAGATCGGTTACTACGAACAAGTTTCACATACTAAATAATTACCGACTTCTTACCTCTGGAGAACCTTATGTCAACACGCCGGGAAAGAGCCAACGCCATCCGTGCTTTAAGCATGGATGGCGTACAACAAGCCAAATCAGGTCATCCGGGTGCCCCGATGGGCATGGCGGATATAGCGGAAGTTTTATGGCTCGACTTTTTACAGCACAACCCTACCAACCCCAAATGGGCCAACCGTGACCGCTTCGTATTGTCGAATGGCCACGGTTCGATGCTGATTTACAGCCTGCTGCACTTGAGCGGTTATGATCTGCCACTCAGCGAACTGAAGAATTTCCGTCAACTGCATTCAAAAACACCCGGTCATCCGGAATACGGTTATACGCCAGGCGTTGAAACCACCACTGGCCCGCTAGGTCAGGGGATCGCCAATGCCGTCGGCTTCGCGATTGCCGAACGTACGCTGGCGGCGCAGTTTAACCGCCCTGGCCACGACATCGTTGATCACCATACCTATGTGTTTATGGGCGATGGCTGCATGATGGAGGGCATTTCGCACGAAGTCTGCTCCATCGCCGGGACGCTGAAGCTGGGGAAACTGGTGGCCTTCTATGATGACAACGGCATCTCTATTGATGGTCACGTTGATGGCTGGTTCACCGACGATACCGCCGCCCGTTTCGAAGCGTACGGCTGGCACGTGGTGCGTGACGTAGACGGTCATGACGGCGACGCGATTAAGAAAGCGGTTGAAGCAGCCAAAGCGGTCTCGGACAAGCCTTCTCTGCTGATGTGCAAAACCGTGATTGGTTTTGGCTCACCGAATAAAGCGGGTACCCACGATGTGCATGGCGCACCACTGGGCGACGACGAAATTGCACAGACTCGTCAACAGCTGGGCTGGCACCACGCGCCGTTCGAAGTCCCTTCAGAACTTTATGCGCAGTGGGATGCGAAAGAAGCCGGCCAGGCGAAAGAGTCCGCGTGGGAGGCAAAAGTCGCGGCTTATGCCGAAGCTTACCCGGAACTGGCGGCGGAGTTTAACCGTCGTATCAAAGATGCGTTGCCGGATAACTGGGAAACTGAGTCGCAACAGTTTATCGAGCAGCTGCAGGCCAATCCGGCGAAAATTGCCAGCCGTAAAGCGTCGCAAAATGCGATTGAAGCCTTCGGCAAGATTCTGCCGGAATACCTTGGGGGTTCTGCTGACCTGGCACCCAGCAACCTGACGATGTGGTCGGGTTCTAAGCCGATCAATGAAGATCCCGCTGGGAATTACATTCATTACGGCGTGCGTGAATTCGGTATGACCGCGATCGCCAATGGTATCGCGCTGCACGGTGGTTTCCTGCCTTACACCGCCACCTTCCTGATGTTTGTCGAGTACGCACGCAATGCGGCACGTATGGCGGCGTTGATGAAAGTGCGTCAGATCATGGTCTACACCCATGACTCCATCGGCTTAGGCGAAGATGGCCCCACCCACCAGCCGGTTGAGCAGATGGCCAGTTTGCGCGTGACGCCGAACATGAGCTTATGGCGTCCGTGTGATCAGGTTGAGTCTGCAGTGGCATGGAAATACGCGATTGAGCGCGTCAACGGCCCTACTGCCTTAATCTTCTCGCGTCAGAATCTGGCGCAGCAAGATCGTACTGCTGAACAGTTGGCTAACGTGGTGCGCGGCGGTTATGTGTTGAAAGACAGTGAAGGGGTTCCAGAGCTGATCCTCATCGCCACCGGTTCAGAAGTGGAGCTGGCGGTTGCTGCGTATGAGCAATTGACGGGCGAGGGCCGTAAGGTGCGCGTAGTTTCGATGCCTTCAACCGACGCCTTCGACAAGCAGGACGCGGCTTACCGTGAATCTGTGCTCCCTAAAGCGGTGGCCGCGCGTGTGGCGATCGAGGCGGGTATCGCCGATTACTGGTTCAAGTACACCGGCCTGCACGGCGCGATTGTCGGCATGACCACTTTCGGCGAATCCGCGCCAGCGGAGCTGCTGTTCAAAGAGTTTGGTTTCACCGTGGAAAACGTGGTTCAAACGGCGAAATCGATTCTGTAAATGGTCAACGCCAGAAATGGCGTGCGCCTGGCTACATAAGATGTGAGATGCACCCAGGGGCGGCAGGAATGCCGCCCTTTTTCAGCCATTTCAACACAGCACTGATTTTTCGCTCGGCGTGACATCATCAATGGCCTCCTCTGGTTGCAGGATGCGCACCTGACTCAACACGAAAATCACTCCGCTTATCTTTGCATCCGAATCAGCGTATTCTGTCCTCCGCTTGCCCTTTTCTCACGGAACTGGAGGAAACATGTCCACCTTACGTTTGCTGATCTCTGATTCACACGATCCCTGGTTTAACCTCGCGGTGGAAGAGTGCATATTCCGTCAGATGCCCACCACGCAGCGCGTATTGTTCTTATGGCAGAACGCTGAAACGGTGGTGATTGGCCGCGCGCAAAACCCGTGGAAAGAGTGCAACACACGTCGGATGGCGGAAGATGGCATCAAACTGGCGCGACGCAGCAGCGGCGGCGGTGCGGTGTTTCATGATTTGGGCAACGCCTGTTTCACCTTTATGGCCGGTAAACCGGAGTATGACAAAACCGTCTCGACGGCGATTATTTTGCAGGCATTGGAAAAACTGGGCATGCACGCCGAAGCCTCGGGGCGCAACGATATCGTGGTCAATGTGAATGGCGAGATGCGTAAGATTTCCGGTTCCGCCTATCGCGAAACGCCGGATCGCGGTTTTCACCACGGCACTTTCCTGATGAGCGCCGATCTCTCACGTCTTGCCGATTACCTCAACCCGGACATCAAAAAGCTTCAGGCCAAAGGGATCACCTCGGTGCGTTCACGCGTGGCGAACATCGCGGATTTTATTCCTGATATCCGTTTTGCAGACATCCGTCGTGAGGTGATTGCGGCTTACTTCGCGCATTACCATGAAACCTGCGAGCCCGAGTTTATTTCACCCGAAGCCCTGCCAGACCTTCCCGGCTTTAAGGCGCAGTTCGCCCGCCAGAGCAGCTGGGAGTGGAATTTTGGTCAGGCGCCTGATTTCTCACATCTGCTGCAGGAACGTTTTGTCTGGGGTGGCGTTGAGATTCACTTTGACGTTGAGCGTGGCACCATTACCCGCAGTCAAATTTTCACCGATAGCCTCAATCCCGCACCGCTAGAAACGCTGGCGATGCAGTTGCACGGTGTGGCGTATCGACCGGAGTCACTGCAGGCTGAAATGCAGAAACTGATTGCGGCGTTTCCGGAACAGCAGAAGGAACTCACCGAACTAACAAACTGGCTGGTGAACAGCATCAGATAAGGTGGCGCTGCACCAGCGCCTCAATCAGTCCCTGCAATTCTTTTACGCCATCCAGTTGTCGGATATCGCCGCACACTACAGCGTTTGAGAGGGCGTCTGCCGCGCCCAGTAAGCCCCACAGGCTGGATTGCGGCAGCTTCGCCTCAGTAAACCACAGACGAAGCTTTGCCATAAAATCGAGTTGGTATTTGCGCTTTACTTCAGCCAGTTCAGGCGAGCTATTGAGTGCTGACAGCACATCGGGAATTTCGCGCCCTTGTGTCAGTACACAGTTCACGTAACAAGCGGCTACCGTGCTGGCGCGTTCTGCCAGATCGTCTCCCGCTTTTGCCATCGCCGCGTCAATAACAGCGTTTTGCCGCACATCGAAGTCCTCATACAGCGCAGCCAGTAAACCGTGGCGGGTGCCAAAATGCTCATACACCACAGGCTTACTGACACCCGCTTCAATCGCCACTCGACCTAAGGTCAGAGCATCGCTGCCGTGCTCTCGCACCAGATTCCACGCTGTGTTAATCAGCTGCTCGCGGCGGGCGTCAAAGGTCATACGCTGGCGCGTGGGTGAGTTCATGCAGGTTCCTTCAAAGTGAAAAGTCGCTGCCCCAGTTGCCGGGCAAGCGCGTAATGCGCATCAGGATAACCCTCATCGGACGGCAACAACAGTTCGCTGGTGATCACCGGCGCGCCGCAATAACCAAATATTCCCTCATCAATCTGAGTTCGCATGCTGCTGAAATAGCCACGTCGCAGATAAGTGCGCGTATTCGCCGCGCCCAGTGCCAGCAGATGCACCTGCAGATGACCCAACTTTTTGATGACCTTTTCGCCGGTGTCGTCATACGCCCAGCCCTGAGTAAACACGCGGTCAATCCACCCTTTTAACTGTGCCGGGAAAGACCACCAGTAAATCGGATACACCAATACCAGCGCATCGGCACGATTCAGACGCTGCTGTTCGGCCAATACATCCTGAGGCGAAGGGGTTCCCGATTTAAACTGATCGACATCCGCCTGATTGAAGCGTGGATCAAATTGCTCAGCCGCTAAATCGGCGATTTCAACACTGTGTTGGCCGCTCGCTGAAATGCCTTTAACCAGCTGTTCAACCACAGCATGGGTGTGTGAATGGTGATCCGGATGGGCCGTAACGATAAGCGTGTGCATGGGTTAACCTCCGACAAAGATTGACCTACTATTGGTAACTTACCAATGGTAGGTTGTCAATTATTCGTTTGCTGTTGGACTTAAGCGTGGGATGACTGCGCAGGCTGTGATTGTCTGGGTGCGCAGGTGATGACGCATTCTGAAGCCGCTTAGGGGCTGGCGTCCTCGCGCCGCTGACGCGGTACCCTCACTTCATTCGCCTGCCTGACGGAACGGCGGGGGATGGCACATCCATGCGCCGCCCCGCCTTTCGCCCGCGTCCCTGCGGGCTATCCTGGCAGACTCACTCTGCTCGGCGCTGCGGATTGCCAGCCCTTAAGCCGCCCCAGCCTGCTCATTAACTTCGGTGCGTTCTGCCAAAAGGGCCGCCGGCTTGTTAGATTTAATGCGTTCTGTACAAGGGCCTGGCTTTCTCGTTTGATTCAGTGTGTGCTGTAAAAGGAAAAACGACCGGCTCGTTTGATTCAATGCGTGTTGTTGAAGGATTAATCTGCTGGATTGAATCAAGACATCCTCTCAAATTGACCTAAGTCTGCTCGGAAGCTTCAGTGGGTTTTATCAAAACGGGCACCATATGAATGGCCGTAGCACCTCTGATGCTGCAAGGGCTATCCGCAGCGCTGAGGCTTTGACGTTGGGCCAGGAGATCCACGCAGGGATGCGTGGATCAGTTCGGGGCCGACCAGGGATGGTCGATCCCCGAATGTTCCGTCGGCACGACGTGGAAGCCGAGGGCACCGCGTTAGCGGCGCGAGGACTGCCCGGCAGCAGCAGAGGTGCTACGGCCCGCACCACCGCACACAAAAAGCTGCCATTGATTTAACAATGGCGGCCTAAACTCACACAAACGTGACACCGTCACTCACCAAAAAAGCAATCACAGTCGCGTCACGCTCGCCTCGGACTGCAGGCAATGCGCCCTGCTCGCTGATAGAATCCCCCTGCAACAGCCGCTCCTCGCCAACAGTCACAATGCCATCCAGCAAGGTCAGCCATGTTGAGTAACCGGCAAGGTGTGGCACCTCAACCTGTGCGCCCCGCTCCACTTTCAGATCATAAATAAACACCTCCTGACCCAACGGCAGCGGTGCGTCGCTAGTTTCGGGTCCCGCCAGCAATGTCCAGGCGTTGAGCGGCACCCCATCAGCGCGAGTAAAATCCAGGGTGCGTGGTGCACCGCCGCTTTTGGCCGGACGGATATAAGCCTGCAACATCTCGGTTTCGACAAAAGGCGCAGACTCTTCATAACGCACGCCACTTCCTGCACTCACCACCATGGCGCGTTTGGCATTCAGCGCGGTTTTGTCGCCATTTTCAGCAAGGTGCTGCGCCGAACCACGCCAGACGTAGCTGAAAATCTCTTCGTCCTGACGGCTGTGCATCGGAATACGCGCATCCATTTTCAACGACATCTGATCAATAATCGTCAGCGGGCCAAAAGCCTCGCCAAGCCGTTGCCGGCGGATGGTAAAGGGACCGTATTCAAACAGTTGGTCACGCTGGGCACGCATTACGTTCATAATTTGCTCCTCAAAATGTGGCTATGCTCATCATGATAGCGACAAGAAAATCCCTGAACAGGTGTTCAATTTGCTCACTTAAGTCAAAATTTTTGAATATTGATAACTAACAGCAATAATAAGAAAAAGAAACAATCTAAAGAACGCGACTATTTAGCATTCAGGATTAGTCAGGCTGCTTGTTTTTGCGTAAAATACGCTTTTCCGTGATGAGTAAATAACATGAATCGCAGCGAACAGATTCTTGATGCAGCTGAACAGTGCATGCGCCTAAAAGGGTTTCATCAAACGTCTATTCAGAATATTGCCAGCCAGGCAAATGTTAGCATTGGTTTAATTTATAAATATTATAAAAACAAAGATGCCATTATCGAAGCGCTGGTGACCAATGTGGTGCAACGCATGATCGCATTATTAAACGCTGATTTTGAACGAATTGCCCATGCGGGAGGCGTCACGCATTCGGTGCAGGACATTGTGCCGCCCGAAGTTGAGCACAGTATTGTCTTGTTGATGGAAGTCTCATCTGAAGCCACACGTAACGAGCGTATTCGTCAGATAATGAATGATGCGTGGTTGGTATTAAAAAACAACTTTATTGCTCAGGAGCAGACGCTCAATCCGGCGCTGAAAGCCGACGTCATCAACACCCGACTGCATATCATCTCTCTGGTGATTGATGGGATGATCATTCGCCGTTGCATGAAACAACGTGACGTGCCCGACGGATTTATGCCCTTTTTTGATGCCATCACGCGTGACATCAATCAGCATGATATGGCCTGAAATCAGCCAAACAAATGATGTGTGAGAATGCCATTGATCCTGCCCTGTTCGTGATGATCCAGGTTCTTATCACCAAATGCGCGGCAGGCAACACCGTCTACCAGCATTAACAAAAATTGGATACGCTCATTACGCTGCTGTGGACTCACTTGAGCATACTGGCGGCTAAATGCTTTTTCCAAATCAGCAATCAATAGCTGTTCTTCTTGAGCCAAAACTTCCCGCACAGATTGATTACGCGACGCTTCCGAATACATCTCCAGTAATAAGCAGCGGTCCTGATAGGGCCAGTCCTGCCAAAATGGCGATTCCGCATCAATAATATCGCGGGTGCTGCTTTGCTTCGGCAGATTATCTTGTAAAAAAACACGCCAACTCGTGGCTATACTTTTAATCGTTTCACTGACGATGAATTCTTTGCTCTCAAAATAACGATATATCTGCCCTGCACCCAAACCTGATTCCCGGCTTATATCAGCCATGCTCGCCCCGTGAAAACCGGAGCGACTAAAACATATTTTTGCAGCGGAAATAATTATTTGCTGTCGCTGTCGCACGAAGGCGTCATTCTCTGATTTGCTCAACATAACTCCTAAAAGTGGCCGGCGCGTAATTATTGTTTTTTCCTATCATACGCGAAGGGATTTATAGCCGATATGCTGGCTATAAATCCGGTTACATTTTTTCCCTGGTCGCTAACGCATCGACCCGGGGCGATCATCACAGTTTCAGTTCAGATTCTTTCAACGCCGTACCACCACCCATCACTTTGTAGAAAGTATTGAGGTTCTGGTAGTAAGCCTGCTCAACGCTCACCAGGCTGGTGCGTGCTGTATACAGCGTGCGCTGTGCAGTTAACGCATTCAGATAGGTATCCACACCATTTTGATAGCGCAGATCCGCCAGGTGGTAATAGGTTTGCGAAGCAGCAACATTATTACGCTGACTGGTCAGCTGATCGTTGATGGTGCCGCGTCGTGCCAACGCATCGGCCACTTCTGAGAACGCCGTTTGGACCGCCTTCTCATACACCGCCACGTAATACTCTTTCTGCGCTTTGGTGTAGTTGAGGTAGGAAACGTTGTAGCCGCCTTTGAAAATCGGCAGCGAGATACTTGGGGCAAACGACCAGATTCCCGCACCGTTCTTGAACAGCGAAGACAAATCTGAACTGCCCACCCCACCGCTGGCGGTGAGGGAGATGCTTGGGAAGAAGTTAGCGCGTGCCGCCCCGATATTGGCATTAGCGGCTTTTAAGTTGTGCTCTGCCTGCAACACGTCCGGGCGATTATTCAGTGCATCCGATGACACGCCAGCAGGTACGGCTTTCAATGCATCGCCAATGGACTCAATGCTTTCAGGCAACAAATTATCTGGCACGCTTTTGCCTACCACCAGATCCAGCGCGTTTTTATCCTGCGCCACGCTGGTGGTGTAACTGGCCACATCCGCCTGAGCAGATTGATAAGTGGTCTCTGCTGACGCGACATCCACCATCGAATCCACACCGTTCTGCAGACGCTTGCGCGTCACTTCCAGTGACTGACGCGCACTCTCTGCCGTCTCTTTAGCGATCGCCAGATTGCTGCGATCGGCGGCCAGCTGCAGCCAGTAATCCACGGTGTTATACAGCACCGTCAGGCGCGTACTGCGGGCGCCCTCCAGCGTGCCGAGATAAGTTTCATACTGCTGGCGCGACAGACTCTGGTTCTTGCCAAACAGATCCAATTCAAACGAGCTGACGCTGCCCTCGGCTGAATAGGTATTGCTGAGCGCAGTTTGATTTCCCTCCCCGGTTAGCGCGCGTGAACGTGTGCCGCTCACGCCAGCGCTCAGGCTGGGGAACAAATCGGCACGCTGCTCACCATACTGAGCATGAGCCGATTTCACACTGGCGACCGCTTCACGCAGATCGCGGCTGCTGTCCAGCGCCATCGTCACCACCTGGCGCAGCTTCGCATCCAGCACATAATCCTGCCAGCTGATATCACGATAGTTAGCCGGTGTGCCTTGTAACGTCCGATAGGCATCGCCGGTGGGCGCGGTGGTATTCACCGCATCCTTTGGCCGATCGTAATGCGGATCGAGAGATACGCAACCCGCAAGGAAACACGGCAAAAACACCATTAAAAGTTTTGCAGACATATTACTCCTCCGCCTTCACAGCAGATTCGGTTGACTGTGCATCGTCATGCGGAATCGCCGGGAAAACGCGACGGACCAGAACAAAGAACAGCGGTACAAAGAAGATGGCCAGCAAGGTCGCGGTCAGGGTGCCGCCGATAATGCCGGTGCCGATAGCGATACGGCTGTTCGCCCCCGCACCGGTGGAAATCGCCAATGGCAGTACCCCAGCGGTAAACGCCAGCGAAGTCATGATGATCGGACGCAAACGCATAGTGGCGGCATGCACCGCGGCTTTCACCAGGTTCTCACCCTTGCGATAGTTCTCCTCAGCGAATTCCACGATCAAAATCGCGTTCTTGGCCGAGAGTCCAATGATGGTCAATAGCGCGACCTGGAAATAGACGTCGTTTTCCAGACCGCGTAGCGTAATGGCCAGCAAGGAACCGATGACGCCCAACGGCACCACCATCATCACCGAGAACGGCACTGACCAACTTTCATACAGCGCGGCCAGACACAGGAACACCACAATCAGGGAGATGCCATACAACGACATCGCCTGGTTGCCGGAGAGTTTTTCCTGATAAGAGAGGCCGCTCCATGCATAGGTGGTACCGGTTGGCAGTTTGGCCGCCAGTTTTTCCATAGCGGTGATGGCATCGCCCGAACTCTTGCCCGATGCTGACGATCCTTCAATCTCATAGGAAGCCAGGCCGTTATAACGTGACAGCACATCTGGACCGTAAGCCCATTTTGAGGAGGCGAACGACGAGAACGGCACCATGGTGGTGTTGCTGCTGCTATCCGTTCCGCGCACGTACCATTGATCGATATCTTCAGGCTTACTGCGGAACTGCTGATCGCCCTGCATGTAAACCTTCTTCACGCGACCACGATCGGTGAAGTCGTTGACGTAACTGCCGCCAATCGCTGCACTCAAGGTGGTGTTGATGTCACTGATGGTCAGGCCCAGTGACTGCGCTTTTGCATCATCAATACTCACATCCAGCTGAGGCAAATCGGGTAACGAGTTGGCACGCACCGCGCTCAACACCGGATCCTGATTGGCTTCAGCGATCAGCTGGTTACGCATCTTCAGCAGTTGGTCACGATCGGTTGCGCCGCGCGCTTGCAGTTCAAAGGTAAAGCCGTTGGACTGGCCCAGTCCCGAGACAGAAGGCGGTGACAACACGAAAATCTGTGCATCACGAATACTGGACAGCGCAGCCATGGCGCGTCCTGCTATCGCATCGGCGCTGTTCTCTGTGCCTTTACGCTCACTCCAGTTTTTCAGCGAGATAAAACCAATACCGGCGTTCTGTCCGCTGCCCGCAAAGCTGAAGCCGTTCACCAGCATGCTGACGTTAACGTTATCTTTCTCTTTGGTCGCGAAATACTGCTGAACCTGCTGACGGACTTCACTGGTGCGGTTTTCCGTGGCACCCGGTGCCAGCTGATACTGCACCATGATATAGCCCTGATCTTCGGTCGGCAGGAAGCCGGTCGGCAGGCGCAGATACAGCACCGCACATCCGATCAACAATACGCCGTACAGCAGCAGATAACGTACTGAACTGTGCACCACATGGCCGACGCCGTTTTGATAGCGCCCCTGTACTTTTTCGTAGCTACGGTTAAACCAGCCAAAGAAGCCTTTGGTGCCGCTTTCATGGTTATGTGGTTTCAGCAAGGTGGCACAGAGTGCCGGCGTCAGCGTCAGCGCGACGATCACCGACAGCACCATCGACGACACAATGGTAATGGAGAACTGGCGATAAATGACGCCAGTTGAGCCACTGAAGAAGGTCATCGGCAGGAACACCGCCGACAGCACCAGGGCAATACCGACCAGCGCCCCCGTAATCTCTTTCATCGATTTTTCGGTGGCCTGTCGCGGTGGTAATCCCTCTTCGCGCATCACACGCTCAACGTTTTCCACGACGACAATCGCATCATCGACCAGCAAGCCGATGGCGAGCACCATGCCGAACATGGTTAAGGTGTTAATCGAATAACCAAACAGCGACAGCACGCCAAAGGTGCCCAGTAACACGACCGGCACGGCAATCGCCGGGATCAGTGTGGTACGAATGTTCTGCAGGAACACGAACATCACGATGACCACCAGAATCACCGCTTCGATCAGCGTTTTCACCACTTCTTCAATCGAGATTTTTACAAAGTCGGTACTGTCGAGCGGATAAGCGATCTCATAGCCCGCAGGCATACTGCTGCGGAACTCATTGATGGTGGATTTCACCTGTTCGGCGGTGGAAAGCGCATTGGCACCCGACGCCAGCTGAACCGCGATACCCGAAGCGGGATGGCCATTCGCCAGCACGTTGGCACTGTAATCCTCATCACCCATCTCGACGCGCGCCACATCACTCAGGCGCACCACGGAACCGTCAGACTGGCTTTTCAGCACAATATTACGGAACTGTTCTGGCGTTTGCAGACGTGAACGCGAACGCACCGTTGCCACCAGTTGCTGCTCTTTACTGGCAGGCTGCGCGCCCAACTGACCGGAAGAGACCTGGGTATTTTGGCTCTCCAGCGCGGTGGTGACATCCGACGGCATCAGCGAATAGGAGGCGAGTTTGCTCGGATCTAACCAGATACGCATCGCGTATTCGGCACCAAATACCTGCACGCTCCCGACGCCGCTGACACGCGCCAGCGTATCTTCCATATTACTGACCATATAGTCAGCCACATCGGAAGAGCTGCTTTTATTGGTTTTATCGTACACCGCAAGGATCAGCAGGAAGTCGCTCTGCGCTTTTTCCACGGTGACACCCTGTGTGGTCACGGCGGTAGGCAAACGGCTTTCTGCCTGCTGAACCTTATTTTGTACCTGAACCTGAGCGATATCCGGGTCAGTGCCTTGCTGGAAGGTCACATTGATTTTTACCTGACCGGTCGATGCGGTGCTGGTGGAGTTGAAATAGAGTAAACCATCCAACCCGGTCAACTGCTGCTCAATCACCTGGGTGACACTGCTCTCCAGCGTTTCCGCCGAGGCTCCGGTGTAGGTGGCCTGAATGCTGATCTGTGGCGGCGCCACATCGGGATATTGCGCCACGGGCAGGCTGTTAATACTGAGTAAACCGAACATCATGATGCAGATGGCGATAACCCAGGCAAACACCGGCCGACGAATAAAGAACTGAGCCAACATATCAGTTGCCCTCGCTGGTCGCGGCTTTATCGTTTGGCGTCACTTCTACGGCTTTAACGCTCATGCCCGCCTGCACTTTACCGGTACCTTCAACAATCAGTTTGTCGCCGCTGTTGAGACCAGAGGTAATCAGCCACTTATTGCCGATCACCCGATCGGCCACCACTTCACGGCTCTCGACTTTATTCTCTTTATCCACCACCAGCGCGGTGGCATTGCCTTTGGCGTCACGCGTAATACCCTGCTGCGGCGCGAGGATCGCATCGGTTTTAACGCCGTTGGTCACATTGGCGCGCACATACATGCCCGGCAACAGCTCATGTTGCGGGTTAGGGAAAATCGCGCGCAGCGTCACGGTGCCCGTCGCTTCATCTACCGACACTTCCGTCAGTTCCAGCTTGCCCGGATGGTCATAAGCACTGCCATCTTCGAGTTTCACCGTCACCGGCACCGCATCCGTGCTCTGCTGCAAGGAAGCCTGCTGACGTTTCAGTTTGAGCAGCTGAACGCTGGATTGGGTGAGATCGACATAAATAGGATCGAGTGCGCGAATGGTCGCCAGCGCGGTGGTCTGGCTGGCAGTCACCAGCGCACCTGGCGTCACGGAGGAAATGCCAATGCGTCCACTGATTGGGGCTTTGATCTGCGTATAATTAAGATTGATGCGTGCACTTTCAACCGCAGCACGATACTGATCCACAGATGCGACATTTTGCTGGTAAGTGGCTAACGCGTCATCTGCATCCTGACGCGACACACCGTTTTCTTTTACCAGTGCTGCATAGCGCTCCGCTTTGAGTTTGCTGCTTTTCACCAATGCCTGAGCATTCTTTAATTGTGCCAAAGCCTGATCGTAACTGGCCTGATAGCTGGCCGGATCGATTTGATATAGCACCTGACCGGCTTTCACTTCATCCCCTTCGGTAAACAGCCGCTTCAAAATAATCCCTTCAACCTGGGGGCGCACTTCTGAGGTCATACTGCCCGTCACGCGGCCCGCGAGCTGGCTGTCCAGCGCCACTGACTCGCTTTGCAAGGTTTTAACACCCACTTCGGTGGTCGGAGTGGCGGCTTGTTGACTGCTGTTTTGATCGCAGGCGGCGACTAACATCACCAGCCCGGCGATCACACTGCGCTGAAAATTCTTCATGAATTACCCTGTAGTGAACGTTCATTCTCAGCACGCAGTCTAACAAATCATCCTGAGATCGACTGTCAGGAAAATGAAAAGAGAGCGATTGTCGCTAAGCTTAATGTGCGGTGGTGCAGAGGGAGCATAGTGAGAGGGGAAACCCATACAGGTATCATTTGGAAACATGAACAAAATTGAATCAAAGAATGAAAGATTGTCATGTTACAAAACAACAACATATATTAACGGAAATTACTGTGTTATTGATATTTTTCTGATGATATTTGCCTTATGTCGATCAAATAATCTATGCTAATTTCATCGTGACTTTTGGAAAGGCAATTCTCAATAAATAACCCACTGGTAAAGTCACTGCTGACATCTTCCCAAATTAATATCATCACCCGCCGCTATATTCCCTGCCATTGATCCCTAAGCGAAACGTCTATTTCGTCATAATAAAAATTTATTTTTCGCTTCAAATTAAAGTCATATGAAAAATACAGCTTTCAATGACCACCGCGCAAGCCAATAAATATAGGGCCTGCGCTATTTGTCATACTAAAGATGACAATTTTAATTAATGCGTTATGTTTTCGTTAACAAAGCGTTTAGGAAGTTTCTTATCTTCACAGAGTCCAGCAAATAATATAAAAACATCGAAAGATTTGTAAATTCGACAAATAACAAGGCGCTTCTGCTTAGGCAGAATTAATTGCGCCCAAGATTTTTATTGCCAATTTATTTCAGGATGCAAAATAGAGATTTTGCGATCCGTGCGGTAGCTATGCCGAAATAAAAAGAAAGGGTCATTATGGATCGTGTCGTCGTTGCGCATTCTCCTTTAGGTGAATCACTGTTATTCAAGAGCATGACGGGCCATGAAGCGCTGTCCTGCATTTATCAATATGATATTGAATTTCTTTGCAAAGATAACAGCATCTCTCTACCAGACCTGCTGGGTAAACCGATCACGTTAGCGCTGAATCCACGCCCTGGCGTTACCCGCTATTTGAGCGGTATTGTCACTCGGATGGCCTTTCTCGGACATGAAAAACACCGCGAAGAATATTATACCTATCGTGCGGAGGTCAGACCTGAAATATGGTATCTGACTCAAAACCGAGGTTTTCGCATTTGGCAGAAACAAACGGTGAAGCAGATCATCGAAATGGTCCTGAATGACGCAGGCATTATCTTTGAGGACCGACTGACTGGCACCTATCGCGAATGGGAATTCTGCGTGCAGTATCAGGAGACCTCGTTAGATTTCATTCAGCGGTTGATGGAACATGAAGGGATCTATTTTTATTTTGAACACGCGATGGATAAACAAACGCTGATTCTGGTGGATGATCCCTCCGTGCATAAGCCTTTTCCCGGCTACGACAGCATTGAATATCATCAGGCCGCTGCGGGTGGCTATGTGAATGATGAAAGCATCAATATCTGGCAAGCCACTGCCGCCATTTCTCCCAGTCTTTATCAGCACGATGATTACAATTATCTGGAAAGTAATGCTGATCTTTCCGCAAATGGGCAAATCAGCCAGTCGCATGCGGAGAAAACGGCGACCCAGCGTGAATGGCCGGGACACTACCCGCAGCAAGGTGATGGGCAAAATTATGTCACGGTGCGTCAACAGGAGTTTGCGGCGCGCCAACTGGAGTCCGATGGCGTGGGTGATGCCTTTGGACTGGCACCCGGTTATACCTTCGCGTTGACTAAAGCTCCGCGTGCCAGTGATGAAGGCCAATCATTCTTAATTACCGCCGTGGACTATCAGCTGGTAGAGAACAGCTACGCCAGTAACGACGAAGACTTCACACGTCACTGCTTCCAGTTCCGCGTGGTGCCAGCCACGGTTAACTGGCGCCCTGCCCGCACAACCCGCTGGCCACGTACCAGCGGGCCGCAAACCGCCGTGGTCATTAACGCTCCCGATGCCAGCAAAGGCGATAACAGTACGGTAGCCACCGACGAATACGGCCGCGTGCGGGTGAAATTTCTGTGGTTTAAACCGGATAACGAGCAGGATCTTTACTCCTGCTGGTTACGCGTAGCCAGCGGCTGGGCGGGCAGCCAGCAAGGTTATTATCAGATTCCGCGCGTCGGCGAAGAAGTGGTGGTGGACTTTATCAACGGCGATCCACATCTGCCAGTGATCACTGGCCGGGTGTTTAACAACTTGCAAACTCAGCCGGTAGGCGAAAGCCTGTTGACCATCGGCAGCGAGAGCGATGTCGCTGACAGCGACACCATCACGGCAGAAGCCGCCTCATCCTGGTCATGGTCGAAAAGCGGTTTCTGGACACGCTCTGTGGGCAACAGCGATGCCAGCAATGGCAACTTTATCTCGTTCGAAGATTTGTCCGGCGAGGAGTCGCTGGATATTCATGCGCAAAAAGATCTCAACCTCTCGGCAAACAATGCCATCAAAATTTATGCCGCCAAAGAGGGTGACGGCGCACTGAAAATCTGGGCGCCCGGTAAAGTCACCATCCATAGCAATGACACGGTTTCAACCAGCGCACCTACCACCTATCACACCTCGCGTGGCAGCTACTACACAGTCACCGGCGCGAACTTCACCACCACCGGTATCGGCCTGACCATCAATGGCGTCAACGGAACGGTGAATGCGGTGAGCAACGTCGCGGCCACCACCACCGATTTTGCGGTGAAGGGCTTGAGCATGGATTACACCTACATCAAACGCAGCAAAACCCAGGTCGAGTACAAAGCCGACTTGCAGCGCTTCGAGCAGGTGCCGTTTTACACCCTGCGCACCAACATGATGTCGATCATGAGCGGTGCGGTGAGTGAAGGCCTCGGCAATACGCTGCAAGAAAAGATCAAAAAGCTCACCGATGAGCGCGATGCACGTAAAACCATCAAACAAGAAGCCGACGACAAGAAGAAAACCGACTGGGAAAAACAGCGCGAAGAGAAGGTGACGCAGAAGAATAACCCGCAGACGCGTGAGCAGGCTGAACGAGAAAACAACAACGGTGATAACGACAGCGATGCTGACAGCGTTTATTTCGATGCTGAAGGCTGAGGGTATGACTTATGACCACGTTTGCTCATTTCTGACCGGGATGTTTAGCAATGAACATGATTAAACCAAACCACTTGAGCGTGCTCTCACGCCCCTACCGCTGGCAGCAGCAGGATTATCTCGGTGTAGCGGTGATCGCACTGCTGGATATGGCACCCCAGCCTGCACTGCGTGATGAGCAAACGCTGTGGCAGCGCGTTAGCGAGGTGCTGCAATCGCCCGATGGCGTGCTGGATATGGCGATACCCAAACAGTGCGCAGAATTCCTCGCCAGCGGTTATGGCTATGCTGCCGCTGACCAACCTGAGTGTGAAGTGGGGATTCAGGTGGCTGAGTTGCGTAAACAGCTGGCCGTGGGTTCGGGTCAGGTGGCACCGTTGCACGCCCTTTCCATTGATCATCCGATGCGTCAGGCCTTAATGGGCAAAAATTACGATGACCAGTGGCAGCAGCACGATTACCCCGGATTTGCGCGTGATACCGACTGGCGGGTATTCAATCAGGCCCCGGCAGATCAGTGGTGGTCGGAACGCGATAGCCTGCCGCGCGGCGCGGCGTGGCGCATTGAGAACATGCATCCCGATCAGCCGTTGCAACAGGGACAATTACCGCTGTGGCAGGCTCGTGCCTTTGTCACCCGCCAGCGTCAGGATGCGTTGATATTTGAAACACTAGCGATGCGAGCCACCACCCTGCACTTTCTGCCGCATTGCAACGAGCTGATAGTGATTTGGCATGGCCGTTGCGCCATTAACGAAGATGATGCGTTTGATGTGCAGTCACTGATGGTGGCGCTGGAGCGGGATGAAGCACCGCGTGGAGATGAGCACTATCGCCATATCCAGCAGCTGCGCACCACCGATGCCGATGCCGCCCTGCATGCACTCCGCGAAAGCGATTTGATTGATGGGGAGATCCTCGCCAACACCAGTACCCCAGCGATCAATCGCGATCCCGGCCCCCTGGTGCATAACCTTAATCGCTATGAACAGCAGCAGCGCCAGCAGTTTGATCAGCCGGTAGCGGCGAGTGCGCTCAGCGATTTCAAGGTGGAAGCGGATATAGCGGCGCAACTGGCGCGTCAGGAAGCTGAAAGTGAGCAGCAGTATGAGCAGATGATGGCGCGCTATCAGCAGGAGTCGCAGCGCAGCGATGCGACAACGCTGCCGATGCCCGATGGTGCCACGCAGTATCGCCAACAGCGGGATGAGCTGCATGCCAACCGCCATCTGCTTGGGCCCCGTGCGAGCAATATTGCGCGCAGCGAGCAGGCTTTGCTCGACAGTTATCGCCTGACCGCACAGCAGCAAAAATCCGCTATCCGCCTGACGCTCAGCGAGTCAGAGGCACAGCGTCAGTCGCTGATGGCCTGTATGGCCCGCGATAAAGATGCGCGCGGCTGGGATCTCACCGGCGCCGACCTCTCTGGCTTAGATTTGCGCGGCATGGATCTCGAAAATGCCCTGCTGGAAAACGCCGACCTTAGCCATTGCCAGCTGGACGGTGCCGATCTACGCGGCGCGGTACTGGTGCGGAGCGAACTGCATCACAGTAGCCTGACGCACTGCTTACTCGACGGCGCCAATCTGGCGCAGGCGCAATGCTGGCACAGTGATTTCAGCGACAGCAGTCTCGCCAGCGTCGAGCTGGAAGAGACTGAAATTGAGCACTGCTGCTTTGAACGCGCCCTGCTGCGCCAGCTGTTTGTGCAACAGGCAACCATCAAGCACTGCAACCTGCAGCATGCCCTGCTGGATCGCTGCGATCTGCTGGATTTAACCCTTGAAGCGCTCGATTTCAGCCACGCGCAGTTCAGCCAGTGCAACCTGATTCGCTGTGCGTTGCGTGCCGTGCAATTTAACCATGTCACGGCGCAAGGGCTGTCGCTGGTGACCTGCCAGTCACAGGATCTCTGCTTTGACGACGCCAGACTGACCCGCTGCCTGTTTACCGCTAACAGCCAATTGCCGCATGCGCGCTTTCGCCGCACGACGCTGCTGGAGTGCAATCTGCGTGACATCGATCTTCAGGCGGCAAACTTTGATCAAGCTTCGCTGGACAACAGCGATCTGAGCGGTGCCGATTGCCGCCATGCCAGCCTGCGATTGTTACGCACCCGATTAAGCCGCTTTGTGCGTAGCGATCTGCGTCAGGCGCGCTTTAACGGCAGCCTGTTACTGGGGGCTGACCTGCAGAAGAGCCAGCTTGCAGGCTGTGACTTCAGCGACTGCAACCTGTTCCGCGCCGATTTATCGCAAACCCTCACTGATACGCACACGCGCTTCAACGATGCGCTGACCGACAGCATGAAAACGCTGCCGCGTCGCCGCGAACAGCAGGTATAGCCATGACGCCAACTGAGATTCAGCAAACGATCAAGTCGGGCAACATCATTCATGCCGTTGCCCCTGAACAACGCAACTTTGCCGGTATGGACCTCTCTGGCGGCAGTTTCATCGCCGTCGACCTGATGGGCGCTGATTTTCGTGGCTGCAATCTGCACGAAACCCAGTTCAGTGAATGCGCACTCTCTGGCGCGCAGTTTGATGACGCGCAGCTGCGCGGCACTCTGTTCAGCCAGTGCCGCATGGTTGCCACGCAGTTTAGCGGCTGCACGCTGACCGACTGCCTGTTCAATCAGTGTCAGTTAATGGAGAGCGACTTCAGCGAAAGTATTCATATCAACAGCCAGTTCAATAAAGGCGACCTCAGCGACAGCAGTTTTCTGCTCGCGTCGCTGTATCAAAGCGGTTTTATCGAATTACCCGTGCACCAGTGGCTGCTGCGCCATGCCAGCCTGGAGCAATGCACGCTAATGAGTCTTGACCTGCGACGTAGCGATCTGCACAGCGCTGGCTTCGCCCTGTGTACTTTCTACCAATGCGATTTGCGCGGTGGCGATTATCGTCGGCAACGTTTTGCGCGCAGCCAGTTCACTGCCAGCAAGCTGGAAGAAGCCAGTTTCTTCGGTGCTGAACTCACACAATGCAATTTCAGCCAGGTGTCTCTGCGGGCGGCTGATCTGCGTCAGACCCAGGCCAGCCAGGCGTTATTCACCGGCAGCGATTTGCGTGAAGCGCGTTGCTCGGAGGCAAATTTCAATCAGGCAATCTTGATGCAGACACTGCTGGATGAGGCCGATTTCAGCCATAGCCAGCTATCACGTGCGGTGCTGCAGCAGGCCCACGCGCCACGCGCCAATTTTCAGCACAGCCAGTTGCAATACGCCGACCTCTCTTACGCCACGCTGGATCATGCCGATTTCCGTGATGCGCACTTTACTCACACGCGTCTGCATCGTGCCAGCCAGCAGCAAAGTCACTTTTCCAGCCGTAACGGCATTATCGAACAGGACGAAGCGCTGTATGCCGCTGAAAACTGGCGACCGCACACGCGCTTAACACCGCACGAGGACCACCATGAATCACGCTGAAAAAACCGTTGCGATCCCGCTGGATTTACCGCTACAGGCGGAGGGACAGGTGCTGGCGCTTGACACCGATTATGGCGTGCAGGTGCTGATCGACGGGCGTCGCTGGCACTGCCAACGTGCCGCCAGTTGCCTGCTGTCGCCGCAAGTCGATGACCGCGTGCTGGTGAGCCGGGCCGGGGAACAACTGTGGTTGTTAGCCGTATTGGTGCGCGCCCAGCCAGAACAGACCGCTGAGCTGCACTGTGAGGGCAAATTGACCCTAAGCAGCAGCCAATCCTTAAGCCTGCGCAGTCCGCAGTTTCAGCTGGAAGCGGAGCATGGCGACTGCCAGGTCACTGAGATGAGCTACCGCGGCGAAAAGGTTTCCGCCTGGGTCACGCTCAGTCGCGTGTTCGGTAAACGTTGCGAAAGCCTGTGGGAGAGCCTGAGCCAAATCAGCCATCACCTGCTGCGCCGCACCACCCATACCGAGCAGGTGCGCGCCGGACAACTCGACATCAAAACCAGCCAGCTTACCCGTCTGCATGCGCCCACCACGCTGATCAGCAGCGAATCGCTAACGCGTGTCGACGGTAAACAGATTCACATGGGTTAAGAGGAAACAGCATGTTTGCAAATTGTCAGTGTGGTGGCACCGATCAGGCCGTCGCCGATGTGTGTAAAACCCCGGCCCCGGTCACTTTCGTCAACCTGGCGCTCGGCAATACCGCAGTGCCGACCGCCAGCACCGTACTGTTTACCGGGATGCCGGCGCATAACCTCTCCACGATCACGCCAATCACCCAGGGCGATGAAGCGGGCGTGCTGGGCGGTGTGGTTTCAGAAACTTTTATGGGCCTCTCGCGCCATCTGACCGGCTGTAATTCGCTGCTGATCAATGGCATGCCCGCTACCCGCATGGGCAGTGTGACGCAACAGAACGTTGCCAACGCGCCCGGCGTACGCATCACCCCGAGTCAAACCACGGTGGCATTGCTGGCGACATAGCCATGCACATGACGAAACAGCCCGAAAAAACGCGCGATCAACAAACAGTGCTGCTTACGGCGCATAGCGTCACCGCACGCCGCGACCACTGCTACCCCTTTTGAAGACTGATGTTTTTACACAGGACGTTGATAAAAATGACAATACTGCACAGCAAACTGCCCTTTCTCGCTGCCCTTTTTGCCACCGCCATCACGGCCGGCTGCAAAGCGCCGCCTCCCATTGTGACGGCGGACACCCTTGAAACCAGCACCGTCAACGCGGTGCCGCTGGTGCATATGCACATCATCCAACCCCCACAGCAGTTCACACCGGTCAACGCCGCTTATCGCACCCTTTATCCGGCATCACTCATGAACCGTCCCGACTTCAGTGGACTGCGTATGGAGACGCTGGAAGCCGGTGCCACGCTGCAAGTTCTGGGCGAAGTGGAGAACAGCTGGCTGGCCGTTTCGACACAAGATAATGGCCAGCTCAGCGGCTATATCCCTTATCGCGCAGCCGTGACGGCCGATCGCTACAGCGCCACGGTGAAAGCCCAGGCCGCGCGTCCACGTCGGGCTCAGCAGCAGTGTATTGGCGTCGGCGAAGGTGACAAAGCCTGCCGCAAAGGCAGCTCATCAACCTGGATTATTCAGTAATGAGCGCGCGCATCGCAGGATTGTTCGGACTGCTGCTGTTGCTCTCGGGCTGCATGTCATCGTCACGTCAGGTGCCAGCAAACTGGCAGTTGACGCTCAACAGCGACGCTAGCGCCAATGCGGGCGCGCCGCTGAAAGTCCGGGTGTTCGTGCTGCGCTCCGATGCCAATTTCCAGTCAGCTGACTTCTATTCGCTGCAAAACAACGCCTCTGCGGTGCTGGGCGGTGATTTGCTGGATACCCAGCAGCGTTTCCTCACCACGCAGCAGCCGCAACAGGTGCTGAACGGCAATCCGTCGCTGGAGGCGCACTATCTCGGCGTGATGGCTGAATACGCCAATATCAACGGCAAGGCCTGGCGCGTGGTCGTGCCGCTGCCCGCCCCCACTGAAACCAATTTCTACAAGTTCTGGCAGTTCTCGCCCGACGCGCTGCATGGCCGTATCAACGCCACCGCAGCCGGGCTGCATCTCACCGCTCATGACGAATAAACGAACTCAGGAAGGCGCTATGCACACCGCAGACAAGGTGATTTGGAGTGAAGGGATGTTTTTGCGTCCTCACCATTTTCAACAGTCGGAACGCTGGTTAGAGGCGTACAGCCGCAGCTGGGGCAAATTGCAGTGCCCGTGGCACTGGGGTTTTATGACCCTCAGCATCGATCAGGCGCTGCTGCGTCAGGGCAAACTGGCGATTGCCGAGGCCAGTGGCCTGTTACCTGATGGCACGCCGTTTTCCATCACTGGCGCGGATAACGCCCCGCCACCGCTGGCCTTCAGCGAGATTCAGGAGCCGATCGATGTGGTGCTGGCACTCCCGGAGCAGCGTCAGGGACAAACCGAAGTCATCTTCAGCGATGCCAGTGATTCCCTGGCACGCTACCTGAGCCAGGATCGCGAAGTCGACGACCTCAACGCCTCTTCAGTGGGCCGTGCGCCGATGCAGTTTGGCCGCTTGCGCCTGTGTCTGATGCCTGCTGCTGATTTAAATGCGGAATGGACCGCCATCGGCGTGGCACGCGTCAAAAGCAGCGGCAACGATCGCGCTTTGATCCTCGACAGCGACTACATCCCACCGCTGCTCAATGGTCACGTTTCCCCGGCCATTAATGCCTTTCTTAACGATATGCACGGTCTGCTGCAGCAGCGCAGCGAGCAGATGGGTGAGCGTTTGCAACAGGCGGGACGCGGTGGCAACACCGAGATGATCGATTTCATGCTGCTGACGCTCATCAACCGCTACATCGGTCAGGTGGCGCACAGCCGCCGTTTGCCGCAGTTGCATCCGGAACGCCTGTTCAGTGAATGGCTGCAGTTTGCCACCGAACTCGCCAGCTGGTCGCCATCACGCCGCCCCAGCGAACAGCTGCCGGTGTATGACCACGATAATCTCTACCTCAGCTTCAGCCGCCTGATGATTCAGCTGCGCCAAAGTTTGTCACTGGTGATGGAAGAAAACGCACTCCAGCTCACGCTCACCGAACGCTCGCACGGACTCTATGTCGCCACCGTTTCCGACGTCAGTCTGATCCGCGATTACGGTTTTGTGCTGGCGGTGCGCGCCGATTTACCGGGCGAAATGTTGATCACCCACTTCCCGGCACAGATGAAAATTGCCCCTGTGACGCGCATCCGTGACCTGGTGCAACTTCAGCTTCCCGGTATTGGCTTGCGAGTGATGCCAGCCGCACCGCGCCAGATTCCGTGGCACTCCGGTTATGTCTACTTCGAACTGGAGCGCAGTGGCGAGCTTTGGCAACAGATGGCGAAAGCGGAAGCCTTTGCCCTGCATCTGGCCGGTGAGTTTCCCGGCCTCGACCTGCAACTTTGGGCATTGCGCCACGCACGCAGCTAAGCACGGAGAGAAGCGACCATGATGCAGCCGCAGTCACTTAATGGCGAACTGGAAGCCAGCACGCAGCATGAAAATCCGCTGGTGGCGATTGCCAATCCCTTGATCAACGCCATTGCCCAGCTACGCCATTCGGTCTCCCACGACAATCCGGCGGGCCTGCGCCAACAGTTAATCGATTTGGTGCGGCGCTTTGAAGTGGCCTGCCAGCAGGCACAACTGCCGTATGAAACCATTGTTGGGGCGCGTTACTGCCTTTGCACTTCACTGGACGAGGCAGCAGCACTGACGCCGTGGGGCAGCCGCGATGTCTGGCCGCGCAGCGGATTGCTGGTGACCTTCCATAACGAAACCTGGGGCGGCGAGAAGTTCTTTCAGCTGTTGGCGCGCCTGTCACAGCATCCGCAGCAAAACATCCTGCTGCTGGAGCTAATGAACGCCTGCCTGCTGCTGGGCTTTGAAGGGCGTTACCGCATCATGGAAAACGGCCGCACGCAGCTGGAAACCCTGAAGTTGCGTCTGCTGCAGTTGATTCGCTCGGTGCGCGGCCCCTACCCGCCGCCGCTTTCGCCACAGCCGCTGGATGAACCGGTATTGCAGAAATTATGGAAGCCGCTGATTCCGCTATGGAGCTTTGCTGCGCTGCTGGCGCTGCTGGGATGCGCGGTCTACATCACGCTGAACTGGCGCCTCAATCATTTTACCGCACCCGTGCTCTCGGCTATTTATCAAACCGACCTGCCGAAAGTCGATATCGCCCGCCCTGCGGCTCCCGCTGCACCGGCACTCGATTTACGTCATTTCCTTGCGCCGGAGATCGCTGAAGGACTGGTCACGGTCAACGATGAAGCCACCCGCAGCGTGGTGCTGCTGCGCGGCGACGGTCTGTTTGACTCTGCGGCCACCACTATCCGCGATCGCTACCGCCCGGTGATCCGCCGCATTGCACAGGCGATGGACAACGTTAACGGTCAGATTCGCGTCAGTGGTTACACCGATAACGTCCCGATCCGCAGCGCGCGCTTTAACTCTAACTACGCGCTGTCACTGGCGCGCGCTCAGTCGGTGCAGGAGATGCTGGCCCAGGACCTGCGTCAGCCACAGCGCATCATCGTTGAGGGACGCGGTGAGAGCAATCCGCTGGCAGCGAATGATTCTGCCGCCAATCGTGCGCGCAACCGCCGTGTTGAAATCACGCTGCTGGTCGCGCCGAAACAGACTGAATCTGAACTCAACAGCGTGCATTAAAAGGAATAGCCATGATTCGCACTGTCTTTTCCATCGCCACCAGCCGTCTGATGTGGAGCGGCCTGGGCATTACAGCACTCTGTTTGCTGATCTGGACCGTGGGTCCACTGGTGGCGATTGGGGATTATCGTCCGCTGGAGTCGGCGCTGTATCGTTACATCGCCATCGCCGTGCTTTACGCACTGTGGATTAGCTACCGCGTCGTCCCTCGTTTGTGGCGTCGCTGGCAGAACCGTCGCCTGGTGCAAAAAATGGCACCGGCGCCAACGGCAACTGACGAGCACGATGAGATGTCAGCCGAACACCCACTGGCCGAGCGATTCAGTGAGGCAACGCAACTGCTGCGTCAGGCGCGTTTCAACCGTCCGGAGAGCCGCCGCTGGCCGCGCTGGATGCAGAAGCTCAATCGCCAGTATCTCTATCAATTGCCGTGGTACATGCTGATTGGCGCACCGGGTGCCGGTAAAACCACCGCGCTGGTCAACTCGGGTCTGCACTTCCCGCTGGCCGCGCAGTTTGGCAAAACCGCACTTCGAGGCGTAGCCGGAACGCGTCACTGTGACTGGTGGTTCACTGACGAAGCGATTCTGCTGGACACCGCTGGCCGCTACACCACCCAAGAGAGCGACCGTCAGCAGGATGCGCAAGAGTGGCGCAGCTTTATGGGATTGCTGAAAAAGTATCGCCCACGCCAGCCGGTGAATGGCGCGATCATCACCATCAGCGTCGGCGATTTACTTAGCGAGTCCGAAGAAGCGCGCCATCAGCAGGCCAGCGCCCTGCGCAAACGCCTGCTGGAATTACGCGATCAGCTGGCGATCCCCTTCCCGGTTTACGTATTGGTCACCAAATCTGATCTGCTCAAAGGGTTTACCGCCAGTTTCGGGGCGATGAACAAGGCTCAGCGCGATCAGATTTGGGGCTTTACCTGGCCGTGGAGCGATCAGCAACTGGCCGTCGGGAGCGAATTCGAGCCACAGTTTGACCGCCTGCATCAGCGTCTGGATGCCGGTCTGGCAGATCTGATGATCCACGAACATGACAGCGTGAAACGCGCCGAAATGTACCTGTTCCCACAAGAGTTTCTCGCTCTGAAACCCTTGTTGAAACACTACCTCGACGTGGTGTTTGCCACCTCCGGCTATGATGCAAAGCTGATTCCGCGCGGCGTCTACTTCACCAGCGGCACCCAGGAGGGCCTGCCGTTTGACCGCGTGATGGGCCAGATGAGCCGCGCGCTGGGCTTGCCCGCGCTGCGAGCCGCCAACAACGAACCGGCGCAACCCGGCCACGGCCAGAGTTTCTTCCTGCATCAAATGCTGACTGAAGTGGTGTTCAAAGAAGCCGGTCTGGCGGGCATCAATCGCTGGTGGGCGGTGCGAAATCACCTGGTGCATCTGATCACCTACGGCGTGCTGGCACTGCTGCTGTTGCTGGCGCTGATCGCCTGGTTTACCAGCTATCACCACAACAAAGGTTATCTGGCTGACGTGCAGCAGCGTGTCCCAGACATTGAGAAGCAGAGCAAGGCGCTGTCCCCGCTCAACGGCGAAAACATCTTCTCGCAGTTGCCGTTCCTTAATAGCCTGGCGGGTCTGCCCAACAGCGACAAGCTCACTGATTTGCAACAGCCACCGCTTAGCTGGCGTGCTGGTTTGTATCGCGGTGAAGAGGTCTCTACCGCGTCGGATTCGCTCTATCAGCGTGCGCTGGAACAGATGCTGCTGCCGGTGATTGCCCGCAACATCACCGACTGGCTGCGCAGCGACAACGGCAGTGACGTCGATTACAGCTATGAAGCGCTGAAAGCCTATCAGATGCTGTATCTGCCGCAGCATTACGACGGCAAGTTCCTTCATGCCTGGGTGATGCTCAACGTGCAGCGCACCCAGGGTGCCAACGCGCCCCAGGCCCAGCTGAAAGCGCTGGATTATCACCTCGGCCAACTGCTCGATGACAAGATCAACGCTTCACCGTTTGAGCGCGATGAGCCCCTGGTGGTGCGTCAGATCGAGATGATCAGCCGTTCCCCACTCTCCACGCGGGTTTACGGTCGCCTCAAACGTCTGCTGATGCCGCGTGTTAATCCGGGCGTCAGCGTGATCAACCTGAGTGGTGCGCAGACCGAGCTGGTGTTCAGCCGCAAAAGCGGACAACCGCTGACCGAAGCGATTCCCGGCTTCTTCACCCCTGCCGGTTACTGGGGACCGTTCAACAGCAACATCAAAAACGTGGCCGCCAGTTTGTTACAGGAAGATCGCTGGGTACTGACCCGCCGTGAAAGTGCTGATGAGCAAAACACCCTCGAAGAGACAGTGCGCCGACTTTATCTCGACGACTATATGCGTCAGTGGGATGCGCTGCTGCAGGATATTCAGCTACAGCCAATCAATAACCTCGGCGAACGCATCAATACCGCGCGCCTGCTGTCGGGACGGACTTCCCCCCTGCGCCAGCTGATCATTAACCTCAGCCGCAACCTGACGTTGACGCCACCGGAAGATGAAAAAGAGAAACAGGATAAGCCGTCGCTGCTGGAACGCAGCACTCACTATGTGAATAACAACGCCACCGCCACGCTGCAGGCGCTGTTCCGCGCGCGTAAAGCGGCGCAGAGCGGCAACATTGAAGCGCCGGAACAGCGGGTCATGGCGCACTACGCCAGCATTATTGAACAGGCGCAGGTGAGCGACCCGAAAGAGAGCAGTATCCCGTTTGATGCGCAGTTGAAAGATATCGACGACCTGTATAGCTATCTCACTGCGGTGCAGGATGCCAGCAACAGCGGCATGTCGCCTCCGGACAGCAGCATCATTTCACGGATGCAGGCCGATGCCGGACGTCAGCCAGAACCGTTCCGCACGCTGCTGCTGGAGCTGGCGGTCGGTGCCAGCAGCGACACGCAAAAGCGCACCATGAGCAATATGCAGAAGCGGGCGGGCGTGGAAGTCGGCAGCTTTTGCCGCAGCGCGATCGCCGGACGCTATCCGTTTAATCATAGCTCCGGCACCGATGTCACCCCCGACGATCTGGCACGGATGTTCGCGCCGGGAACCGGGCTAATGGACAGCTTCTTCCGCGACAATCTCGCCAGCAAGGTGGACACCACCCACAGCAACTGGCGCTACGCGCCCGGCGTCGATGGAAAAACGTTACCCGGTGGCACCACGCTGCTGCGCCCCTTCCAGCAGGCGCAGGCGATTCGTGAAGCCCTGTTTGCCAATGGGTCAAGCACGCCCTCCTATCGCCTGACCATTACACCCATCAGCATGGACAACAGCATTCTCAATCTGACGCTGGATGTTGACGGCCAAATCATCCGTTACAGCCACGGCCCGCAAACCCCTCAGGTGGTGAACTGGCCAGGCAACGGTAATACCCAACAAGTGCGAATGCAGATTGGTCTGACCGACGGCACCACCAATACTCTTAACACCAGCGGCCCCTGGGCGCTTAATCGCCTGTTCGACAAAGCCAGCCTGCATCCGGGCAGCAGCCAGAGTCAGCAGGCCACCTTCTCGCTCGGCGGTCATCAGATAGTGCTGGCGTATACCCCTAACAGCGTGCGCAACCCGCTGCAACTGCCAGGGTTTAGCTGCCCATGATGACCGTAAACGACGCTTCTTTTGGCTGGTACGGCAAATTACCCGGCAGCGGAGACTTTATGCGCCGCCGCCTGCCAACGCGGCTGGTTAACAGCTGGGCACAATGGTTTCAAAGCAGTCTGCCACGTCTGGCGCAGCAGCCAGCAACCGGACGCGCGCCGGTGTGGAATTTCATTGTCCCTGCCACGCTCGGTGTCCCCATGATTCAGATGGGCTGCTTGTTGCCCACCCGTGATCGCGTCGGTCGCCAGTACCCGCTTTGCGCCATGCAACTGTTTACCCCGGAACACTGGCACAACCTGCAGCTACACACGGCGGGAGCCTGGTATTACCAATTGGGTAAAACCCTGACGCTGGCAGTGCAAAATCGCTACAGCGGCGATCAGCTGGATGCCGCCCTCAATGCCCTGCCGCCGCAACTGGCGCGGCCGCCGCAGTCAGATGTGTTTGATGTGATTGGCTATCAGGACACGCCCTGCACTCTCAACTGGCCGCAGGTGGTGCACTACTTCGATCCGGCGCAATACAGCAGCTTTTGGTGGAGTAATCAGAGCGACGGCAGTGCGTTTTATAGCCATTCACACAGCGGCAATTTTACTACCCAACTTTTTCTGCGCCTGTTCAATCCACCCCACGCCAGCCGCGGTGAACCGCCGCTGTTTGGCCAGTTTTAACGGTGAATAAAATGAATGTCGATGCCCTTCTTGAACCGCTGCGTGACGATGCCCCCTGTGGCGATGACCTGGAATATGACGCGGCCTTTATGGCGCTGGAACAGGCGCGCAGCGGCAAAGCCGAGCAGCAGTTTGGCAACACTATCATCCCTGCTGAGCCGCCCGACTGGCAGCAGGTGGCACAGCAGGCAGAACAGTTACTGACCCGCACCCGCGATATCCGTTTGTTGCTGATCCTCAGTGAAGCCTGGACGCACACCAAAGGCCTGAGCGGATGTGCCGCAGGACTCACGCTGCTGAGTGAAGCGCTGACTCGCTACTGGCCGACGCTGCATCCGGCGCTGGAGTTTGATGGCGAGCCGGATCTGCTGATGCGCGTCAGTGCCCTGGCTGCGCTCGGGCCGCAGTCGGGTTTCAGCCGTGCGCTGCGCAACTGTTGGTTGATTAAAAGCAGCACCGGCGAGATCACCCTGCGTGATGCCATTGCCCTGCTGGACGGCAGCAAAGCCGAAGTCAGCGATTTTCCTGGCGGCGTGCCGCGCCTGCGTGAGTCATTACAGCAACCTGATCACGCCAGCGCTGCCGCTATTCGCTCCCTGGCGCAGCACTTCACCACATTGCGCCTCTGTCTAGAGCAGCATCTGGACACCGCCGATATGCCCGACCTGGCCGCCACAGAGAAGGCGCTGGCGCTGCTAATGCCATTATTGCCGACTCAAGCAGCATCGCCAGTGGAGGAGAACACGACGCCTGACACCGTGCAGGCAGTACCCGAGCATTCCACCCAATCGGCGCCCCTGTCCGCCGCGCTGAACTGGCAACAGGTGCCACTCAACTCCCGCGCGGATGCGGAACTGATGCTGGAAAAAGTGCGCCTCTACTTTCAGCAGCACGAACCGAGCCATCCGGCACCGATCATGCTGGAGCGCGTGCAGCGCCTGATTCAGCTCGATTTCCTCGACATTATTCGTGACCTGGCGCCCGACGCCGTCACCCAACTGCAGGGCCTGTTTGGCCGTGCGGGCGAATAAAACGCCTGATGTCAGGCACATAACTCATGGAGAACACTATGGCTAACTTCCCCACCATTAAACGCGCCCGCAGTGGACAGAAGTTCATCTCGCGCAACCGTGCGCCACGCGTGCAGATTGAGTATGACGTGGAGATCTACGGCTCAGACCGCAAGGTTCAGCTGCCTTTCGTGATGGGCGTGATGGCTGATTTAGTGGGGCAACCCGTCGAAGATCAGCCCGAGATCGCCGAGCGTAAGTTCCTTGAAGTGGATATCGATAACTTCGATGAGCGCATGAAAGCGTTGAAGCCCCATCTGGCGTATCACGTTGATAACACCCTGACCGGCGAAGGCAAAGTCGGTGTGGATCTGACCTTCAACAGCATGGACGACTTCCTGCCCGATGCCATTGTGCGCCGTGTTGAGCCGCTCAATGAGCTGCTGGAAGCGCGTACGCAACTCTCCAACCTGCTCTCTTACATGGATGGCAAAAACGGTGCTGAAGCGCTGATCGCCGAAGTGCTGCAAAACCCGACCTTAATGAAATCGTTGGCCACCGCGCCAAAGCCAGCCACCGCCTCAAATCAAGACAGCGAAACGGAGAAACACGATGAGTAATACCGCATCCCAAAGTGCACGCCTGCAAACGGAAACCGTCACGCAGAGCGACTTCAGTGCGCTGTTAAACAAAGAGTTTCGCCCGAATAACGACCAGGCGCGTGATGCCATCTCGCAGGCAGTGCAAACCCTGGCTGAACAGGCGTTAGAAAATAGCCTGCCGGTGTCCGACGACGCCTACCGCACGATTCAGGCACTGATCGCTGAGATCGACGCCAAATTGTCGCAGCAGGTCAACGCCATTATGCACCACGAGAGTTTTCAGCAGCTCGAAGGCGCCTGGCGCGGCCTGCACTATCTGGTGAACAACACCGAAACCGACGAGATGCTGAAAATCCGCGTGATGAGCATCAGCAAACGTGAGTTGAGCCGCACGCTGAAACGCTACAAAGGCGTGGGCTGGGATCAGAGCCCGCTGTTCAAGAAAATCTACGAAGAAGAGTACGGTCAGTTTGGTGGCGAGCCGTATGGCTGTCTGGTGGGCGATTACTATTTCGACCACAGTCCACCAGATGTTGAACTGCTGGGCGAACTTGCAAAAATTGGCGCCGCCGCGCACTGTCCGGTGATCACCGGTGCGGCACCGAGTGCATTGCAAATGGAGTCGTGGCAAGAGCTGGCGAACCCACGTGATATCACCAAAATCTTCTCCAACACCGAATACGCTGCCTGGCGCACGCTGCGTGAAAGTGAAGATACCCGCTATCTCGGCCTGGTGATGCCGCGCTTCCTGGCCCGTTTGCCGTACGGCGTGCGCACCAATCCAGTGGATAGCTTCGACTTTACTGAAGACACCGAAGGCGCCACCCACAAGAACTACACCTGGGCCAACGCGGCTTACGCAATGGCGGCCAATATTAACCGCTCATTCAAACAGTTTGGCTGGAGCACCTCGATTCGCGGCGTCGAGTCAGGTGGTTCGGTGGAGAACCTGCCGTGCCACGTGTTCCCGACCGATGACGGCGGCGTGGACATGAAGTGCCCGACCGAAATCGCCATCAGCGATCGTCGTGAAGCGGAACTGGCGAAGAACGGTTTCATTCCGCTGGTGCATCGCAAGAACTCCGATTTTGCCGCCTTTATCGGCGCGCAATCACTGCAAAAGCCCGAAGATTATTACGATGCCGATGCCGCCGCCAATGCGCAACTGGCGGCGCGCCTGCCGTATCTGTTCGCCTGCTGCCGCTTCGCCCATTACCTGAAGTGCATCGTGCGCGACAAGATCGGTTCCTTCCAGGAGCGTGCCGACATGGAGCGCTGGCTCAACTCGTGGATTATCCGCTACGTCGATGGCGATCCGGTTAACTCCACACAGGAAACCAAAGCCCGTAAGCCACTGGCCGATGCCCGCGTCACCGTGGAAGAGCAGGAGGACAATCCGGGCTACTACGCTGCCAAGTTCTTCCTGCGTCCGCATTACCAACTTGAAGGCCTGACGGTATCACTACGTCTGGTTTCTAAATTACCTTCGCTGAAACAACAGCAAGGGTAAAACCCTCTGGGCGCACGTTCCCGCCCATTTTTTGCTTGTTCATTACTAAAGGAGTTCGACCCGCATGACCATCGCAATGTATCTGAAGCCAGAAGGCGTTGAAGGTGAATCTAAAGATTCGGCGCACACCGGCTGGATCGACATTCTCTCTTTCAACTGGGGTGCCAACCAGCCAAACAACATGAGCGTGGGCGGCGGCGGCGGTGCAGGTAAAGTGAATTATCAGGATCTGCACGTGCATGCCCGTATCGACAAAGCCACGCCAACGCTGATGCTGTATTGCTCCAACGGTAAGCATATCCCTACCCTGGAGTTCCATGTCACCAAAGCCGGTGGCTCACAGATCATCTACAACAAAATCAACCTGACCGAAGTGCTGGTCACCAGCGTGCAGTTCACCGGTTCACGTGATGACGACACCGTGGGCATCGAGTACTCGTTCCAGGCTGCGCAGGTGGAAGAGATCTACACCCAGCAGTCCGAAGACGGTGCCGCCGGTGCCGATACCACCTTCGGCTGGAACATCAAAACCAACACCGCGTCTTAATCGTTTCAAGCTATTTGCACGGGCGTCCCGAACGGGGCGCCCACGCAGACAATTTTGCAGGTAAAGCCTATGCGATTCACCCTTGTTGAAAGTAAAAACGGCGTGCAGCCGCCGCTGACCAGCGTCGATTTCTATCCGCCAGGCGGCACCATTGGCCGCAGTGAAGACAATAACTTTATCCTGCCCGACGACAGCCGCACCATTTCACGGCTGCAACTGCTGGTGCACACCTCTGCTGAGGGTGAGTGCCGCATTACCAATCGCGGCAACGTGATCAACGTCGATTTTAACGGTATCCCGCTGGAACATGGCCGTCAGGTCGAATTGCAAAGCGGCGATTTACTGGGGATCGGCGATTACACGCTGGAAGTCAGCGATATCGCGGGGGAGACGCCCGCCCCACGCGTCACCGCATCTCAGGCCACGCAAGCCAAACCCTTAGTCCGTCATACCGAATCTGAAGTACCCGGTGAGATCTGGGAGAGTTTGTCGCGCGACTTCTCCGCGCCAAAAGTGGCCCCGGCCGCGCCTGAAGCGCATCATCCCCTGACCCAACCGGCGGCGAAAGCGCTGAATCCGATTGATCCGCTGGCACAGGAAGATCAGCACACCGAGCTATCACAACTGGGCATTCGCGAAAGCGATCCCGCACGGTTGTTTGCCGAGAATGATCTGTTTCAGCAGCCGACTATTTTGCAGGATGCCACCCCCACCACGCTGCGCGATCAACCGCAGGTGGCGCATCAGCAACCGCAAACTGAACTCGACCCGCTGGCGCTGTTTGGCAGCAGTGGCAGTGCTCATTCAGAAGAAAGCGATCCCTTTGGCCTGATGAATGGTCAGGCGCAGCCGTTAACCCCGCCTGACCTGTTTCAGCCGGAAGCCGCGCCAGCGATCGCTGCACAGCACACGCCACCCGCCGCTGCGGTGGCTGCACCCGCGCCATTAGCAGCGTTAACGCCATCAGCCCCCACTGCAACATCACCTTCAGTATCAGCATCACCTTTAGCATCAGCTTCAGCAGCACCCATACCCACATCACCCTTGTCAGAAGTCTCTCCACCTGAGCCCGCGCCAATACCGACACCGCGCGTGCAGCAGACCAGCCCGGAACACTCCAACGCCAGCCGCGCCAGCGGGCGAATGGGCATTGACCCGGTGAGCTACAAAACCGCCGCCCAGCGACGCGCCGCCAACACGCCGGGCGTTGATGCTGAGCTGTTGCAGGCCTTCCTTGACGGTGCTGACCTGGCAGACATTGATGCCAAACCGCATCTTGACCAGGAGCAGATGCACCTGCTCGGCCAACTGCTTAGCCTGTTTTCACAGGGCACCGTGGCACTGCTCTCTTCCCGCACCATGCTCAAGCGCGGCGTCAATGCCGAAATGACCATGATCCTCGAACAGGCTAACAACCCGTTTAAATTGCTGCCCTCCGGGAAAAGTGTGCTGGTGCAGATGTTCAGTAGCCAGATGCCGGGTTTTATGGAGCCGGAAAAGGCGGTGCGCGATGCGCTGGTTGATTTACAGGCGCACCAACTCGGCATGATTGCCGGTATCCGCGCCATCATCACCGCCATGCTGCAATCCTTTAATCCCGACAATTTGCAGCAGGAAGAGAGCGGCCGTCACCTGTTTGCCGCCTCGCGCAAAGCGGCACGTTGGGACAGCTTTGTGAAGCGCTACCAAACCATCGCCAGCGAAATTGACGACGATTTCCACACGCTGTTTGGTGAAGCCTTCCTGCATGCCTACGACGTAGAAGTGAATCATTACAAAGACCTGCAAACGCAAAAATCGGATAAATAATGAATATAACGTTCGCGTCCATCAGCCATCAGGGCAAACGCAGTAGCAATCAGGATCGACTGGCGAACGCATTGGGCGCACGTGCCGCCTGCTTCGTGATGTGTGACGGCATTGCGGGAGAGCACGGCGGCGACACCGCAGCGCGTCTGGCGTGCGACACCATCATCACCCAGTTCGACGGTGACCATCATCTTGATGCCCAGCGTATTCGCGGCTATATCGCCGCCGCCAATCACGCCATTAAACAGCAGCAGCGCAACCACGACACCCTGAAGAACATGGGCACCACGCTGGTGAGCCTGTTTATCGATCGGGATTACCAACTCGCCTATTGGGCACACGCGGGTGACAGCCGCTTGTACCATTTTCGTCGCGGCTATCTGCTGGAGATGACGCGCGATCACAGCCTGGCGCAGCGCATGCAGGACGCGGGCTACCCCACGGATGCGATCAATCACAACCTGCTCTATTTCGCGCTGGGGATGAAAGAGGAACGCGAAGCCAGCTACAGCGACGTTCTGGCGCTGGAAGATGGCGACGTGTTTCTGCTGTGTACGGATGGCTTCTGGCATGAGATGGACGTCAGCGATCTGGAGCAGACGCTGCGGATGGTGAGCAATCCGCAAGAGTGGCTGGCGCTGCTGCAGCGGATGAAGCCGGATGACAACGGTGACAACTTCAGCGCCATGGCGGTGTGGATGGGCGATCCGCAGGAGTCCACCTTGCTCAGTTCACTGGGCGATGCCCAGCGTATTTTGTTGTCGCAGCGTGATTAGGGAGGCCGCCGTGAAAACTGCTTCTGCAATGCTGCTGTCGCTGCTGCTGTTGCCGCTGGCGAGTGAAGCTAAAAGCGTGCGCATCGTCTGGTCCCCGACGCTGCGTCTCAGCGCCTGGCTGGATAACGTGGTGGATGGTCGGGTGAAAAGCTGGTGCGACGATAGCGTGGCCCTGCACTTTGAACCTCAGGGCGAATTAAAACCGGATGCGCTGGAAACCTTTGTGCCGCAGGTCGGCCAGTTGCTGAAACGCCAGTGTCGCGGCCTCGACACGCTGCACTGGACGCTGATTGACAGTAGCGGTAAAGCGGTGCGCGAAGGCGATGTCACGGCCAAAGAGAACTGGCGTATCCCGCCAAAACCCAAAGTCGTGACCGCGCAGGCGGATACCACGCCGTGGCAGCGCTTCCGCATCAATGACACCTGCCAGTTGCGCACCTACTGGCCCAACAGCGGCGATGTCCGTTTTACCTTTGATCAGCATCCGCAGTGTGACAAGGACGGTTGGATTAGCGGTGCCGGCTCGCTGCATCAGGACGCCACCACCACCGCACTTTGGTTCCTGCAGGGTTATCCGCTGATCGATCTGCCTGCCGGTGCGCACGATGCTCAGGTGGTGGCAGCGAATAATCAACGGCTGATCCTGGCCAGCGCTACCGACGCACAAAGCTGGTTACTGCTGCCGTGGGACCCTGCGCATCTGGCCTGGCGTTTTCACGGTGATGTGGTGGTGAAAACTCGCGAGGCGCAGCTGCATGATGACAACGTCAATGCCCAGTTGATGGCCGATGCGCTGCATCGCTGGCAGATCGATGTCAGTGCCAGCCAGCTCAACTGGCATCAGGTTGAGGCGCTGCATTTACAGCAGCGCGATCCCACGCAACCCGCCAGCTAAACCACGCACTGATGCTGATGAGCCGCTTCGCCCTTTATTCGCATCGAATTATCAAGGAGCCTGAATGAAACCCCATTCCGACAGTTTCAACGGCTGGCAGGCGCGAAAACAGCAGCGTGTCACCGCTCAGGATGAGATGCGCCCCAGCCTGCTTGATCGTCTCACCGACGATCATCCCGAGCAGCAGAACATTGAGTTGGGGCGCCAGTCAGTGAGTCATCAAACCCTGCGCACTCAGGTTCTGCGCGATCTGCAGTGGCTGTTTAACTGCATCAACAACGAAAGCCAGCACGATCTCAAGCCGTGGCCGGAAGCACGTATGTCCGTGATCAACTTCGGACTGACGCCGCTGGCCGGTAAGCGCATGTCAGAGATTGAGTGGGACGATGTGCGCACGGCGCTGCGACGCGCCATGCTGCAGTTTGAGCCGCGCATCATCCCGCATGATTTGCAGATTCGCTGCCTGACCGACGTTAACGCCCTCAACAATCACAACACCCTCTCCATCGAAATCAGCGGCAATTTGTGGTGCATTCCCTGGCCGCTGGCATTTGTGTTTCGCACTGAACTCGATCTCGAACACAGCCGTTTTGACCTGAAGGACGCGGACCCATGAATCCACAACTGCTTGATTACTACAACCGCGAGTTAAACTACCTGCGCGAAATGGGCGCCGAGTTCGCCGATCGTTATCCCAAAGTGGCCGGACGTTTGGGCATGCAAGGTATTGAGGTCTCAGATCCCTATATTGAACGCCTGATGGAAGGTTTTGCCTTTCTCACCTCGCGCGTGCAGCTGAAAATGGACGCGGAGTTTCCACGCTTCACCGAGCAGTTGCTGGAGATGATCTACCCCAATTATCTGGCGCCCACGCCTTCCATGGCGATCGTCGAGTTTCAGCCGGATCACATGAAAGGCAAGATCAGCAGCGGCTTCTCCATTCCACGCGGCTCGCTGATTGAGAATCAGGCGATGAAAAGCAAAGGCGTCAGCTGCAAATACCGCACCGCGCATGATGTCACGCTGCTGCCACTGCAACTGCGTGAAGTCTCGCTCGGTGGCATCCCAGCTAATCTGCCCGTTTCCGCTGCTCAACTCTCTCAACGTGGTGCGGTGCGCGCGCTGCGTATCCGGTTGCAAACCACGGGCAACATCCCGCTGCATCAGCTGGAGATGGAAGATGTGCGCTTCCATCTTAGCGGTGCCGATCTGCCTGCCACTGAGCTGATGGAACTGCTGATGGCGCACTGTGTCGGCGTGCTGTATCGCAGCCTGGACAACGCTCAACACCTGCTACTGGAACCGGAAGCCCTGCATCAGCAAGGATTCGCTGCCGAAGAGGCACTGCTGCCCGATGACCTGCGCAACTTCACTGGCTATCGCTTATTACAGGAGTACTTCGCGTTTCCGGCGCGTTTCCTGTTTTTCCGCACCAGCGGGTTGCAGCCGTTAGTGAAACAGCTGCGCGGTGCCACCGAAATGGAAATCGTGCTGCTGTTAGATAAAGCCGACGACGATCTGGAAAGCGTGGTGGATGTATCCCATCTGGCGCTGCACTGCACGCCAGCGATCAACCTGTTTCCACGGGTTGCTGAACGTATCCAGCTTACCGAGGGCCGCAATGACTACCACCTGGTGGTCGATAACACCAACCCGCTCGAATATGAAGTGTACAGCGTCAATCGCCTGTACGGCAGCGGCCAGTCGTTGCATGAAGAACAGGTATTCCGCCCGTTCTGGCACAGCTTTGGCAGCGATCACGGCAATTACGGGGCCTACTTTTCGCAACGGCGCGAAGCACGCACGCTGTCGGATCAGGCCAAAATTTACGGTACGCGCACCGGTTACGCCGGTTCAGAGCTGTTCGTTACCCTGGTGGATGAGCAGCAATCCCCCTGGTCCGAAGCGGTGCAGTATGTGATGGCCGATGTGCTGTGCACCAATCGCGACTTACCGCTGTTGCTCAAACAGCAAGGTATGGATCAGTTCACCCTGCCCACCTCAGCGCCAGTGCTGGGTATTCATCTGCGCAAAGGACCGAGCGCGCCACGGCCCGCGCTGGCCGCTGGGGCCACCGCATGGCGCCTGATCAGTCAACTGCAGCTTAATTACCTCAGCTTGATGGAAAACGACGGCGATCAAGGTGCGGCCTCACTGCGGCAACTGCTGTCGCTGTATGCCGATACCGCAGAAGCCGCCACTTCGCGCCAGATTGAAGGCGTGCGCCATTGTGAAATGCGCCCGGTGTTTCGCCGCGTACCCGAACCGGGGCCGATTGTCTTCGCCCGGGGGATTGCCATTACCCTGACCATCGATGAACAAGCGTTTGGCGGTGCCAGTCCGTGGCTGCTCGGCAGCCTATTAGCCACGCTGTTCCGCCGCATGGTCGCCATCAACACTTTTACCGAGCTAACGATGAACAGCAGCCAGCGCGGAGAAATAGGTTACTGGCCGCCGCAAATGGGCAAGAGGTCACTGCTATGACCACGCTACATAAAGGCTGGCGTATTGCCTGCCGCCTGCCGGATGATTTCTGGCAGCAACGCCGCGCGGCCCCTTTCCAGCATGATTTGTTTCAACTGCTGCGTCGTCTTGATGCGCAAGCGGGCAGCGCGTGGCAACTGGGACGCGCACCGCTGCCACGTAATGAACCGCTGCGTCTGGGACAATCGCCATCACTGGCCTTCGCCCCGGCGACCTTAGCGGGCATTCGCCAGCGTAGCAGCGATGATCTGCACGAGGTGGATATCTGGAGTTTTGGTCTGTTTGGACCCAATGGTCCTTTGCCACTGCACCTCACGGAATATGCCCATGAACGCGTTACCCATTTCGGCGACCGCAGCATGGTGGCCTTCTGTAATCTGTTCCATCACCGCCTTATCCTGCTGTTTTACCGCGCCTGGGCGGATGCGCAGCCCGCCATTGCCCTCGATCGTCCGGACCGTCATCAGTTTAATCACTATCTCTCCTGCTTAACCGGCGTCGGCCAACCGGCGTTGCAGCAGGATCGCGGCAGTCTCAATGAGCATGCGCGCTATGCCCTGGCTGGACACTTCACCCGGCAGACTCACGACGGCGAGGGGTTAACCCGCAGCCTGAGCTGGTATCTGCAGGTGCCTGTCGCAATCAAACACAACATTCCGCAGTGGATGCGCATTGGCGAACGCGAACAGGCCCAGCTGCGCGCGGGCAAGCATGCGCCGCGCCTCGGTGAAACCGCGTTTCTTGGCGGCGCAGTGCGCGACATTCAACACAAGTTTCGCCTGCGCCTGGGCCCGCTGCGCCTCAAGGATTATCAGCAACTGCTGCCGCGCGCGCGCCATGCCCTGCAGGTGGTGGATTGGGTACGCCACTACCTGGGTAATGAATACAACTGGGAAGTGCAGCTGGAACTGCACAGAGACGATGTGGCAGGCGTGGCCCTCGGGGGCGAACAGCCGCTCGGCTATACCAGCTGGCTCGGCGAGCAGCCTGATGCACGCCACCGTGATGATTTGATTTACCAGCCAGATGCCCGGCACTGATGAGCCGTGCGTTTGATCGCACGCCAGTCACCTATTTCGCCCAAACCTGTTGGGCCGCTATGTATGGCGTCCCGGGAAAAATTTCGCGTAGATAAGGGAACACCATGTCAGATATTCGTCGCAATGTTCTGTTTAGCAAATTGAATCGCACTCTATTCACCTCACTGGAAAGTGCCACCGCGTTTTGCAAATTACGTGGGAATCCGTATGTCGAACTGGTGCATTGGCTGCATCAACTCTGGCAGCAGCCTAACAGCGACTTACAGCAGATTGCGCGACGTTTTGAACTGGATGACGCGCAACTCAGCAGTGATTTGGTCAGCGCTCTGGATCGCCTGCCGCGCGGAGCCAGTGCCGTGGCCGATCTCGCGGAACATATCGATAACGCCGTGGAACGTGCCTGGATCTACTGCTCGCTCAGCGTGGGAGAGACTCAGATTCGCGGCGGGCATTTGTTGCTCGCCTTGTTGAAAACGGTGGCATTACGTCATGTTGTGATGGCGATCTCCGGCGAATTTGGCCGCATCAGCGCCGATCGTTTGCTGGAATCCTTTAGCGATTACGTTCAGTCCAGCGATGAACAGCAGCAGAACACAAGTGACAACGTCACACAATCTGCATCGGTTAATACCAGCGGCGAAAATGTGCTGGCGAAATATGGCCGCGATCTCACCGCTGAAGCGCGCGCCGGGAACATCGATCCGGTGGTCGGCCGCGATGAAGAGATTCGTCGGATGATCGATATTCTATTGCGTCGTCGCCAGAACAATCCGCTGCTGACCGGTGAAGCTGGCGTGGGTAAAACCGCGCTGGCAGAAGGTCTGGCGCAGTGTATCGCCAGCGGCAGCGTGCCCCCGCCGCTCCAGCAGGTGCAACTGTGGCTGCTGGATATCGGCTTGCTCCAGGCCGGCGCCTCAGTGAAAGGTGAATTTGAAGCGCGCCTGCAGGCGGTGATCAACCAGGTGCAGTCCAGCCCACAGCCGATTGTGTTGTTTATCGATGAAATCCACACGCTGGTGGGCGCTGGCGGCCAGCAAGGCACGGGCGATGCCGCCAACTTGTTGAAACCGGCGTTAGCGCGCGGACAGCTGCGTACCGTGGGCGCCACCACCTGGGCGGAGTACAAAAAGTACATCGAAAAAGATCCGGCGCTGACCCGACGCTTCCAGCCGGTACAGGTGGCCGAGCCAGATGAGCAAACTGCGATTTTGATGCTGCGCCACCTGGCCCAGCCCCTGTCGCAACATCATCAGGTACTGTTGCTGGATGAAGCGTTACAGAGCGCCGTACGCCTTTCACAACGCTACATCCCGGCCCGCCAGCTGCCCGACAAAGCCATTGCCCTGCTGGATACCGCTTGCGCCCGCGTGGCGGTGAGCTTGCACCATCAACCGCCAGAGTTAGCATTTTGCCGCCAGCAGCTGGCAGCACTGCAACTTGAAATTGACATCGCCGAACGTGAAGCCCGCCTCGGCTTCGACTCAGCCCCTGCGCGAATCGCCAAAGCACAACAGCAGCAAGTGATCTTGCAAGATGAAGAGCAGCAGTTGGATCTGCGCTGGCAACAGGCGCTGGCTCTGACCCAGCAGCTGAGTGCGCTGCGTGCAGAGCTGCTGGTCGATCAGGATGCCGAACGCAGCGCGCGCTACCAGGCGCTACAGCAGCAGCTGGACGACCTGCAAGGCGATACGCCACTGACCTTCCCGGCTGTCGACAGCAGCGTGGTGGCCAGTGTGGTCGCCGACTGGACCGGTATCCCACTTGGCCGCATGCTGCAAAGTGAACGCGATGCGGTGCTCAATCTTGCCGATACGCTGGCACAGCGGGTCATCGGTCAGCAATCGGCGCTCAACGCCATCGCGCAGCGCATCCAGACATCGCGCGCCGGACTCGACGATCCCGGCAAACCCATTGGCGTATTTATGCTGTGTGGCCCATCAGGCACCGGTAAGACCGAGACAGCACTGGCGCTGGCCGAGACCTTGTACGGCGGCGAACAGAATCTGATCACCATCAACATGAGTGAATTCCAGGAAGCGCACAGCGTCTCCACGCTCAAAGGCGCACCGCCGGGCTATGTCGGTTATGGCGAAGGCGGTGTGCTCACTGAAGCGGTACGTCGTCGCCCCTACAGCGTGGTGTTGCTGGATGAAATCGAAAAAGCGCACCCAGACGTGCACGAAATCTTCTTCCAGGTATTCGATAAAGGCTGGATGGAGGATGGCGAAGGTCGACGCATCGATTTCCGCAACACGGTGATCATTCTGACCTCGAACATCGGCAGTGATGAGCTGGCGCACGCCTGCTCTCAGACTGAAGTACAGCCGGACACGGAGACAATGAACCGCCTGCTACGCGCGCCGCTGCGCGAAGTCTTCCCCGCCGCACTGCTGGGCCGTCTGGCGGTGATTCCGTACGTGCCGCTCAGCGATGCCATGCTGATCCGCATTATCGATCTGCGGCTGGCAAAAATTCAACAGCGCTTACTCGATCGCCACGCCATCACCGCCGAGTTTGCCCCGGCCGTGGCACAACAAATTATGCAGCGCTGCACCGAAGGGGAATCCGGTGGACGCATGGTGGACGCCGTACTATCGCAGACACTGTTGCCACAAATCAGCTGTCAGTTGCTGAGTGAAGCTGCCGCAACGACGCCGCGTCGGCTGCGGGTGGATTATCAACAGGCGGCGTTCCAGCTGGAATTCAGTGTGGAGGCAGAACATGAGTGAAGCCAGCAACAAAACTGCATCTCAGGCGCTGCCCATCGGTTATCGCTTTAACGAGTATGAAATCCAGCAGGTGATTGGTGAAGGCGGCTTCGGCATTGTCTATCGCGCCTGGGATAGCGAGTTGGATCGCACTGTGGCCATTAAAGAGTTTATGCCTGCTTCGATTGCGCTGCGTGATGAGAATCATCATCTGCTGTTGCGCAGTGAGCGCTTTATGCGCCTCTATCAAGCGGGTTTAAACAGCTTTATGCAGGAAGCCAAAACCCTCGGGCGCTTTAACCATCCACATCTGTTGCACGTGCTGCGCTTCTGGCAAGCCAATGATACCGCCTATATGGTGACGCAGTTCTATCAGGGTGAAACGCTGAAAAGTCGCTACCTGCGTGATTTTACCCCCTGCAGTGAAGAGGCGATGCGCGACATGCTGCCGCCACTGCTGAGCGCGTTGAAAACCCTGCATGATCACGACTATCTGCATCGCGACATCGCACCGGACAATATTTTGCTGCAACAGGATGGCGCGCCGGTGCTGCTGGATTTCGGTTCAGCGTGCAAAACCATCGGACATCTGACGGATAAAACCGAGATCATGCTGAAGCCGGGTTATGCGCCGATTGAACAGTACAGCGAAGGACGCGATGGCGATCAGGGCCCGTGGACCGATATCTATGCACTGGGCGCGGTGCTGCATACGCTGATTTGCGGCGAGGCACCGCCGGTAAGCGTGGTGCGTTCGCTGAGTGATAGTTATCAGCCACTGGCTGAACGGGAGCTGAGCGGCTACTCCCGCGGCTTGCTGCACACCATCGACCAGATGCTGGCCTGCGAACCCGCGCAACGCCCGCAGTCAATTGTCGCCCTGCGCGATCTGTTGGTGGAAAACGACCGCGAGGTGCAGTGTGATGCGCCAGAACCGGAACTGACCACTGCGCGCGAAGAAACCTTGTTGCCTGCAGTGGTGGTGCCGGAGATAGCCATGTCTGAACCGGCTGTCGTGACGCCACGCACACGGCGTCCGCTGTGGATTGGCGGCGGGATAGCCGCGGCGGGATTAGTAACCCTGCTTGCGGTGCACGGATTGAAGAACAATAGCCCTCCGCACGTAGCGGTCGCCCCAACAAAACCCGCGGTGGAAGTGGCAGAACAAAAAGTGACGCCGTCACCTAAACCCGCTGTCGCGTCTGTCCCTGTTACGCCCGCGCAGATTTATTTGCGCGCAGCGGATGCCACCCAGCTGACTCAGGTGGAAATCAACGGTAAAGCGCAAAGCACGCTAGATCAGGATGGCATGAAAAGGTTGAGTTTAGTTCCGGGGGACTATCAGTTGCAGGTGACGCTTAAGCAAGGCGGTCACTGGCAGCATACATTGCATATTGATGAAGGGAGCGGCACCTGGCTGGTGAATGTGCCGACTCCCGCAGGCTGATTTATTCGACCACGTTGCCGTTTTCGGAGAACAGCACTTTGTCCCCTTTGGACTGGTGCTGTGAAACCTGTAGCGTCCAGACGTGGTTGTCATCGTTACCCGCGCCTGCCGCCGGAGACAACACGTAACTGTAATCACCGTTGCGGAAGATGTAGCCACGGAAATCGTGCGACGGGCCAATATTCAGCGTCGATCCCTTCAGCGTCAATTGATGGTGATTCTTTTTATTGATCGAGTGATAAACAATGCCATCGCACTCCACATCGCCCTCAACGCATTTGCTGGTATCCAGAAACACCTGATAGCTTTTGCTATCAAAAAACGGTTTTTTGGCAGCAGGCGTCTGTGCCATCGCGTGGAGTGAAAAACAGACCAGTGATAAGGCAAGTAACTTTTTCATAATTTGATATAAATTCCTTTGTGATATACGTTCAATTCACTTTTCCTGCGATTCACCAATCCCTTCATACGCACGCCGCGCGAATAAACAAACTGCATCCACGCGCGATCCAAATCCTCTGGCGATTCGCCATTAATCACTTTTAATGCCGTCGAGTAATATAAGCCTTTATGGTTCAGGTTATCACGTGTGCCAATATTAAACGCCAGCATGACTAATGCATCAAACTCATTTTGAGTCAGCGCGACTTTGGCATACTGTCGCACCGCATCAACAAACTTTTTTAAATCCTGGGAGAATAACGTTTCAGCAGCCGACTCTGAGATGCCATCTTTAAACTGGTCGAATTCGCTCTGACGACTGATCCAATGTCCGTAACCGATGGTCGCGCCCGCCGTCCAGCTACTGATGGTGTGAGAACTGTGATCGTCATACGGTAACGTGTGCAGCTGTTCATACTGCATCATCAGTTTAAGTACCTGATAACTCGGGTACATGGTCATTGGGTTCTTGCGTGTGCCATTCGGGTTACTGCCGGTGGAACCGTGGGCGCGCGGCAAGCCACTACGCTGACCGGAAGACAACTGACTGAAGGTTTTTTTACCGGGTGACACCAGGCCATCGGGATGATGATAAAAATGTTTTTGGTAGGTGATAATTGCTTTAGTGGTGTTATTCCCGCAAATGCCATCGATTTGTAATTGCGGAAAACCATTTTTATTTAATAATGTTTGCACCAGTTTGACATCTTGCGGTCGATTGGTTCCGCGCAGCCCAACACTTTCCTGTATCGTTTCCATTATTCGCCTCAAAAATTCTTTTCATGTGAGTAATTTTATTGACGCCTGAAGCACGTAGCGGATAATTATGCCGCATTTTTAACCGCAATAATGGGCTGGAAAGTTCGGATTGTTCTTAAAGTCTTAAATGACAATTACATGACAAAGCTATGCAGTGATAAATATCAGCATCAGAAAAGAAATTGTTCTTTTATATTATTTCTCAGGAGAATTCAGGACCAACCTGGGGTAGCGGCGGATTGATGACGCCTGTGCCTGCACCCGGCTATTGCAGGGCCACGCCATCAATCGCACCGTGACTTCACATCGCGCTGTTACTCGCTGATACGCACCACACTCTCCAATGTTCCTGCTTTGTTCGCTGCACCGTCATTTTTCACCGTGACGAACAGGCCGTGATTAGCCTCGTCGAGTGCCAGGCTATTGGGGTGCGGAGGCAACGCCAGGGTGTTAATTCGTTGCAGCGATCGGGCATCAAATACCGTCACCGTCCCCGCGCCATTTTCGACTCTGACACCGTTGCGGTTGGTGACATAAATGCGCTGCTGCTGCGCATCCAGCAGTAAGCCAATCGGCACCTGATCGGTATCCACCTTCGCCAGAACCTTGCCGCTGTCTGCATCCAGAGCAAACAGCTGATGTCCACTGCTGCGTCGGGTGTAGGTCTGTCCCAGATAGTTATTTCGCGGCTTGTCACGATCGATCCCCTGATCAACGCCAAGCAGGCGATTCCCCTGCGGGTCGTAGACCAGATTAAGCAGTTGATCGGCTTCTATTTCCTGCGTATGGGTGATCTCAAGCGTGTCCGCGTTCAGCGTCATCAGTTGCCCCTGCATATTGGAGACAAACACCCGACGCCCCACTTCATCAATGGCGATACCGGTGGCGTAAAAGCCAAAACCTGGAATGACTTTTTCAAGCTGCTGCTTGCGGGTATCCACCCTTTATAGCACTTTCCCATTCGAAGCTGGGATCTTTGGTGGTCATCACAATCGCACCGGCGATGGCATTGCGACCCTGAATGAAACTTTGCGGCCCACGAAACACTTCCACGCGATCTAAATCCCACAGCGATTGGGGTCCATAGGCCTGTTCGTTGTAGGTGAGCGCACGGCCGTCCAGCGATAACCCTAAACGCGGGCGAGTTCCGCTAAGGAATGCCCCTGCACCCGTCGATGGGCCGGAGCCATCCACCCCGCGCACCGTTGGCAGATCATTGCCGATCCCGACATCAACGGTATTCGCGGTCATCCGCATTAAGTCTGAAACGGTTTCAGCACCGGGCAGTGAATCAATCCTGCGGCTATCAAAAACTTCAACGCTCGATCCGGTATCAAAAATCGATCGTTCCGTTTTCTCTCCGGTCACCACCAGCTCTTGTTCATCCTGATAGTTACGTTCGCGGCTGCTGGCAACTTCCTCCGAGTCCTTTTCTGCGGCGACGGCGGAACCCGACATGCCAATACACAGGCCGATAGCGATACTGATGACTTTACGACGCGCATAATAGCCGTGGTGTGTGGTAATAGACTGACGCATTTCGCGTGTCTCCTTCATCCCAAAGGTTTAAAAAAACATTCATGTTTATTGACACAACCCACATTTTATTGAGTGCCATCAGTCTTTATTCTTCTGACTAACGGCAATAGCAAAGCCACCTCTTTTGCAGAGGTTGTTATAAGAAGATGTTCGTGAAGCGTAAAAAAGTGTTGCCAACCATAATCACTAATATCAGGCGATGCAAACAAATATTACACATTCATGAAAGCGCAGTGTTATTAGCGGATCTATTAACCTGTCGGATTCAGCGGTTAAATATGCGATAAATATCTGCACTAAAATAATCTCACAGTGATATGATTTTAAATCACAAGCGGATTATTAATGTTTTTTGTTAACCTTGTTCAGGTTGCTGGAGATGAAAAATGGGACTGATTGAACTGTTGAGACATACGCCAACATGGGTGTGGATATTACTCGCCTATCTGATTTTTCGCGGCATTAAGGCATTACAGACTCGTGAAGTCGCGGTGCAAAAACTGTTCTACATTCCAGTTTTGTTTTTAGTTTGGGGCTTTTATGGCGTATTTCGGGAAACCACCTGGGTTGCTTATACGCTGTTTTCCATGATTATCGGTTTACTGATTGGGGGTATCATCGGTGCCATGTTGTCTCACGCGACAGGCAAACCCATCTCCAGTGAAAATCACGGCACGATTATTCGCCCAGGTTCGGCGTTGCCATTAATATTTATGTTATTAGCCTTTGCCGCCAAATATACGCTTTCCGCTTCTGTGGCTTTGCACCCTGAATTAATCGCTTCCCTGTCATTTAATCTGATTCACGGTGCAATCAGCGGCGTTACTGCGGGGATATTCTGGGGGAGCATGCTGGTTTATTTCATTCCCTGGTATCGCCAGCGTAAGAGATTATCCCTATAGCGGGCAAAAGAGGGAGGACGCCACCCGCGGACGTCCCCTTAGCGACATTAACGCTTAGCCATTACCGCGGCTAATGCCAGTTGCGGAATCGTCAACGGGCGCTCGCTCTCCGAAATGCTATTCGCCGCCGCCGCCATCGAGACCTGCGCCAGTGCTACGTGTTGTGCGCCCTGCTCGCGTCCCTGTTTTACCGCGTCAGCGATGAGCGCGTGGTAGCGTTGATGCTCACCCGCTTTAAATGCGGCCCAGGCGTGAGGAATCAGAGCGACCTGTGGCTGTTTCTCCGCTGGCAGCGTGGGTGGACAGAACAACAGGCGTGTGGCGGCTAACGTTGACTCAGCCGCGCAGAGCACCAGCGCAGGCCCTGCCATTTGATGCAGGTGATCTGCCAGCATTCGGTCTGCGCGATAGACCGGGCAGCCCGTGTTTTTCGGCTGGAAGGTGTAGGCCACTGGCCCTAGCGTTGAACAGGTAATGACTATCGCATCAAACCACGGTCCCATACTGTGCAACAGCTGAGCCAAACGTTGCTGTTGCTCCTGCGTCATACCGCCACTTTGCTCGGCTTCAGCCAGCAGGTGCGGCATCACAATATGGCTCAGTGTGTGGGGAGGTAATTCAAGGGAGTTTGCCGCGTGATCGAACAGCGCGATATTACTGGCGGCGGTATGCAGGCAAGCGATGGTCATGGTCATCCTTATTGTTGTGCTATTTATAGGTCCGCTGAGTCCTGGCGGCGTGATTGCAGTGGTAGATTATTGCTTCACCGTCTAATAATATTCAAAATTATTTAACATTCCTTAGCCGTTACCCTCATGAACCTGCACCTGCTGGCCTTTATCATTGCGATCTTACCGGTGGCCTTGTCGCCAGGGGCGAGTTTCACCCTCGCGATGAATAACACGCTGGTGGCAGGCACGCGTGGGCTGGCGGCGATCATTCTCGGCACGGCACTGGGTATTTATACCCATGCGCTGCTGATTGGCCTGGGGATCAGCGCCCTGCTGGTGCGTTCCCCCATTATTTTTAATCTGTTAAGCGTGGCGGGTGCTGCTTATCTGCTGTGGCTCGGCGTACAGTTGTTGCGTCGAGGTCGACATATTTCCCAACCCGTCGCCTCTTACCGTAGCGCCCGCATGGGGATTAAAGATGCCTGGCTAGCCAATGTGCTTAATCCAAAAGCGGTGATGTTGTATCTCACCGTGGTATCGCAATTCGCCGGGCGCGATCATGCCTTGTTGCATTATCTGCTGCTGGCCTCCATACACGTTGCCATCATGGCCCTGTGGCTGGTGATCATCTGTTTTACGCTGCTGACTTCAGCGCGAGTAATCAATATCCGTAAGCTGTCCATCGCTATCAACATTGGTGGCGGGCTGATACTGGTGTTTTTTGCTATCAGCAATTTGGTTCAGCTTTTTATGACATTAAAAGGATTTTCATCATGATGGCATTAAGCGACTTCGGCCCACGCATCTGCATTTTGGGGCCTTCAAACAGCGGTAAATCGACGCTGGCTCAGGCCATCGCCAGCAAGACAGCGCGGCCGCTCATCCACCTGGATCAGCTTTATCACCTCCCCAACACGCACTGGCAAGCCCGTGCTGAAGCAGATTTCCGGCAACTGCATCTCGACGCTATCGCAGGGGAAAGCTGGGTCATGGACGGCAATTATGTGCGCACGCTACCGGACCGCTTAACGCGTGCCAGCGGTATCATTCTGCTTGACCTGCCACCGACTCAAAGTTTCTTTCGTTATCTGCGTCGTACGCTGTTTGATGCCCAGCGCATTGGCGGTGTTGTCCCCTCACATCAGCGCGAGAAGTTGACCTGGGAAATGACGCGTTATCTGCTTATCACCTCTCGGCGCCATCGCCCGCGTAACCAACGCATGTATGCGGAATGGACCTTGCCCAAGCTGTTGCTTAGCTCCCCTTATGAGGTTAACCAACTCTGCCGAGAATGGGGCTTGCTCACGGACAAAATCTAATCCACGCGTCAAGCCTTGGTGGCAATAATTTAATCATGGATTTGATTGAATTCAGAAGATAACCGGCATCCTGACAACGTTAATATTTACCGCTTCGCATGCAATCCCTTCAGGGCCGGCTATGATAAATAAGTCTTTATTACGCCCTGTGATAAGACCTGCTCTCATTGGAAATGTTTGGTACAGGATTGTACAAGCCCGGTTGCCACCACTCCCGGGCTTTATTTTTGTAGCGATGAGAATTCTTTGGTGAAATGTGAAGTCGAGGACGTGAAGAACATCATTATTTATTGCTGACATCAAACACGTTACTGTTAATTTTTACTCGCTCTCCTAACGACCAGCCTTTTTTTCCCAGGATACGGTCTGGCGTGCCGTCAGGCACATTGAAATAATACGCCCCTGATGGCGTACCTGAAGAGCTATTCTCTTGAAAAATATCGTCTGAGTGTAGACCCATCTCCTTGACTTCGTCTTCCGTCAGACCCAATTCATTTGCAAGTGAAGAATAATCCATTGCTTATCCCCTTAATGCTATAAAAATCAATGATTACGCACTTTTAATGCGCGACTCACGCTACTTATCCTTGAAAGGATCGTGCTTGTGATCCTGGCTATCATCACGCGTGCGAGGGATCTCGCCATGTTCATCAGGATTATCTGTAGCGGGATGATCATCCTCTTCGTACGCATTGCCGGCATTGGGCGCGGCCTCCGGAAGGCCTTTTTTGACATCGCCTTCTTTCTTTCGCTGTTCGTTTGTATTATGTGCTTTCATAATTAACTCCTTAGGAAGGAATGTTTTAGGTTAGGCTATATTTTAAAAGTTCGCTTTCATGACTTAGCGCTTTAATTATTTAATCGCATGTATCCGGACATCAATAATTTCCCGCTTGGCTTTTATCACTGTGTAAAAACACTGACAACGTTCTGACCTGCACTTGCCCGAGATTGAACCATTTATACGGCTTCGTTTATTTTCGTTCGAACAAATAACCACCTGCTAATGTTTTTTCTTCTCCTATATTTAATGGGGTCATTAAATCAGTCACAGGAGAATAGCAATGTCGAGCGAAACCGATAAGAAAAAGCTGACTCAGCGAGCCCCGACGAAAGGGCCAGAATCATCACAACCTGGATTAGGGTCGCTGGCACCCAAAGACGGTTCACACCAACCTCCCGCTGAACCAACTCCACCCGGAAAGCAGCCTACGGCACCGGGCAGCCTTAAAGCTCCTGATACACAGAGCACCAAGCTTGAGCAACTTGCTGCGCATCGTAAAAACGGCACCGAGCAGCCTCTAACGACGAATCAGGGCACGCGGATTGCGAACGATCAAAACTCATTGCGCGCGGGCACGCGTGGCCCTACCTTGCTTGAAGATTTCATCATGCGTGAAAAAATCACGCACTTTGACCATGAACGCATCCCTGAGCGCATCGTTCACGCCCGAGGATCCGCTGCACATGGCTACTTCCAGCCATACCACTCGTTAAAAGCGCTGACTAAAGCGCACTTCCTTTCTGATCCGGAACGAGTCACGCCGGTGTTTGTCCGTTTTTCCACCGTCCAGGGCGGTGCCGGATCGGCTGACACCGTGCGCGATATTCGCGGGTTTGCCACTAAGTTTTATACCGACGAAGGGGTTTTTGATTTAGTGGGTAACAATACCCCGGTATTTTTCATTCAGGATGCTCATAAGTTTCCGGATTTTGTGCACGCCGTTAAGCCTGAGCCGCACAATGAAATCCCTCAGGGTCAAAGTGCACATGACACCTTCTGGGATTACGTTTCCCTGCAGCCTGAGACCTTGCATAACGTTATCTGGGCGATGTCCGACCGCGGGATTCCTCGCAGCTACCGCACCATGGAAGGCTTTGGTATCCATACTTTCCGACTGATCAATGCGGAAGGTAAAGCGACCTTTGTGCGCTTCCACTGGAAGCCTGTCGCAGGTAAAGCCTCTTTGCTCTGGGACGAGTCGCAGAAACTGACCGGACGCGACCCTGATTTCCACCGACGCGATTTGTGGGAAGCCATTGAAGCTGGAGACTTCCCGGAATATGAATTAGGCCTACAACTGATCCCCGAAGAGGACGAGTTTAAGTTCGATTTCGATATCCTGGATGCCACCAAATTGATTCCGGAAGAGCTGGTGCCAGTAGAAATCGTTGGCAAGATGGTATTAAACCGCAATCCCGATAACTTCTTTGCTGAAACGGAACAGGTTGCTTTCCATCCAGGACATATTGTTCCGGGGCTGGATTTTTCAAACGATCCCCTGCTGCAAGGCAGATTGTTCTCCTATACCGATACGCAGATTAGCCGCCTGGGTGGCCCTAATTTCCATGAGATCCCTATTAATCGTCCGGTTTGCCCTTACCATAATTTCCAACGGCAGGGCATGCACCGTCAGGACATTGATACTAATCCAGCGAATTATGAACCCAATTCGATTAATGATAATTGGCCACGTGAAACACCGCCTGCAGCGGAAGGTGGCGGCTTTGACAGTTATCAGGAGCGCATGGAGGGGCATAAAGTGCGCGAGCGTAGCCCGTCCTTTGGCGAATATTACTCTCAGCCGAGATTATTCTGGTTAAGCCAAACGCCTGTCGAGCAACAGCACATCATTGATGCCTATTCATTTGAGTTAAGCAAAGTCGCCCGACCGTACATTCGTGAGCGAGTGGTCGATCATCTGTTGAATATTGATATTGCCTTAGCGCAAGGGGTTGCTGATAACCTCGGGATTGCCTTGACGGCTGATCAATTGAAGACGCCGCCAGCACCCAATGTTAATGGCCTGCAGAAAGACAGTAGTCTGAGTTTGTATGCTGTTCCCGACGGTGATATCAAAGGCCGCCAGGTTGCCCTGCTGTTGAACGATGGCGTGAAATCAGCAGATGTACTGGCTGTATTACAGTCACTTAAAGCGGCTGGCGTACATACAAAATTATTGGCGGCTCACATGGGACAGGTTCGTGCCGACGATGGTTCAGTCTTACCCATTGATGCGACCTTTGCTGGGCTCCCTTCACTGACCTTTGACGCGGTGTTTGTACCCGATGGCAACATTGATGCGCTGTTGCTGAGTGGTGACAGTCGTTATTTCTTGCTGGAGGCTTATAAACATCTGAAGGTGATCGGCCTGAGCGGTGAAGCACGCCGCTTTAAAGCCCAGTTTGCGCTGCAGGAGAGCGAAAAAGAAGAGGGAATTATTGAAGGTGACAGTTCAGATGATGCTTTGCTGAGTGCTTTTATAGATGCAATGAAAGCACACCGTGTCTGGTCACGTAGCCAGAAAGCCCTTTCCGTTCCTGCCTGATGTTACGCATCGTCCAGAGGAATATTCCTCTGGACGACTTGGCTGTTATTTCACATTACTTCAAACGGAACGCCACTACGCTGTCACCCGCCTGGGTGCCCAGCGAACCGTGACCGCCCGCCGCAATCACCACGTACTGCTTACCGTCTTTACCCATAAAGGTCGACGGTGTGGCTTGTGCGCCCGCGCTCAGCTCGGTCTGCCACAGCAGTTCACCGGTGGTGCTGTCGTAAGCGCGGAAGAAGTTATCCGCGGTTGCGCCATGGAACACCAGGTCACCCGCTGTCAGCAATGGACCACCGTGTGCCACCATGCCCATCGGGAAACCGATTGGGAAGCGGCCCGGCAGGAAGCTGGTTTTCAGGTTTTTGGTGACACCCACACGGCGCAACCACTCGGTTTTCCCGGTTTTGAGGTCTACGCCCACCATACGACCCCACGGCGGTGCGATACACGGAATGCCGAGGCCAGAGGCCAGCTGCTGAATGTGAATCGCGTAGTCACCCTGGAAGTTTTCATTCCAGTATGGCTGACCATCTTTGGTGAACAGACGCTGCGTTTCGGTCTGCGGCGTACGCTTGATCAGGTTGTACTTGTAGGCCAGACGCACTGGCGCGGCAATCAACATCTGACGCTGCGGATCAACCGCCACTGAACCCCAGTTGAACACGCCAATGTTACCCGGGAAGATCAGCGAACCGGCTTCAGTGGCTGGCGTCCATGGGTTGCCATCATAACGCAGCGAACGGAAGTCCATGCGGCATGACATCTGGTCAAACGGCGTGATGCCCCACATTGATTTCTCAGTCAGCGGGTCTGGAATGAAGTTCAGGCTCGAAACCGGCTGCGTCGCGGCAAACTTCTCACCCGGCACACCGCCTTCAGTGGAAACCTTCACCTGATTAACCGGATACACGGGCTGACCGGTCAGGCGATTCAAGACAAACAGGTTGCCGGTTTTAGTTGGGAGGATCACCACAGGCTGTTTCTGGCCCTGATAATCGATATCCAGCAATGACGGCTGTGATGGGTTATCGCGGTCCCACAGATCGTGGTTCGAACTCTGATAACGCCATTTGAACGCACCGGTTTGCAGATCCAGCGCCACTAACGCATCGCGGAACTTCTCGGTGTTGCTGTTGGCATCACGTTCGATACCCACTTCATCCGGTGACGCGTTACCAAACGGCACATACACCAGACCATTTTTCAGGTCAGCACTCAGCGTACCCCAGGCGACTGGCGTATCCTGCGGATAATTCTGTCCCGCAGCAATTGGCGCCGTATTTTCTGGGTTCGATGGATCAAAGTTCCACACCAGACGACCGGTTACGGCGTCATAAGCACGAATCACACCCGACGGGTTACCGCTGTTAAAGCCGTTGTCCATTACTGAACCACCGACAATCACCAGCTTGCCGGCCACCAGCGGCGCGGCAGTTTGCATCAACGCATGTGGACGCACTTCGCCCATGTTGGCATGCAGATCCACCACGCCGTTGGTGCCGAAATCAGCACAAGGTTTGCCGGTATCGGCATCCAGTGCAATCAGCTGTGCATCGGTGGTGGCGTTGAAGATACGCTTACGGCAGATGGCTGGCGCTGCAGCAGAATCCTGCGCAGCAACCGGGCTTTGCTCGTAATAGCTCACGCCACGGCAGGTCTGGTGCTGCTGCAGGTAAGAACGATCTTTCTTCGGCGTGTACTTCCACTTCACTGCACCGGTTTCGGGGTCAAGTGCGTGCACTTCGTTATGCGGCGTACAGAAATACAGCATGCCGTTGGCTTTAACCGGCGTCGCTTCGAAGGTGTATTCGCTGGCATCCGCATCCTGACGCAGGTCGCCAGTGTGGTAAGTCCAGGCCACCTCGAGGTTTTGCACGTTTTCTTTGGTGATTTGATTCAGAGAAGAGAAACGCTGGCCATTAGTGGTCCCGCCGTACGCGGTCCAGTCGTTAGCGGCACCCTGCTCGCTGGTTTGTTCACGCGCATTGCTAATCGTGCCCGCCTGCGGTAACGGATCGTAGAAGCACAGACCGATCACCACCACAATCATCACGATCACCGTGCCACCCAGGAAGGTGTGGAAGCGGCGTTCGCCCTGATACAGCGGTTTCACCACCCACGGCATCGCCAGCCACAGGCCAATCACGCCGAACAGGTCGCCGCGTGGGATCCACTGCCATTTATCAAAGCCCACTTCCCAGATAATCCAGGCCAGGGTAATCCACATCAGAACCGCATACAGCGCCAGCGCACTACGTTGGTTTCTGAACAGTAAAATGGCGGTGATCAGTAAGCCCACCGCCATCAATGCATAGAACGCGCTGCCGCCCAGCATCAGCAACTTTCCACCCATATAGAGCAGCGCTAATGCCAGAATCGCCAGCACGATACTGGTTAATTTGTTAACCATGCCAATCCCTCAACGTTTTTCATCAAATACCACCCAAAATAAACCTACATAAACTCAACAGAATTTTAACGTACGTTATCGAACAGTAAAAACCCGTTGCTGAGTGTGTCGTTAGCTCCGCTTATGAATGTAGCCGGGCTAATGACTGATGAATCCAGCCGAGCTCAATATGTGACTGAAATCACGTTTCACTTATCGTCGTGAGAATTAATCATTAGTGAGGATAAATCGCATTTTTTGATAACAGGAACGGGGGGTTTTTTATCTTGACCGATGTACGGGGTCATCGCGCAACTTTACCGTAGTGGATGTGTTGGGTACGTCAGGCGCAATTATCGCTCACGAAGGGTTTGAATCGGATCGCAAGCAATCGCAAAAAATGTCACTTTTGCGATTGCTTGCGATTACTCAGCGTTTTTTAAGCCACTCTTTCAATTTCCATAAGGAGACCGGCGCCTGATACACCGTGCCCTTTCCCTCCTTTATCGGTCTTAACAATCCAAGATCGGCCAGATTTTTCAGCCGACTGCGTGCGGTATTATCGGCGACACCCAGTCTTAATTTCACCCCTGCTGCGCTCAATAGCGAACCCGGCGCATGTAGCGCAATCGCCATGATGTCCAGCTCACCTTTCGCCAACGACATATTTTCGTCTACCCAATGCACCAGACGCGCCCGTTCCTGACGCAGCGTAGTGATTTGCTCTGTGAAGGCATTCACCGCACGCATCACAATTTCACACTGGAATTGGACAAAATAGGTTAGATCGAGCTCATCCGTTTCGCTGTAAAGGTATGACATACCGTATTTAATGGAGGCCGCCTTGAGGAGTTTGCTGATCGAAATGTAACGGAAGGCGTGATAGCCCCGACGAATTAAATGATGATAGAACAAGCCCCGTGCGGTGCGGCCATTGCCATCATTGAAGGGATGAATATAACCGATGGCAAAGTGCAGAACACAGGCCACCAGCAATGGGTGTGTTCCCTGCTGTTCCAGGAATTCGACTTCAGCGCACAACGCATCCAGCATGCCATTCAATGCGGAGTGATCGGGCGGCTGATGGATGATTTCGCCATCACGACCTGCCACAAAAACATCATTGTTGCCGCGTACCTCACCGGGCCGATATTTTTCGTCATTGATGCCTGCACACGCGATGTAATGCATGTGCAGGATATCGGCACGCGTTAGCGGTCCATCGCCCATGGCGGCAATATGCTGCATCAGCCGCCAATTGCCCATGATCATGCTCTCATCTTCGTTGCGCGGTTCCCGCCCCACCGCCAGTAGTTCCATCGCCACACGCGAGGTCGTTGCTGCGCCTTCGAGTTGACTGGAGGAGATCGCTTCTTCCATGATCAATTGGGACATCAGATAGGAGGCCGCGTCCTCATCAGTGGGCTCACCATTGCGCGCAAAGGTCATGCGATCCACCAGGGAAATAGCCGCGTTGATTTTGGCGGTAAAGTTGCAACTGACGTCTTGTGACGCAATGACAAAATGTTGAGCCGTACTGCGCCGTTTAAATTTTAACGCGCTCCACACCGCCAACCGTTCATCCGCATCCCGGATTCGACGACTAAGTTCGTCAAAATGCAGATAGCGCAAATCCCACTCAGCATATCGGCTCAGCATCTCAGCACTTTCAGCGCTCGTCTGGGTATCAAGCAGTTGTTTGGGCGGGCGGCGTAATCTCATCGCAAGAAATCTCAAAAAAGACGTATTTTGAGTTTACTTGAGATATAAGCATGAGGCAAACGTAAATAATCAACGGTTAATTAATTGATTTTATTAATTAATTAACATCAAACCAAAATAAAACCCAACGTAAATAGTGATGCGTTAAAGATGTCTAATTCGTAATTTTTCATGTCTGAATAGCTTATTCCAGCGGCGATCACAGATTCAGGATAAGTGTGAGACAGATTAAAGTGGTTTGTCTTTTTTGCCAGAAAAGCGTGTGGCTTTAATGAAAATTCCATGCAAATGACCGAGGCGCAACGCCACTTTTGTCGTCAGACTTGAATGTCAGGAAAAGTAAATAACCCCCCGATAAGAGGTTGCCCTGCGATGTCTGAAAGTCACATCTTAATCAAAAATGCTGTCGTTATTGATCCCGCCAGGAATGTCCAGGAGCGCCAGGATATTCATATCCTCAATGATTTGATTGCCTCTCCCAATACGCCCGTTAGCGCCCGTAACGAGATCGTTGATGCTAAGGATTGCTACCTGTTGCCTGGACTGATTGATTATCATGCGCATGTCTTTTATGGCGGAACGCACAGTAGCGTCCCGCCCGATCTCGCCTCATTACCTTTCGGCGTGACCACCATTGTTGATGCCGGCTCCGCAGGCTCTGCGAATGTTGAAAGTTTTTTACGTGACCAGATTCCCCGCAGCCTGGTGCGTATCAAAGCGTTTGTGACGGCTTATCCCGGCGGACAACTTTGGCAAGAGGAAAACCATAACCCGGACTATTTTGATTTCCCCCGTCTGCAGCAACTGTTCCGCCGTTATCCCGAAACGCTGCTGGGGCTGAAGCTGAAACAGGAGCGTGCAGTCGTGGGCGAGCTGGGTTCCCAGCCCTTTCTTCGCGCGGTAGAGATGGCCACGCAGCTCGACTGTCGTGTGGCTGTTCACATGACCGATCCGGTGCATACCACCGAACAACTGCTGGAAATATTCCGCAGCGGAGACGTCTTCGCGCATTGCTTCCACGGCAAGGGTGACACCCTGCTCGACGACAATGGCCGGGTCAAAGCTGCGGCTCGACAAGCTCGCGCAAGAGGCGTGATCTTTGATTGCGCACACGGACGCAATAATTTCTCTCAACGCGTCGCACAGCTGGCCGTCGCCGATGACTTCTTACCCGACATCATTAGCAGCGACCTCTCCGCTCTGACGCTCAATCGCCCGCCGGTGTTTGGCCTCCCCTGGGTGATGTCTAAATTCCTTGCCATGGGCATGTCACTGTTTGATGTGGTGGAACGCTGTACTGCACGCCCGGCCGCATTGCTGGGCATGTCTCAACAAATAGGCACTCTGCAGCCTGGCAGTTGTGCCGATGTGGCACTGTTCCGACTCGAAAAACGCGATGTCACCTTCACCGATGTCCATCAGCATACCCTGACGGGTAGCCAGTTGCTGGTGCCTCAACTCACTCTGAAATCCGGCATGCCACTGTGGCGCGCCAATTTTGGCCTTCACTGAGGTATTCCTTATGCGATCTCCCTGGCTTCGTATCGGCGGTACGCTGATGTTAGGTATGTTTATCTCCTACATCGACCGCACTAACCTTTCCGTCACATTAAAAGAGGTGGCGAGTGATCTTGGCTTCAGTGGCGCGGATTTTGCCACCACCTCAAGCCTGGTATTAACCGCCTTCCTGATTGGCTATATTGTGGCCAACATTTCGGGTGGCATTTTCACCACCCGCTACGATCCAAAAACCATCGCTATCGGCATGATGGCGCTGTGGTCTGTCGCGACACTGGCTACCGGCTTTGCCAGTACCGTCATGCTGTTAGTTGCCTGCCGATTTGTTCTGGGTGTGGCGGAAGGCATCTATTGGCCACAACAATCCCGTTTTGTACGCTTATGGTTTACTCCTTCGGAACTGACGCGCGCTAACAGCCTGATTCACTATTACGGGCAGTTTCTGGCGCTGGGCCTTGGCTTTATCATTTTAACGCCACTGCATGACCTGATGGGTTGGCGCAATCTGTTCTTCCTGTGTGGGGGCATTGGTTTACTGATCATGGTGCCATTGTATGCACGCGTATTATTAAACACGCGCGATGCCCCGGTTCAACAGGAAAAGGTCGCCCCACGTCAGTCGCGCCTCACACGTGCAGATTTCGGCGGACTGTCATTTGTATTGCTGATCGTGACCTATCTCACACAGGGCATGTTGTTCTGGGGGATTACGTTATGGATTCCAATGGCGGTAAGTTCTCTTGGCTTCAGCGGCTGGAGTGCAGCCATCGCGAGTTCGCTGCCTTATCTTCTCGCCGTGGTGCTGGCCATACCGATGTCCTGGCTCAGCGATAAAACCGGCAAACGTATTCTTATCGCTTCGCTTGGGTTGCTAATCCCCGGCGCCATGTTACTGGTGCTGCCACTGGTACAGAGCGGCGTGATAAAAATGACGCTGATAACGCTCGCTATGGGTTATTACGCCAGCAGTTTCACGCCAAACATCTGGTCGATTATCCAGTCCAGCGTGCGTCCTCACGCGGTAGGCGCGGCAGCCGGGATCATTAATGGCTTGGGTGCGGGAGGTGGTGGCACACTGGCGGGCTTTATGGTTGCGATTTTGTATGCCCGAACCGGAAGCTATACCTCAGGATTCGCCCTGCTCGGTGCACTGGTGATTGTTGGCGGCCTTTCATTGTTGGCATTTGGCTGGTGGCGTAATCGCCACCCGATGGGTCAGGTACAATCCGCCGCACTATAAAAGAACGCTTATGTGATCATGCTGGTGCAGACAGACATACAATGGGCGTCCTGATGGTCGCCCTTGCTACAGAAAGGCCTTACCTTGTATATCCGCGCTAATTGTTAGCAGCCTTACCATTCTGGCATCAGCTTTGCTTAATGATTCCTGTGTTCTTTTTCAGGAGTCGCGCTATGCAAGCATCCTCTACTCGCTACACTATTTTTTCACTGCTGTTTCTCATCGCGCTGATCAACTACGTCGACCGTGGCGCACTCTCGTTTGCTGCTAACGCTATCTCTCAGGAGTTTCACTTCACCAAAGTTCAACTGGGTGCGGTATTGGGCTATTTCGGTTTTGGCTACCTGTTCGGCTCACTGTGTGGCGGTTTTCTCGCTGATAGATTGGGCACCAAAAAAGTGTGGTTGATGGCGGGGATTCTTTGGTCCTTGCTGGAAATTGCCACCGCATGGGCCGGTGAAGTCGGCATGGCGCTGTTTGGTGGTTCAGCCATTATGGGGTTTGCAGCACTGCGCATCCTGTTTGGCTTCTCCGAAGGCCCGGCCTATGCGCTGATGAACAAAACCATCGCCCACTGGGCCCCGGATAATGAACGTGGTTTTGCATTGAGTATCGGCTTGCTCAGTACCCAGGTGGGTTCACTGCTGACCGCACCCATTGCCGTGGGCTTGCTGCTGTTAACCGACGACTGGCGCATGATGTTTATCCTGCTCGGTGCCTTCTCACTGCTGGCGATGTTGCTGTTTGCACGCAACTTTACCGACACACCGCTGCTGCACCCACGCGCCAATGCGGCCGAACGTCAGCTGATCATCAATGGACAAAAGCCTGAAAGCCAACATGAGGGTGCACTGCCGTGGTGGCGTTTCTTTACCAGTCGCACGCTGGTGTGCAACGCACTTGGCTATTTCAGTTTTCTCTATATCACCTTTACGCTGGTCACCTGGCTGCCTAAATATCTGCAAGATAACTTCCACTACGATCTACATTCGTTATGGTACGTGGCGATGATTCCGTGGAGCGGTGCCTGTTTCACTGTGTTGCTTGGCGGGCGTATAGCCGATCGTTTGCTGGCACGCTTTAACAACCTTCGTCTGGCAAGGAACGTCTTCGCAGCCGTCACGCTGTGCGCGACCGCCTGCTGTTTTATGGCGATTCCGTGGGTCAGTTCAGCGGCAGGGATCATCGCTCTGATGACGCTAGGTAACGCGCTCAATGCGCTGGTGAATAACGTGTATTGGTCGGTGGTGATTGATGTGACGCCAAAAGCTTCGGTAGGTGCTTACAGTGGCATGACGCTGGCGATAGCCAACCTTGCCTCCATCATCTCCCCGATGCTGTGCGGCTGGCTGGCGGAATATTACGGTTATAACGCCATGTTCACCGTTACCGCCTGCATTGCGTTTGGCAGCATGCTGGCGATGACGCTATTACAACCCGAGAAACGCCTGCAGGCTGATGCACCCACAGTGGCAGCACAGCAGGCGATGTAATTTTACACCGCGTGCCGCTGGCAGAACGCAGCAATGTCTGGCGATTGAAAATCCGCCAGATGCGTCATCAGCTTCTCCAGCGGCCAGTTCCACCACGCAATCGCCTGCAACTGCGCCGCGATTTCTGGCGTGAAGCGGCCACGAATGGGTTTCGCAGGGACGCCGCCCACAATGGTGTAAGGGGCCACATCTTTAGTCACAACCGCGCCAGCCGCCAATACTGCACCATCACCAACAGTCACGCCCGGCAGCACAATGACGCCATGACCAATCCACACATCATTACCGATGATCACGCGGTCCTCGCGGCGATCGGCAAAGAAGCCTGCGTCACGCTGCGCCTGCGGGTCATAATATTCCGGGCAGTAGGTAAAACGATGCTGGGACGCACGATCCATCGGATGATTTGGCGCACCAATACGCACCTGATTGGCAATCGCGGTAAAGCGACCAATCTGCGCATCAGCGACACAACAGTGCTCGCCGAGGTAAGAAAAATCGCCCAACTCGCTATATTCAAGATAACTTTCGGCGAGGATCTCACATTGCTGACCAATGTGGGTTTCGCGCATACGCACGCTAGGATCGATGACGGTGTGTTGCAGTTTAGCCGGTTGGACAGCGGCAAGGGCCATAGCAAGCTCCAATGTGGTCAGAGGTCTGGATAACGGGTTGTAATAGGTCAAGCGCGAAGCACAACACTAAAGCGGCAAGATGACAGAAATGCTATCGTAGCGGCTTCGTTTGAGGCCATTTAAGGAAAGGGAATGAGAACACCGTGGTCACTGTTAGCTCTATTGTGGTCTTCTGGCCAGGCGTCAGCGGCACTGCCCGCTGATATCAAAGCAGGTGATATCGTGCAGGTGCAGTTATCACAATTGCATCCCACGCAAGCCGCGATTGGTTATCGCCAGTTGGATTACAAACTGCACCGTTACCAGGCCGATCCCAAAAAGCTGTTCGATGATTTTTGTGAAAGCATGGGGCAGAAAGGCGTAGACAAGTTCAACAGCAAATCACGCATCTCCGATCCTGACAGCTTCACCTGTAAAGCCCCGGTGGGTGCACAGCCAGGACCGATGAAAACTGCCGTCATCGCTCCGGATAATGCGCTCTATCTCACTGATGGGCATCACACCTTCAGTAATTTCGCTGATGTTGGTGGTTTGAAAACGCTGGTACAGGTGCGCATCACCAATGATTTCCGCAGTCTGAAAACGATGAATGCGTTCTGGCAGCAAATGGAAGCCGCCCATCTGGTCTGGCTGGATACGCCTAAAGGCAAAATCACCCCGCATGATCTGCCGAAAGAGTTGGGCCGCAAACACATGCAGGATGATGAATATCGTTCGCTGGTCTATTTCGTGCGCGATATCGGCTTTGAGAAAGAGGACAATCCGCCGCCGTTCCTTGAATTCTATTGGGGTAAATGGCTTGAGACTGAACTGCCGCTGAAATCATTCGATCTGCACGATCGCAAAGGCTATGGCGCAGCGGTCACCGCCATTGCTGAAAAAATCACCGACGTACCTAAAGACACGGTGATTGCCCAGAGCGATGCCGGACCGCTCACCGCTGAAAAGTTGGGGGCGATGAAAAAGGTCAACGAGAAGAAACTCGATAAGATGATTTCTGCGGATGGCAAACTTGGCTGGGCGTTTAAACAATAACGCCACTGCCTCTGACTAAACCCAGAAAATTGTGCGCCGTTGCCGTCAATGCATGCTCATGCCAGGCCACCGCTAATCCGGTAGTCGGTACCGGCGCTTTTATCTGTTTAAAAACCACGCCTGATAAGCTGAATTGGCGCATCGATTCCGGCACCAGCGATACCCCTAACCCCGCTGCCACGACCGATAATATCGAAACGATATGCGGCGCGGGTTGCCCTTCTACCGGGGTGAAGCCCTGCTGGCGGCAGGCTTGCAGCACCGATTCACGCAAGCTGGTACCGCTCTCCTTCGGTGTCAAAATAAAGTGCTCGTCGCGCAACGACGGCAACGCAATTTTACCGCGTAAGCGCGCCTGCGGATGATTAAGCGGCAATGCAGCCACCAGCGGTTCCTGCAATAAGAGCTGAACCGTCACGTTATCCGGTATCGCGTTTTCCTGCCGTAGTAGCGCGATATCCAGTTGCTGATTGGCAAGCGCCTGAAGCAACACAATGGAGTTGGCCTCCATCACGTTCAGCATCACGTCGGGATAGGCCTGTCGGAAGGCGCGGATAAAACCCGGCACCAGCGGATTCATCCCCACGGTGCCCGTAAACCCTAAGCGCAACGAACCTGATTCACCTTGTGCCGCGCGGCGTGCAGCATCCACCGCCCCAGAAGCGATACCCGGCAGAGGCTGAACGGATTGCAAAAATGCACGTCCGGCCTCCGTCAGTTCCACGCCCTGTGCAGTGCGGTTGAACAACGCATAGCCAATCTCCGTTTCTAAATCTTTGATCTGCATACTAAGCGGCGGTTGACCGATGCCGAGCTTAGCCGCTGCGCGCGTAAAATTACGCTCGCTGGCAACAGCAAGGAAGTAGCGTATGTGGCGTAACTCCATCTGTTTTATAGATACCTTTATGCAGCGCTATATATTGGACAGATGATAGGCGGCGCGGTAGCGTTGTGCAATCTTCGTTACCCTGGAATCACCATGAGCCGCTCGTTAGAAAATGTCCTGCCTGTCTCATCCCCTGCAACGTCCAGCATCGCGCGTGGGAGCAGTGAGTATCGCCGCGCGGGTATTGCTTTTTTCATGCTCGGACTCGCCAGCTTTTCACTGATCTACTGTGTACAGCCACTGCTGCCTGCCTTTACCCATGCTTTTGGCATCACGCCCGCGCAAAGTTCACTGGCGCTTTCACTCACCACCGGCTTGCTGGCGGTGTCAATTTTGCTGGCAGGGGCATTTTCTCAGGCGGTCGGACGTCGTGGATTGATGTTCACGTCGATGGCACTGGCATCGGTCTGCAATTTCATCGCCGCCGTGCTACCCAATTGGCATCTGCTTCTGGTCGCTCGCGCGGTGGAAGGCGTGGTGCTGGGCGGTGTCCCCGCGGTGGCGATGGCCTGGCTGGCAGAGGAGATCGACAAAAAAGATCTCGGTAAAACCATGGGATTGTATGTCGGCGGCACGGCGTTTGGCGCGATGGTGGGCCGCGTTGGCATGGGGTTGCTGACTGAATTCACCTCATGGCGCATCGCTATGGGTGTGCTGGGCGTGCTCGGTTTGGCAGCAGCGATGGCGTTTGTGCTGCTTTTACCTGAATCGCGTCATTTCGAACGCAAACCCGGCCTCAATCTTCACTTCCACTTCAAAGCCTGGTTCAGTCATCTCGGCAATAAGGGGCTGATTCGCCTGTATGCCACCGGTTTCTTCCTCACCAGTGTATTTGTCACGCTGTTTAACTACGCCACCTTCCGCCTCTCTGACGCGCCGTTTAACTTTAGCCAGACACAGGTCAGCCTGATTTTCTGCGCCTATGCGATTGGTATTGTCTCTTCCTCACTGTCGGGCAGCCTGGCCGATCGGTTTGGTCGTAAGCCGTTGCTAATTGCCGGTTTTCTGTTGTTGCTGGCCGGTATTTTGCTGACGGTGCCGGATAACCTGTTGTGTCTGATTGGCGGCATTATCCTGATCACCAGCGGTTTCTTTGTGGCGCACGCTGCGGCGAGCGGTTCCGTCGGCCCGCTAGCCGGTAACAATCGCGGCCATGCTTCGTCGCTATATCTGTTGTTCTATTACATGGGTTCCAGCATTACGGGCTCGTTCGGCGGCTGGTTCTGGCTGCACGGTGGCTGGAATGCGGTAGTGGGCTTAACGGTGGTGATCGCGCTGGCAGGGTTGGCGTTAAGTGGATTGTCGCGGCAGGCGTAGCGTGTCAGGCGACTTATAATCGTCGCCTGACACGTTCAACTATGGACACGGCTAAGCCAGTTCGCAGTTTTTCACATCAGCAGAAGGGGCCAGAAGGTTGTTATCAAACTCACGCAAGGCTGCTGCATCACGGACACGCATCGGCCAGTCGGGATTGGCCAATGCACTTTTGCCCAACGCCACATAATCCGCCCCCTGCTCCAGCGCCTGAGAGGCGGCACGGCTGTTTGACAGCGAACCATTCGCCACAATAGTCAGGCTTGGTGCCGCCTCTCGCGCTATCTGTACCAGCGAAAGCGCATTGTCCGCAAAAGCGGGTTGCAGTGCGTCGTATTCGGTGAGATGCAGGTAATCAATACCCGACTCAGCCAATAACCGAAACACTTGTTTTGCGCCCGCTTCCCCTTCTTGCCACTTATGATGGAAATCATTCACTTTGCCTTGTGAAATACGCACACCTAAAGTGACATCGTGGCCTATACGCTGGCGTACCGCGCGGATCACCGCCAGGGTCAGTGACAGGCGGGCAGCGATATCACCGCCCCAGCGGTCATGACGCTGATTGGTGTAATCCGTAAAGAATTGATCGAGCAGATAGCCATTGGCGCCGTGAATTTCAATGCCATCAAATCCCGCTACGCCAATGGCGCGCGCAGCGGTCTCGGCAAAACTGTCAATCGCCTGCTGAATCTGATCTTCGCTCATTTCAACTGGCAACGCATAGTCGCCATGACCATGGTAAAAGCCCAGCTGTTCTCCACGCGGTTGCACGACGGAGGGAGCCAGGGTATCGCGTCGGTAAATATTGCCCTGGGATATCGCGCCGGCATGCATCAGCTGCGCAATGATCTTGCCACCATGCTGATGCACACCATCAGTAATGGCACGCCAGCCTGCGACCTGGCGGCTATTAACCAGCCCCGCTTGAAACGCATACGTCTGCGACCAGGCTTCGTCGATATACAGCCCTTCGGTGATGATGGTGCCAAAACCCCCCCGCGCGAAACGTTCGTAATAGTGCTTCATGCGATCGCCCGGTACGCCATCTACCGTGGCGGAGATGCGCGTCATGGGTGCCACCATGATGCGATTTTTCAGCGCGAGTCGATTTAATGTCCCGCTCTGAAATAAGTGTTTATCGGCCATTTGCTACATCGTGTTCCCTGATTATCGTCAGAGCGCATTATAGTGTGTCGCTTTCGCGGCAAAAATGACCGAAGATGATACGTCTGTATAACGGAAATCGTTACAATGAACTCCAAAGATATTGAGGTTTTCCTCATGGTGTCGCAAACGCGCAGCCTGACGCAGGCGGCACGGCGGCTGAATACTACGCCGATGACGGTGTCGCGTCGGCTGGCCTCGCTGGAGGACGATCTCGGCGTGCGGCTGATGCACCGCACGACTCGCGCCATCGCGCTCACCGTCGAGGGAGAAGAGTTTCTGCCCTATGCGAAATCGCTGGCGGAAACCGAACAGAGTGCACGCAATCTGTTTTCACCACACCAGCAAGGTGCGACTGGCCAGTTACGAATTACGGCGCCTTCTGGCTTTGGTCGTCGTACTATTATTCCGCTGTTGCCTGCCTTGATGGAGGCCAACCCGGAACTGCGCATTGAGTTTCAGCTGAGCGATGACGTCACCGACCTGGTAGGGTTGGGCTACGATGTCGCTATCCGCATTGCACCGCTGCGTGACTCCCGTTTAGTGGCTCACCGTCTGGCTAACAACCCGCGTATGCTGTGTGCTTCACCCGATTATCTTCAACGCTTCGGCACGCCTCAGACATTAAACGACTTACATCATCACAACTGCCTGCGACTCTCAGGCGTGGTGCAGTGGAGCTTCATCATTGATGGGCATATTTCGAGCTTAAGCGTGGAAGGCCGTTTCAGTGGCAGTAACGTGGAGGGGGTGCGCACTCTGTGCGTGGCGGGAAGCGGCATTGCTCAGTTATCTGAGTGGGACATCCGTGAAGAGCTCGCTTCAGGCGAGTTAATCGCCATTGAATTACAGGATGCTCAACCGCAGATGCTCGGTGTCTGGGCATTGTTCCCCACGACTCGCCAGTTGCCAGCACGGGTGACGGTATTTCTTCATGCTTTAAAACAAGCGATGGAAAAAACAGATAAGTTACCTGTCACGGCACCCCGTTTATAGGCTTAAATCGTTGACTCACTGATTCACTTCATGGAGGCCCCTTTTGAAACCAGAAATTCAAACCCTCGCATCAACGGAAATCTATCGCAACCGCTGGATGACGTTAAAGGAAGACAAAATTCAGCGTGCCGATGGCAGCGAAGGTCTCTATTCGGTGATCGAAAAAAACGATTTTGTCGTCATCCTTCCGGTGGAGCTGGACAGCATCTTTGTGGTGGAACAGTATCGTTATCCGATAAGTGAGCGCACCATTGAGTTGCCGCAAGGCAGCTGGGAGCTGGACCCTGGCGCTACACCGGAAGCACTGGCGGCGGGCGAACTGCAGGAAGAGACGGGATTGATTGCCGATCGTTGGCAGTACGTGGGCTATCAAAAACTGGCGCAGGGATACTCCGCGCAGGGTTATCACATCTATCTTGCCAGCGAATTACGCTATGAAGGGCAGAATCTGGATGCCGAGGAAGTCGGACTCACTGCACGCAAAATGAAAATCAGCGAGTTTCTGCAGCTAGTGCTGGAAGGTAAAGTGACCGATGCCACTTCGGTGACCGCGTTTTTACTGGCGCGGGCCAAAGGGTTGCTTGATTAAGCAGGGTAAGCACAGGGCCACATTGATGTCAGGTCGCTGCGCGTTTGAAGAGTGCGCATTGCTGCGCACTCCTCCCTGAACAATGACGCTTAGTGACTCGCTATCTCCGCCAGCACTGCTTGCGCATCTGCCGCAGCAACCGCGACACCATCAATGTAAAGCTGGCGCCGTTCTCCGGCTGGCAAAGCAATTTGCAGCGTTTTCCATGCTGGCTGATAATCGCCTTTGCGTGTGAAGCTCAGGTGGATTGCCTCGGCATCGCTGCGCATTTCCCAGCTTAACCACAGCGCATTACCCTGCTGATAACCCCAGGACTCACCGTCATCTTCAAATACCAGGCCTTTGCTCTCGCCTTTACCCTGTAATGGATAAAGTTGCAGCGTGCGACGGTCATCTGCTTGTGCATCAACATGACGCAGACGCTGGCTCAGTGGCAAGGCCGCACCGGCGCGAACCAGCATCGGCTGGGTTTCCAGTGGTGCTGGCAATGTAATCCACTGGCCGCCGCTGTACCACTGCTGGGTCGCAAAGTCATACCAGCCAGTTTGGTTATCTGGAAGCCACAGAGTGCGTTCACGCTGACCGGCTTCCACCACGCTGGCCACCAGCAAATCGCGACCCAGCATAAACTCATCGCACTCGGCGAAGGTCTGTTTATCCTGCTCATGGTCGAGGAAGGTTGGGCGCAGCATCGGTTCATCATCGGCATGCGCTTGCCACAAAAGGGTATACAGATACGGCAGCAGGCGATAGCGCAGTTCGACCGCAGCACGAATCGCAGGCGTGACCGACGGATACATCCACGGCTCATTCACCGTGTGATCGTCATTCCACGAGTGAATGGTGAAACGCGGGTGCATCACGCCGTTTTGCACCCAACGCACAAACAGTTCAGCGTCCGGCTTATCACCTGAGAAACCGCCGACATCGTGCCCGACGTTATACAGACCCGACAAGCTCATCCCCAGGCCCATGCGAATGTTGTAGCGCAGTGATGTCCAGTTAGTACGGTTATCACCGCTCCAGGTTTGCACATAGCGTTGCATGCCGGCGCAGCCAGAACGCGAGATCAGGAAAGGACGTTTCTCTGGCGCGAAACGCTGCTGCGCTTCCATCGACGCACGCATCATCAACAACGGCATCACCGGGCGAATATGCTTGATGGCGATGGGCGTACCAAAGCCGTGGCAACGCGCTTCGCCGTCCCACACTTCATATTCGTTGTTGTCATTCCAGGTCGAATCGATGCCCTTCGCCAGCAGCTGTTGGGTGACGTTCTCCTGCCACCATGCCACCGCCTGGGGATGGGTGAAGTCAAGGTGTGAACCTTCGTCGTCCCAGAACACTGAACGCTCTGGCGCTTCTTCTTCTGAATCGCGAATAAACAAGCCCTGCGCCGCGACTTCTTCGTAGCGCGGATGGTCCTGCAACAGGCAAGGTTTGATGTTGGCAGCCAGACGCAAACCGGCATCGTGGAACGCCTGGCTCATCACTTCCGGCTGTGGCACTTTGTCGTAGTTCCAGTTGAACACGTATCGCTTGTTATTGATCGAGGTGTAACCCGATGACAATTGGAAAGAGTCGCACGGAATATCATGCTGTTCGCACAGGCGAATGAAGTTCATCAGCTGGTTTTGTGCATCCGGTGCATCGGTGTAGTGCATGGTTGAGCCGCTGTAACCGAGGCTCCATTTTGGGCCAAACAGCGTTTTACCGGTCAGACGCACAAAGGATTTAGTGACATCCAGTACTTTGCTGCCAACAAACAGGTAATAATCAATATCCCCGCTTTCCGCCTGCCAGCGGCGATAAGGCTGATGGTAGTTATCCAACTCGTTGCCGAGATCAAACCAGCTGCTGCTGAGGTTATCGTAGTAAAGACCGAAACTCACATCGCTGCGGCGCGTAATGGTAAAGGGGACATGTTTGTACAGCGGATCGGTTGAAGAGGCGTTGTAACCCATCGCATCAAGGTTACGCATCTCATAACGTTTGCCATTGCGTTGAAGGTCACCGGTTTTCTCGCCAAGACCGTAATAGGCATCGTCATTCATACGACGCTGGTAGTGCGCCACGCCATCGCCGTGCGCGTTAATCAGGTAGGCACTGGTTGGGCGGTCGCAGGTCAGCAGTTGCCAGGCGCCAGCGCTATTACGATGTTGCCACTCCAGCGCCAGTGGCTGATGGACAATCACGCGCAGCACATCGGTGGAAACCACCAGCGTGTCGCCCTCTTCTTCCAGCGTGAACCCTGGCAGGGTAAAGCCCGCCAGGCTGTCACGTGGACGCCCTTCCCACGGCACATCGCTTTCTGGCGCTATGCTCCATGTGCGGTCCAGTGCATAGCCGCTCTGACGTTTAATCGAAACACGGAACATGCCGGATTCCAGCACGAATAGGTTCAGCTGGTACTTCCCATCGACGGTTAACGCAACATGGTGTTGATCAGAATGCGTGAGTGACCAATTCTTTAAGGTTTTCATTGTTACCTACTTTAATCAGGCGCGCTGGGCGCGACGTTCAGCAATAAATGCAATCAGGAAGACCGCGCCAATCAGGTCGAAGAAGCCCATGGCGACAAATAACGGGTTAAAGCCAATCTTGTCGGCGGTGACACCAATTACCAGCGAGAACAGGAAGCTGGAGATCCACGCGAAGGAACCGCGCATGCCGTTGACGGTGGCCATCTGGCCTTTATCAAACTTCTCCACCACCAGCGCGCTGAGCATGCAGGAGATGATCTGGTGACCGAAACCGCCAATCGAGATCAGTGCAATCGCCACGTAGGGATCTTTGGTCATCGCCACCAATGCGAGGGAAAGCATCAGGAAAGCGCCGGTGACCGAACTGGCAACCACGGAGTTGACCAGTCTAAAACCAAACAGGCGGGTATAGAGGCGCGTCAGATAGCCACTGGCGACGCTGCCGAGATCCGCCGCGAGGAATGGCATCCAGGCGAACATGGCGATCTGTTTGAGATCCATGCCGAGATCTTTCGCCAGGTAGAGCGGCACCCAAAAACTCAGCACGCCCCACGCCGGTTCGGCCATAAAGGCGGGAATGGCGATACCGTAAAAACGTTTATTCTTTGAGACACTTTTCAGGGCTTTAAAGAACGGTAATTTGACGGCAGGCGGTTCATTATCCTGACGAATAAATTCCAGTTCCGATGCAGACAGATTGGGATGAATTTCCGGATCGCGATACAGCAACCACCAGAGCACCACCCACGCCAGTGCCAGGCAACCCGTGAACAGGAAAGCGCCCTGCCAGCCGAAAGAAGCGTGCGCGAAGTAGATGATGGGCGGCGCCAGCATAGCGCCAATTGAGAAGCCCACGCCGGCCCAACCCGCTGCAACCGGACGCTCTTTTTTCGGGAACCATTCGCCTATCACTTTGGCGTTGGCTGGCGTGGCTGCGGCTTCCGCTCCGCCCATGACAAAACGCAGAATGGCAAGATGTACCCAGCTCGCCGCGCCGGCATGGAACAGACAGGCGACCGCCCAGACCGAGGCACAAATCAGGAAGCCGACTTTAAGGCCGATGACATCAATCAGCCAGCCGCAAATTGGTTGAAAGAAGGTGTACGCCAGCTGAAACGCACCGACGATCCATGAATATTGTTCAGTGGTGATGCCCAGGCTGGTTTTCAGCTCAGGTGCCAGAATGCCTAATGAGTTACGGGTGATGTAGTTTACGGTGACGCCCGCTAAGAACAACACCAATACCCACCAGCGCAAATTGCGGAAGGTGCGTTTGCTGCCAGCGGCAGCGATCCCTGGATTCAAACTGCGGTTCATCTGGTTCTCCAATCTTTATTAACATCATGAGCTTACAAATCCTGTGGTGAATGCGCGGGCCAGCGATAAACCGGAAATATCGCTGGCTGCCGCCCAGGAATTGCTGCTTGTTGTTGAGGAGCGACTTCAGTGAGTCATCTCTAACCATCCGCCAGGAGTGAACCACAGATGCGGAACCTGGTCGCCACTCAGATGCCGCATTTGTGATCTGGTTAACCAAAATGGCTTGCGAGGTTGACATCAGACGTTAAAGAGCCGAATTTTAGGCTCTGAGAGCGCAATCCACGCCATAAGCGGTGCGCTAACCGATAAATAGGTCAACCAATATAAGAATTGTCCTGGGTTTCATTTTCAGGACCTAAAAGAGGTAACAACATGAAGCAGACCTGGCGCTGGTATGGCCCAAATGATCCCGTTTCTCTTGCCGATGCACGACAGGCTGGCGCGACCGGCATCGTCACCGCCCTGCACCACATCCCTAACGGCGAAGTGTGGTCGGTGGACGAAATTATGCAGCGTAAAGCCATCGTGGAAGCCGCTGGGCTGGTGTGGTCAGTGGTGGAAAGCGTGCCGATTCACGAAGAGATCAAAACCGGCAGCGGTGAGTGTCAGAAGTGGATCCGTCATTACCAGCAGTCTCTGCGAAATCTGGCGCAGTGCGGTATTAAAACCGTCTGCTACAACTTCATGCCGATTCTCGACTGGACGCGCACAGACCTTGAATATCTGTTACCCGATGGCGCGAAAGCGCTGCGTTTCGATCAGGTCGAATTTGCCGTATTTGAGCTGCACATTTTGCAACGTCCCGGTGCGGAGAAGGATTACAGCGCCACGGAAATAGCGCAGGCAGCTGAGCGTTTCGCCAACATGAGCGAAGCACATAAAACCCGCCTGACGCGCAATATCATCGCTGGTTTACCGGGTGCAGAAGAGGGTTACACGCTGGACCAGTTCCGTGCTCAATTAGCCCGTTATGACGGCATCGGCAAAGCTGAGTTACGTGAAAACTTCGCCACCTTCCTGCGCGCCATTATTCCGGTAGCAGAAGAAGCCGGCATTCGTATGGCAGTGCATCCGGATGATCCCCCGCGTCCGATTCTGGGTTTACCGCGCATTGTCTCCTATGCAGAAGACATGCAGTGGATGATCGATACCGTACCCAGTCCGGCGAATGGCTTCACCATGTGCACCGGCTCTTACGGCGTGTTGGCAGATAACGATCTCGCCGGCATGGTGAAACGTTTTGGCCCACGCATTTACTTCGCACACCTGCGGTCAACCAAACGCGAAGAGAACCCGAACACCTTCCACGAGGCAGCGCATTTAGGCGGCGATGTTGACATGTTCGCCGTCATTAAGGCGATTGCTGAAGAAGAACATCGTCGTAAAGCGGCCGGTCAGGAGGATTTGATTCCGATGCGCCCGGATCATGGTCACCAGATGCTCGACGACTTGAGAAAGAAAACCAACCCCGGCTATTCGGCGATTGGTCGTCTGAAAGGGTTGGCGGAAATTCGCGGTGTGGAGCTGGCGATTCATCGCGCTTATTTCTGATGGCATTCGTTGCTGCCGGGTGCCATTGATGGCGCACCCGGCTAGATGGAGTTTACATGGAACCTAACCTCGCCAATGGCGAACTGAACGTGACCCGCCCCGCCTGGAACCATCAGCGGCTGGTGCCGCGTATTGTGCATATCGGCTGTGGCGCCTTTCATCGCGCGCATCAGGCGTTGTATCTGCATCACCTGCTTGAAATCAGTGACACTGACTGGGGCATCTGTGAGGTCAACCTGATGTCGGCGAACGGCAAACTGTTGGTCGAACAACTGCGCCAGCAAAATCTGCTCTACAGCGTGACGGAAAAAGGTGCCGGGCAGAACGACGTTCACCTCGTTGCGGCCATCAAAGAAGCCTTGCATCCTGCACTGGATGGACACGATGGCATTATCGAAGCGCTGGCTCGTCCGGAAACCGCTATCGCTTCATTGACGGTGACGGAAAAAGGCTATTGCACTCAGGGTGCCAACGGTGAATTGGATGCGGATAATGCACTTATTCAACACGATGTTGCGCACCCTGGCACGCCGAAATCCGCCATTGGTTTTATTGTCGAAGCATTACGTGTGCGTCGTGAGCGTGGTTTAGGGCCGTTTACTGTGCTCTCCTGCGACAACCTGCGTGATAACGGCCATGTCGCGCGCGCCGCTGTGGTAGGCCTGGCGCGGTTGCGCGATGCGGCACTGGCGCATTGGATTGATGAGAACGTTACCTTCCCCAGCAGCATGGTTGACTGCATCGTTCCCGCAGTGACCGACGAAACACATCATGAGATTCGCGACTTGCTGGGCGTTGCCGATCCCTGCGGCGTGGCCTGTGAGCCATTTCGCCAATGGGTGATCGAAGATAACTTTGTCAACGGCCGTCCTGACTGGGATCGCGTGGGCGCGCAGTTTGTGGCAGACGTTGCCCCTTTTGAAATGATGAAACTGCGCATGCTCAACGGCAGCCACTCATTTCTTGCCTACCTCGGGTATTTGGGTGGCTGTGAAACCATCGCTGACACCATGCAACTCCCGACCTATCGCCAGGCGGCATTGGCACTGATGATGCAAGAGCAGGCACCTACGCTGTCGATGCCTGAGGGTATCGACTTACAAGCCTATGCCAGCCAGTTGATCGAGCGTTTTAGCAACCCTTCCCTGCGCCACCGGACGCAGCAGATTGCGATGGATGGCAGTCAGAAGCTGCCACAGCGCTGGCTCGATTCCGTGTGCTATCACCTGAAGCACGGCAGTGACTATCGCCACTTGATGCTGGGAATTGCCGGCTGGATGCGTTACGTCGTCGGACAAAACGAACGAGGTGAAGCATTTAATGTGGTTGACCCATTAATTACCACGCTAAAAGACATCAACCAACACACGCCAGAAGGTGATGCGCGCGTTAGCGCCCTGCTTGCCGTGAGAACCATTTTTGGAGACGATTTGCCCACCAATCCGGGCTTCGTCAGCCATCTTCAACAGGTGTACGCGCAACTTTGCCAGCATGGTGCCCGCGCCGCCGTTGCATCCCTGAATCAGGAGCCGAAATGAAGCACTTTATGGATGACGATTTCCTGCTGCAAAGCGACGTTGCGCGTCGTTTGTACCATGACTATGCGGCTGACATGCCGATTTATGACTACCACTGCCACCTCAATCCGCAAGAGATCGCCGAGGATCGTCAGTTCGCCAACCTCGGACAAATTTGGCTGGAAGGTGACCATTACAAATGGCGCGCCTTGCGTGCTGCGGGCGTGGATGAATCGCTGATCACCGGTAAATCTACGAGCGATTACGATAAATACCTCGCGTGGGCCCACACCGTGCCCAAAACGCTGGGCAATCCGCTCTACCACTGGACGCACCTGGAGCTGCGTCGCCCGTTCGGCATCACCAATACGTTATTTGGGCCGGACACTGCCCAACGCGTGTGGGATGAGTGTGCTGAGAAGCTGGCGACGCCTGCGTTTTCTGCGCGCGGCATTATGCGTCAGATGAAGGTGCGCATGGTGGGTACCACAGATGATCCAATTGATTCCCTGCAATATCACCGCCAGATTGCCGAAGATAGCAGCATTGATATCGATGTTGCGCCGAGCTGGCGTCCGGACAAGGTGTTTAAGATTGAGCTGGATGGCTTTATTGACTATCTGGGTCGCCTGGAATCGGCAGCGGATGTGGCGATCACCAGCTTTGACGCACTGCGCACCGCCCTGCGTCGTCGTTTAGATCACTTCTCCGCCCACGGCTGCCGTGCATCAGATCACGGTATCGAAGTGCTGCGCTTTGCCCCGGTTCCGGATGATCGTGTATTGGATTCCATTCTGTCCAAACGCCGCAACGGCGATACGCTAAGCGAGCTGGAAATCGCGCAGTTTAGCAGCGCGGTGCTGGTGTGGCTCGGCGCTGAATACGCGAAACGTGATTGGGTGATGCAACTGCATATCGGCGCGATCCGCAACAACAGCACCCGGCTGTTCCGCCTGCTGGGTGCCGACAGCGGGTTTGACTCGATTGGCGATAACAACATCGCTTTGCCGCTCTCTCGCCTGCTTGATGCGATGGATATCAACGATCAACTGCCTAAAACCATTCTCTATTGCCTCAATCCACGCGACAACGAAGTGCTGGCGACGATGGCAGGTAACTTCCAGGGTGCGGGCATCGCCGGTAAAGTGCAGTTTGGTTCCGGCTGGTGGTTCAACGATCAGCGCGATGGCATGCTGCGCCAGTTGGAGCAACTGTCGCAAATCGGTTTGCTCAGCCAGTTTGTCGGGATGCTGACCGATTCACGCAGCTTCCTCTCTTACACACGTCACGAATACTTCCGCCGTATTCTGTGCAACCTGCTCGGTCAATGGGTGCAGGATGGCATTGTGCCGCACGATGAAGCCGTACTTGGCAGCATGCTGCAAGATATTTGCTTTAATAACGCACAGCGCTACTTTGCCCTCAATCCACGTTGAAAATTGCGCCCTGTGCTATAGTGCAGGGCGCAATTGATGGCAGCGTCAGTGGTCGTCAACTTTTTAATTAGCAGAAAAGAGCTCATGAAAACACAAGCATCAGCACAGCGCCCTTATCAGGAAGTGGGGGAAATGTTGCGTAACATGATTATGCAAAAGCAGTATTCCGTGGGCGAACGCTTGCCGCCTGAGCGTGAACTGGCTGCGCTGCTGGATGTTACGCGTACGCTGGTGCGTGAGGCTCTGATTATGCTGGAGCTGGAAGGTTTGATTGAGGTGCGCCGGGGTGCCGGGATCTACGTGGTAAACGACAGTCCTGCACCGCGCGCGACGACACAAGCCGCCTGTAACGATGCCGGCCCGTTTGAGATGCTGCAGGCGCGTCAATTGCTGGAGAGTAATATCGCGGAGTTTGCCGCGTTGCAGGCCACACGTGAAGACATCATCAAGATGCGTCAGGCACTGGAACTGGAAGAGAGAGAACTGGCATCCGGCGCCGTGAATGAGAGCGAGAACGGCGATCGTAACTTCCATCTGGCGATTGCCGAAGCGACCCATAACAGTATGTTGGTCGAGTTGTTCAAACAATCCTGGCAGTGGCGTGAAGACAATGTGATGTGGAGTCAGTTACATCGTCATCTGGTGAACACTCATTACCGTAAGCAGTGGCTCGACGATCACAAGAAGATCCTCGCCACATTGATCAAGAAAGATGCACGCGCCGCCAAGCAAGCCATGTGGCAGCATCTGGAAAATGTGAAACAGCGACTGCTGGAATTTTCAGATGTCGATGACATCGATTTTGATGGTTATCTGTTTGAATCCTGGCCGCTGGACAGTGCCAACGGCTAGAACAAGCCCTTGTTACCAAGGGCTTTCAGGCGATTACTGCGGTAATGAAGCTTTCAAACGCTGTGCTGCTACGGCCAGATTGGTTTCCGATACTGAGGCATACGAAATACGCAGCGTTGAAGTATCTGGATTATCACAGTAGAAAAACTCACCCGGGACATACACCACACCCTTGCTCAGCGTGGTTTTCAGCCATTCGGTAGTGTTGAAAGCTTCCCTGAACGTTGCCCACAGGAACATGCCACCCAGCGGGCGATAGAAGTGCAGCTTATCCCCCAACTCCGTCTCCAGCGCTGCACACAATGCATCGCACTTCTGCTTATAGGCCGCGCGGATCAAGCGAATCTGCTCCGGCAAGCGACCGGTTTCCAGATAATGACGCGTCAGGGATTGTGACAAGGCACTGGTGTGCAGATCCGTTGCCTGCTTCAGGTTCACCACTGATGACTTCAACCAGCCCGGCATGGTGATCCAGCCAACGCGTGCGCCCGGTGCCAGGATTTTGGAGAAGGTCGAGGTATAAATCACATTCTCGCTGGCCCCCATCGCTTGCGCATGGGATTTTAATGGGCGGAATGTCTGATTGGTGAAGTTGATCTCGCTGTAGGGATCGTCTTCAAAAATCAGGAAATCATACTGCTTCGCCAGCGCGACTAACTGCTGACGACGCGCATCAGATAAGGTGACGCCGCTTGGATTGCCAAAGGTCGGAACGATATACACGGCTTTGATTGGTGTCTGTTTGACTAGCTCTTCCAGCTCATCAACAATCATGCCTTCGCCGTCAGTGCCAACAGATTTGAACTGCGCTTCAGCCAACTGGAAAACCTGCAATGCGGCGAGATAAGTTGGACGCTCCACCACCACCACATCACCGGGGTTGATTAACGCGCGGGCGAGAATATCCAGTGACTGCTGGGAGCCAGAAGTGATCACCACGTCGTCTGGCGTGCAATCAATACCGCGGTCGGCTGAAATGCGGCAGATCGCTTCACGTAATAGCGGATCCCCTTCACTCAAGCCATATTGAAATGCGTTGTGACCATCTTGCGACAAGGCGCGATCCATGGCGATCTGCAGGCCTTCGGTATCAAACAGATCGGGATTCGGGATGCCACCACCCAGAGAAATCACCCCTTCCATTTTGCTGTGTTTCAATAAATCACGAATGGCAGATGAATGAATGCGTTGAACGCTTTTGGACAATTTTTGCGACGACATAAAACCTTTACCTGATTATTTTTTTCTAAGACTAAATTCATAACATAAGTTAGCTAAGCTGATAATCACATTTTCACTGTCTGGCAAAGAGAATTTAGTGCCGGAAGGTAACTACCGATATTGAGAAAAAATCACCTGTTGAAACTAACGAAAAAAGGCGGAGGGGTGAGCTCCGCCTTGCTTCAAGTTCCGGTCAATGTGCCTGACCGGTCAGTTGCAAAAGGGCAACGATGATTTGCAGGATCACCCGGACCAGGTCCAGGAGTAACCGAACAAGTTCCATCACTTTCCTTCTCCTCTGACAGGAGCGCGCTTTTCAGCCTTCGGAGCTTTGACTCCACCCGCCGATGGCCTGAGCACAGCTGTGAGGAGTGCTGAGCGCCACTCATTGTGGAAGCCACAGGCCAGCACCACCTGAAACCTGCCGGGATTTGACAATCCGCGCCCCTGGGAGTCATCAGAAAACAATGAGACTACGCTCGCCACTCAACACCTGTATAACCATACAGTACTTTTGCGAAACTTGAAATATTCTCCCGCACATTTTATGATTTGCTTTGTGAGGAGTGCTGAGCACCCCGTTCGCAACGCGGTTACCAGCCGGTTAGCGAACATAAAAAAAGGATTTGGCTAAATGGCCAAATCCTTTTTTATTGCCTGCAGAAATCAGTTGGCGGAGCTAACACGCCAAATGGCATTACCCGCATCATCCGCGATCAGCACACCGCCCTGCTGATCTGACGCCAGTCCGACCGGTAAGCCCCGTACCTGTTTTTGGTCATCGGTGAGGAATCCGCTCACCACCGGCTGTGGCTGACCAACCGGTTTCCCGTTTTCGAATTTCACCCACACCACCTGATAGCCATTCAACGGCGTACGGTTCCAGCTGCCGTGCTCACTAACAAACGCCCCACCACGATACTGCGGCATGTTATCAGCGCCATAGAACAGCAAGCCGAGCGGTGCCACGTGTGAACTGAGCGCGTAATCTGGCTTGATGGCTTTTTCTACTAAGTCAGGCCGCTGAGGCTGCGCCCGCACATCGACATGTTGGCCGTAATAGCTGTATGGCCAGCCGTAAAAGCCTTTGTCCTGCACCGAAGTCATATAATCCGGCACCAGGTCCGAGCCAATCTCGTCGCGTTCATTAACGATCGCCCACAGCTTGCCCGTTTGCGGTTCCCATTGCAGACCGGTGGGGTTGCGCAGCCCACTGGCATAGATACGGCTGGCACCGCTCGCCGCATCGACTTCGAGTACCGCCGCTCGACGATATTCGGCACCAATGCCATTTTCCGTAATGTTGCTGTTTGACCCTACCCCGACATACAGCCTGCTGCCGTCGGGGCTGGCCAGCAGTGACTTAGTCCAGTGATGGTTAATCGGCCCGCCGGGCAGTTCAGTCACCACCACCGGCGGCGTACGAATCTCAGTTTGTCCGTTTTCATACGTGAATTTCACCAGGCTATCGGCGTTGGCAACATACAACGTATTGCCCACCAGCTGCATGCCAAACGGCGCGGTCAGGTTATCGATAAATCTATGCTGCTCCCACTTGCCGTTCACATTACGCAACAGCGTAATGCGATTGCCACCGGCCCCGCCTTTGCCTGAAGCATTTTTCACGAGGCCGGTAATGAGATCTTTCGGCGCGGTTGTGGGTTTCGGTGTGCCGTTGGATTCGGCCACCAGCACATCATTGTTCGGCAGCACCAGCACCTGACGTGGATGCTGTAAGTTATCAGCGATCTTTTCAATCTTCAGCCCCTCCGCCACTTTTGGCATTTCACCGGCTTTCCAGGGGATACCCTCCGGCACCTGCATCGGCGGTACAAAGAAGTTTTGCGCCTGGGGGAGTTCAGGATTGGGGCCAATCTGTTTTTGCGGATCGATAAGTGCGCCATCATCACAAGCGCTGAGAAGCATGGCGAGGGTCACTGCACTCAGAATCTGTTTCATGCGCGACCTCCTGCTGTAATGCGTCCACGCAGCGCTAACTGCACGTTGGCGAGCAACAGCAGTGCCACCACCAGAGTCGACAACGTTACCCCAAGCGGCACCACGGCATACGCATCACGACTATGAATAAAAGCATTTGCGATAGCCACGACGATGGCCAGTAGTGACAGCCAGAAATGGGTCTTTTCACTGGGATAAGGTCCGCGGAATAAGTAAACAAGACTGATTAATCTTGGCAGGATGGCGAGCACCAGACCGATAGCAATCAACCAACTGGCTGATTTGGTCCACATGATGACGAAGGTTTGCAGATAGATAATATCGAACAGCCAGGCTGCAACAAAAAAGCCCAGCGGTAGCGGTTCCAGCAGAGCGTAAAGCCCCACCGCAAACGCTGAACGTCCCGAGGTATACAACATTTCACTCTCCCTATTACGTTTATTATTCAGGCGATGGCTGCGTTTCGCTTCCCCGAAATCGCAGCCAACCGCCTGTAAAATATTAGTAAAGATGAAGAGTAATGCGCGCGATTACCGCAAAAAGCCTAAAGGTTATGACTTATCCGCAGGCAGTGTCACCCAGTAACCCGGCTGATAAGGCAATGGCAGAAACTTTTCATGGAACTCACGGAAGGTGGCGTCAGGATCGAGATCTTTGAACAGATCCGGATGCAGCCACTTGGCCATCGCCTGAATCGCGACAAACTGATATGGGCTATCGTAGAACTGATGCCAGATGGCGTGTGCATTGCCGTTGTGGGCAACTGGCAGGGTTTTAAACGCATCGCGCATCATCAGCAACTTCAGACGTGCCGTGGCTTCTTTGGTGTCTGCGCCAGGGCCAACGCCCACCCATTTGCCCACGGTGTTGTAGTTCTTCCAGTTGGCACCGGTCACTACCACCACATCCGGACGGCTGGCAATGATTTGCTCTGGGTTCAGGGTACCGAAGGTGCCAGGGATCAGATCTTTAGCGATATTGCTCCCGCCGGAGATTTCGACCATCTGACCAAAGTTCTCATTACCAAACGACATGCAGCATTCATCGGTGTAGCCACCTGCACGATCAATCATCACTTTTGGACGTGTGCCGGTGAAGTTTTTCAGGCGATCGGTCACCTTTTCGATCTGCGCGCGGCGGAAAGCCACAATCTCTTCAGCACGCTGCGGGTTATTGACCAGTTCGCCCATGATGCGGATGCTTTTCTCGGCGTGCTCCATCGGCTTCTCGCGGAAGTCGATAAACACCACCGGAACGCCAACCGCCTGCAACTTCTCAATCAACTTGCCTTCATCCGTGGCGGCTTTTGATTCGAGGTTCATCAGCACCAGGTCCGGCTTTAACGTCAGCGCCTGCTCAACGTTGAAGGTGCCGTCTTTCGCCCCACCAAAGGTCGGCAGCTTTTTGATCTCAGGATATTTTTTCTCGTACGCCATGTAGCCGTCGTAGTCGGCTTTATGGAAATCATCACGCCAGCCCACTACGCGATGGAAAGGCGCGGCGGTATCGAATGCCGCCAGCAGATACATCTGACGCCCTTCACCCAAAATAATGCGTTTCGATTCCTCTTTAACTTCAACCTGACGTCCTGCAATGTCAGTGATGATTTTTGCCGAAGCGGAATCCGCCACAGCCAGTAACCCCAGCGCTAACAGCCATTTTTTCATTATGTCTACCCATACAAATGATAATGATTATTATTAAAATTTCGCGGCGTCACTATTACCTGGCAGACGCGAAATGAAAAGCCCCTGAGACACATTTTTTTACATCCCCTTGCCGTTTTTCTTACTGTGTAGCCGCTCACAAAACGACCTTCTTTCGTGAAAGTGCTCACAGCACCCCATGCAACTGCCCAGGTAATGACCTTCTCTTCCCGCACTTCACCTAATGCGTAAACAAATTGTGAACGCTAAATTACGAATTGAAACGCTGTTTTATTTTTAATTTAATGCTCGCCCTGAGCATGGAAATCCTGTCTGGAGGTCTTACCGTGAAGATCAGCGCCATTGATGTCACTCTCTTTACCTACCCTACGCGCCGCGTATCAGATAGCGCGGGCCACTCGCACCCTGGTGCAGAAACCGATGCGCAAATGGCGCTGCTCACGCTGACCAGCGAAGACGGCGATTGCGGATATGCTTTCGCACCAGCCGAAGTCATACGGCCGCATGTGGTCAACGCCTTCTTCCGTAAGGTGCTGATCGGGCAAAACGCCTTTGATCGTGAACGCTTGTGGCAGGATTTGGTGCACTGGCAGCGTGGCAGCGCGCACCAACTCACTGAGCGCGCACTCTCCACTGTCGAACAAGCCATGTGGGATCTGATTGGCCGCAAGCTTAAACAACCGGTCCATAAGCTGCTGGGCGGTTACCGTGAAAAAATTCCCGCCTACGGCAGCACCATGTGTGGCGACGAACTGGAAGGCGGCCTCTCAACGCCGGATGAGTATGCGCAGTTTGCTGAAAAGCTGGTGGCGCGTGGTTATAAGGCGATCAAGTTACATACCTGGATGCCGCCGGTCTCCTTTGCACCCAGCACCACGATGGACATCAAGGCCTGCGCGGCGGTGCGTGAAGCGGTGGGCCCGGATATCGCCCTGATGCTGGATGGCTACCACTGGTACAGCCGCAGTGAGGCGCTTACCATCGGCAAAGCGCTGGAAAAGCTTAACTTCGCCTGGTTTGAAGAGCCGATGGAAGAGGAGAGCATGGCCTCTTACGCCTGGCTGGCGGAGAACCTAAGCATTGACGTACTCGGCCCGGAAAGCCTCGGCGGCAAACACCACAGTCGTGCCGACTGGGTACGTGCAGGTGCCTGTGACATCCTGCGTGCCGGAGCCAACGGCGTCGGTGGCATCTCTGCCACCCTGAAAGTGGCCAGCCTGGCAGAAGCCTTCGGCATGGATTGTGAAGTGCACGGCAATGGCGCGGCCAGCATTGCGGTGGTGGGTGCGATTCGTAACTGCCGCTGGTATGAACGCGGACTGCTGCACCCGTTCCTCGATTACGAGCAACCGCCCGCCTATCTCAACAACCTGGTCGATCCGATGGATGATCAAGGCTTTGTGCATCTACCTACCCGGCCTGGACTCGGGGAGGACATCAATTTCAGCTGGATTGAAACGCATACGGTTAATCGCTGGTAAGCGTCGAACACAAGCAGTACGGCAAACAACTATAAACCTCTGACCTGCTGGACTTTGCTTATGAACATATCTCGTTATTGCAGAGCATGGTGCGCCGCGCTAATGCTGCTCACGGGTAGCCCGTCGCTGCTGGCCGCCACGCCAGACGACCAGTTGATTGTGGGCATGAACATGAACAACCTATTGACGCTGGACCCCGCCGCGATGACCGGCAATGAAGTGGTGGGCATTGTGGTCAATCTCTATGATGGGCTCGTCGAGTTGGATCCACGCCAGCTCACCCATGTACGCCCTGCTCTGGCGGAGCGCTGGGAGATCAGCGCCGATCATCGCCAACTCACTTTCCATCTGCGCGACGGCGTGCATTTCCATTCCGGTAACCCACTCACCAGCGAAGACGTGATTTGGTCGATGCGCAGGGTGTTGCATCTCAATCTGGCTCAGGCGTCAGTGTGGAAATCCTATGGCTTCAGTAAAGACAATGTGGATCAGATGATCACTGCACCGGATGCCCGCACGGTGGTGATCCAGCTGCCTAAGCCTAACGATCCGCAACTGGTGCTCTATTCTTTGGCCGCACTCGGTAGCATGGTGGTACTGGACAGCAAAACTGTGCAGGCACATGCGGTCAATAAGGACTGGGGCAACCGCTGGTTAACCACGCACGAAGCCGGTTCAGGCCCGTTTCGTCTCGATGTTTGGCAGGCCAAGGATGTATTGCGCATGAGCAGGGATGACAATTACTGGCGTGGTGCTGCCAGATTAACCCGCGTGGTGTTTCGGCATTTGCAGGAGTCACAAACCTTGCGCTTGATGATGGAGAAAGGCGATATCGACATTGCCAGTAACATGGCAATCCCCGATGTGCAGGCGCTGCGCCACGATCCGGACCTCACCATTGATGCGGTGCAGAAAGGCACCCTTTATTACCTGGCGATGAGCATGAAGGATGACCACTTCGCCAATCCGCAGGTGCGCGAAGCCGTTCGCTACTTAGTCGATTATCAGGGCATCAATAAAACGCTGATGGCCGGTTATGGCACCTTGCATCAGCGTCCCATCCAGTCTGGTATGCCGGAAACACTGCCCGATCCCGGTTATCGTCTTGATGTGCCGCGAGCCAAAGCGTTGCTAGCCGCAGCGGGCTACCCTAATGGCTTCGACACCACCTTGCGTGTGCTGGCTGATCAGCCGTTCCTCAATATCGCCATCGCCATTCAATCCACGCTCATGCAGGCAGGCATTCGCGCCAAAATCATCACCGGCACTGGCAACCAGATTTATGGCGCAATGCGCGAACGTCAGTTCAATTTACTGGTGGGGCGTGGCGGCAGTGGTGTTGAACCGCATCCGCACTCCAGTTTGCGATCGCTGGTGTACAACCCAAATAACGCCGACAGCGCCCGACTTACCAACTTCCAGGGCTGGCGCACCGGCTTCTACGATGCTCAGCTTAATCAGATGATCGATCAGGCGCTGCTGGAGCGAGACAGCACCAAACAGCAGCAGGATTACGTGGCGATTCAGCAGCGTTACGACCAGTTGATCCCGGCGCTGATGCCGATTTCGCAGATGACGGATTCCGTGGTGGTAAATAATCGCGTGCAGGATTATGTGCCGCATCCTTCTGCCACCACCTTCCTGCGTGATGTGTGGAAAACGCCAGACAGCCTGGCCGGAGGTGTCCAATGACCTTAACCAAACGCCACTGGCGTCGAGCGCGTAGTCGAACATTACAGGTTGCCATCACGCTATTCGGCCTGTTGCTGCTGACCTTCTTTATTGGCCGCGTGATGCCGCTCGATCCGGTGCTGGCGATTGTTGGACCGGATGCCGACCACGCCACTTACCAGCAGGTTTATCACCAGTTAGGCTTTGATAAACCGCTGTGGGTGCAGTTCTGGATCTACCTGCAAGGTTTGCTGCACGGCAATCTTGGGCTGGCGCTGCTCACCGGGCAGCCGGTGATTAACGATATCCTGCGCGTGTTCCCTGCCACCCTTGAACTCGCCACGCTGGCGATTGTGCTTGGCACCGGACTCGGCGTACCGCTGGGCGTCTGGGCTGCGGCACGCCGTAACAGCCTGGTGGATTATCTGGTGCGCATTATCAGTCTGGCTGGATACTCCACGCCAATCTTCTGGGTCGGCATGATCGGTTTACTGCTGTTCTACGCGCATTTGGGTTGGGTTGGCGGTGCCGGACGGGTTGATTTCAGCCTGGATGGTATTGTGCCGCGCCGTACAGGTTTGCTGCTGGTGGATGCGCTGCTGGCGGGCAATATCACGGTGTTTAACAACGCGCTCAATCATCTGATCCTGCCCGCTTCGCTGTTGGGTTTCCACTCGCTAGCCTACATCAGCCGCATGACGCGCAGCTTTATGCTTGCGCAGCTGTCGCAGGAGTTCATCCTGACCGCACGGGTGAAAGGGCTGACCGAGTGGCAAGTGATTTGGCAACACGCCTTCCGCAATATTCTGGTGCAGTTGCTGACGGTGGTGGCACTGGCATACGGATCCCTGCTCGAAGGCGCGGTGCTGATTGAAACCGTGTTCTCCTGGCCCGGCTTTGGCTCTTATCTCACCGGCAGTTTGATGCTCGGCGACATGAATGCGGTGATGGGCTGCGTATTGGTGGTCGGCCTGATTTTCGTGCTGCTTAACCTGCTCTCTGACCTGCTTTATCAGGTATTCGATCCGAGGACCAAAGTATGACTGCCTCTCTCGATCTGCTTCATGCGAGCAGCACGCGCGAACGTGTGGCACGCTGTCGTCGTACCCTCTCGCGTATCGGCCATTTCCTGTGGCAAATGGCCTGCAATCCCCTCACGGCCATCGGCGGCGGCATCATTTTACTGCTGCTGATCGTGGCGCTGTTTGCGCCGTGGATCGCCCCCTACCATCCATTGATTCAGGATTTAAATAACGCACTCACGCCGCCGAACACGCAGCACTGGTTTGGCACCGATGAGTTTGGACGCGACATCTTCAGCCGCTTAGTGTGGGGCGCGCGCATTACCTTGTATATCGTCATGCTGGTGTCGATCACCGTCGGGCCATTAGGCCTGTTGTTGGGCGTCACTGCAGGCTACTTCGGCGGCAAAGTGGACAGCGTATTAATGCGCTTCACCGATATCTTCATCTCATTCCCGAGTCTGGTGCTGGCGTTGGCGTTTGTCGCGGCGCTGGGTCCCGGCCTGGAACATGTGGTGATGGCGATTACCCTCACTGCCTGGCCGCCGATTGCCCGTCTGGCACGCGCGGAAGCGTTGTCGCTGCGGCAGGCAGATTTCGTTTCTGCCGTGCGCTTACAGGGCGCGTCTTCCCTGCGCATTCTGTGGAAGCACATTGTGCCGCTGTGTCTGCCTTCGGTGATCATCCGCATCACGATGAACATGGCAGGCATCATTTTGACTGCTGCGGGCCTGGGGTTCCTCGGTTTGGGCGCGCAGCCGCCCGATCCGGAATGGGGCGCGATGATCGCCAGTGGCCGCACTTATATGCTGGAGTGCTGGTGGGTGGTCACCGTGCCTGGGTTAGCGATTCTGATCAACAGTCTGGCGTTTAACTTCTTAGGAGATGGCTTACGTGACATCCTCGATCCCCGCAGCGAATAGCGCTGCCCACCTGCTCGATGTGCAGGATCTACAGGTTAATTTCGTCAACGGCCGCCAGATGACTCCAGCGGTGCGCGGCATCTCCTTCCAGTTGGGTAAGGAAAAGCTGGCGATTGTCGGTGAATCGGGCTCGGGCAAATCCACGGTGGGCCGCGCACTGTTGCAACTGCATCCGCGCAGCGCGCAGGTTACCGCCCAGCGCATGCAGTTTGCTGATGTCGATCTGCTGCGGGCTTCTCCTGCACAAATGCGTGCCGTGCGCGGCAAACGTATTTCGATGATCATGCAGGACCCGAAATACTCACTGAATCCCGTGGTACGCGTGGGTGAACAAATTGCCGAAGCCTGGCGCAGTCACCATCCGGGGCAGCGTGAGGTGGCACGCCAGCGGGCGCTGGAGATGCTGGAGGTGGTGCAGATCCGCGATCCTCAGCGCGTCTATCAGTGCTACCCACATGAGATCTCCGGCGGACAAGGTCAGCGTGTGATGATCGCCATGATGCTGATTACCGACCCGGAACTGCTGATCGCCGATGAACCGACCTCGGCGCTGGATGTTTCCGTTCGCTTGCAGGTATTGACGCTGCTGGATGAACTGGTGCAACAGCGCGGACTGGGCCTGATCTTTATCAGTCACGACCTCAATCTGGTGCGGCGCTTTTGCGATCGCGTATTGGTGATGTATGCCGGCCGCGTGGTCGAATCGCTGTCTGCCGATCAACTCGACCACGCCCAGCATCCTTATACCCAGGGATTACTGGCCGCGCTGCCGGATATGGATGCGCGCCGTTCTCGGTTGCCAGTGCTACAGCGCCAGGCCAGCTGGTTACAACCTTAAGGAGAGAGCATGAACGAGATGATCCGTGTGAGTCACCTTAACCTCAGCTTTGGCGAGGATGAGCAGCGCAACCAGGTGCTATATGACGTCAATTTGTCGGTGCGTGAAGGAGAAATTTTTGGTCTGGTCGGCGAGTCTGGATCGGGGAAAACCACGGTGCTGAAATGTCTTGCCGGGTTGTTTACCCATTGGGATGGTGAACTAGCGATTGCCGGAGAAAAACTGGAGCATCGCATTGCCCGCGCACGCTGCCGCGAGGTGCAGATGGTGTTCCAGGATCCTTATGGCTCGTTGCATCCGCGCCATACCATTGGCGACATTCTGGAAGAGCCGCTGCATATTCACGGCATCGGACAACGTTCCGAACGCGTGATGACCATGCTGGAAAAAGTGGGCCTCAACCGAGCCTGGCAAACTCGCTATCCGCATCAACTGTCTGGCGGTCAGCGCCAGCGTCTGGCCATTGCACGTGCGTTGATCCTCGAACCGCGCGTGCTGTTACTGGATGAGCCAACCTCAGCGCTGGATGTGTCGGTACAGGCGGAGATCCTGAACCTGTTGAGTGATTTACAGCAGCAGGAAAATCTCACCTACCTGATGGTGACACACGATCTCGGTGTGGTGGCGCATTTGTGTCATCGGGTTGCGGTGATGCAACACGGGAAAGTGCTGGAGACACTGGATGTTGATGCATTAGTGGGGAATCGGGCGCAGGTGGCCTATACGCAGATGCTGGTGAAGTCGAGTCGGACTTAGACGGTACAGGCTGCCATCAACGGGGATGGCGCTGAGGTGAGTTCTGGTCAGGTGCGCAAGGGTGCGCACCTGATTTGAGTAGCAAGATCCGCTTAACAGCAGCGCATTACAGCAATTCACGCACGTATCGCACGATATCCTGATTCTGTCCGTGTTCGAACAGGCACTCCTGCAGACGCGACCCGCTCACTGCGGTTTTTACTAACTCAGGGTCCAGCGCACGCAGCGAATCCAGGTAATTGTCTTTCAGCAGCGCGGCTTTGACTTCATTGAGAATGCCCGCATTGCGCACCTGCGGCTCTTTACGCTCAGGCGGGTAACCCAGGCCTTTCTCGCCGGTAAAGGCTTTCTCAAAGATAAAGCGCAGATTCAGTTCTGCACCCCAGCCAAAACCTTTGGCGAACGGCAGCGAAAGCGCATTGCCATTGTTGATCTGAGCAAACAGATAGGCATCAGCGGGATCGATACAGTAGCCACACACCACGCCAGGATGCAGGTTGAGCGATACCAGGGCGCCCTGTCCGGTGCCACAACCGGCGACCACAAAGTCCACCGCTTTGCTGTTAAGCAGGACGCTGGCCACGATGCCGAGGTGAATATAAGTCAGATGATGATCCTGCTCGTCGCTCATGCCGACGTTAAATACCTGATGGCCGAGCGGTTGCGCGACGTTTTGCAGTTCTTTCCATACGGTTGCGTTCTTAGCGGCCTGGCTATTTTCCATCATCAAAGCGATTTTCATGATCCATCCTCAAATTAAATTGAAACACTGTTTCATTTTAATCAAGGTGCGCTAAAATGCAGCCCTGAAATGTCCCTTTTGGTGTGAGTTACTTCACACATTAATGAAGTCACTGGTGAGGAGAACCCATGTTTATTTATAAAAGCGCAACCACTCAGGAAGACCTCGGTAACGGCGTGAAGAGGCGAGTCATGGCCCACGGGGGACGGATGATGGCGGTCGAAGTGACCTTTGAGAAGGATGCGGTTGGACCGTTGCATCATCATCCACATGAACAACTGACCTACGTGTTGTCGGGCCGTTTCGCTTTTACGATTGATGGGCTTACGCGGGAGGTCGGCGCTGGAGATACGTTGTATAAAGCGCCCAATGTGGTGCACGGTTGCGTTTGTCTGGAAGCGGGTACCCTGCTTGATACCTTTACACCGCAGCGTGAGGATTTTCTCGGAGCGCGGTAGATAGCGGATACACATGCAGTTGCATCTCTGGATAGTGCATGAGTTCCTGCTGGATTACCGCTTGTCTGTTAAACGACCAGCGTGAACGCAGTCTGGGGCCCCTTTGGGGCTGGCGGTCCTCGCACCGCTAACGCGGTGCCTTCACGTCATTCGTTTGCCTTAGCACGAAAAGCTGCCACTCCGAGAAGTGACAGCCTGGCTAAGCAGTAATCCTATCTGTCAGTCAATACGCTGTTTAGGGCGATCTGACATTCACTTACGCGCTAGCTAAATTTTTCCGCCCACCAGAGCCGCAATTTCAATCCCCAACTGCTGCTCCAGCCGGTGGTGGTGCTCACCACTTTGCCCTGCTGCAATACGATAAAGGTCGGTGTCACGCTGATGTCCCAGCGTTGACTCACTGCACCGTTCTCATCGTTCACCGCCGGACCGCGCAGACCTTTCTTCTCCAGCCAGGTCGCGACACGCGGGTCATCACCCGATCGCAGCGCCACAGTCACCACCTGCGTACCGTTCTGGCTCAGTGCAGCCACCGTTGGCGTGGTAAGTTTGCACACCCCACACCAGGTGGCCCACACATACACCAGCACCGGCTTGTCCTGGCTTAATGTGACCAGATTGACTTCGCCTTGCAGCGTCGTTAGCGGCTTTTGTGCCAGATCGGCTGGCAGCTGCGGCGCGCGCAGCCAATCCATGCCCCAGATTATCGCCGCGGCGATCAGCACCAGCACTGCTGCTTCACGCAGCCAGCGCTTAATGCGCGTCATGGCTTCGCCTGCAACGCGCCCTTCACTGCCGCCTCCAGTTGCGCATAAGGCACCGCGCCGCTGATCAGCTCATTGCCCACCAGCGTAGCAGGTGTGCCCTGAACGCCTAACTGCTGCGCCAGCGTCAGATTCTCATTGATGGTGTCGAGGCTGGCTTTGCTGGGTTCTTTCAGCTTAATGCCAGTTTTATCCAGCGCCGCTGCAATGCTCGCCTCATCGTGGTTACCCTTTTTCGCCATTAAGCGCTCATGAAGTTTCAGGAAGTTTTTAGGTTGTTGTTCCCAAACCGTTAACGCCAGACGCGCGGAGGTCAATGATGTCTCGGCACGATACGGCAGCGGTTTCAATACCACCGCCACTTGAGGATAAGTTTTCAGCAGTTTCTCGATATCCGCATCGAACTTCTTGCAGAACACGCAGTTGTAATCAGTGAAATACACCAGCGTCAGTGCTGGTTTTTCAGCGCCGATGCGTGGCGAGCCCGCATCGTTGAACAAGGCATCGTGGTTTTTCTTCACCATCTGCGCGACAACGCTCTGCTGCTGTTTCGCCGCTTCTTTATCAAAGGCATCCGCTGCTTCGGCCAGAATCGCCGGATTCTGCACCAGCGTTTCTCGAATCAGCTGTTTGATGCGTGCCTCTTGTTCAGGTGTAAAGGGTGCCGCCGCCAGCGCAGGCAGCGTCAGAAACATCAGGGACAGTAACAGGGATTTTTTCATCATTTTTTGGCCTCAGAGAGAGTAGAAATCACCGCTTCACGACTCAGCAACGGTGACAAAATGTGGCCATGCGGCAGTGCCGGGCCATAAATTTGGTTAAAAGGGATGGCGACACGGTCGCGTTTACGCAGGAATTCACCAATCGCCGGATCGGGCTGGGTCCAGTCACCGCGCAGCAGCACCACATCGTCGGCTTTCAGCGCGGCACGCACGTCAGGTTGATTCAGCACGCGGGATTTATTCACCTTGCAGGTAATGCACCAGTCGGCGGTGACATCGACAAACACGCGCTTATCTTGCTCCAGTGCCTGATTGATTGCCGCTTCGGTCAGCGGCTGCCAGTAGAGCGTTTCCTCCTCTGGCTCAATGCGCGTCATCAGGAATACCGCCCCCACCAACGTCAGAGTGATAAATACCACACCGGCTTGTTGCAGCGCCCGACGCTGAATTAACCAGCCACAGAGCACCAGCAGCAATACGCCACCCAGTACCGTGGCAACGGTGCTACCCCAATGCGGGATCAACAGCGTGACCAGCCAGAAGGTGGCGAGCAGCATTAACAGACCAAGCAGAGTACGCAGATGAATCATCCAGCGTCCCGGACGCGGCAGACAGCGCGCCAAACCTGGCAATGCCGCCACCAACAGCCATGGCAAGCTCATGCCGATACCTAATGCGGCAAACAGCAACCATAACTGCGGCAAGGGTGCGGTAAGCGCATAGGCCACTGCGGTTCCGAGAAACGGCGCGCTGCACGGCGTCGCCAATAACGTGGCAAAAGCCCCCTGACCAAAATGCCCCAGCAGCCCGCTACCGCCCTGCGTTGCCAGTCGAGTATTAAGGCCTGAAGGTAAACGGAAATGCAGTAAATCGAACAGACTGGCGGTGAACAGGAACATCACCAGTACCATCAATAGCAGGAAACCACTGCTCTGGAACTGGATGCCCCAGCCCAGCGCCTGCCCGCTTAGCCGCAGGCCGGTCATCAACGCCGCGAGCAGCAGGAACGAAAACAGGATCCCAGCGCTGGAGGCAAGAAACTGCTGCCTGGTCTGACGCCGCGATTGGCCTTGTTGCTGCACCAGACCGCTGAGTTTTATGGCCAGCACCGGCAGCACACATGGCATCAGGTTAAGGATCAATCCGCCCAACAGCGCCAGCAATATCACCGACCATAGGGTTTGTGATGTGCTGTCGGAGACAAGGGGCTGAGCGCCGATAATCACCGAACTTTGCTGGGCAATACCCGCGTCAACAACCACCAGCGACAAGGTTTTACCGCGCAAATCGGGTGCTGCTTCGCCCCACTCATCGGTGACCGCGACCCGAGCGCTGAGTATGTCGCCCTTCACCGTGATCTGCGGTGCAGCCAGCATGCTGCCTTTTGGATAGTCGAAGAACAGCTCAGGTTTAGTCCAACCACCCTGACGCTGAGCGCGGATTTGCAGTTCGCCATTGACGTTGCTGACGTCGAGTTGATCGGTCAAACCGCTTTCAGCGGGGATCTGCCCCATCGCCCGGGCGTAATCGCGGGCAAAATCGGGGTCAGCCTGCTGGTCGAGATCCAGCGTGAAAGGGAAATCGGTCAGAATGCAGACATCGCTACAGGTCGACAGCGTGAGCGTGCCGGCGAGGTGTTTATTTGACACCTTCGCCAACGCTATCGGCAGCGTGATATCGCCTTTATAGCCTTGGGTGGTGAGTCCGCTCACGTCAAAACGAGCAGGTGCTGGCCAATACCACGTGGCATTGACATCGGGGGTTTGCCAGCGAATTTCAGGGGCCACGCCGCCTTCGCCCGGCGACCGCCAGTAGGTTTTCCAACCCTTTTCCAGGCGGATATCCAGCAATATTTGCGCATCGGCGCCATTGTTTGCGCTGCGTAAGCGCACTTCAGCATGGCTGTTTTGTGCATTACGCAGCCAGCCTGTGTCGGCAGCGTGCACAATACTCGTGCAGCTGACCAACAGGAGCAGCAGGCTCCTGATAAAGAGATTCATGAATTTTTCTCCGGTGAATAACAAGGTTTACGCGATGGACAGCGTGGTGTTATTCCTGGAAGACACAGAAGGTCAGATGCCGCCGCTGTATCGGCGGAAAGAGGGGTTCGCGACGATAGCCGCTAACCGCATTAGAAGTGCATAGCGTGGTAAGCAGAGCCACGACCATCAATAAAAACGGCATGACGCTGTCGATAATCGGGGCAGCCGCGTGCAGTGATTTTCCGCTGATGGAGCAGAGTTTTTCGCCACCGAACGTTTCATGATCGCTGAACGACGAGGCGCTGATCTGCGCCTGAGGGGCACTCGGCAAATTAAAGCTACGCTGGGCAAGACAAAACGCCAGCACCAGACAAAGCAGTGCCAGAATCCATTTTGCGCGTTGTGCTGATTTGGTCATGCCATCGCCCCAGAGTAAAGTGCGGGCATTTTATTCACTCGCAGCAGAAACACCAAGCTTTGCTGTGTAAACTTTTGTCTTGGTGTTTTGCATGTCGATAGCGTAGCAGCGCAATGATTTATGCTTTCTGGCAGTTTGATAGCTGTCAGAAAGCATAAATCACGCCGCTACGGTTTTGTGCTTACCATCAAATGGTTAAACAATATCATCCACCACACCGCCATCAACGCGCAACGCCGCGCCGGAGGTAGCTGATGCCTGTTGTGAACAGACGTATACCACCATATTGGCAACTTCATCGACCGTTGCCGCGCGCTGAATCACCGAGCTCGGCCGCTGTGCCATCACAAACTCTTTTGCCAGCACCTCTAACGATTTTCCGGTACGTTTTACCTCGTCTTCCATCATCGCGGCAAAGCCATCGGAGATCGTAGGGCCAGGCAGCACACTGTTTACCGTCACGCCGCTCCCTGCCGCGACTTTCGCCAGCCCACGCGCCAGGGAGAGTTGCGCGGTTTTGGTCACACCGTAATGCACCATATCCGCGGGGATATTGCGCGCCGATTCAGAAGAGATAAACACCACACGCCCCCAACCGCGTTTCACCATCTCCGGCAACAAAGCGCGAGACAGACGTACGCCCGACATCACATTGGTCTGCCAGTACGCTTCCCAGGTTTCATCATCGGTGGCGTAAAAGTCCTGCGGACCATAAATCCCCGCATTGTTGACCAGAATATCGATGGGCGGTAACCCGTTAAGCAACTGCTTCACGCCCTGCGCGCTACCCAGATCGGCGATAAAAGTATGAATTTTGGCCCCCGCCACCAATCCATTCAGCTTCTCACGCGCGCGGCTTACCGAGGCTTCACTGCGACCGTTAAGCACCACTTCGGCCCCACTCTCAGCCAATCCCTGAGCGATGGCGAAGCCAATGCCGCCCGTTGAGGCAGTGACTAATGCGGTTTTACCGTGCAAATCAATTTTCATACAGATCTCCTTGATGGATGCGCAATATCATGCAGAACATCCATCAAGCCTGGTTGAGCGTATGAAATATGCCTTATCAAATCATGCGGTTATTATCACGATCCGGGATGACCATAAGCGCTTGCGGCCCGTTTTCTTCCCCGCCAAATCGTCCACAGTGCCACCGTCAGCAGTAATAAAAGTGCCGGGGCAAAACCGCTGACGCCGACGCTATGCAACAACGCCCCCCCGAGGATTCCGCCGCCGGCAATCGCCAGATTCCAAACCGTGACCAGCATCGATTGCGCAACATCCACCGCATTACCGGCATGCTCCACCATCGCGGTTTGGAACAGTGTGGCCGCTCCGCCAAACGCCAATCCCCACAACATGACCGCTAACCCGATTGCCATTGCCGAGGTGGAAAACAGTTGCAGCAGCAGCGCGGCAGCCATAAACAACAGAATGCTGATCAACAACATCGGCTGTAAGTAGCGGTCCACCCACCAGCCTGTGATAACAATGCTGATCAGCGAACTGATACCAAACATCAGCAATATCGCGTCAGCGCAGGGGGCCAGCCCGGCAGGTTGTAAAAATGGCACGATAAAGGTGTAGAGGATGTTGTGCGCCAGCACCACACAGAGCACCAGCATCAGCACTCTGGCCACACCGGGTAGTATTAACACCTGGCGCAAAGGCAAACGCTGCTGCGCCGGGTCTGCTGGCTGCTGTGGCGCAGTCAGCCGTAATAACAGCATCAGCAGCAGCGATAAACCACTCAGTGCGGCAAAACTCAGGCGCCAGCCAATTACGTTGCCCACCAGGGTTCCCAGCGGCACGCCAAACGCCAGCGCCAGGGGCGTGCCGGCCATCGCCATGGCGATGGCTTTGCCCTTCTGCTCAGGCGGTACCATGGCGGCGGCGTAACCCGCCAATAGCGCCCACAGCAGACCCGCTGCCATACCGGCCAGAATCCGAGCCACTAGCATCAATGAATAGTGGCTCACTAGCGCGGTTGCCGCGTTGGCGGCGGTGAATCCTGCCAGCGCAAAGAGCAGCAGGCGACGTCGTGGTATGCCCTGCAACAAGGCCATCAGCGGTATGGCAGCCAGGAGGGAACCTATCGCAAAAGTCGACACACTCTGGCCCGCAGCAGCCACTGATACCTGTAAATCTTGAGCCATGGGTATCAGTAATCCGGCGGGCAAGGCTTCGGTAACGATGGTGACAAACGCCGCCAGACTGAGCGTGAACAGAGGCACTAACGGTAAACGTGCGCTCATTAGGCCCCCTGTAATGCCTGGTAAACAACATTGCGCAGGTCATTAACAAATTGTCCGGACATGCCTTCATAAAGCGTGTTGGTAAAGGCCACCACACTCAAGGCCTGTTGTGGATCGACAAACCACGCATGACCGTAAGCGCCCCCCCAGCGCCAGGTGCCGACGGATTCCGGTGAGCCTGCCAGCAGCGGATCGCGCAATATCGAGAAGCCCAGTCCAAACCCGACCCCAGGCATATCCGGCAAGACGTGCTCGCTGACTTGATCCTGGGCCATCTCTGCAATCCACTCTGGCGACAGTAGAGTACCGCCTCCGCTGCGCAGCATTTCCAGCAGCGTCATGAGATCACTGACCGTTCCGACCATGCCTGCGCCGCCAGACGGAAACGCCTGAGGATCGTATACGCGTGCGGGGCTATATGGGATACCCACGGTCCCTTCAAACGGTGCAACCACCTCTCCTTCGCTCAGGATATGTGGACGCGGCGTGTCGCTGACATAAGCGGTTGCAACAGATTGGTCGGCTGACAGTGAGAAGCCCGTCTGTTTCATCCCCAGTGGCCCGGTGACCAGAGAACGTATGGCCTCAGGCAATGGCTGCTGCTGGACCTGTTCAATGATCGCCCCCACAACATCCATCGCCAGTGAATAGCACCACGCTGTTCCCGGAGTGAACAGCAAGGGAACCGTACTCAGTCTCTGAAGGTTCTCCTGCAGGGATAATGGGGTCGCATCCATACCGTCCGAGACCCCTGCCCGCGCATAGGGTCCATCGGGTGTGGCTTCAAGGAAGCGATAGCTAAGACCGGCGCTGTGGCTTAGTAGTTGACGCAACGTGATCAGCGCCCGGCTGCCGTCAGGCTGCCGCGGTTTAAACGTTGGCAGCCAGCGCGTGGTATCGCTATCCAGTGACAGCCTTCCCGCTGCGACCAGCATCATCGCCGCAGTACTGACTATTGGCTTGCTGACGGAGGCGAGGCGAAAACGCTCACCCACGCTCATCAGTCGTTGGCTTTCGCGATCGGCATAGCCCGCTGCCTGATGGAACAGGGTTTCGCCATCGCGCTTCACCATGACCTCCATCCCCACCAGACGCTGTTCATCCAGTGCCGTTTGCATCACCTGCTTAAGGATCTTTTGCATCGTTCTCGCTCCTGAGTCATAAGTCCGATTAAGGTAGCCACTTCCCGATTACGGAAAAAGTAGGGTACATTTCATGACTCACCGGACATTTTTGTCCTGAATAAGGGGTCAAGATGGACAGCCTCAATGGATTTATGGTGTTCGTTCAGGTGGCGGAAACACGCAGTTTTGTGGCGGCGGGACGACATCTGGGGGTTACGGCGTCGGCGGTCGGGAAGAGTATCGCCCGTCTGGAGGACCGGTTGGGTGTAAGGCTGTTTCACCGCAGCACGCGTAGCATCACCCTCACCGCTGAAGGCACGCTGTTTCTGGAGCGTAGCAGGCGTATTCTTGCCGAGATAGAAGCAGCCGAAAGTGAATTATCGAAGGCCGCACAGCGTCCGACCGGGCGATTAAAACTCAGCCTGCCAATCGTTAGCTCACTGATTTTGCCAGTGCTGGGTGATTTTATGGCGGCCTATCCTGATATTCAGCTGGATCTCGATTTTAGCGATCGCCTGGTGGATGTGATTGCCGAAGGCTATGACGCGGTCATGCGTGGCGGCCAGCCGACGGATTCTCGTCTTTCGGCGCGCAAGTTGGGTTATGCCTGCTCGGTTGCCGTCGCGTCACCCGATTACCTGGCGCGTCACGGCACGCCGCAGATGCCGGAAGATTTGCAACATCATGCCTGCCTGCATTATCGCTTCAACACCACCGGCAAGCTGGAACGCTGGGTACTACGCGGTTATGAAGATGAACATGAGCTGGCTTTGCCTTGCAGCATGGTGTGCAACAACATCGAGACGCGAGTCTGTTTTGCGAAGCGAGGTTTAGGGATTGCTATGCTGCCTAATTTCTCAGTGCGGGAAGCCCTCGCGCAAGGCACACTGGTCGAAATCCTTAGCGATTACGCCTGTCACCGCAATGTGTTTCATCTGCTGTGGCCCGCCAGTAAACATCCTTCACCCAAAGTCCGCGCGTTAATTGATTTTCTCAGCACGCGCGTCTTTTCGCCGGGTTAACGGTTGTATTTGCTTGCACTTCCCTGCACACGATCCTTTTAGCACGTTCCATACTGAGAAGTTAATGCCTGAAGGAGTTATCGTGATGACAACCATTGCTATCGCCGCACCCGGCGCTATGGGCGCGGCCATCGGGGCTGTGCTTGCCCAGCACGGGGCGCGGGTGATTACCCCGCTAAGCCAACGCTCCGCCCAATCTCAACAGCGTGCACAACAGGCCAATATTGTCGACTGCAGCGCAGAGGCACTGTGTGAGGCCGATATTATCCTGTCGATCCTGCCGCCCGAATCGGCACTCAGTTGGGCGCAGCAGATGGCCCCGCTTCTGCAAGCTGCCGTACATAAGCCGCTGTATGTAGATTGCAACGCCATCAGTCCGGAGACGCTAAAGCAGGTGGCTCAGGTGATCGAAAGCACCGGCACACCCTTTGCTGATGCAGCGATTATTGGCTTGCCGCCGGGCGAGCAAAATCCCACCGGACCACGCTTCTGGTTTGCAGGGCCCCATGCCGGGAAACTGGCGCAGTTAAGTGATTATGGATTGCGGATACGGTTGATGAACGCTCAAAACGGCGCCGCCTCAGCATTGAAGATGGCGTACGCCGGTATCAACAAAGGCATTACCCTGCTGACGTCGGCGATGCTGATTAATGCCAGCCGCGTGGGAGCCGCCGAGGCATTGCGCGAAGAGATGCAGGAGAGCCAGCAGGCCCTGCTGAAACGAATGGAAAAAGCCGCCCCGGATATGCTGCCAAAAGCCTGGCGCTGGGCGGCGGAGATGGATGAGATTGCCACGCTCAATCAGGGCGAACTGGCCACCGACCAGCTTTATCGCGCATTAGGGGAAATCTGCCGCCAGCTGGCTGACAATCGCCAACACGATCAACAGTTCAGCGCCTTACTGGCGGACTTCTTTCAACCTGATGCAGACAAAGCGGGCTGAGCACTCACCGGCAGCCGCAGCTGACGCTGCAACCAGGCACTCGCGGCCGCTTCATCCGGATCGGCGGCATCAAGTTGCAGCACCGGTCCGAGCGCCATCGGCTGCGCCGTTTCCGCCAGCTTGCGCAGTTCCGGCAGATACTCGGCACCTGGATGGCCCGGGATGCGATCGGTCAATCGTGACTGATAGCGCGCGACCGCTTCGTCCGGTGTGATGGAAAGCCACAGCTCCAGTACCCGGGTAATGCCCGCCTGCTGCAATCCTTGCTGCAGCACTTCTTTAGGCTGGAAGCCAAACCAGGCATCAATCAGGTATACGCAGCAGTTGGGTGCCTGTCCGACCACCTTCCAGATCGCCTGATAGGCCGCGCACCCCAACTGCCGGTTACGCAGTCGGTCCACCGGCGCGAAACTGGCCATAAACGGTTCTTTCAGGCTGTCCAGCGTCAGCACTGGAAAACCAAACTGCTCCGCCATGGCGCGTGTCAGGGTGCTTTTCCCCGACGCGGGGATGCCGTTGACCAGCACCACCACCTTTTCTGCAGTGTGAGAAGTCATAGGATTTCTATCACCTCCGCCACACTGCTGGCCTGGCGTAACCGCACCAGCGTCTCTTCATCTTCCAGTAACGAGACAATTGCGCGAATGCCTTCTTCGATGTGCGCATTGCTGTCGCGCGCGCCGAACATGATCACGATATCGGCTTTGTCACTACCCTCAAAAGAGATCGGTTCATCCAGCACAATCATGCTGAAGCAATCTTTCAGCACGCCCGTTTCCGGACGCGCATGCGGAATGGCTATCCCTTCCTCAAACACATAATAAGCACCGTGCGTCAGCGTATTGGCAATCACCGCCTCCGGATACGAATCCTTCACATATCCTCCGCTCACCAACGGTTGTGCGGCCAGCGCGATCACTTCGCGCCAGTCCGTGGCGCTGATCCCCACCTGAATCGCATTCGCTTCTTGCAGCAGTCGCTTAATACTCATACTGCCTCCTTAAATTGATTTGCGGATGGTATTACGCAGTTCATCAATTTTAACGAACAGCGGATCAATTTCCTGACGAAAACGGCGGCTTTTCGCAAAGATATTTAATGCACGATTATATTCCAGCATTAATTGTTTCTGTGTATCAACTGCCTGCGGATTAACAGCGAGCTGTTGTTCCAGCTCGCTAATTTTTCCACTGATGGTTTCTGCCTGAAGATCTATTTCTTGTGAATCCTGGCTCTTATTTTCTGAGCCCTTTTTCAAGAATCCAAACATAGCGTCTCCTGCCCCGAATGGCGCCAGGGCACCTCAGGTTTATTACGTCATGAGTGAGTCGTACTTAACGGAACAGTGAAATCTTTTCTACCAGCACATTGGTAACGGCATCATTTGCGGGCACCAGGAAGTTGCGTACGCTGTCATTCACTTTACCTTTTTCAAACGTCTGCTTGCAGTTTGCCACCCACTGCACATTCATTTCCGTGCCGACGTTCACTTTTTCGATACCGCTGCGCACGGCCAGGCGCATGTCTTCATCACTCACGCCCGTACCGCCGTGCAACACCAACGGGGTTTTAGTCGCTTCAGTAATATCGGCCAGACGCTGATGCTGAATATGCGCTTTACCGGTATACAGTCCATGTACAGTACCGATGGAGATGGCCAGCATATCAACGCCTGTTTCATCCACGAAACGCTTAGCATCATCTACGGTGGTAAAGGACGCATCGTTCATTTCGACTTCTTTACCGTCTTCTGAACCACCGATAGCACCCAGTTCGGCTTCAACCGATACCTGCAATGGGCGCGCCATATCAATCACGCGACGCGTATTGGCAATATTCTCTTCAATCGATAAATGCGAGCCGTCGTACATAATGGAGCTGAATCCGGCGTCCAGTGCCGTTTGAATCGCATCGAGATCTGAACAGTGATCCAAATGCAGGCACGTCGGTACATTACGGCTTTCAGATAATGAGCGAATCGCATCGACTAATAATTTGTGTCCGAGATATTTCGCCGTGCCGGTTGAGATCTGAATCATTAATGGACTGTTGGTTTTCTCTGCTGCTTTAAAAAAGGCCGGTAACATTTCCAGGCAGTGCAAATTAAAGGAACCTAGCGCTTTAAATTCACGTTGTTTAGCCACCTGTAACAGATCGGTAAAGTTATAAAGTTTCATGAAGCTTTTCCTCGTGGGATTTAGGGGATTTTCCGTTAACAAACCAGGCGATCAGAGTGATAAAGACAATAAAGAGTGCGACGAACAACCAGTTGCCCTGGAACGCATGACCCAATACCAGTCCGGTACTGATGACGTCAGAGTCACTGAAGGTCACACCGGTGAAGCCGTAGCTTTCGAGCATCGGTACCAGAATGGCCGGCAGGAAGGTGATAAACAGACCGTGTACAAAGCCGCCAATCATCGCTCCGCGGCGTCCACCCAGCGCGTTACCAAACACGCCAGCGGTGCCACCGGCAAAGAAGTTGGTGAGCAGCCCAGGCAGAATCATCGCCAGACCGAACATAGGGAACACCAGCATACCGACCACGGAACCCAGCGTTGTTGCCAGGAAGCCGACAATCACGGCATTCGGTGCGTAAGGGAACATTACCGGGCAATCGAGTGCCGGTTTGGCATCCGGCACCAGGCGCATAGCGATACCACGGAAGGCTGGCACCAGTTCGTTCAGCAGTAAACGCACACCGCTGTACAATACGAATACACCCGCAACAAACTGAATCGATTGCATGAAGGCATACATCAGGTAGTTCATGCCATTGCTGTACTGACCGATAAATTCTGGGCCTGCTGCCACTGCCGGGATCAGGTACATCGGTACCATCACCACTGCCATCGACAGATAGGTGTCCTGCAGGAACTTGAAGTTGTCTGGCAGCTTGAGATCTTCCGTTGAGCGCGAGCCTTTACCGACCACCTTCGCCACTGCCGCTGTCAACAAGTAGCCAATGGTGCAGAAGTGTCCGAGTGCCACATCATCGGAATCCGTGATTCGGCGCACCACCGGCTGAGCCAGCGCTGGCATCACGACCGCCATAATGCCGCCGAAGATGCCGCCCGTCAGGATCAGCGGTAAACCTGTCAGCCCGGCTTTGTAGCCAATCACCGCGCCGATGGTTGCCATCCACAGCAGCGCCTGGCCGGTGAGGAAGATGTATTTGAACGGCGTCAGACGCGCGATGATGATGTTGACGATAAAGATCACCAACAATGTCAGCGCCACTTCTGATCCCAGCTCGCGGCTGGCTAATCCGGCAATGGCGGCCACATCGGTGATATAGCCCTTCATGCCAAAACCGTGGGTGAAGATGGTATTCAGGAAGGTCAGCGTACCGACAATAATGTTGATACCCGCCATCATAATTAAGAAACCCAGCAGCGTTTTAAAGGTGCCTTCCACCACCTTACCTGCGGATTTTTTCTGCAGTAGCAGACCAATCAGGGCAATAAAGGCGATCAGAATCGATGCCTGCCCTAATAAGTCTTTTACCAGGAAGTTGATCACACTATTCATGGTTAGCAACCTTCAGATTACGTTCTTTCATAAACGCCACGATTTTTTCTTCAATTTCTGCCTTGTCGGTCAGCTTATTGAGAATAATCACCCGTTTGATTTGCTCGGGGCTGGCATCGGCATTCAGGACATCCGCAAAGGCTTTTTGGGTTAGAATCATGTCGGATTTAAAAGCATTGGCTTCTGAAATCGTGGTGTGATCAATATCCGCTTCAATTTCGAGTTTCTTTAATACGGATTTGGCACTCATTTCGATAGCGAAACTGGAGCCCAGACCACATCCACAAACACATAATATTTTCAGCATGGCGTTTTCCTCACAGAATATGCAGTTGTTTAGCGAGTTTGTAATGATGCCCTTCGGTATCAACCAGGCGTTTTTTCATGCTTATAAGATCAATCGGTATCGGTCGATTACTGCCATTAATAATCACCGCTTTGTTGCGCATCCCCGACTGAATACAGCGCGCAACTTCACTGGCCATAATGGTGCCTTGATAAATCTCTTCACAGGTCGGGTCACCACTACGCAAGCCGTAACCAATAATAGTTTTACGAATTCGTACCCCTATTAGCGGCTCAATCTGTTTAATTAAGGTATCAATCGCGCCCTGAAAGCCCGGCGAGTATTCGCGGGTGTAGCCTTCAGAGCAGAGGATTACCACACTGTTTTGTGCAGCAAGTCGTTGCGTGATGCGCTCTGCCAACTCTTGTGTTGGGATTTGGCACTCCGGAATCAGCGCAAAATCAGCATTGGATTTGATCGCTGACTGCAGCGTCAATTCACCACAATAACCGCCGAGCAACTCCACCATGAATACGCGACCGGTTAATGCACGGCCGGTATTTCTTAACTTCGAAACTTCTTTTAAGACTTGCTCACAAGCGGTAGAGAAACCAATGGTGTAGTCACTGCCAAAAACATCATTATCAATGGTCATACCTACACCAAAGCAATTCACGCCGAATTCACTTAATGTATGTAAAAACTGTAATGAGCCATCCCCCCCGGCCATAATTAATACATCAATGCGCAGCGATTTGAGTTGTTTGGCGATCATCTCATACTCAGGGCGAATTAATTTTCGCGTGGTTCGTCCTGATTGCATCACGGGAATGGAAGTGATGGCATAGTCCACCAGATCGCGCTGTGACATTTCCTGATGGCGATTTTCTAATAAACCGGGAATGCCGCCATTAAATAACACCATATCTGCCTGCGTCATACGTGATATCTGAAACACAAAGTTATTTATTCCGGTAACATCGCCACCGCTTATCACTATGCCAATTCTCATTGTCATCACTCCGTATGCTGCGCGTCTGACATTCATTCTTCCGGTGAACGACTTTTCTATTTGCAACAGAGATCACATTTTTGCCATGTATTTCATTCCATCTGACGTTGACAAGTATTAATAGTCACTGTTTTTTGTGATGATTATCACATTGCAATTTTCACCCATCATTTAACAAAACCAATAAAATCATCCGGTTATATTTATTTCATGGTGTGAAACGCATTTAGCCTGCCATCACGTTTTTGCCTGAGTTTCTTTCGATCTGAATTGTGATTGCCCGCGCATTTTTATCGGTACGCCGACTTTTCCCCACGAAAGATAAAGGGATAATGATTCAGTGCGTTATTTGTTGATCAGTGCCGATGAATGATTGACGTCACGTTTATCTGGCTGTCCAATATCGCAGCAAATAAATGACGAAGAAGAGAAAACATGACCAACTCGCAGGAGATGTTGCGTCAGCTCGCTGACATAGTGGGCGACAAACAGGTATTGACCCATGCTGATGATAAAGCCTGGTACACCAAAGGATTTCGTGTCGGTCGCGGTGAGGCACTGGCAGTGATATTGCCGCAAAACTTGCAGCAACTGTGGCAAAGTCTACAGGTCTGCGTGGCACAGGACGCCATTATCCTGATGCAAGCCTCGAATACCAGTGTGACCGGCGGCTCAACGCCGGATGGCAATGATTATGACCGCGAAGTGGTGATCATCAGTACCCGCCAGCTCAAGGGCGTGCAGGTGATCGATCAGGCGCGTCAGGTCATCGCCTTCCCCGGCACCACCCTGACCGAACTAGAGCACACGCTGCAACCGCTGGGACGCGAACCGCACTCGGTGATTGGTTCCAGCTGCATTGGCGCTTCTGTCGTGGGCGGTATCTGCAACAACTCGGGCGGTTCGCTGATTCGCCGGGGCCCCGCCTTTACTGAAAAATCACTGTTTGCCCGTATTCATGATGATGGGCGCTTAGAAATGGTCAATCATCTGGGTATCGATTTGGGTGAAACGCCGGAAGCAATGCTGAAGAGTCTGACTGAGCAACAGTATCAGACCGGCGACCAGGCAGACTGGGACGGCAAAATATGGGCCGATGATTACGCCGATCGCCTGCGCGATGTCAACGCTGACTCCCCTGCGCGTTTTAATGGTGACCTGCGCTATCTGCACGACAGTTCTGGCAGCGCGGGTAAAGTGGTGGTGTTTGCGGTGCGCTTACCCACCTTTGAGGCCAGCGCGGGTAGCGATACCTTCTACATTGGCACAAACGATGAACGCGAGTTGGTGGCACTGCGTCGTTTTCTCCTCACCGAGATGAGCGAACTGCCGCTGCAGGCAGAATACATTCATCGCAACGCCTTCGACTTAACCGTGCGGTACGCCAAGCATATGTATCTGGCGATCCGTAAACTCGGCCCGCAGGCTATTCCTAAAATGATGAGCAATAAAGGGAAGTGGGACGTGCGTGTCAGCCATCTGCCTTTCCTGCCGCGTAATTTTGTTGATCGGGCGCTGCAATGCTTTAACCAGCTCACGCCGAGCTTTATTGCCCCGCGCATCATGGCTTATCGCGATGAATATCAACATCATCTGATGATCAAAGTCGATGCCCAGCAGACCCCTGAATTGCAGACGTTATTGCAGCAGTTCTTTGCCGGACACAGCGGCGGCTTTTTCCATTGTGATGCCCGGGAAGGCGCAGATGCCTTCCTGGTGCGCTTTGGCGTAGGCGGTTGCACCATCTCTTATTGTGATGCGCTGGGTTATAACCCGAACGAAAGGCTGGTGGCCTTCGACGTGGCGTTGCGCCGCAATGACGATGCCTGGCGTTTAATCTTACCCGATCACTTAGCGGCACAGGTGCAGGTTGATTCCTGCTGCGGGCACTTTTTCTGTTATGTGAATCATCAGGATTATGTGTTGAAGGAAGGGGTCGATGCGAAGACGTTTAAGGAGGCGGTGAAAGTCTATCTGGCTGAGCGTGGTGCAAAGTATCCGGCTGAGCATAATGTGGGGCATCTCTATCAGGCATCGTGCGAGCATGTGGATCACTGGAAGCAGTTGGATCCGACTAATAGCTGCAACCCTGGCGTGGGTAAAACCAGTAAGAAGAAGTATTGGGCGTAAAGGCATAACCTGGCACCATCCTATCTTCCCAGCCGTTACGCATCCTGATCCCTGTCCCGCAACAGGATGCGTAACCTTACTTTACTGACACGCCGTGTGAATTACTTCGCGTACGCTTCGGTAGACAGGGTTAGCGTCACATCATCGCTTACCGCTGGCACATATTTATCCAGTTTGAAATCCGAACGTTTGATCACGCCTGTAGCATCAAAACCAATCGCCTGCTTCTTCACCATCGGGTGCATGCCCTGTTGATTCAACGTCGCGTGCAGCGTGACCGGCTTAGTGATGCCTTTCAACGTCAGATTGCCTTCCACATCAAACTTATTGTCACCATTCGCCACCACTTTGGTGCTGTGGAACACAGCTGAAGGATATTTAGCGGTATTGAAATATTCCGTACCGAGGAACTCTTTGGTCAGCGCGGGCACATGCGTATCAATCTGAGAGATCGGCAACGTAACATCGACGCGCGACTGCTCAGGATGATCCTTATCAAACACCAGCGAACCTTTGCTGTTGGGGATGTCGGCCGTTGGATGGGAGAAACCGAAGTGCGTCCAGGTCACAATAACCGAGGTATGCGCGGGGTCGAGGTCATAATGCATCGCCGCAGCCTGAGAAACAGGTGCATACAAAGCAGCGGCTGCCAACATTGGCAGGATTAAACGGGTAACGTTTTTCACTCAGCGTTCCTTTTAGATCGGGAGAATCTATTGAGTGTCTCCAAATCGGAGGCTGAGGAATAGTGAAGAGATTTGCCCGTGACCTTCAAATATATTCAAAAATATCAGTGGGTAATGGTTTAGTGTGGTGAAAGTTTTTTAGACTGATAGTATTCATAGCCTGTTAACTATGACATCTGTCATAGCAGAAAAAACTGTGGGATTGGGCGCACAACACCGCAGTATTTGATTGGCGATTCATTCAAGTAGTGTTCAATTAAAAATAGCGGCCTGCCCCGTATTTTGCTATGTTCTCGTTTATATGCCTACAATCTGTAATGGAATTATTGATAAGGAAATCAACTTGCACAACGACTACATCATTTCTCAAATCGAGTCAGACAGGTCTCTAGCTCTGCGCTTAGAGAACGCCGTCAAAGGTGTAAGTGAAAATCTTGCAAAACAAATGAGCCAGATTGGCTCTGGTGTGACCCGACTCAGCTGGTACACGTCATGTTTAACTGATAACTATCTCGACGTGTGTTCTAAATTGAAGGACGAAGATGTTAGATTTTTACTCGGCCTACGGGAAATTTACAAAAGGCAGAGTATTGCAGTAGATATAATACAAATATATGTGGAGCATGAAATAAAAAACCTTAACTCTCATGGTAGAGATAAAATAATTAAAGAGTTAAGCGGGTATGGTAGTCGAATAGCATCCAACTTTGGCTTAAGCAATGGAATTTCCCTATCCATTGCATTAGCTGTAACTCGTGGATTAAATATTTCTGGATTTCATGTCGGAAAATGGACGGCTATACCTGTAATGGCGACAGGGCTTTATGGTGTTGTTCAGGATGCTGCAGAATCAGCTGGAAGATTGAAAATGTTAAACCCATTATTTTATCATGTTCTTTACACTAAAAAATTAGAAATGATGTACTTTATAGTGGAGCCGGTTCTTGGCCATGTCATCAAGGATTCATTTTTCGACGAAAATACAATAATTAAAAATTTAAAACATTTGCTCACCATGTCAGGAAATATGTAATCTTATGAGAAATTTAAAAAGCTTACTAAAAGATTTCCTTTGGATGCAAGTATTCACTGTCATACCTATTATATTTTTGGTGATCATTACATCATTCACATATGACAGATGGCCTGAAAAAACCTGGGCTACGTTAGCAATAAGTACATTTATACTGTATGGAATATTGATTTTCCTCGCTAAGAAATTTTGGAAGTAACTTTGGACTATAAGGCGTTACGTGGCTGCATTGGGCGGAGAGATAAGTATTGATGTGACTTTGCCTAACGGTAAGCACATCGCTTTTCAACTCTGATTAACGAGTATTCGCCAGCGGCGGCGTTCGCGCATTAATCGGGTATGAAGCTGCTGGATAAGGGGCAGTGTCAGGGATGCAACCGCATCGCGCGTGAGGGTCGGCAATCCCTGCTGTTGTCGTAACCCCTGCAGTGCGACTTCCGCGTTATCGCTGGCATCACACTGTTCGCGCAGTGTGGCTTGCCAGGCCGCTAAGGTTTGCGGCGTGATGGCATCTAGCTCTGCCACGATTTCGCGTAAAAAACGTTTGCAGTGTCCAAGCAGCGTTTGCCATGGAATCTGTGGCGACTGAAGTGCCAGCATTAGCCCATCGACATCCGCCACGCGCTGGTAGCGTGCCGACACCACATAGCCAATTTGCTGATCGACCCGTAATCGCTGGAAAAAGCGCGGTTCCAGCAACAACGACAGCGCGCGCAATGCGGCTATTTGCCTGTCATCAGCTAGCGGCAGCGGAATAAACAGCAGCAGCGCCTGATCGCCTCCGGTACAAGGGACCGGCTTAATGCCCCGCTGCAAGCGCGGCGGCTGTGCACCGCTTACTAAATCAGGCGTGAAGTCGCTGAGCAGATGCGATACTCGCTGATGCAATGACGTGTGCTTACCGCACCATGCTGCCAGCCATCGAGTGTCACCAGCCGGGGCAATCAATTGAGCGGGCAAGGCGGCAAGAAGCTGCCGAATCACAATCGTTTGGGCATGCGGCAGCGGTTTTGGCTGGGGCGTCAGGTTCAGTGCCTTAAGTGCATGATGCACGGACAACAAAGCGTGTGACTCACAGACAGGCAGATTCAGCACCAACTGCCAGACCCCCTGCTTCTGCTGCCAACTGCCACTTCCTCCAGCATGCCGCAACGCCGCCAGCACTGGACGCAGCCGGGTTTGCCGGGCCTGCGCTTCGGCATCACTCATCGTGTGATAAAAAGCGGGTCGCAACAGCAAGGTTTCAACCTGTTGCCGGGGCGCAAAACGCGGCAGCGGCATCGCTATCGGTGATAACAGTGGCAATACGGCCGGTTGCGTAGTGGGATAGAAAAAGAGTGCAGGCGTTGAAAATGTGCTGCGGCTTTGCGGCAGCCCTTTTTTGCGCAGCAGCGTGAAACCTTGCGTCTGGACGCTTTCTGGCGAGTCCAGTTGCTGCTGAGTAAGCAAGCGTGAGCAAGGCGCCTGCGCCAATGCGGCGATAAAAGCACTGAACCCCTGCGGCACATAATCGGCAGGCGCAAAGCCCAGCGCCCGGCCACGCAACTGCTCCAGTGGCGATAAGCAGGCAAAATCGTGCCGCGCCAGCTGCGCATAATGCTGCTGTTGCTCCGAAGAGCAGAGTTTGATGGCGTCTAAATGCTGCCAGAAGCAGTGTTCAATGTGATGAGCCTGCTCCGCACTGATTTTAGGCCCGCTGAAGCGCAGTGCTAGCCAACCGTGCTGCGCATCCTGCCACAGCCATTGTCCCTGCAGCGTATCGCATAATTCAGCTTCTCTGAGCGCGCTCAGCAGGCTGCCTGGCGCCTCATCTTGCCAGAACACACTGAGCAAGGTGACATTGTCACGTAAGGCACGTTCATCACCGGATAACATTAAAGTCAGCCAGAAGCTTTCATCACCTGCCAGCTGCAACATCACGTCGCCTGGAGGCTGTGTGAGTGTGAGATTTGAAGGTAAGATTTTTGCCGAGCTGATCGAAGAAAAATGCAGCGCCAGCTCCGCCAACTCATCTAACGATTGCGGGCCCTGCAACCACAACTCCATGGCATTCGCGTGATAAAAGCGCTGATGGAAGTCGCGCAACGCAACCTGCAATGAAGTGACATTGTCACCAAAAGCCTGCTGATTGCCGACGCGAAAACGTTGAAATGCCCCGCCCAACCTATCCACCAGCGCCGTTTCACAAAGCGTGTCGGCATGCTGTTGCAGAAGTTGACATTCCGCATCAATCACCGCCACTTCCTGCTCTATAGCCTGCTGACTCAACAATGGTGCGGCGATCATATCGCTCAACCGCTGCACACCCTCAGACAGCTTCGCCGCGGGAAGCTGGAAAAAAAAGGCGCTGTGGCTGAGTTGCGTGGTGGCGTTGACCTGCCCGCCGCGCTGTTGCACCCACGGCATCAGGCGCTCAACGTCTTTAAAACGCTCGCTGCCGCAAAACAACAGATGCTCCAGCAAATGCGCCAGACCCGGCCAGCGGTCGGGTTCATCCAGACTGCCCGCACGCACGCGAATCAACGTGGCGGCATCACGCGCATCAGCCTGATGATGCAGGTGGCAACGCAGGCCATTGGCTAACACCAGCTGGCGCGAGGTCATCAGGTGACTCGCTGCTTGAAGATCAGTTCAGAGTTGGAGCGATTGCGGAACTGAAGCTGGGCGATTTTGATGTCGCTACAGGTAGCTTCGCGGCGCGCTTCCAGGATCTTGCCGTGATGAGGTGACTTACTGCATACCGGATCGGTGTTATCCGCATTGCCGGTCAGCATGTAGGCCTGGCAACGGCAACCACCGAAGTCTTTCTCTTTCTCATCACAGGAGCGGCACGGCTCCGGCATCCAGTCATAGCCGCGATAACGGTTAAAACCAAACGAGTTGTACCAGATGTCTTCCAGACTGTGCTCAAGCACTGATGGGAACTCAACCGGTAACTGGCGTGCGCTGTGGCAAGGTAACGCCGTACCTTCCGGTGTCACACTGAGGAAAATTGAACCCCAACCGCCCATACAAGGCTTTGGTCGCTCTTCGTAATAATCCGGCGTGACGAACAGCAGATTCGTGAGGTTGCCGGTTTCGCTCATTCGCTCACGGTACTCCGCCACCACCGATTCGGCATGGGCAATCTGTTCCCTCGTCGGCAATAAGCCCTGGCGGTTAAGATGCGCCCAACCATAGAATTGGCAGGTCGCCAGTTCCACGTCGTCCGCTTCCAGCTCAATGCACAGGTCGATAATTTTATCGATCTGGTCGATATTATGGCGATGCAGCACGAAGTTCAGCACCATTGGATAGCCGTGTGCTTTTACCGCTTTCGCCATTTCCAGCTTCTGCTGGAAGGCTTTTTTCGAACCGGCCAGCGCGGCATTGAGGGTTTCATCACTCGCCTGGAAGCTAATCTGAATATGATCCAGACCCGCATCGGCGAAGGCGTCGAGTTTTTTCGCCGTCAAACCGATACCGGAAGTAATCAGGTTGGTGTAGAAACCGAGATCGCGTGCCGCCTTGATCAACTCGGGCAGATCTTTCCGCGTAAGCGGTTCGCCGCCCGAGAAGCCCATCTGCACACTGCCCATGGCGCGCGCCTGACGGAACACCTCGATCCACTGCTCAGTCGTCAGCTCTTTCTCCTGTTGCGAGAAGTCGAGCGGATTCGAGCAGTATGGGCACTGCAGCGGGCAGCGATAAGTCAGCTCAGCCAGCAGCCACAGCGGCGGCGTGGCGGTTTTATTCAGGTTCACGACACTGGATCCATTTCTGTTCTACGGCGGATTGCAGGAATTCCTTCACGTCATCATCCACGCCGCCCGCTTCCGGGAAACGGCTGTTGAGAATGGCGATGATGGCGGCCACATCCTGTTTGCCGGTGACCAGTTCAAGGATCGCCGTCGCGGTTTCATTCAGCTTCGCCATGCCTTCGGGATACAGCACCACATGGCTATCCTGCGCCGCTTCCCACTGCATGCGATAGCCACGACGGAAGGCCGGAATCAGATTATCTTTTATCATGTTACACCAGTCTTGTGCTGTGCCAGGACACCTGATCGGTGACCGTGTGATAAGGCGGGCGTTGCAAAGAATACGCCATGGTCATGGCATCCAGCAGCGTCCAGAGAATATCGAGTTTGAACTGCAGAATTTCCAGCATGCGGTTCTGCTGCTCAGCAGTGGTGAACACTTCCAGCGCCAGCGCCAACCCGTGCTCCACATCGCGGTTTGCCTGGCTCAGGCGGCTGCGGAAATAGAAGTAACCCTCTTCTTTGATCCACGGATAGTGCTGCGGCCAGCTGTCGAGGCGCGACTGGTGGATTTGCGGTGCAAACAGCTCAGTTAATGAGCTACAGGCCGCTTCCTGCCAGTTGGCGCGACGGGCGAAGTTAACGTAGGCATCCACAGCAAAACGCACGCCCGGAAGCACCAGTTTTTCGGACAGCAGGACTTCACGATCCAATCCCACCGCTTCACCGAGTTGCAGCCAGGCTTCAATACCGCCTTCCTGACCGTTGCTGCCGTCATGATCGAGGATGCGCTGCACCCACTTACGGCGGGTTGCGGGATCCGGACAGTTCGCCATAATCGCCGCGTCTTTAAGGGGAATATTGGTCTGGTAATAGAAGCGGTTCGCGACCCAGCCCTGAATCTGTTCACGCGTCGCTTCACCATTATGCATCGCGATATGGTACGGATGATGAATATGGTAAAACGCGCCTTTGGCACGCAGCGCCTGCTCGAATTCTTGTGGCGATAAGGCTTCGGTGATGATCACGATGCGCTCTCCTGCAGATGAATCGCCATCCCGTCCCAGCTCACTTCAATGCCCTGCTGCGTCAGATACTGACGCTGTGGCGACTGCTCGTTGAGGATCGGATTGGTGTTATTAATATGAATTAAGATTTTGCGTTTCGCCGGCAGTGACGCCAGCAGCGCCATCAGGCCATGCTCTTCCGCGAGGGCCAGATGCCCCATCGCTTTGCCGGTGTTTTTACCGACGCCAGTGGCGAGCAACTCATCGTCTTGCCAGACGGTGCCGTCAATTAACAGGCAATCGGCTTTCTCCAGCCACGGCATGATCACCGCATCGGGCTCGCCCAGACCTGGCGCATACAGCAGCGTCTGCCCATTGGCGGTATTTTCAATAAACAGCGCGACGTTATGGCCCGGTAACGGACGATCGCGATACGGCGAGTATGGCGGCGCGTTGCTGAGAATCGGGATGGCGGTGAACTGCAGGTTACGACAGACATCGACGCGGAACGGTTCGAGTGGCGTAAGACCATGATGCTGCAGCCCGCCATTCCAGTGCTGCAACATGGTGAAAATCGGGAAACCGCTGGTGAGATCGGCATGCACCTCGGGCGTACACCACACCTGATGCGGGCAGCCTTCGCGCAGACTGAGTAAACCGGTGGTGTGATCGATCTGACTGTCGGTAAGAATGATGCTGCCAATCGCGGTGCCGCGCAGTACCCCTTTTTTATTCAGTTCGGGTGTGTGGGCGATCTGCTGGCTGATATCTGGCGATGCGTTACACAGCACCCAATCTTCGCCGTTGTCACTGACAATGATCGAGGATTGCGTCCGCGCCTGAGCCTGAATCGTACCGTTGCGCAGGCCGCTGCAATTGGCGCAGTTACAGTTCCACTGCGGAAAGCCGCCGCCTGCCGCTGAACCGAGCACTTTAATAAACATGAGAGATAACCAGAATGAAAAATAAAATGCCCGCACGAATGGCGGGCAGAAAGTCTTAGCGGTTGGAGATGTACAGAGTCACTTCCAGGCCCAGACGCAGGTCAACAAATTCAGGTTTTTTCCACATAACTTTCTTCCTCAAAACAAATAACGCAGAGCAGGCTCTGCTGGAAATGCTTGCACCAGTAAACGAATTTTCTGGCAGCAAGGCACGACGCGGGCTGATGTTGCGCCAATGTAGCGGGCAGATCAACCCTGATTCGGTAAGGGAATTGTGCTAATCCTGCCAAATCTGTTGCAGGACGCGCAGCCAGTTCCCCCAGGCAAACTGCTCAATCATGACCTGATCATAGCCGAGTGACGTGAGCAGCGCATAGAGATGCGGTAGCCCTGAAACATCCTTCAACGCATCGGGCACGCTGATGCCGTCGAAATCCGAACCAAATGCTACGTTTTCTGGCCCCATTATTTCAACTAAATGATCCAGATGTTTAACAATTTCGATCAATGGCGTATCACTATCGCGCTTGCCATCCGGCCGTAAGAAAGCGTTACCAAAATTAATACCTACCACACCGCCGCTGTCGCGAATGGCACGCAGTTGCGGGTCGGTAAGATTGCGCGGCTGCGCGCAACGCACGTGAGCGTTAGAGTGGCTGGCCACCAGCGGTGCCGTTGAGAGCCGTGCGGTGTCCCAAAACGCTTTCTCATTCATATGCGACACGTCAATCATCATGCGATGGCGATTGGCGGCAAGGATCAACTGCTCACCGGCGGTGGTCAGGCCCGGTCCGGTGTCTGGTGAATGCGGGAAAGCACCGTTTACCCCCTCACCAAATCGGTTAGGTAAGTTCCAGAAAGGCCCGATGCTGCGCACGCCTGCCTGATAAAAGGCATGCAAATCTTCGCCATCGGCATCGAATCCATCCGCCCCTTCAATATGCGCGACCATCGCCAGCACGCCATCGTGGCGACAGCTGGCAATATCCGCCGCCGTCAGGCATAAACGGGCCCGCCCGCCGGACTGCGCTGCCAGCGTCTTGAGGATGTCGAGTTGCTGCCAGAGAATATTGAGCGGCTGCCACTGCTCGTTTGCACGTTGCGGCGCGACCTCATTGATGTAGCGCTGCGGCGGGACAAACAGTGCAAAAAGCCCACCGGCAAAACCACCCTGCTTCATACGTGGAAAATCCAGATGCCCTTTCTCAATGCCAGAAAAAAAGGCGCCAGCGGGATCGTCACGATGATGCAGCCACAGATTGAGCAGCAGGTCGTTATGACCATCGAAGGTTTTAAATAACATAGGGGATCACACAGCGAGACAATATAGGCGCCATGCTACTCGCGCCCGGTTGATTCGCCAAATAAAGGGGCACAAAGCGTTAGTTCTGTGCAACCTTTAGGCCATGATAAAAGGTGGGTTTGACGTCGAGATGCTGCTTGATCAGACCCTGATTTTGATAAAAATCGGCGGTGTCCTGCTGCTGCGCAATAGTGGCATCATCGATGGCTTGCCAATGCGACTTGCGCCGCGCAAAGGACTTCGCCGCGGCTTCTTTTGGGAAGCCGATAATTTTTGCCAGCGTGGTGGAGTACGCATCAACATGGCTGTTCGCCCAGCGATCTGCCGCCGCCAGACGATTAACGTAATCCTGCAGCGCCGCGCGTTTGGCATCATCTTTAAGGGCCGCATCGGTGGCCGCGAGGAAACTGTTGCCGCTGGAGAGGCCAACGCCATTGATCAGCACACGTCCAGTATGGGTGACTTCCGCTAGCGCGGTATAAGGATCCCAGGTAGACCAGGCATCCACTGAACCGTTGGCTAATGCGATGCGCGCATCGGCGGGCGTCAGGAAACGAAAGTTGGCGTCTTTATCGGTTAAACCGGCCTTTTCCAGTGCTTTTAACGCTTCAAAATGACCAATTGAGCCGCGCCCGGTGGCAATATTTTTGCCTTTCAGATCGGCCACGGTTTTGATCGCTGAATCCGGGCTCACCAACACCGCTAAACCTGCGGGTACGGATTTGCTCACTGCCACCGCTTTCACCTGCGAACCCGCCGCCAGCGAGAACAGCAGCGGCGCGTCACCGATAATCCCCGCATCGACGGCGCCTGCATTCAGCGCCTCCGCCAGCGGTGCCGCTGCCGGGAACTCCGCCCATTCGATTTTATAATTGAGATTATTGAGCTGCTGCGCCGCTTCCATCTCGGCATGCATATTGCCCTTCTGGTCGGCAATGCGCAGTGTGACGGTTTCCGCCGCAGCGGTTCCACTGGCAAGCATCACTAACAGGGCTAAAGCTTTTCTTTTCATTCTATTTTCTCTTATAGCGCAAAACCCCAGACTACCCTGTTGTGCTAAAAGCCCAGATGCCGATTTCGTCTGAGGAAAATCATCCTGCGCATAAGCAGTACAACGCTTTTGGCCGTCGATTCTCATCATCCCACATTTGTTGTGAACGGTTGGGATAGCGAGGGTTCACAGAATGTGGGCCCGGCTGCTGCGGCAACTTCGCAACGAAATGTCAGTTACGCAATGTAGCTTGTCAGTTATGCGTGAGCAGCGTGCGGCGATGTGGTCCAGACTGAGTACAGACCCATAAGGAGAACCTCATGCTGAACCACCCTGCTGAAAAATACCGCCCCTTCCCGGTGATCGATTTACCCGACCGTCAGTGGCCATCGCGCCAGCTCACCCAGGCACCGCGCTGGCTTTCCACCGATCTGCGCGACGGCAACCAGGCGCTGGCTACGCCCATGGACAGCGCCCGCAAGCTCGAGTTTTGGCAGTTGTTACTGCGCTGCGGCTTCAAAGAGATTGAAGTGGCGTTTCCTGCCGCCTCGCAAACCGATTTCGACTTTGTACGCCTGCTGATTGAGCAGAATCATATTCCACAGGGCGTGGCGATTCAGGTGCTGACGCAAGCGCGTAGCGACCTGATCGAGCGTACCTTTGAAGCGTTGCGTGGTGCACCGCAGGCGATTATTCATATGTACAACGCCACTGCGCCGTTGTTCCGCGAGCGCGTGTTCCGTCAAAGTAAGGCAGAAATCATTGAGCTGGCCTGCGCCGGGGCACGGCAAATCCGCGCCCAATGTGAAGCACAAAACGACACCGCATGGACCTTCCAGTATTCACCTGAAACGTTCTGCTTTACCGAACCAGAATTCGCGCTGGAGATTTGTGAAGCAGTCGCAGCGATCTGGCAACCGAGTCCGGAGCGCCCGATGATTATCAACCTGCCCGCCACGGTGGAAGTGAATACTCCGAACGTCTATGCGGATCAGATCGAGTATTTCTGCCGACATTTTAGCCAGCGATCGCAGGTGGCGATTTGCGTGCATCCGCACAACGATCGCGGCACCGGCGTGGCCTGCGCCGAACTGGCGATACTGGCCGGAGCCGATCGCGTTGAAGGCTGCTTGTTCGGTAATGGTGAGCGCACCGGTAATGTCGATATCGTGACGCTGGCGCTCAATTTGTATACTCAGGGCGTGGCACCGGAACTCGATTTCAGCGATATCCAGCAGGTGCTGGAAGTGGTGACCCGTTGTAACCAGTTGCCGGTGCATCCGCGCCATCCGTACGCTGGTGAGCTGGTGTTTACCGCGTTTTCGGGTTCGCATCAGGATGCGATTCGTAAAGGCTTTGCCGAACGCAATGAGCGTCAGGAAGCGATCTGGCAAATGCCGTATCTGCCACTTGATCCGATCGATATCGGTTGCAGCTACGAAGCGGTGATTCGCGTCAACAGTCAGTCGGGTAAAGGCGGAGCGGCCTGGCTACTGGAGCAAAACCATGGACTACAGTTACCGCGTGGGTTGCAGCAAGACTTCAGCCGCATTGTGCAGCAGCAAACCGATGCTCACGGCCAGGAGATGACCCATCACGCGTTATGGCAGCTGTTCTGTCAGCATTACGGCTTAACCCAGCCTGCGCGGCGTTTGCTGGAAGCGGAAAGCCACAGTGATGAGAAAGGGGAAACGCGGTTTAAAGCGCGGGTGCAGGATGGCGGACAAACGCTGTCGCTGGAAGGTAAAGGCAACGGACTGCTGTCGGCGGCGGTCGCGGCACTGCGTCAGCGCTATGATTTGGCGATTAGCATTGAGGATTACCACGAGCATACGCTGGGTAAACGCAGTGACAGCCGCTCCGTCACTTACATCAGCTGTCTCAATGCGCGCGGTGAACGTGCCTGGGGTGTCGGCATCGATAATGATGTAGCACGCGCCTCGTTACAGGCTTTGCTCAACGCAGCCCACGCTTTTCTGCCGCAGGAAAGTAGTTCGCCGGCGTAACGCCGAGCACGCGGCGGAACATCGCACTGAAGGCGCTCGGGCTGTCATAACCGAGTTCGAGCGCCACCGTTAACACCGTTTCGCCCTGCGCAAGCCGCGCCAACGCCACGCTGAGACGTGCGCGGCGCACCCAGTCGCTGAACTGCAATCCGGTTTCGCGGTTAAAATGCCGCGCCAGCGTGCGTTCAGCGACACAGAGTTCGCTGGCCGCTCTCGCGAGTGTCCAGCTCTCGCCCGGTTGCTGATGAATTTGCTGGCACAGTGCACGCATCCTCTCACTTTCCGGCCACGGCAGGCCGAAGGGCAGCACATCCATTACGCGAATCTCATCGAGAATCAATTCATAAATGCGTTCTGCACGACTGCCAGAAGCGTATTGATCCGGCAATGCCAGAGCACTGACGATCAGCTCACGCAGCAGCGGGGAAATCTGCACCACCTGACAGCTGGCAGGCAAATCCGCCCGCGCCAGCGGATCGACAAACAGCGTGCGTGCCGCCACGGCACCCACAATCTGCAGTGCATGCCCGGTGCCCGCCGGTAACCACACGCCACGACTCGGCGGCACAATCCAGCTGCCCTGCCGGGTTTCAACTTTCACTACGCCGCTTAAGGTATGGATCAACTGTGCACAATCGTGGTGATGCCATGACTCAGCATCACCGTGCACATAATCGTGCGCATAAGGCACCAGCGGACGCTGGCTAAAATCGAAGTTGAGGCGCTGGCTCATTTAGCGCTTCAGGTATTGGTAAACCGCCGCCAGGTCCTGCTCACCGTAACCGGCATCGACCGCTTGCTGCCAGACATCTACGATGTTCTCCAGCGCGGGCAGTTTGGTCTCACCCGCAGCATCCAGTGCCAATCTGGCATCTTTCAAAGCCCACACCAGATGCATCTGCGGGGTGAAATCACCACTGGCGATCATACCCAGTTTCATTTTGGCGTACGGGGCTGCCAGCGGGCCGCCATCCAGCACTTTCCACAGATCGTCGGTGCTGAAACCAAACTGCTCCGCCAGGCGTGTACTCTCCGCCAGACTTTGCATCAGGCCAATCAGCCAGCTGTTGACCACCAGTTTCATACGCGAGCTGGCACCCGCCTCACCCAGCCACTGTGTGCCTTTTCCAATTGCAGCAAACACCTGCTCAGCGGCCTGCGCTTTGCTTTGATCGCCGCTGGCCATCACCAGAATCTGCGCATTTTCGGCAGGCGCTTTGGTACCGGAAACCGGCGCATCGATAAAGAGCACATCCGGACGTGCCTGTTGCAGGTCGGCAATCAGCGCATCAGTCGCTTCCACGCCAATAGTCCCCATCTGGCAGACGGTCGCGCCCTGCTTCAATGCACTGCTCGCTTCGGTCAGCGTCTGACGCGTGGTGTCGCCGTCAGACAGCATGGCGATCACCACATCTGCGCCTTCCACCGCCTGTGCCGCGCTGTCGCTAAGCTGCAAACCAGCATCCAGCAGGTCTTCACCTTTGGCACGCGTGCGGTTCCAGCCGCGCACCACAAAATCTTTTTTCAGTAAGTTTGCGGCAAACGCGTGCCCCATTGCGCCCAAACCTAATACCGCCACGACGGGTTGCTGACTCATCTTGATTCCCTTTTATGCATTCAGACAAAACAGTCAGACTGACAGAAATTTCTGCGCGCAGCCAGGCGAGAGGTGCGCCGAAAGGCATTTTTTAATCTCAACCTCGACAAGACACAGTGGTAATCAGCATGCTTTTAAACAGCACTGGGGGCTTCCTGGCGAGGAGGATGGGATAACGATTTACCGGGTTAATTTTATCATTGCGGCAATGACACAAGAATTCGTATTCATCGCTATTCGATTATTGGAAAAAGTTCGCATATGATAAATGGGAAACTAACACTCTATAAATAATTACCGATGTCATCAGAAAACCAAAGCTTAAAAGTCACTCGAGAACGTGGAAGACCCCGAGTCTTCGATATGGACGACGTTTTAGATAAAGCAATGATAGTATTCAGAAAGAAAGGTTATCACGCTTCATCAATAGCCGACCTGGGCGAAGCCATGAGTTTAACGGCTGGAAGTATATATAAGGCGTTTACTGATAAGCGCACCCTTTTTTTGCGGGTATTTGAACGCTACATTGCCCTCCGTAATGCCGATTTACGTCAGCGGTTGCAACATTTCCCGGATGGCAGATCGCGGATTGAAGAATTACTGCAATTTTATTTAGACTCTGCGGTTGAGATTGAAGGGCGTAGAGGTTGTTTGGTTGTTGGGAGCACGGTTGAACTGCAAACGCTGGATGAAGAACTTTCAGAGTTAGTCAGGCAGGCCGTGTTGCGTAATCAAAACTTTCTCGTTTCGCTTATTATTGAAGGCCAGAAAGACGGATCTATTTCCTCTCAACTGGATGCTGAAACTGCGGCAGGCTTATTGCTGTGCGTGGCATTCGGCATGCGTGTGGTAGGTAAAGTTCAGGATGTGACTAATGGGAAAAAAACCATTACTATGGTGATGAAGGTTCTGGAATAATTCATTTACCATATTAGGAAATAATCATTTCCTAATTAAATTTAATCATAGCGCTCTCCTGAACGCCTGTGATCCCTAAGAGGAATTGATATGTGCATCAATGATGCAGCGAAGAATCACAGAATGGCTATGGAACAGGATGTGGCACCTCCGAAAGATATTTCAGAAGAGGAAGCCCTGGGGCGCGTTGTGGGCGAAATTTTAAGCGCGGGAAAAACGCTCAGTCGTAAAACACTGTGTTTTGAATTGCTCAAAAAGCTGGATGAAGCTGAAGAATCATCAGTTAAAAGGCACTATTCAAATATTTTTAAGAAATTATTGTCTTGTTAGCTTATAAATAAAAAGCGCATCCGTTTGATTGCTTTTAATATCTCTATTTTGAGCAATCATCGTTTCGTGTCGCCGACATCCTTTTTGTATTCGATAACATCATGAGCCCGTGCTTGCCGTTACGCTTATTCTTCTCGTTTCTGTATAAGAAACATCCCAATCATGGCTAAAACAAAGTAATAGGGAATAATCTGCTTTCCCCAGCGCAGAAAAAAAACAAAATCACCTCCTCATCCGATAAGAATTAATTATGTGTTTAAGTCATGAGGATAATAAAAATGAAAGACCCTATACAGCGTCGCATCCCGTCAATTTTGTCGCGCATTGAATTATCTGAACAGTGGCAAATCACTTACTGGACGCTCACTCTGCATACGACTCAGGAAAGACTTACCCGGGCGGTGCGAGAAGTAGGATCAGAGACAGAAGCTGTTCGCCGATGGCTCACTGAGCATCCTCCTGCCCGACAACCTCAGTCTTATTAAGATGATAGGCCATCGTCATGACACTGGCGGGAGAGACACATAAAGACAACGTGAGCGCAGTTTCACTATCGTTATGGCTTATGAATCCATCCGGCAGCCGCTCAGTCGTTTGCGTTGTCCCTGTTCAGCCCATTGCCAACAAAATAGCCATGAGTCAACGGCCTTTACGCAGCAAACGTCACAGCCCTCTCCCTGCCTGAGGTATAAAACGCTAATAACAGCATTTATTTAATATCATGCGTGAAAATGTAATACCATTTATCGGCAAAACTATTAACATATGCGCGATTAATGTTCCATTTGGTTCATTCCACGTCTTTTATACGGTCTTTCATAATGAAAATTGCTTTACTGCGACAGGCACCGTTGCTGATGCTGCCTGCATTATTCCCTTTGCAATTGATGGCGGCGGATAATGCCAGCAATACCATGGTCGTCAGTGCCGCGCCCGCGGGCACCGGTTTGTCAGAGCTGGATACGCCCGCGGCGGTGAGTGTGGTGTCCGGTGACGATATGCGTCATGCGGCACCACGCGTCAACCTCTCGGAAAACCTCGCCAGCGTGCCGGGCATGCAGATTCAGAATCGCCAGAACTATGCGCAGGATTTACAAATCTCCGTACGCGGATTTGGTTCGCGATCAACCTTTGGCCTGCGCGGTATCCGCCTGTATGTCGACGGTATTCCCGCCACGATGCCAGATGGTCAGGGACAAACCTCAAATATCGACATTGGTTCGATTGATCACGTTGAAGTACTGCGCGGCCCCTTCTCAGCCCTGTACGGCAACTCGTCGGGCGGCGTGATTAACGTCGAGACCCAAACCGGCCAGCAGCCCACCACGCTGGAAGCCAGCACCTGGTACGGTAGCTACGGCAGCTGGCGCAACAGCGTCAAAGCCAGCGGCGCCACCGGTGATGGCACCCACGCCGGTGACGTGAATTACACCGTGTCGGCCTCGCGCTTTACCACCCATGGCTATCGCGATCACAGCTCGGCAGAGAAAAACCTCGGTAACGCCAAACTCGGTGTGCGCATTGATGATGTCAGCACCCTGACGCTACTGTTTAACAGCGTTCACGTGGATGCGCAGGATCCCGGCGGTTTGACCGAGGAGCAATGGAAAGATAATCCGCGTCAGGTTGCCAGTAACGTAACGCTTTACAATGCGCGCAAAACCGTCGACCAAACGCAGGCTGGGCTGCACTATCAGCGCCAGATGAGCGAGAACGACGATCTCAGCGTGATGATGTACGCTGGTGAGCGTGAGACTACACAGTATCAATCGATCCCGGCTAGTGCGCAGATTAATACTAAAGGACATCCCGGCGGCGTGATCTCGCTGGCACGACACTATCAGGGGATTGATACGCGCTGGACACATCGCGATACCGTGTTCACCCTTCCCGTGACGCTGACCGCTGGTCTCGACTATGAAACCATGACCGAGAAGCGTAAAGGCTATCAGAACTTCACCACCAGCAATGGCGTGACGGATTACGGCGTGCAGGGTGATATGCGCCGCAATGAACGCAACCTGATGTGGAACCTCGATCCTTATCTGCAAACGGCGTGGCAGTTCACCGATAAGTGGTCACTGGATGCTGGTGTGCGTTTGAGCACGGTGAATTTCGACTCTAACGATTATTACGTCACTTCCAGCGATCCCGATGACAGCGGTAATCGCCGTTATCACCGCTGGCTGCCAGCCGCCTCACTGAAATATGCGATTGATAATAGCTGGAATGCCTATGTGTCTGCGGGCCGTGGCTTTGAAACGCCTACGCTAAATGAGTTGTCTTATCGCTCAACCGATCAGTCTGGCCTGAACCTCAATCTGAAGCCGGCGACCAGCGATACGGTTGAGCTGGGCACTAAAAAGCGTATCGGTAACGGTTTAATTACCGCCGCCGTGTTCCAGACCGATACCAAAAACGAAATCGTCTCTGACAGCAGCTATGAAGGCCGCACCAGTTATAAAAATGCCGGTGAAACCCGTCGTCGCGGGCTAGAGTTGGGTCTGGATCAGGAGTTTGGTTATGACTGGCACCTGAAAGCGGCGTGGACCTTGCTGGATGCGCGCTATCGCTCTAACGCCTGTGGCACTGAAAGCTGTGACGGCAACCGTATTCCAGGCATCGCACGTAATATGGCCTATGCCGGGTTAGCCTATGCACCGGATCAAGGCTGGTATGCCGGCGGTGATGTGCGCTACATGAGCGACATTGCAGCGGACGATGAAAATGATGTCAAAGCACCCTCTTATACCGTATTTGGCCTGAACTCGGGTTATAAGTGGCTGGTGCAGAACTGGACGCTGGACTTGTTTGGTCGCGTGGATAACCTGTTTGACCGCACCTATGTGGGTTCAGTGATCGTCAATGAGAGCAACGGTCGCTATTACGAGCCGGCACCAGGACGCAACTACAGTGTAGGTCTGACGGTAAGTTATGCGTTTCAGTAACTGACATCGCGCCTGAAAAAAAGCCCTGCAACCTTATTCGGATTGCAGGGCTTTTTTTATGCCGTTTTGACAATGCGCATGCAGTGCATGAGCATGCCTGACCAGTCGTTTTACTTCAGCAGAGCCAGCACGTCGGTGGTTGAGCCGGTTTCGCCCAGACGCGGGAAGATACGCTCAACGCTGTTTTGGTGGGTATCAGCGTTCAGACAGGTCATCGCATCTGTTGCCAGCGTGACGTTGTAACCTAGCTCGTAAGCCTGACGCGCAGTGGATTCCACGCCAATGCTGGTGGCGATACCGCACACCACCACCTGAGTGATACCACGCTGCTGCAACTGATCGTGCAGATCCGTGTTGTGGAAACCACCCCAGGTCTTTTTCGTCACGGCAATCTCATCAGCTTTCAGCGCCATTTCCGGCACCAGCACAGCCCAGTCGGCTGGCAGTTCGCCACTGTGACGCGCCTGCTCGTTACGGCCTGGTGCGCCACCGGCGACATTCACTTTCACCACCGGCAGGTTTTTGCCATGAAACGCCTCAACCAGTTGTGCACAACGCTCAACCACGACATCGGCTGACAAAGGCGCAACAGGAAGGCGGACAATACCGTGCTGCAGGTCAATCACAATCAGGGCGGTTTTTGCGTCTAAGGTCGTTAAAGCCATGGGAATTCCTCTCAGGATTATTGGTCGGCAATACGTTGCAGTAAGGGAATAGCGGCCATTAAAATTTTCTGTTCCGCACTATTGAGCGTGGTTGCCATGCTCTGGAGTAGCCAGTCATCACGTTGTGCACGATTGGCAGCGATCAGCGTCAGGCAGCTTTCGGTCGGCAGATAGCGGGTTTTACGGCCGTCCAGCGGGTCGGCTTCGCCTTTCACTAACCCCTGCTCCTGCAAGCTGGCAACGGTCGCACCCATCGACTGGCTGCGCACGCCTTCTAACCCGGCCAGTTCAGTTATCGTCATCGCGCCATCGCGCACCAGATAACCCAACACAGAAACCTGCGGCCAGGTAAGATCGCCCGGTGGGGCCGATTCGCGCAGACGTCGCGCCAGTTTGCCATTCACGCTGCGTAGAGTCGCAGCCGCGCTATTCAGGTCACTCATGGCACCTTCTCCTTACTGATGAAGCGCGAGTATATAAATACGAAGGCAAACTGTGTAGTTTACCTTCGTATCAATTTGTAATTGGCACTCAGGGCCGCTTGATATAATGAATCAAACTGTGAAAACGCAGAGGTGTGCTGAGGGGATTGCGGTAACTGTGCGCGACATCCGCCGCAAACTGGTGCGCTTCGCCGCTTTGCAGACGACGCCAGGTTCCCTCCACGCACAGCAGCAGCTCACCTTCCAGCACCACCACCTGCTCAATCACGCCACTTTCGTGTGCGGAAGAGTCGCTTTGTGCACCGCCAGCAAGCGTGACTTCCAGCAGATCAAAACGCAACGCGGCATCATAGGGCAGCAGCGGCTTCACCTGCATTTGCGCATTGGGTTGGCTAAACGTCGCGGCGATACCCGGCGGTTGATCGCTACCCTGAACAAAAAACGAGAAAGGCACATTGAAACCGGTAGCGATTTTCCACAATGTCGCCACCGTCGGGCTGGATTCACCGCGTTCAATTTGGCCCAACATCGCTTTGCTGACACCGGTGCGATCCGCTGCCAGTGTCAGGCTCCAGCCGTTCGCCTGGCGCAATTGTTTTAACGCCTGGCTCAAATGTTGATGCAGATTTTCCATGCTATCTCCTGGCAAATTCGCGCGCAGTGTAGCACTTGTGCGTTATAACACACTCGTGCAATAGTGTGCGTTATAACGCACAGCAGGATGCAAACCAATGATCACCGCCACTTCGCGCAACGCTTTCTCTTTCCCTATGCTGGTTTCCGGCTTTATTGCGGTGCTGGTGGGATACAGCAGCACTGCCGCATTGATTTTCCAGGCCGCTCAGGCTGCAGGCGCCTCGCCAGAACAGATCGGCGGATGGCTGTCGATGCTCGGCATTGGTATGGGTCTCGCCTCTTTCGGTCTTTCAGTGTGGACACGCATGCCCATTCTGGCCGCCTGGTCGACGCCGGGGGCGGCACTGTTGGCCACCAGCGTGCAGGGCCTGACCTTAAATGAAGTGGTCGGCGTTTTTGTGGCGACCAATGCGCTGATCGTACTGAGTGGCGTGACCGGACTGTTTGCCCGCTTGATGAACCACATTCCGCAATCTTTGGCCGCGGCAATGCTGGCGGGGATTTTGCTGCGCTTCGGGATCGGCACCTTTACCGGTTTACAAGGCAATTTCGCCCTGTGCGGCAGTATGTGTCTGGTGTGGCTGTTAAGCCGACGCTGGCTGCCACGCTATGCCATCATTCTGGCGCTGATCGCTGGCGTGCTGGTGGCGGTGGGTCAGCAGGCGATTCATTTCCCGCCGCATGCTCTGACGCTGAGCGTGCCGGAATTTATCATGCCGCAGTTCACGCTGGCATCGCTGATTGGGGTGGGATTGCCCTATTTTCTGGTCACCATGGCCTCACAAAATGCGCCTGGCATTGCGACCTTACAGGCGCATGGTTACCAACCGCCGGTTTCCGCTCTTACTGGCTGGACCGGCTTTATTGCGCTGGTCTTGTCTCCGTTTGGCGGCTTTTCGGTGTGTATTGCGGCCATTACCGCTGCCATTTGCATGGGAGAGGATGTGGATGCCGATCCGAAACGACGCTGGATGGCCTCCGCGATTGCCGGGATTTTCTATCTGCTGACTGGCTTTACCGGCGCGCTGATTGCCATTCTGTTAAGTGCCTTGCCGCAGGTGCTGATCGCCACGCTGGCCGGGCTGGCGCTGCTGGCTACCCTCTCCGGCAGCCTGCAACGCGCTCTCGCCGAGCCCGATCACCGTGACAGCGCCATCGTCGCCTTTTTAATCACCGCCAGTGGTATCTCTCTGCTGGGGATTGGTTCTGCCTTCTGGGGATTAATCGGCGGCATGATCACCCATCTGGTGCTGAGCCACCGCGCACGCGCTTAAAATTTCAGCAACCGACGCTTACACGCGGGAAAAACACCCTGTTTTTCCCCCTTTATCAGCCGTTTGATTCCCCTGCATTTGGCTTAAGATCACCAGCATCGCCAATTACACACACTGTTTTGCTTCAGGCAACCACCGATAAGGGCCCTACGAGTGGCAAAAACTTTTCTGCGCAGCGGCAATCTGGATTCGGTACTGGCACTGGGTGAAAACGGCCAGCCGGTCTGGGCTTCTGCCCTGCAAATCCGTGAAACACTGCGTTTGCGCCGCCAGACGGCGCTGGCAAACTGCCTCGCCATTCCCCAGGCCAACGAGCGCGGGGATCGCCTCGACTGGTATGCGCCCTTTAACGGCAAAGTGAAATCGTGGCGCGGTGCCAGCGATCATGAACGGCAAAAAGCGCTGGAACTCCTGACGCTCAACCAGCAGGATTTACTGGCCGCAAGTTTACGCGCGCGTGACGCGGAGAATCCGGCGATGCGCCTGTTTGGCGCCTTACTGAGCAAGACGCTGCAGTTCCCGGATCAGCAGTACGTTTATCTGGTCGACGGCAAACCCGTCATCACCTTCTGGGGCTTTGTCGATCCGCAGGCGCGCTCACGCGATGACGCACTGGCCTGCCTGCGCGACAGTCTGGAGGAGGATTTACCGCCGTTGCTGCCAGAACCACCGGCTGCGGTTATCGTGGCACCGGTTATTGCGCCTTTGATTGAGGTGCCTGCCGTTGTGGCTGCACCCGTGGTGGAAGAGCCCGTTGAGATCGCCCAGCCTGAACCCGAAGCGCCACAACCCGCACCTGAGCCTGAGCCTAAAGTTGAACAGCCGCCTGTTCGCCGCCCTTCCGCATTGCGTCCATTGGCATTGCTGCTGCCGGTTGCCGCCGTGGTTGCGGCTGGCGTAGCGTTCTGGCTGCACAGCCCAGCGCCTGAAGCCACACCGCCTGCCCAGGTTGCCGATGCACCGGCTCCCGTTTTCACGCCACCGCCAGTGGTCGCGAAAGCTGAGAAACTGGCCGCCACGCTGCCACAAAAAACGGCCACGGTCACCGCTGCGCCTGTGCCTGCCGCGCCTCCTGCACCGCCTGAGGTGATTGCTGAACATACGGAACCGGCTAAGGCTGATGACCTGGTGATGACTACCGAAGATGCGCGTATTGGCTCCGTGAAGTTTATCAACGGCACCTGGCGCGTCATATTACGACAAACTAACCTGCCAACCGGTAAGCCACCGAGCCTGCGTTACCAGCTGCGTAACGGTAAAGGCATCGCTACCATTACACAGGGCGATAACATCCGCTGTAAAGCCGATGTGACTGCCGCAATGACGGTGGACGGCACCATGGTGGTTCGCAGCCGCTATACTGCGACCTGCAGCGACAAATCGCGCTACCGCATGCCGGAACTGGTGTGTAAAGCCGGTGATGGCATTGCCAGTTGTACTGCGCAGTACGGCGCAGATCAGGTCTTCCCGTTGACGATTAAGCGTGAGAGTAAGTAAACATGTTGGCTCCCCTCATCGATGACAAACAAAAAATCACGCTGATTGAAGATAGCGGTGTGCAGTTTCTCGATTTTGGCTTACGTCTGCCTGCCCTGCAGGCGCGCCGCCAGTTCGTTCGTCAAACCGCTAACGGTCCGCTGCTGCGACTGAACGTGGACGGTAACAGCGGCAAATTTTTGCTCTATCCCGAAGATGGCGGTGCAGCAGAGGTGGTACGTCCCGAGTCGGACATTGCACTGGCAGATTCGTTAACGCTGCTGGCGCATCAATGGCTGCCGCTGCCGGTGCTGCGCTGCACCAGCGGTCGCCGTTTTATTGGCGGCCCGGATAACTGGGCACGCCTGCACCTGGCACCGCTGGCACAGCCCGATGCCGCAGGTAACACCCATCGCATTACGCTGGCGTTTGACACCCGTATCGTGCCGGAACAGGACGGCGGCGAACAGCACGGTCTGAGCAAAGCCGATGCGCAAAACGGCGTGAGTTTCGCCCTTGCCTGGCACAACTATGAACTGGGTGAGTTTCTGGACCACACCTGGGTGGATGGCTGGCTGCGTGAAACCTTTACTCAGCAGGTCAACGCGCTGGAATCTCGCCGCGAGCAGGAGCTGAATCAGGCGCTGCGTGAGTTTGAGTATCAGGCACACTATCTCAACCTGCTGGAGCTGCTGGGTGAGCAGTTGGATCTGGCCGAGATCTACATTCAGGCCACCTCGCTGCAAACCCCGGCGGTGAATGTCGATATCATCCTCGACGTTGGCAACTCGCACACCTGCGGCATTCTGGTGGAAGACCACGCTGAAGAGAGCAACGGTCTGCGCCAGACTTACGAACTGCAACTGCGCGACCTTTCTGAGCCACATCAGGTCTACAACGAGCTGTTTGACAGCCGTCTCGAATTTGCGGAAACCCGCTTTGGTAAAGCAAACTTCTCGCTGGAAAGCGGCCGCGAAAACGCCTTTATGTGGCCATCGCTGACGCGCGTTGGCCGTGAAGCCAGCCGTCTTGCCCTGCTGCGCGCGGGCACAGAAGGCAGCACCGGTCTCTCCAGCCCGCGCCGTTATCTGTGGGATGAAGCACGTTATCAGCCAGGCTGGCGCTTTAACGCCCATGGCAGCAGTGATGAGCCACAGGCAACTGCGCTGCCTTTCACCCTGTTGCTGAATGACGAAGGCCAGCCGCTGCACGCGCTGGCGGAAGACGATCGCCTGCCGGTGTTCTCTGCCAGCTACAGCCGCAGTTCGCTGATGACCTTTATGCTGTGTGAGCTGCTGGCTCAGGCGATGATGCAGATGAACAGCGTGGCACAGCGTCAGCGCATGCCGCAGAGCCAGGCTCCGCGCCAGCTGCGTCATGTGATCCTCACGCTGCCTTCCGCGATGCCGAAACCGGAACGCGAGATTTTCCGTCGTCGCATGCAGGAAGCCATCGGGCTGGTGTGGAAAGCCGAAGGCTGGCATCCGGCTGAGGAAGATTTCAGCGTGCAGAGTCAGGCGAAAAGCCTGCGCCCGGTGCCGGATGTGCAGATGGAATGGGATGAAGCCACCTGCGGACAAATGGTGTGGCTGTTCAATGAAACCCAGGTGAACTTTGCCGGGCGTGCGGAAGATTTCTTCAGCAGCATGGCGCGTCCGGATCGTCCACGTGAAGTCGACGAAGTACCGGGCAAAAGCCTGCGCATCGCTTCTATCGATATTGGCGGCGGCACCACCGATCTGGCCATCACCCAATATCGTCTCGATGACGGCCAGGGTAATAACGTTAAAATCACCCCGCGCCTGCTGTTCCGTGAAGGCTTTAAAGTCGCAGGCGACGATATTCTCCTGGATGTGATTCAGCTTTGGATTCTGCCTGCACTGCAACAAAGTCTGCAGAAGGCTGGGCTGACGCTGGCCGAACCGCTGATGAACAAGCTGTTCGGTCACGACAGCCGCATGGATGGGCAAGCCACGCTGCGTCAGCAAGTCACCCTGCAGCTGTTCATCCCGCTGGCGCAGGCCGTGCTGGAACGCTACGAAAATTGGGATCCGCTCGACAGCCACAGCGAAATCAATGCGCTGTTCGGTGAGCTGGTGCCACAAAAACCGGCCAGCAGCGTGCTGGCGTTTGTTAACGGTGAGATTCAGCGCACGCTGGGCGGCGACAACCGCTTCGATCTGCTGGATGTGCCTTTGGTGGTCAGCATGGCGCAGCTGCACGGTGAGTTCCTGCAGCATCGTATGGCGATCATCCCGGCCCTGCGTGCCATGTGCGAAGTGGTGTCGCTGTATCAGTGCGATGTACTGCTGTTAACCGGCCGTCCTTCGCGCTTCCCGGGCATTCAGGCGCTGGTGCGTCATCTGCAACCTTTGCCGGGCAGCCGTATTCTGTCGCTGGAAGGCTATCACACCAGCGACTGGTATCCGTTCAACAAACAAGGCCGGATTGATAACCCGAAATCCACGGCTGCCGTGGGCGCGATGCTGTGCCTGCTGGCGCTCGATCTGCGTCTCAGCAGCTTCTGGTTCCGTGCGGGTGATTTCGAGCCTTATTCCACCATTCGCTATCTCGGCGTGCTGGATGAAACGGCCACGCTGAGCGATGACAACCTGTGTTACAGCGAGATCGACCTCGACAAAGGGGATTTCGCACTGGACCGTAAAAGCAGTTTCCGCATTCGCGGCAATGTCTGCCTCGGTTTCCGTCAGCTGGATAATGACCGCTGGCCAGCTTCACCGCTGTACAGTCTGAGCATCACCGATCCGAATCTGGCGCGTAAAGTCGCCGGCGAAAGCATCCTGCGTATCAAGCTGGCGGTACAGCCGGGGCCGGACAACTTTGGTCCGGAGCGCCTGGTGCTGAGCGATGCCCGCATGGATGACGGCACTCGCGTGCCGCTTGAACAACTGAGTCTGAAACTGAATACGCTGTCTGCGACCGGCAATGCCAACGCGCAGTATTGGATTGATAGTGGCTCCATCCGCAAGTTTTCACTTTAAAATCAATTAGATAACTCACAACACTGATTAATAAATAGACGACTTTTCATGACAAAACATGATGATCCACTACAAATAAATCAATAACTTACAGTATCATTTCGAACGCTAAAATCGTGAAATCCAGCTTTCGGGGCTGCTCAATGTGCCATAATGGAGGACGAAATGTCCTCCTTTTTTCTTGTCACGTCGAGGAAAGCAAACACGATGTTTACCCCGAACGAGTTTCAAAAAGCAGCGGGGATCTCTGATTACCTGCGCGACTTCTGGTTTGATTCTTTGCTGGAAAACCTCATTAATTTTGACATCATCACCCCGCTTCGGATTGCGCATTTCATCGCTCAGATCGGTTATGAGTCTGTTGGTTTCTCTCAGGTGGAAGAGTCCCTGAATTACTCTGAGGCTAGTCTTCTCTCAACCTTTCACGGTCGCATTACTCCTGAACAAGCAAGCGCATATGGCCGCACTGACGCCCATCCAGCGAATCAAAAAATGATAGGGAATATCGTTTATTCGAAAATGAACGGCAATGGCGATATCGATTCTGGTGACGGTTATAATTATCGTGGCCGTGGACTTATTCAAACCAGCGGGAAAGGAAACTATTCAGCCTTGCTGGATTACCTTTCTTTTGACGTTCTCTCTTTCCCTGACTTGCTGTGTCGTCATGATATGGCCACATGTTCTGCTGCTGCATATTGGGGCGCATATCGACTTAATTATTATGCTGATAAGGATGACGTGCAAAATATCACTCAAATCATTAATGGTGGTCAGAACGGGATTGAGGGACGTAAACAAAAACTCGCATTATCGAAATCTGTATTTTGCTAGATAATAAAAAGGCGCTCAATGAGCGCCTTTTTGTTATCGAATCCAGAACGAGAGATTCTTTTCGAATGTGACGTTCAGCTTTTTCGCTGCTCGTTCTAGTATCTCTATCTTCTCTTTTGTGATGCGAAGGTTCTTCTTCAAATATTTGATGCCTATATCAATCGCTAAGGCGGCTTGATCAGGAGAGAGGCGCATGAACCCTATCTCGCTCAAAATCTGCTTTGTGGCGCGCTCAGGGTCTTCCTTGAGCCTGTCCTCAAACTCCCCTCGCAGATTGAAAACATATTCATAATTGAAAATGAGATCGGTGTTCGACAGGATCAGACTCTTCGCCGCCCTCACCTCTTTGATTCTGAGGGGCGCACCGACTGAGTCGATAAGGGAAAGGATCGCTGTGGTCGCGTAGGCGAATTCTTGCGGGTTTGGTTCTTTTTTCATGATGGTCATCGTCTAACAATGGGAAAAGGAATAGCGGAGATAAAAAGCGCTCAGAGAGCGCTTGAGGTGTTAAGCAGTCAGGCGAGCTAAATCAGGTGTATGAGGTAGCGCATGACTCCAGCGTTTCGATTTTTTGTTTGAAGTCGGACACTGGCAGGTTGCCGCGATCGTGTTCGCTTTCATGATTTCAGACATTTTATTACCCAGGTAATCAGGATCGTGAGAGACCCGAGCGCGGAACTCAGAAGGAGTGCATCCGCAATAACGCCGGAAAAGTCGCGCCAGTGATTGTTGACTGGAGAAACCATTGTCATAACAAATATGAGTAATGCGTTTGTGAGTGTTCGCGAGGGCGGTCGCGACATTCAACACGCGGGACATACGGATATACTCTGAAAGCGTATAGCCTGTAATCTCACGGAATAAGCGTTGAAAATGCCAGTGGGTATAACCGCTTACGACTGTAACATCGGAGGCCTGAATTTCAGTTTTGATGTGGTCATTAATCCAATATGTCATTTCTATGACAGTTAATACACGGACGTTATAATTAAAATTGGCCATACGTTTAACCTCATTAATTCAGTGATTATCCCTGGAACATCCGGCAAAAATAGCAAACAGCCAGATCTGAAAGTGATTTGAATATACGAAAGATCAAAAATCGCATTGCTTGTGATTTTGCAATTCTTTAGACGTGGTAAAACATATTCTTAACAAACTCAATCACTTAAGGAATTCGCTCATTATGATTAGACTATTTGGCTTATTAATTTCAATTGCTGGCGCGGTACTTCTTGCTGAACATTTTTTGATGGCGAGCGAATCTTTCGCTCCTGATGTAAATATCAGCACGATTCACGAAGATATTAATAACCTGATAACAGTCATTACTGAATGTTTCGTTATTACGTTCGGATTAATCCTATACGCTGGCAATATCAAAGAAAAGAAAGTCGTCGAATCTGTCCTTAAACGATCACATTTGATGACCGAACTTATTGTGTCTGATTTGGTGCGAGAGACATCCTCCGGTTCATTTGAACTGGATGAGTCGTCCGTCGAAGAACTGGCAATGTCCTATCAGACAGAATGTCCACACAGAAGCGTGAATGACATCATCTTGCTTAAAGCATTAGAGATAGCAGCGATCACCGAACTCTTACCTACGGAGGTGCGCGAGTATTTTGAGCCACTACTAAAGGAAAAACTGAGACAGTTTGATGAAACAAACACAGAAAACTGACATCACCTCGACGCAACATGAATACATAGGTGATGATTTCGCTCAGATTGTGTATTCCTCTGATTTTCAGTAAGTAATAATCTGAATTCGCAAAGACTGAACGCAAAGCGTTAAGATATTGCGTTGACGTCTGCGGATGATCCTTATCAATTTTCTTTTGCTGTGTGACTTTCGCCGGGGTGACTCCCGGCTTTTTTTTCGTCTCGCGTTCACGAACAACCTTCATCGATATGAACTCAACATCTAAGAACAGATCGTGATGAATGTTTGTAGCTGATACTTCGACAGGCTCAATGGTGAGTGTCGAAACCGACATCGGTTCGGATTCCGTTTCTGTCCATTCAGCAAACCAGCGATCGAACTTTACTTCATTCTCAGTGAGTTTTTGACTGCCTGGTTTGTGACGCGAAAGGGTGATGACGCCATAACCCTGAATCGACAATACCACCTCCACGACTGAACCGCGCTGGATGGATCGAATGCGCGTGTTCGTCATGATGATTTCGGATTGGTTATCCTCAAGCAGGGAAAAGAACTCTGATTTGTTCATGATCGGCCTTGTAAACATTTTTGTTGCATTAAGGCCATACTAGTTGGAGGGGCTTTCGTTGTAAACATTTTTGTTTACAAGGTGATTGAGAGGAAGGGTTAGAAAGAGGACGGTTTAAGCTCAGATTGATACGCATCAAAGAAAATGTTCGTGAATAATGCCTTCTCTGTCCAGCTCGACAGTACAACCTCATTAAATCAAGAGTTACTTCTATCACCGTTTTGGACTCTTCCGGCTTAGGGATCATCCTCCAAGCCGGTTTTTTTTAGCCCATAAAACAGTAATCTATCAGCAAGACGACCCATCCTGTCCAGATCCAATGTCCACAGACTGCCAGACGATCGAACCAGCAATTGAAGCGGTTGAGGTTGTACCAGGCGAGCCACAAAGGCAAAAAATATAAAACGATGGTGATTATTATGATGTTGCTGGTGCTCATGATTTAAGCTTCCCTTAAGCTTTAACTCTATCCAATCAAAAAACGTTCACTGTAATCAGGGCGAGCCTTGCTTATCAGGATCACCGAATCATCATTGATGCCCTCACAGGATTTATAGATGAATTCGCTCCATTCGATCTGAAAATCAATCCAGTTCGGGATCTCTTCAATAGAGGATTCGCCCTCAGTATCTTTCAAGCTGAAAACTGAGACATCAGATTGTGTGAAAGAGGTCAGTAAACGACCTTCCCAGAAATGCGCGCCGCATAATGTCATCGGGCCTGGTGTGATGGCGATATTGAATGAATCAAGGAAATGCTCAAAGAAACGGGTGGCAAGGAAATGAAAGGCGTCACGATGTCCCGGCACAAGAGAACTCCAGACAAGGCATTGCGTGATTTTTTTTGACAGGGAGGAAATGCGTTTAAGCATAAACTCTTTGGTAGGATCCAAATCAAAGAGCTTAATATAAAACAACGTCTTTGGTCTGGGTTCATCTGAAATGATTCTGTACTCATTACAGTGAATGGCTTTGAAGAGCCTGAACGGCTTTGGGATGAAGAACCCAGGAATGGAACACGCCTCACCCGCATAGGTCATGAAGGTATGAGTCGTGTCCCGATTCTGATCGTCCTCGTTTAATAGTACGGTGATCTGTGAGCTATGCATGTGAATGATCCTCTTTTTTGTAGGTTCTTTCACAGCATTTTAAGAATGATGGAATTGATTAACTCTCATTCTATGCGAATTAATCAGCTTGTCTCTTCAGGCTGAAGATCATGATAGGAGGTATCGCCCTTATTTATCATTTCGTCATCTAAGGAGGTGTTAATTTTAGAGCATAAATCATTTAATTTATCTCTTCCGGCACCATTCGGATCATCAAAAATGTCTTTTATCATCAAAAGCATTTCTTTTATCGATTCGGTATGAAGTGCTGTTATGCATCCATAGTCGAGCGCTAGATAAGATTCAAGAACTGAACCATCAGAAAATTGAATTGGTTGGGGAACTTCAGTACAGCTTTGAGGAAATTCTTTAACAATGTCCTGAGCAATGACACCCGCCGAGTCGTGACCATTTTTATCATAAGTCATCCCCCTCATTCCGACGGTTTTCTCTAAACTATTCTCTATGAATTTCTTATTAAACTTTAATCTTGAATCTGACGTTTGATTAAATGATGCCGCATAACAACCTTGCGCTCCTCCGCGAACCTGAAACGTCGTTGTTCCGTTCATTATTGTTCGCCAGCTATGATATTCTCCTGCAACCAAATAATAACCTAAGTAACAGTTATAATTTGTATCAGCTGCGGTCATTATCAAAGCATTATTGCTGACATTTCCTGTTGATTCAGTGGCAAGATTACTGGAAATAATAACATCTGCGCTGTTTATTCTTCCAGCAATATCGATTCCGACATTATAAAGGTGCATTCTTCCTACACCCGCACTATCCTGAAAGCGAACGGAGCCATCATCGAGAGCACGAATCACCGCCCCACCGCGACTGTAAAGCCCTAGTTCACCTGATTCGGCAATGATATCTGTTCCAACACCCCCAGAACCAGACGCTCCAGAGTTTATAGCTAAAACATTCGTATTCGTTCCATCGGATGATTCAATGATCGATGAACGTGCGGTGGTGGTTCCAAATGTTGTTCTTGCTCGAAATGTGGAGGTTGTTTCTATCGCACCCGCAACATCATATTCGCTAGTGACTGAACCTCCATATACAACAGCGCCAGAACCAGGCTCATCTTCATCAGCATTGATGACATTAAAAACAGTACTTGCCGATTCAAACACCCCACTCACACGAATCAGCCAAATGCCCTTAACAGAATTCGGACGAACCTCAGTCGTTGAGGTATTACCATATGCTGAATTAGAATTTGACGCGTCAAACCTCATGGTTCCGTATGACCGAACTGAAGCATGAGTAGTCAGATCTGCTGGAGTTCTATAGTTGGAGGTGTCACCTTCAGCTCCTACACAGAATCCCGTATAACCTGCAATAATATTAGCTGCACCCTCAGCATGAAGCTGAAATGAACCAGTAATATTCGGTGCGGCTGAAGGTCGAATTGTTCCTACTCCACCCCCTTCGCTACCACCGTCCCCCCTTAAGAACAATCCCTCAATAGCATTCAAAGTTGAATCAGTGGGATGTACAAAGAGACCATTCAAATCAGGCATTCGAAATGTTGTTGATCCGTCCCCTGTGCTATATGACCCGCGAGAAGTCCGCGTTCCTTGCCAGGTGTCATCATCAATACTTTGGAATATGTCAGAAGAAATCGCTTCCCATAAGTCAGGATAATCAGCGCGATTAAGAAGTTGCCCATCTGCGGCCAAATGTGCTGCGGGTAAAGCCGCGCGCGTTCCGACAAACCATTCTACAGCACCGACAAAATTGTTCATCACCCCGTTAAGGGTTGAACCATCGCTTGAACCACCAGCAACAGCCGCGCGTAATTGACGTAAAGTGACTAATTCATTATCTGCTGAGGCATCTCGACCGACACCTAATGCACCCTCAAAGGTCACATCATTACCGTTTACGGTATCGATGTTTAATCCTTCACTTGTGATTAATGTTCCTGCTAAATTCGGTAAAACCCAGGATGTCGTAACATCCTCTGAACCGCTTGAATCCACAAGAACGATTTCACCTCCTGCTGTTAAGCCGTCATTAAAGGTGGAATGCAAACTGATTGCTGAGATATCAGTTTGATTGACCTGATACGTTGAGGTTAAATCTCCACCTTGAGCAACATCACCTGTTGATCCTAATTCACTATCAGAATAGATAGAATTGAAAGATTGTGGTTCTGTTGCGTTCTCACCTGCTATTAACGAGCCTTTAAAATAAACATCATTTGTATCTGAATCTACATGATCAATCGTAGCCGCGAGAGCATTATTATTCTCAAGATCGGCGGCGGCTGCTTCCGCACGGTCAGCGCTATCGCTCGCATCAGACGCGCTTTGTGCGGCATTGGTCATCGCATCCTGTATCCCTTCAGCTGAATTCGATGCATTTGTTTCGCTGGTTGCTGCTGCTGCTGCGCTATCACTCGCATCTGACGCGCTTTGCGCTGCTTCATCTGCTGAACGGCTGGCATTACTTTCAGAGGTTGCAGCATTGTTTTCAGAGGTTAAAGCATTCGCTTCGCTTGTCGCGGCATTGGTTTCGCTTGTACTGGCGGCTGAGGCAGAATCGGCTGCATTACTTTCTGATGTTGCGGCGGCGCTTGCAGAATCTGACGCCGCTGAAGCGCTTGCGGCTGCCTGAGCGACAGCATCGCCGATAGAGTCCGCTGAGGCTTGCGCATCGGTTGCGCTTTGATCGGCGGCGGTTGCGCTATTCGATGCATTCTGTTCGCTTGTCGCGGCATTACTGGCGCTTGTTGCTGCGTTGGTTTCAGATGTGCTTGCCGCTGTTGCTGCATCGCTGGCGGTTGTCGCATCTGAATTCACCTGATCAGCAATCGCATTGATCGTATCGAGATTGGTGAGGTCAATCCCCTTTGATGCCTCTAACCAGCTAACACCTGAATACTGAGTTCCATCAGGTAAGGTAACGGTAATGTCATCATCAACACTGAATACTTGCTGCCAGTTATCCTTATCAAGATTCAATCCGCGTATGGCGCGTGTCGTCTGATAAACGAGATCCATCGGGATTGAAACCATTTGGTTTTGTGGCACTGAATTGAACGAAACACTTGCTGTTGTCGGGCCATCGAAATCATCAGCAAACGTTAAAGCGGTATCGCTTGTAATCGTCAATATAGGATAGGTGTAAAGGGTTCCTCCAATCGTAAACAAGATATAATCGCCAACGCTCAGTTCGGATGTGAACGCGGTATCCATACCGACGACATCACTCGAACCATTCTCAACAGAAATAGTTCCTGAAGCCATAATAAGCCCTAGATTAATTAAGATTGGATTTAAATGTGAACGCCTCTGAGTTCATTTAAATTTTCTTTAAAGCTCTCGTTATCTCCGTCAGCCAGATAACCCAACGCCGCAATTAAAGACTTTGTTTTTTCTTTTTCAGCCTTCAGTTCATCTGAAATTGATGATATTGAGGAATTTAAATCTTTTACCTGAGTTCTTAACTCTTGAACGCAAACAACAACATCAGCAAGAATCGCCCGATCTCTGACATTCAGGACAGTAAACTTATTCCCTTCGCTGTCGATATTCTCGCCGTTTAAGTGAGTATAAAGTTCATCTATCTCCTGAACTTGTTGCGCAATACATCCCCGCTCTTTTATTCCTGACCGGATCCATTCAAATTCGATGACCTCTATCTGATCAATTCTTTCTCCAGCGCCAGGTGTCGTCGGCTGGATGTTCGTTTTCATCCTTCGGTCAGAACCTCCGGCTGTTAATTGACCTAAAGGTGAAGATGTTGTTTCGTCTTGATTAAATGACCAACTCCAGTCTGTACCATATCCATTTAAGTTAAATATCCCTCTTGCCATCACTCCGACTTCTTCCTGATGATACATCCCAAAAAAGCCACCTCTAGTATCACCTCGTGCTCCTCTTCCTATCAATAAAGCTTTGACTGCTGGGGTGTTAAGATAATTTCCATTTGTCGGAGAGCTGGGAGCGGTTGTCGCAGTAACTACTTCCCCATTGACCGCTTGAATAGGACCTGTTAAAGCGTCAATTTGTCCTGGTGTGACAAAGTGACCTTCACCTGTCATGAAAAAGCTCTGAACGGCCTCTGAATCCTGAGAGACCTGGAAGACCAAACCGCCATCAGCTGAATTTCGGTAAGCATACATCTGACCAAAACTTTGAGTCGTCTCAGATCGGTAATGTCCACCCGTTCGATTATTATCCGACCCGGCACCACTTGCCTCGCGATAGACCATCCCTGTTTTATCAAACTGGATCTGATCTGTTGTGACGGTATCGCCTGAGGAATCGATGATTTCAATCATCGCTGAAGGAATAGTACCGACGGTTAATTGGGAACGTAATCGAGCAACAACATAATCTGATCCATCAACCTGATAAACTGATTGTAAATCTCCTCCGTTTACAACAACTCCTGAATCAGGAAGTGCATCGATTGCGTTGATAACATTGAAATTCGTATCTGATGAAACGAACGATCCGTTTACACGTATCAACCACATACCAGAAACAGAAGGCGGTCTAACTTCTGAAAGATTATCTTTATATATACTGCTCCCGCGACTGGCATTGAAATTCAGATCAAATAACCCGCTCGAAGACGGAGATGTTCCTGTCCCTGCGTATGTTGGAGCTGTAATCCCTGACCACATTAAAACGCCAGATCCTTGATTGCTTGATGTTGCACCACCACTTAAATTAGATCCTAGATTTCCCAGGGATCCTGAAATGTTAGGAATAGCACTCGTTCTAACCTCACCAGGCAACATGCCATCTTCATCACCTCGAAGGAAAATTCCTTGAGTTGACCCACTTTGACGACCATTAAGATCGGGTAATCTGAACGTTGTAGAGCCGTCGCCAGTAGAATAATAACCTCGATTACTTGCTGATGATTGCCATGTTATTTCATCTATACTGGCATATAATCCAGCTTCAACCGCTGCCCAAAGGTCAGGGTAATCTGTTCGAGTTAATTCCTGTCCATCAGCCGGGAGATGGCCAGCTCGATCAACTCCTCGCGCGCCATTCACCCAAACAACCCCTCCAATAAGATTATTCATAACCCCGTTTAAAGTCGCACCATTATCGCCTCCCACACCAGCTAAAGCTGTATTGAGTTGCCGTAATGTCACTAACTCTGTATCGCGAGAGGCATCAACTGTGACCCCGACGGAACCTTTAAAATTAACAACGGTATCGCTTGCTGAACTCATTCCAGCGGCATCGAGGTTAAGTAATTGCCCTTCAGTATTAGGCATCGACCATGATTTCGTTGACGTTTCGTCTCCGGTTGAATCCGTCAGCACAATATCGACTGTCGGATCATTGCCAACTGTCACATTCGTTTGAATGGTTGCGGACAAATATTCGTCATCACCAACGATGATCGATGTTTTTATTACTCCGCCATTAACAACATCGCCCGTCACAGGTTCATTCGCCAGGACAAAAGCGGCATTCATTTCTGATGGATCCGTTGAGGTATATCCTGAAATCAAAGAACCTTTAAAATAAACGTCATTAGTATCCGTATCGATATGATCAATGGTTGCGGCTAACGCATTGTTATTTTCCAGATCTGCCGCTGCGGCTTCAGCCCGATCGGCGCTATCACTCGCATCTGATGCACTTTGTGCCGCACTGCTGACAGCGGCACTCAAACCAATGGCTGAATTCGATGCGTTGGTTTCGCTTGTCGCTGCTGAGGTTGCACTGTCTGCGGCATCTGATGCACTTTGTGCCGATGCGTCAGCCGAATCGCTGGCATTGGATTCTGAACTTGCGGCGTTACTTTCGCTTGTCGATGCGTTCTGTTCGCTAGTTGCCGCATTTTGTTCGCTTGTACTGGCTGCGGAAGCGGAATTAGCGGCATTATTTTCTGATGTTGCGGCTGCACTTGCTGAATCCGATGCGGCTGAAGCGCTTTCAGCCGCTTGCGTAACAGAATCACCTATTGAATCAAGGCTGGTTTGGGCATCAGTTGCACTTTGTGCCGCATTGGTTTCGCTTGTTGCGGCGTTTTGTTCACTTGTTGCGGCGTTAGATTCACTGGTCGCGGCGGCACTTGCGCTGTTGGCTGCGTTCGTTTCGCTGGTGGAAGCCGCATCGGCGTTAGCCTGAATTTGTGAGGCAATCGCGGTGACTTGATCCAGGTCAGTGAGATTGATTCCTTCTGCCACTTTCAACCAGCTGGGACCGGTAAAGGTCGTACCATCTGGATTTGTGATTGTGACATCATCATCAACAGTTAAAAGCTGATTCCAGTTATCCCGATCGGTTTGGTTTCCTCTTAGTGCTTGAGTGGTTTGATTCACCAGTGATGCAGGGATTGGAATCAACTGAGTGATTGGCACGACCTCATATGTGAGGCTGGATGTCGTTGTGCCATTGAATCCCATCGCAATTGTTAAGCTTGAATCACTGTCAACGGTGGCAACAGGATAGGTATATTGGACGCCGCCAATCGCAAAGGAAATATAATCACCCGCATTCACATCAGTTGTAAAAGTGGTGCCATCTCCAGTGATGGTGGTTGAGGCGTTAGTAACGGTAATCGTTCCCGATGGCATAAATAAACCCTCAGATTAGGAAGCGGATACACTAATCGAGTTGTAGTTTGTGGGGAGAGAAGAGACGTCAACAGCCATGACGTGTGAAAGGCTTGCATCATGCATCCAGCCCGTCGCCGGAGCTTCATCGAGAAATTCACCTCTTGGCACTAGCGAGATCATCACCTCGTTACTTGCTCCATCAAAGTGAAAGGATTCATATAACACGATACCAAAGGTGCCCAGACCCTGATAAATCCAGCCTCGCGGATTGGGCATCGATCCAGCGAGTGTTCCGGCACCCATCGTTCCGACGCTTGTCCAGTTTGAACCACCCGGATCGCTGGCATGATTCGGGAAACCCGGGTCGAGCCATTTGATATTCACGACCTTCATGAAATTCCATCCGGCATCAAAGATGATATTCCCTGAACCGTCGAAGGCCTGGATGCCATAATCTGATCGCTCAGGAGGAACCCATTGATCGAAAATGTAATATTGCATCGTGCCTATTGTGAGGTTGTACCATTTCAAAACGGTTCCTCGTTTTTGGGTAGCACCATTCGCCCCTGCAATGTGTTCCTGAATGCCTGGGATATAAGCAATGCGCGAACTCGATGTCATGGGTCGAAAGAAAACCAATGGCGCGTTCATCGCGCTGATATCCATATACGCGTGATTATAATATTGGCTGGTCGTATTAAAGTTTGCGTCTGAGAATTGACCGGATGACCGTAAAACAAAATTCACATCCGTTGTTGTCTGTATTGCCAGGTCATGTGAATTGATAACCTCTAATACAAAGTCAGTCATAAATCATGTGGCCCGTAATAAACACCCCAATACACCATTAACCCGCCTATCCATAATCCTGTTGCCAAATCGTCAGGGAATGAGGCGATGTTATTGTTGTACGAAAGCGTGATTGAACCCGAACCGATGGTGATGTTGGGGGTGAGATAAGCGAAGGTTTCCGTATTCGGCACCGTTATCCCGGCAATCGGGACAAAAAACGTAAAGGGTGTGCCACCTGAAAAGTCAGCTGCAAAGCTTACCGAATATGGAGCCTGAAACGTATATTGCGAAATCGGAATCTGAAACGAACCCTTAAGTCTGGAAAACATCACGCTCGTATCAAACTGAAGTCCGGCACTTGCGTTAAATCCCTGAAAACCAAAATCACTCATAGGCGTCCCACCTTAAAACGAACCACATTATTCGCATCCGTAAAAATAAGGTTGTTGTCATTCTTACTCAGCCGCCAGCCTCCGCCGTTTCCGTAAGAAGATGACTGAATAACGTCCTGAATTTTGGCGCTGGTAATGGTCGCATCTTCGATGAATGCGGAATTTATATAGGTTTGAGAATTCACAACAGAAAACGCCAGCTGATAGTTTGTGGGGTCTGAACCGTTATAGATACCGAACTGATCCGCACTGAACACGATGGTCGATTCATACCCGCCATTTGTTGCAGGAGCGATACCGACGGCCATCCCGCCTGAATAGAAGGTTCCACTACGTGTGACACCGACCTCAAGCGAGAATGTCGCGGTGGCCGTGCCGTCATCCGTGACGTTTGCCGTCAGCTTTTCATCAATCAGCGCGGCGGTATCATCGATTTCCGCATCTAGCCGCGTTTCCAGATCGGCTAAGGCCTGATTCTGGTCCGCGACCGTCGTACTGATAGTAAGAATTTCGGCGTGAACCTCTCCATATTGCTGATATTGACGCTCTACAGTGGCATTGTTCGCGAGCGCATTCTCAAGAATCGCGGCTGCATTATCGGCGATATTCTGATTAATCGCCTGGAATGCAGGTGACGCCTCAATCTCTTTACTGATGTCGCCGATAATGTCCGGGATATTCTCTGATGCCTCACCATGGATCCAGTCGGTATAACCTGACTCATTCCCGGTTTTGTCCACCAGCTGCGCGCGGAACCAGAATCCCTGACCCGAGACTAAACCCTGCATTACGTAAACATGACTGGGATAAGCGACATCGGCGAGCAAGGTCGCATCGGTTCCCTCAGCATTCGTCGCGGTCTGGATGGTCGTCTTGAGTGTATCCTCTGTGTTATCAGGAAAGCCCCAGGTTAACGTAATCCCCCAGACAACATCTGTTGATGCGTTAAAGCCAACAGGCAAGGGAGGATTACCCACCTTACCTGTTAAATCCACCAGATCCGAATTCGCCCATCCTGATGATATCTCAGCGGCGTTAATCGCTCTGACCCGCGCCTGATAGGTGCCTGTGTAGATTGCCGGAACCTCAAAGGAGATGGTCGAGGTGCGGGGAACATTGATCCAGTTCGAGGAATTGCGTCGCCACTGCGCTTCATAGGCCAATGCGTTATCCGTCGGATCCCACTGAACGCGCATTGTCTGGAGACTGATACCCTGATTCACCACCGAATATTCATCGATGACAATATTCGAAGGCGCGTTCTGTGTGCCAGCGGGTATTACGCTGACAGGTCGGGTATCGAGCTGCGCGCCATTATCGATCGCATCGTATTTCGAGGAATCGTAAGTGCTCCCGGTGATACTGAAATTCCCGTCATCATCCATACTGACCATCGAGACGCGATAGAGCTGGGCTAGCACCTCCGTTGATTCGACGATCCACACTGATTCTGTCTCTGGTGTTTCAGTATAGGCCACCGAGACCGTCACGATGTTTTCGGCGATCGACTCAATGGTTCTTGCCTCTGAAGTGCCTGAGGGTAAGTTAAGCTGTAGTCGGTCTCCCTCATTTGCATCCGGCGTTCTGTCGAGCGTAATAATCCGACCATCAACCGATCGAATGCGTCCACCTGCTACCCGACCCGATAAATACTCATCGGCCACAGCAATAATATAACCGGGTAACGGAATATCCCCGTCGAGACCGACCTGAAACGTGATCACCCTGTCCTGAATGTTGGTTAAAATCCCCCAGCGCCCTCGCCTGTCTGCCTCGCTCTGTCGAGTACAGGCAATGGCTGTGAGTTCCAGCTGGTTAAACGTCTTATATCGTGTGACTAAGTCAGGTTCAAAGACAGGCTGAACGGCGTTGGCATACCCATTCGCCGGATCGGAATATGAAACGAGGGCTGAGGTATAACGGGTTTTGGTGTTTGAACTGGAATAAGCGAACTGACCGTCAATGACATTGGCGTTTGTGTAGTTGTAATCGACATCGCGCGGCATATCAGCCAGCGCGACAATCTGATCACCGGCCCAATACGTCATCCCTCTGAAAATGGCTGCAAAGTCCCGAAACACGGTATAAGCATCAGATCGGTTCTGAACATACACATCACATTTAAAGCGCGGTTCCGTTCCACTGCCTCCTAACCCGTCCGGCACCAGTTCATCACAATATTGCGCGACGGTGTAAAGCGTCCACTTATCGATGTTGTCTGAGGTCAGTCGGTCTCCCAGGCCAAACCTGTCTGTGACCACCAAATCATAAAACACCCAGGCCGGATTATCTGTCCAGGCGAGTTTAAAGGTGCCGTCCCATGTTCCGGTATAGGTTCGCGTGTCAGGATCGTAGTTATCCGGCACACGAATAATTCGACCCTTCGGTTCACAGGTGATTTGTGGCACGTTGCCTGAGAACTGACTGGAGTCGAACTCCATATAAAGTAAAGCGGTTAAGGGATAACGCAGTTTCGCGTCAATGACCTCTGTATAACTCTCAAGGGTCATCGTATCGCCAATGAGCGCCGAGTTCTGAACCGCTGTAGTGCGATTTAAACGCACTGTCCATGTTGAACCGCCCTGAGGCAAATCCACGCGATGTGAACGCTCATAACCTGTGGTCGTTTTACCTGTCACAGCGGTATCAATGACGGTGTTGAACGTGCCTCCATCGGTTGAAACCTGAATGTTATAGGCTATCGAGTAACCGTTTAAGTCACCGTTGCTGTCCTGAGAGAATAACGATGGCCATTGAATACGAAGCCGGATTGCGGAAAGGGTGGTATCGGTGAAAGTCCGAGTGAACCCCGTGGTTTCAGTAATCGTGGTTCCGACGGCAATTTCATTTTCGGTTCCTGGCAAACCCTGGATATAAGTCTGATCCTGTGTGCCTGCCCGAAATTCCCATGAGACACCGCTGAAATTACTCGACCCATCCGCATTCAGTAACGGTGTTCCGTCGAGATAAATATTCTGTCCTGTCAATTCTCCCGCAAACTCACCCTCACCGAGCGCAATCAGTATCTTTTCTTTCGCGACCGACTGGAGATCATCGGGTTGTTCAACAGGTGTTCTGGATGATGTGGAACCGCCCTTCCTGCCTGAAATCTTTTTGTTTGCCATATCGCGCCTATAAAAAAAGGCCGCTTGCGCGACCCGTCTTCACAACGTCGTTATTGCTGATCTTCGACATACATCCCGGCTGAGACGATCGCCCCGCCGATTCGCCTTTGTCCGTACAGTAACGGAACTGGATAACCCTGTGATGCGGTGTTCGTTGGTTGCCCGAATGCATAGGAAGGCTGGTTGTCTGAATCATCTTTGTAGGATAAACCCTGTGCCTGAGGCGAAAGCATTTGCACCACGCCACCGAGCGTGACCGCGACGCCTGCCTGAAAAGCAAAGTTACTTCCTGCAATCGCCGCACCCCATGGAGCAAAAATCGCGATCGCAATCAGGGCGACACCCACAATCGTTTGTAAGAGTCCGGCGCGCTTGCTGCCCATAATCACCGGAACGATGCGGATCACCTCACCCGATGCGGGTTTTTTCAGATCGTCAAAGCCAATATTGGTTTTGCCTGTAAACACAGAGAATGTCAGTCCGCGCTTTCGGCTCGATATCATGTATTTCTCAAACCCTTTGAGTGTGGCGGCGAGCGCGTGAGCGGCTTCCTGGGTTTTGCGAATCGACCTGTAATGCACTTTACCGAATGTTTTTCCCAGCACGCCTCCGAGTTCAATGCGCGTCATCACTTCGTTCATAGATGATCCTTATTGCTGGTCTTCGATATAGATTCCGGCGCTGATGACCGCGCCACCGATTCGACGCTGGCCATAGAGCAACGGCACCGGATAACCTTGTGCCGCCGTATTGACCGCCGGTCCAAAGGCATAGGAGGGGGCATTATCAGAATCGTCTTTGTGAGCCAGTCCTGGCGGCTGAGGTGATAACATCTGGATGACACCACCGATAAGCATCGCACCGCCGAATTTTGCGATACCTGCTCCGACCGCTGACGCCGTACCGCCTGTGAAGTAGCTGATAGCTACGCCAACGACCACCAGAACCGCACCGATAATCGTCTGAAAGAGTCCACTTCGTTTACTGCCGATATAAACAGGCATGATTTTGATCGTCTCGCCCGTCACCGGATAACTCAGCTCTTCGAATCCGATATTGGCTTTGCCACGAAAAACGCTATAGGTCAGCCCTCGCCGTTTGCTGGTAATCATGAAGGATTCAAACCCTTTCACCGTAGCGGCAAGCGATCGACACGCCTCCTGAGTGCGGGTAATCGAACGGTAATGAACTTTCCCAAAGGTGCGACCGAGAACGCCGCCGAGTTCAATGCGGGTCATGACTTCATTCATCGTTAATCCATTTGGAAAGAGAGATTTGAGTGATTTATTTTTAACAAAACGAATACATTTCATTAAAAATAAACCGCTCACTTTGATAAGCTTTGACAGAATAGAAGTTTATTATCCTCGCGCTTTTTAATGAGGATAACGAAGTGAAAAAATTAGTAATGCTTTTATTGTCGATGGTTGCTTTATCAGGATGTTCTATGCGCGTTGCCGATCTGACCGTCGCCAGTACCAAAAACATGAACCTGAATAGCAATGGATTTATTATTGGAAAGCGTGTGACAGGTATCGATCGTGTTCCTATCATTATTTTACCGATTGGCTATCCTAATGTTAAAGAAGCTACTGATAGAGCCATTGAAACAGATAAGTGTGCCGTGGGTCTGACTGATGTTGTTGTTGATGAAAACGGGTTTTATCTTCTTTTTGGATTCGACGGATTCAACGTGAAAGGTAATCTTATTATTGATAAGAACTTACCTGGCTGTGAAAACCGAATGCCTGAAACCGAACTTCTCGCAAGCAAATAACAAAACCCGCCGAAAGGCGGGTTTCTTATTTCAGAACGTCAATCTTTTAGAATGTCGCAGACATTCCCACATTCCACGCAATATCATTATATTCACTGTTACCGACAACCGTCGAAACACCTGCATAGGCATTCAGCACGTTATCAATCGGGATGTTTGCCCCGACAGCAACATTCATATAATTTTTATCACCCTCTGGAACGGTGGTGACAAACGAGGTCGGTGAGGTTTTCAGCCCTGAATTGATTCTGGAATTCTCATCACCCCACAAGTGATTGTAATCCACCTCTACCCACGGATTGACAGGTAAGTTTTTAGTGTCGATGCGCCATCCGAGCGTTCCGGTTTGGGTGTGATCTTCCTGAGCACCAAAGCGCATCGCGGTAGAATCATTCCCCTCTTCCTGATAACCGCCAACATGGACATAATCCCAGGCATAACCGACAACAGGAGAGGTTGAGAGGTAATCGGTGATCGGAATGTCCCAGCCTGTCTGAGCGCGAAGCCCGAACATCTTACCGTTCGTGCTGCCTTGCTCAGTACGGCGATCTGGCCCCAGATTCATTGAGCGGTTAATGCTGTCAAAGCTCAGGTCGGCAAAATGCAGATCGCCATTAATCCACCAGTGATCGAACAGCTTCAGCTGACTGAACAAACCGACCATGTTTCCGCGCAACTTGTAGTTAAAATCCCCCAGTGGTTTTTGACGGTCGTCACTGTGAGCATACATAACCCCAACTTGCCAGTTATCAAGCAGGTTATAACCAACACCTAACGAAAGATCGGTTGTGTTACCGTTTCCGTTACTCCCATCGTCATCTTTATAGTTGACGTGTGAGCCTGTATAGCCTGCATAGGTGGTGACATCGCCTTGCTGACCTGTTCCTGATTCACGCTGTTGCTGAAGGTTGCCATCAAGGGTGGTTTCCATTCCTCCCAAAAAAATTGATGGCCCCTGTGAAAGCGAACCGACCTGTTGAGGCGCTTTCATGACCGACACCAGGTAATCACTCAGGATTTTTTCCAGCGCTGGGTTTGGGTGGAAATCATCAGAGAAGAGATCGGTCTGGTCTTTGCTGAACGTATCCTGATCGGAGGTACACGTATTCGCCGCGACGCCAAATCCGCAAGCTTGCCCGATGGTATTCGTAAAACCAAATTTTTTCGGGTCATTGATAATCTCGTTAAAGAGTCCGGCAAAGTCAGGACGAACAATGTTTCCTTTGAGTTGGTCTAATCCGGCTTCTTCCTGCTGGTTATACGCTGCGGTTAAAGCTGAAACCGAACCGCTGACCTCGTCATAAGCTTGTAATAACCCTTGATAGATTTGAGCGGTTTGATCTGCATCGCCTCCCCCTAATAACTGTGCTGCACTTTGCAATGAAGCCTGAAGGGCTTTCTCGCGTGTTGCTTTATCAGGGGTTTCTTGTGTATTGGCAAACTTGATCGCCTGCTCTGCTGCGGCTGCGATCTGGTCTTGAGTCAATCCAGCTTGACCTCCGAAAGCCCCGATTGCTGTTTGTAACATGAACGGCGTATTTCCGAGGTTCGGAATGTTCGGCACGATGACCGTTCCCGCACCTGCGTTCAGGAGCTGCTTGACCTGATTCACCGACAGATTTGCACTTTTCGCCACTGTTTGAATTGCTGTTGAAGGCGTTAAGGCGGCTGTCGCGATATCGTTCGCCCCGATCCAATGGATATAGAGACCGTGAGGATCCGCTTTACCGCCGTTCGCCTGAAGATAATTGTTGATCTGCGTTTGCGTATCAAATCCTTCTGGAGCGGGAGGCGATGAAATCGAGTCCAGTGAACCATCACTGACCGCGCCACCCTCAGCGAAATTTGAACCTCCCTGGCTTGACGGTGTCAGATTTAAGCCAAAGTGCTGAGCGAAAAGTTCGTCATACATCGGATGTTGAGCGCCATCGAAGATGAAACGTCCTACATTGCCTCCGTCACTCAAGCTGTCGCCAAACGCTGTGACGGAATCAAAGTTTTGCGCGAGCGCGTGTGAACTGAAAGACACTGATACAATCAGGCTTAACAAAGAAAGCGTTGAAACCTTGCTCATTCATATCTCCACAAATATTAATTAACCTGTGATTTGACTCACTTTTTTGGAATCTCTCATTCCAGAGGTCATTTTGTGGGATATCTTCGCTTTTAATTCACAATCTAAGCGAAATCACTACTTAGGTTAAACTTTGAATGTGATCAGGTGTCGCATCAAATCTTTACCTATTCACAAAAACAAAAACCCGCCGTTCGGCGGGTTCTGAATCAGTTGGTGTATTTGATGCCAGGTTTTCTGAATGAGGCATGATAAATCAAATGATGTTGAGGATGTCCGGCTGGGAATTTCCATTCACTGACATCGTTGATCACGCCTCTAGAAAACAAATATTCAGGATGTTCAGAAAGGATATGAATGTTTTCGGTTTTCCCTCGACTATCGACATCGAATGAAACACTGACATCGCCATCAACATTCAGCGCCCAGGCTCTTGAAGGATAGGTATAGGTTCCAGGCTTCTTGTGAGAATACATCGAGGAACATCCCGACATCATCAAGACCAGAATCAGCATTATTTTTTTAAACACGATAAACCTTAATTGTGACAAGTTAACACTCCTTGCGGAGATACAAAGTGTATACGCAAGGAGTGCTAAAACTTCTCCGTTTGTGCTGATTCCTATCACATCAAATCTTTATGCCTGACGATTTTAATCGTTCGCTCACGCCAGTAACCCCCATAAGGGATCCGGTTGCTGGGTCTGCCATAAAGATGATGAAGCATCATGTTCCCGTCGAGTAAAATTCCGGCGTGGTTCCATTTCTTGCTTCGAATCTGCATCAGGATGACATCTGACGGCTGAGGTTGACCAACAAACTCGCGAAAGCCACATTCAAACCAGTTATCCCGATAGAGGTCTTCACTGTGTCCATCCTCCCACCAGGGGAAATCGACGCGGTAATCATTGAGCGTGATGTGATGAACCTGGTTGAAATAGCTCATGACCAATCCCCAGCAATCCGAATGACCGAGGACAAAAGGCCGTTCGATTAAGGGGAGTTCACCTCTGGGGTAAATGGTGTTGAGATCGCCCTCAGGCCAGCTAACGATAATCCAGGGCACCGCGCTGTCATCGCACATCGCCCGATCAAGATGGCTGGGCTGTGGGGTTGCATCTGGATGACTATGCACGATGGCGGTAATGGTGCCGAGGTCTTCGGCTCTGGCAAAATCTCTTGGGCAGAGGATAAATTGCTCTGTGGGGTCTTCGGACAGGTTATGACACGGTATGTAATACTTTGATTCGCCTGTCTGGACAATAACGCCACAACACTCATTGGGATAAACGCGCTCAGCATGACCGAAGATCTCCTTTTGTAAGGTCAGATCCATGTCTTACCCCCAAAAAAAACCCCGCTTTCGCGGGGTTCATTTTACTTTAAGATACTCCTGAGAATGTTCGGATCTCGATTGAACTCGACAAAATGAGTCGACTCAGGATTTTTGTGAGCCAGATATTCAGCGACGTCGTTCACGATGCGTTGCATGAAGATCTTCTCATTCGCATCAATGAAGAACTTCATTTCGAAATGAAACGCATCCGTATAATATTCAGCGCGGCTGAACGCGACTTCTTTTGTCGGGGTATCGGGTAACTCCACCCCCGCCATTTTCGACGCGTCGCGAATGTTCACGAACTCTGTGTTGTAAAGATGATAATAGTAATTTTCATAAAACATGGTGAGATAAAGCAAACCAAACCACATTTTATTTTTCAGGAGTTCTTCCCGTTCTTTCAGGACGTTTTTCAGGAGAGGATTTTGAATCGCCGCAATGGCATTTTCAAAATTTACCTTACCGTCAATCGTCAGAATTTTTTTATCGCTCATAGCATTCTCTCTTTTGCTGAAATGGATCACTGAGCATGCTCCGTAATAAAATCGTGAACAATCTGTTCGAAATGCTCCTGTTCCTCAATGAAAGGGAAATGGCCACTGTGCCTGAAAAGCACAAAGCGCGCTTTCGGGATATGTTCCGCAATCCAGCGTGATTTCAGAGGGGTGATCACCCAGTCATACGCGCCAGAGGTGACAAGCGTCGGCGCTTTAATCGCCTTAATCTTATCCCCGACATCATAATACGGCATCAAATGACCCACGAAATGATCCATCACGCGGAACGTCGGACGTGTGTAAGCCATAATGCGACCGAACATCGGCATGTTATCGGGTGCGCAATAGTACGGCCCCACCTTGCTCAGGTATTCGGTATGCATACGACGACGACCTTCGGTCGTACCCTCTGAATATTGCTCAGGATTAAACAGTCTGGCCATCACGTTCATCACGCTTTCTGGCGCTCTGGATTTCAGCTCAGGTTCGACCTCACCCATCTTCTCGCTGTAGGTGAACTTATGCCCGGATCCGGTATTCACCAGGATTAAGCCCTGAATGAGTTTCGGATATTCGAGCGCGAGAATTTGCGCAATATATCCCCCGGCCGAATGGCCGAGGAAAAACGCTTTCTCAATCCCGAGATAATCACACAGCCCTTTCACATCATCCGCGCATTGCTCAAGTGTAATGCTCTCGATCGGGACGGCGTCTGACCGTCCCTGACCGCGCAAGTCGAGGTAAATGAGGTGAAAATCGATGGCGAGCATATCGAACGCGGGGCGAAGATACCCATGATCGAACCCCAGACCGCCATGAATCAGGATTAGCGTCGGCTTTGGTTTGAGTTGCGCGGTGACAGAGTTGAGTTCTTCACCGACAACATCAAAGAAAATCCGCGTATCGTTAATGCGAGCAAACATCGTTCTTTACCTATGCTTTTTGCAAGTCAAGGAAGCCTTCCACGCATCCGATAAACGATTGCGGTTTTTCCGCAAAGCTCAGATGACAGGATTCGGCAAACTCACGATAGATAGAGTTTTTGATGTTCTTATGCATCAGGCGCGCGCCGCTGGGAGGCGTCAACCAGTCCTGAGAACCCGCCACAATCAGCGTCGGGATGTCGATCTGTTTGATTTCTTCCCGCACATCAAACTTCGGATAAATCTCAGTCACAAAATGGTCGAGCATTTCCACGTTCATTCCGGTGAAGGAGAACACAGAATCATACATATCCATGTAATCCTCCGCGAAGAAGTATGGCCCGACCTCTTTCAACATCTTGTCGACCAGCTCTTGTGTGAGCGTTTCCTCAGACACCACGCCTGGCGCATAAACTCGAAGACAGGTGTTAACGATATCTTCGGTGGCGCGCTCATTCAGCATCGGGTTCGGCGCGACCTGGTCATGAGATTTGGTGTAAGAAGGCGCGGTATTCACCAGAATTAAGCCTTTCGCGACGCCGGGATGACGGATCGCGAAATGTTGCGCCACAAAACCGCCTGCACAATGCGCGAAGATGTAAGGCGATTGAATGCCCAGATAATCAATCATGCCTTTCACATCATCTGCCATCGATTCAAACGTGATGGTTTTGACATCAACATGCTTTGAACGACCGGAACCCGGCAAATCGATATAAACGATCTGACCGAACAGGCTCAGCTGATGTAAGCTGTTGCGAAGATACCCATGATCGAAGCCTGAGGCGCAATGCAGCACGACAAACGTCGGACGGGGTTTAAGTTCAGGTGTGGCGGTAGACAACCCCTCACCGACAACATCAAAGAAAATCTTTTTACCGTTAACATTCGCAAACATAGAAACCTCTTTAAGTGATTTGAAAATAACAGAGGTATTTTTACATCCCTGTAACCGATCAACACCACATCACACGGCGAAGGAATTTTTATCAATAAAGCTCCAGACGGAATCCTGAAATTTCTCAGGTTCTTCGATAAACGGATAATGGCCCGATTGATCGAACTCGACATAATCACAGTCAGGTAACTTGTTGGCGAGCATATAGGAACCGACGGGAGGTGTTGCCCAGTCATACATCCCGGCCATCAGCAAAGTCGGTTGTTTAATATTCGAGACCTGACCCTGTGAGTTATAAAACGGCATCAATCGCCGATAATGGTTCACAAGGTCGATGTTATAGGTCACATAGCTGATAACTTTTTCACACAGTCCCATATTTTGCGTGGCGAAATAATAAGGACCGATGTTGTGACAGTAATACTGGAAATCCTGATCGGTGAGTGCGGTCGGTTGGAAGAAAAAATTATGTCCGACGTCAAGCAACTCACCCTGAACGCGATCTTTGAGGAAAAACTGTGGATAACCTTCTTCCGCTTTCCCAGGAATAACCGACATTCCCATTGTGCTTGAGACCAGAATCAGCCCTTTGACTTTGTCAGGATGCCGGATCGCCATTTTTTGCGCGACGAAGCTCCCTGAGGCATGACCAAAGATGATCGCCGATTCCAGACCGAGCGCTTCCACCAATTTCGCGACATCGTCAGCCATTGTTTCAAACTGAATCGTTGAACGTTTCACGGCTTCAGATTTGCCATGACCCCGCATGTCGACATAGACAATTTGATAATCTTTGCTCAACGCATCCAGGCCTAAACGAAGATAAGTATGGTCGTAACCATACCCACCATTGAGCGCGATGATCACAGGTTTCGTTTTCAGTAACGTGTCGGACATATCCACACCCGATCCGATCACGTCAAAGAAAAGTTTCACCGTATTTACCGTTGCGAACATGTTGACCTCTTACCTGTTGGCAATCCTGATAATAGAAGTGCCGATTTAATAAACATCACAATCTGAGCGATCAGGTTCGCAATAGCGAGGTTCCTGGGAAACCTCCGAAAGATAATGGGTTATCCTGCCCGAACCGGAGCTTGCATCCGGTGATCGTGCCCGAGCAGACATCCTGACTGGGATCATCAACGGGATTATTGAACTTGTCGAAATAATTCGTTCCGGCGTAATCACAACCGTCGCCGGATCGGTATTTCCCACGCATACACCAGGAACACACCGCATGAAGCTGACGGGTCGGAATTTGCAAACCTTGTAAGTCCATCGGACTCGACAACTGGAATTCGACCTGAACTTTCGTTTCGGATGTCTTGCTGTCGATATAAAACACCCTGAGCTTTTCCTGTGTCGGATCGGCGTTCAGATTCCCGTCATCAAAATTCGCCGCATCGAGATAGCTCGCCAGCGTGTCATGAATCGAGACTTTCGCCTGAAGCATGTCCTGAAACTGCAAACAGAGTGCGGTAATGGATCCGTTCAGGTTCGCGACCGTTAAACGTGGGCTGGGTGCGCTGCCTGTGGTGGAAATCTCTAACCCTTCAATCTTGCACGGCCATGCGGAATATTCCTCGCCCTGCCAGATAATCGATTTGGCGGGAAGCTGGGTTTCATCACCGTTAGCCGCGAGAATTTCAGCCTCTGTGTGAGGAATATTGTGAGAATGAAACCGTAAAATCTCATCGACACCGAACGCGGATCCATCCACCTCGTACAACCGGATTTCTGAACCCGGTTCCAGTTTCTGATAATCGCTGGTTAAGCTCATGGTGCAAACGCCTGGGTAAAGGTTGCGGTCATTTCGAAGAGACCCCCGCCGAGTGCGGTCGGGTTATAAGAGCTGCATCGGTAAAGACCGAGATCTTCGCCTGGCGGCTCCCAGGCAAACGCCTGATAACCTGCCTTGTCATCGAGGAACGTTTTAATTTCCTCAATAAAGTCTTCGGTTCCCGTAAAGGTGAGGTTCCAGTTCTGGCTTCGGTTGTTGATGCCGTTTCCGGCCACTTGCGTATATCCATCCCCGAACTGAATGGATCGGACATTGAACGTCATGTCACCTGAGGCGTTTATTCGCGCACACCAGGTGAAGGTTTCGACTGCCATCGTTCACCCTCTATCGTTTGCCGCGCACCACGCGACCGATATCCCCGTCATCACGCAAATCACGGGCGAGATTTCGTTTATAGCGTTCATCGACAAAGCGTCCGATCTCATTACCGAACTGACGCCAGTCCGCGCTGTTGGTGGTGGAATTAGATCCTGAATCGGAAATGGTAATGTTGACCTGAACGCCGCCTGTCGGTGACGTATTGTTCTGACCGAAGCCACTGGCTTTCACGCCCAGCGAACCATCAGCGGCGCGCTGAAGCGGGATAATCGCCTCTGGACCATCCTCGCCCATGAGTCCTGCACCGCTGGCAAACCGGAACATGGTCGGTGTCGACACGATCGAATTGCTGTAAGCGCTTAACCCCGCACCGTAAACGCCGCCTTTCGCGTTCGCGGTGGTAGACGCGCCGAAGAAATTCGAAATCCCGCTGATAGCCGAGCTGAATAAGCCACTCGATCCGCTGAACAGGTTTGACGCTGCCGCCTGGACGGCGACTTTCTCGATCATCTCCAGTACAGAGACACTCCACTGTTTCCAGCTCACTGTGTTTCCCTCAAGCGCTGAATTCACATTATCGAGTGCGGAACTCATGGCGCTGGACACGTCATCTTCAACCGTTGAGGAGATGTCTTTGGTGGAATCGACCCAGTTTGCAAACCCGGTTTGCGCGCCGTTCAGCCAGTCAGACTGAAGCGCGTCAATTTTCTTGTAATAATCCTGCTGATCGCTGATGCGAGTTTGCAACGCCTGAGACAATGCGGCGGTTTCCCGCTTGTACACGTCCGCATCGATATCGCCTCTGGTCTGCTGATCATTGAGAGCTTGCTGTTGCTGGAGATAATCCTGACGAATACTGATGATGTCCTGTAAACGCTGCTTCTCTGTGTCGCTCAGGCCAAAGCCTTGTGTGTTCACATTGTTCGAGGCGTTCGCATTCTGATTCTGGTTCTGGAGGTTGGTAATGAACTGCTGAACCGCGAGATTATCCTGATTGGCTTTCTTGACCGCGTTCAGCCGGTCCACCTCTGTGGCCAGATCCCTTAACCGCGTCTTTTGCGCCTCGTTCAGATTTTTCAGGTTGCCGCTGGTCAGGTTGAAATTCAGCTTCTGAAGCTCTGTGACCTGCTGTCCGCGTTGCGCACTGGTGTTAATCGTGGCGATCATGCGCTGATATTGCAGCGTTGCGGCACTGTATGCGCTGGCGAGCTGCTTCGCGGCCTGATTCGCCTGATTGGTCTGACCGGGATCGAGTTTGAACTGACCTGGGAACGTCGCTTGCTGGGTAGGCAAGTTAATATCAGAAATCGATTTGTTCTGATTAGCCTGTTGCTGGTTATAAAGCGCATAACCACCCGCTTTAAACCTGTCACCCACCTCTGAAAGCAAGGTTGCAAACTGCGCCGCGCGGCTTGCGATTGCGCCAAAGTCAGCAACCAGCTTCGCCACACCACCGACCAGCGTTGTTAAGCCTTGCAGAATTTGCGGATCGGTGAAGACGCGACGAATCTGATCGAGACCCCGCTGAAGCGGACTCAAATCAACCTGAGCGAGGCCTGTCGCGATTTGGGTTTTTAATCCTTCGACCTGGGCATCCAGATCACGGAAAAAGTTTGATACTTTAACCAGCCCCTGAATCTGATCGTCAGAGGGTGCCAGCCCGTAATCTTTCGCCGCATCTTTAAACTGGTTCAGCTGTTTGTTGTTGTCCTCAAGGAGAGGCAACAGGCGTGAACCGTCATTCACCAGGCTTTCGAGAATGTTGGTTTTCCCTGCCTGAGAAATGTTTGAGTTGTTTAAGGCGTCACCGATTTGGGTCAGGATTTTGTCCGGCGACAGTTTCTGAAGCTTTTGCGCGGATAACCCTAATGTATCCAGCGCCTGAGCTGCATCACCTGACTGATTTAATACTGCATCCCCGACCTTGTCGTTAATATCCTTGAAGATGTCGGATATCTGGTCGCCTGCAATACCCGCTTGTTTCGCGGCATACTGCCACTGAAGGAGGGTTTGGGTCGAAATTTTAAGGGATTTTGCCCAGCGATCCGTTTCGGTTATCTGATCGGCGGTGTTTCTGACCAAACCAATTGAGGCCGTGGCAATCCCGGCGGCGGCGGTTGCCGCGACCACTCCGACCCCTGCAAGCGCTGCGCCCACGTCAGCGGCGGCGGCTTTGACGTTTCGTCGCCATTTATCGGCGGCGCGTTCTGACTGATTGAGTCCACTGACAAAGCCGCCTACTTTGGCGATCAGGTCAATGGTTAATGTTCCAAGCGATCGCGCTGCCATATCTGCCCCATAAAAAAACCCGCCGAAGCGGGTTAGTGGTGATTAGAACAAATCGGAATGCGTCCCTGTTCGAATGAGTTCAACCTCTTTTGTCGTGACTCGATAGAAGAGAACCCAGTCGGGTTCAATATGAGCATCACGCACATCTTTGAATTGTTTGAGCGGATGATCCCGATAATGTTCCGGCAAAGGATAACTTTCGTTGGCGAGGAGCCGAACAAAAGTAAAGAGTTTCTTTGGATCCTTTCCTCTCTTGATCATCTTTTTGAATTCTTTTTCGAATTTCTTAGTTTCAACAACTTTTTTCACAATCCATTATTCCTGATACTTAGCTTCGAATTCCTCAAGAGAGGAAACGATAACGCCGCGACGATTGTTCATGTCGTCGATAGCCTTGAGTGTTTCAGGATTCGTGATTGTCATATCAAAGGGAATGCCCTTCCGGTTGTTCAGTGACCTCACCGCAAACCGAAGATATTCAGACATATTGAGACCAAGCTGAGACAAAATAAGCTCAGCACTTTGAGCTTCGACTTCATCGATGCGAGAACGGATAAGAACAGACATAATGTGACCTCAGTTAACCAATCGAGATCACATTGTGTCATTTTTTAGCGATCCTTTCTAGTCACTTTGTGGCACAAGTTGACTCTTAAAGGTAGGAGCGTAAGCACATTTTTAACTCTTTGACGTAATCCTGCCAGAGGTGATCGGGCATCGTCGATATCAGTTCCGATACTTCAGCATAATTATCTTCAAACAGTTCCTGTGCGGTTTTATTCGGGTCTTTGTGGATAAACTCTAAAGCCTGAATCAATATCGCCTCATAATTAAGATAAGGCTGATTGCGTTTCCATTCCAGAATATAAGGTCGACCACTTCTGAGGATTCTGGCGCGGTCTATTGCATCATAACGCAGGTAATGCCGCTTATTGATGTAATAGACGCCAAAAAGCGCCATGAAAAAGCCGATAGCCAATAACACATACGATCCATGTATTTGTTGAAAAAACCGATCGTGTTTGGCCAGATGGTTAAGCATGAGCAATGTGACTAATGAACCGACAAATAACAGAATATAACCCTTAACAACCGTCTTTTTCATATGACCTCATTATTATTAAGAAACCACATAATGATTTTAATGAATGAGGTCAGGAAGACGGATCAAACCAAGCGAAGTGGATTTGCCTTTAATGCCATGTATTCATGGCGGTTTCGAGCGTGATGGGCGCGTCATCATCCGGTTCCGCTTCGGGTTCATTGAAATGCTGGGTGAAATCGGTGGGTTGAAACGGTGGGGTTTTACTGTCGCGGTTCGTGTTCGCGATAACGCTTGACACCACACCACCCGCCCATTCGGTTCGAAGGCCGGGATTGAGCGAACCATATTTGTTTCGGTAAATCGCCCACAGCTGAAACTCAGGTCGGGAGAGGTTTTCTTTTGCCTCACCAATCGTTCGACCGCCGATCCCGTTTAACACTAGCTCACACCAGAACTCGTCTTCTTCAGTGAGCTGGTATCCTTCCCCAGATCGTTGACCTCCTGAATCGCAAGCAACAGGGAAATCGTCAGCGCGCCATCAAGCGGACCGCGATCAGGATCAGCCTCGCCTGTGATGTCCTCAACGGTAAACACAGGCTTTCCGTCTTCATCACAGATGGAGGCGGCGATACGTCCGGCGATGCCGTCAATCTTGCCTCCGATCGCCATGATATCGGAGGTAGCGGTCTGATAGCCTAGCGGACGAATAAACACCGTCGCCTTAAACGTATCCTCGCCCTGTGTCCATTCGATTTCACGTTCGACAGGTCGACCCGTAAACGCGCCAACGGTTTTGAGATTATCAAGTGTGAGCTTCATATTCGTTCCATAAAAAAACCCGCACGAAGGCGGGTTGTAGGGAACGCTGTGCTTTTCGGCAATCGAGACAGTTAAAATGGCGACGGCGAACCGTCGCCTTTGACCTCGCCTGAGTTAGCGGCTCAGAGTTGCATCATAAATCACACCTCCGATCTGAAGGTGAACCTTCTCTAACCTGGTGCCTTCTTCCCAAATGGAAAACAGGAAGGTCAGGCAAATCACAAGAACGATCAGGACAGATTTACTACGCATAGAGCCTCCGATTTGCTTTTCAGCATCAGCGGGGCTACTATCAAATTGTCTAGGTTTGAGAGCGCCCCAGTTAACGTTAGTTGCTGGGGCTTTCTTTTGCCTGTCGATCGCGCTTGCTCTCGACAAACAGCCGAAAGCACAGCATCAGGAATGTTATCAGATTGAGGCGATTCAACAACTCCCAATCTGTCATTTAAGTTTAAAAGGCCAAGTATTTGCTTAGAAAGGAATGCTGTGCTTATCGGCATACAAAGACAGATACACGGCGGCGAACCGCCGTGTTCAGTCCCTTACTTGCTGAGTTCGTAGTTCAACATGGCAGAAACCTTGATCCCTCCTGCTTTCAACGTCACAGAACACACTTTGTCTTGCTCAAGAGCGAGCAAAGCAAGAACCATGAACAGGGTGATGATGAAAAGCTTGTTGCGCATATTAAACCCTCAGACATTGCCTTTCGGCCTGTAAGGGGCTACTATCATGTTGTCGATGCATGAGAGCGCCCCGGTTGAATTGAAAAATTCGCTGGGGCTTTCTTTTGCCTGTCGATCACATTTGCTCTCGACAAACAGCCGAAAGCACAGCATCAATGATGTTATCAGATTGAGCCAAATCAACAACTCCCAATCCGCAATGTTTGCTTTTCGATTTTTCAATCGGTAAGGTGAGATCTCTTCAGGCATGAAGAAAACCCCCCGCCCCAGTCGAACTCCGAATTCGCTGGGGCATCCTGAACGACAGACATAAAAAAACCTGCACTAGGCAGGTTTCTTTTTATCCCATCACTTACGCCCGATACGACACATCCTTCTCGTCGTTCAGATGAAACGTAAATTGCTGGCTTCCATTCATGTAATAATCGACCTCGATGATCGCCATTTTATGCTGTTTCAGTTCTTTCATAAAACGTTTGCCGTCTGTGATCAGCATGACGTTGTTCGGGTTGCCGTTCACCATTTCCAGATGGAATGTCTCAACCTTACCGCCGTCAAAGCTCACCACCGCTGAACAACCATCATAACCACAATCAAACTGACCGTCAGTTGTGGTTAAGAAGACATTCTTAACAGGTGCGTGATCTTTGGTTTTCAGCGACTTGATCGGATAACTCACCGTCTGAATGTTCAGCCAAGCGCCTCTGTTATACGGAAATGCGAACTTATGCTGATTCAGTGAGGCGTTCGAACCGTACTCTTTGGTTTCGTGACGAAGCTTGTCAGTCTCAAAGTGATAGTTCCAGCTAATAGTTTGCTGAACACTTTTCTCAACTCTCTTCATCGGCAAGCTTGCAGGTAACGCACTGACCCTTTCCGTTAAGGTTGTGACCTGTGATGTCGTTGTGACCGACTCATGATAATCATGAGTCTTATAATAAATCTGCACACCGACCACCAACGCACAAGCCACAACAGAACCGATCAGTCTTACGTGTTTCATTGTCATCCCCTTCAATTTCATGAAAGAGATGATACATTGTATATACTTAGGAGGAGTGGCCAATTGTGCTTAAGATCCGGCGTCGTCAGTCTTCGGCACCCATACACCCGCGCCTGAACGCTGAATGGTTCCGGTTGATTGAACCACCGTGTTCGCCTGGAAATCAAACGGGAAATCTGACACATAGCCCTTGAACACATACCAGGTGCGGTCGGCAGGCAGGATCAGCCCGTCAACCGCATCATCAGAATCCGCGTCATCAATGGTCGGTTCCGATTCGCCGTCGCTCCACCCAATCGCAAAGGTCAGATCTGACTGGTCAGCCGTCTCCGCCAGGTTACTCAGGAGTAAGTGACTGGCGTTGTTCGGATCAGCATTAAGTGTGAGAGAGGCCTGGGCAGGGGTGCGAAGGCCTTTCTTATAAGTTCGGGTGCTCTTTTCACTCAGGCAGGTGTCTTCAATCTGGTCGGCAGGAGAGGAACCGGGGTTAAAGGCGGTGATACATTCGATTTCGCCCACCGTCACATTATTGTACACGTATAACTGAGTACCTTGAGTTAAGACTGACATAATTTCTCCAGACGAAAAAAAACCGCCTTGCGGCGGCGTTTATCGGATGGGTTAGCGAAGAACCATCCAGTCAACATCAAACGAATAGCGATAACATTTTGAGTCGTCGTCTATCCCCTGCATACCCCAACGGGTGATATAAGCATGGGGTTCGATGGCATCACGCATGGCCAGCGCAATACTTCTTAACGAGCTGGCATCTTTCGAATAAATATCGAATTGAATTGAGTATGAATCGACGTCAGGCAAGTTACCGAGAAATTGCTGAGCGTCTCCGGCGTAGTTCTGGTAAGTCGCGTAAGGATAAGTCGGAACAACTGGTTTATTACCAAACTCATAAAGACGCATAACAGTTGGCCCGAGCAGCGCAAGCAAATCAGCGCTCTTAAACAGCGTTTCAAAGACAGGAGCGCTCGTCGTCATGAGGGGGTCGACCTCTTTTGCGCACGTTTGATCGCTCTATCGAGCGATTTTTCATATTCGGTGGTGAAAGTATGGATCACATCGTTCAGGCTGGATTCCATTGCTGGACGCATAATCGGTCGCGCGCGCATTTTTTCAGTGCCAAATTCCAGTAATCGCCAATGCGGCGTGGGCGCATTCACGCCCAGGTCTGGATGATCAACCAGCACGGCACCATGAAGGACACCGATTCGAAAAGCAATGTTGCCGTTCTGTTTGAACTCGCGACCGTTCCACCTCAGCGCAATGTTCGCGGTGATACTTCGCCCCGTGTGAGGATCGTCGACGCGTTCGGCGTTGCGTTTGGCACGTTCAACAATAATATTCCCTGCTTTACGCAATGCCGCGCGACCGCCTTTGCGACGTACATCATCACTGACGGTAAAGAGTTTGCCTAACAGCTCGTCGACACCTGTGATTGAGAATTCAAGGGTATCAGCCATCGTTCAGCCCCTCCGTACACGGTAAAGTAATGTAATCGAGGCCAGATAAAAGATCAGGCAAGACAGCAGCGATATTATAAATTTGGTTTCGAAAAAGAATTCGCCAGTCGTTTGTAATATCACTGCGGTAACGAATCGTAATCCTGACAGAAATTTCAGTTTGCACGGCTTGCGCGGCGATAAATTCACGACCCGATAACGGTGCGACTTCGCCCCACACATAAGCTATCGTTGTCCATGCGAGAGTAATATCGCCCGTAACTGGATCCTGAACTTCTTGGGGCTGTTGAAGTTCAAGCCGATGTTTCAAGATCCGTGCAAACATGGATTATCCTCGCGGCTTGCCATTCAGATAAGTCTGAGCGACATCATCATCTTCGGGTTCAATGAATTCAGTATAAATGATACCGATCAACCCTTCGACGACTTTGGTTAATCTATCCATCGCCGCTGTGTGTTTTATCAGTACCTGAATGAGTTCGTTTTCCGAAGGTTCGTTCATAGGCAAGTCTGGCCATCTTCTTAATCCACGCGCGACGCGCGGCACAACCGGAACAGGCCATAGTTCCTCCTTAAATGATGGTCGGTGATCGCAATGAATAAATCAGGCTGGTCACGGTGAACGGGAGATAGCCTTGCTGAAACATCGTGTCATCCTCTGCGTTCCGAAACGCATCCAGAATCCCCACCAGTAACAGCGTGGCCATCTTGACCCTGTCGAGTTCGTTAGTGCCCTCGATCACCTCCCCGTCATCATCTACCAGCACATCGCGTGAACTCTGGATGTAATCCAGAATTGATGCGCTGGCTGAATAGATTTTTTGCTGAAGATCATCATCGCCATCATCGGTATCAATGCGGAGATGGGCTTTCGCCTCATCGAGCGTCACGAAGGCTATCATTCACGACTCCTCCCATCCCGACCGCGTTTCACCGCCAGACGCCAGCCCTTAGAACCTACATCGTTCGGACGGTCTGAGGTTTCTTCATAGCAATGCCAAATAGAACCCGCGAACGTCACACAATCGCCGGGGTAATAGGTTTTCTCAGGTTTGAACACATCGCGGTAAATCATGACCGGGATATCAAAGGCGCGTTCTTCGGTCTCACCGTTTGATTTAGTCATGCGAACGGTAAAGTGACGGTCATCAGAAACATCGATATCAATGTCATTTAGTCCGTTCACCACACATTCAAAGCCGCTTAATCCCGATGTGTTCTGGTAGGCGCGCCATAACCCGCCGTTATGAATGGCGTATGTCCCGCGAGGATAGCGTTTGTTGGTGTCGATGGCAGGGATCACCTCAATCTGAAGCCCGTCTTTGCCGTCTTTCCCATCCTCTCCCTTTCCGGGTTCAGGTAAGGAAATTGATTTAACGGCATTCGTCACCGCCTCAGAAATCATTTTGTCGAAATCAGGAAGCGAAATCGGCTCCGGTGACGGGAATTCTATTCCGGCCACGGCACCCGCAATCATCGCCTGAATGTCTGGCAAAGGCTCAGGTTCTTTCGGTTGCGGGATCTCAATGGCAGCAACGGCATCTTTGACCATTTTTTCAATATCCGGTAAAGGTTCAGGCTCCGGCAACGGATATTCCGCAACGGCACGTTCAATCAGAAAACCAAAATCGGGTAACGGCTCAGGCTCTTTCGGCTGCGGCAACTCAATCGCCGCGACGGCGTCTTTCACCATCTTGTCAATATCCGGCAGGGGTTCCGGTTTTGGCACCTTGATAGACCTGACCGCGACTTTGACCACCTCAGCGGCGATGCGTTCGACATCAGCAGTGACATCCTGTTTCGGGATCTCAATGTTTGACACGACCTCTTCGATCATTTTCTGAATGTCGGGCAACGGTTCGGGTTGTGGAACCTCGATCTGTTTGACGGCCTCAGCCAGGAATTGTTTGAGTTCCGGCATCGGATCCGGCATCGATTCGATCGTTTCACTCACCATCGCCTGAATATCCGGTAACGGTTCCGGTTCCGGGAGCCGGATTTGACTCACCACCTCGTCGATCATGCGCTGGATATCTGGCAACGGTTCCGGCTGAGGTAATGGAATCAAACTCACCGCCTCTTTCACCATAGAGTCAATATCCGGTAGTGGTTCCTGTTCAGGAATCTCGATCTGACTGATGGCGTCTTTGACCATTTTCTGAATATCAGGTAATGGTTCAGCCTCTGGGATCGGAATCATGCTGATGGCCTCTGACACCATCGCCTTTATATCAGGTAACGGTTCGGGATCAGGTAATTCAATGTGACTGACCGCAATTTCGACCATCCGTTCGATATCCGGTAAGGGTTCCGGTTGTGGAAGGGTGATCTGACTCACAGCCTCACTGACCATTGAGGCAATATCAGGAAGCGGTTCAGGTTGCGGGATCTCAATATCAGAAAGCGCAAGCGCAATCAGGCGTTCAATGTCAGGCAACGGCTCAGGTTGAGGAAGCGAAATCTGACTGACCGCCGTTTTCACCATCTGTTCGATATCCGGTAACGGTTCCGGTTCAATGAGCGGCATTTCAGATAACGCTCGTTCCACCAGCTGCTTCACGTCAGGCATTGGTTCTGGCACTGGAAGGCGAATCGACGCGACCGCATTTTTCACCATTTCGTCGATATCCGGTAACACAGGAGCCTCAGGCATCACGATATTCGCGACCACCTCATCGATGATGGCGTTGATATCAGGTGGAATAAAAGGTTCAGGTTCTGGCAGTTCAATTTCATCGACCGCCTTTTTCACGATCTCCGCGATATCCGTCGGGGTCAGATCGTCCTCGCGTGCCAGCCGAACCGCTTTTAACACCATTTCATAAATATCGGGTAAGGGTTCAGGCTGTGGAATCGGGATCTGACTGATGGCGTCTTTTACCATCTGCGTGATATCCGGTAACACAGGTGCATCAGGCACCTCGATTTGTGCATACACCATCGCGGCAATCGCGGATTCGTCGACCGCGTCTTTTTCAAGATCGGTGATGCGTTCCATTTGCTGTTTAATGATGTCGGAGAGGTCATCGACCTTTTTATTTAACGCCGCGACTTTCTCTTCGTCCTCACGAATCACCTCTTCCTGAGCATCGATAATATTATCTTTCTCAGTGACCAAATCGTTCAGTTCACGCTGAAACAATTCGCGGGATTCATCGATTTTCTTATCGATAACTTGTCGGATGATTTCCGCGAACCCGCGTTCTCTTTCTGTAATCATAGGGGTTTCCAAAAAGGGGACCGGCCTTGTCAGCAAGTCGTTTAACTCACGGGTGTCATCAGTCGAAGGAGGTTGATTTGGGTCGTTCTGATCCGCTGCGGGTGTTGGCGTCGTGTCAGCGTTCGGATCGGCATTCGGATCGGGTGTGGTGTCAGGTGAAGAACCTGATGATGTTGAGAACGGATCATCCTGTGCGTCACGTTTCGCCAGGGCTTCCAGCGAATAGTTCTGTTGCTGAAGGTAAGGTAAATCCCCACCCTCTACAGGCTGCATATTCTCTTTGACTCTCGCCTCATTAGGTGCAAGGAATCCCGCACCGATGCCGTCACCGTAAGATTTGTAACGGGCGGCGGTATCCATGCGTAACAGTCGGCTGTGGTCGAACTCGACACAGGTTTGTTCGTTCAGATCGAAGGTGTCCGCAATGAGGGTTTCAATCGCGGTCATATGCACCTGAAGGCATTGTGAGTAATACGCCTGTTCAAGAGCTTCGATATTGTTATAAGACGGGGTCTGACCGGAATCGATTTTGTATAAGGGAACACGGAACGTTGCGGCCACCAGCTGGTTCGACAAATTGAGTTGTTCAACGAGCTGGGAATCGGTCGCGGTTTGCGCGACGGCCACAAAGGCGGCACCGTCAGCGAGTAACGCGGTCTTTCCGGCGTTGGCACCCGAATAACCTGTGTTCCAGTTGTCTTTAATTTCTTTCGCTTTATCGGCATCCACAGAACCCGGCACGGTGATGATCCCGCCAGGCTTGCCACCGTTCTTAAACGTATGGGCTGAATTTCTCAGCATCGCCTCACCGCCGATGGCGGCAAGACCAGAGGCATAAATCGGGGAGAGACCACACAGCGGATGAAAGAGCGTATTAAACCGATCGTGAATCAGCTCGCGGGAGGGCACAAACAACCCACCTTGCAAGCCGTTCAGTTCATCGGTCAGCACGGAATAAAAGATTTCGCCATCATCGGCGATATAGGGGATCACGCGTCGCGGATCTAACACGCGAAGCTGGGTGACGCGACCGCCACCGTCCCTGAGTTTTAAAATATAGGCGTTGCCGTGCGCGAGTTTTGAAATCATCCACAGTTCAAAGAACTGCATCGGGGTTTGATAAAAGTTTGGCTTAATCAGTAAGGGACTTAAGTCAGGGTTATTGCCCTTTACCCATACGCCATTTGACTGACGGCGTCTGACTGAAATCGGCATTTTGGCGATATCAGACGAAATCAGCGAGATACAACTGAAAATCGCCGGATACGCTAAAACACTGTCTAATCTGACCTCGACGTTTTCTTGCCAGGCTCCTGCATACGGTTCAAGAATCCGACTCCACGCGCCAGAGGGCAACGAGTGAAGCGCCTTGTTTTCTTCTTTTGGCTTGCGCCGAAGAAAATTAAACATTCTTAAACCTCTTATTCAATACGTTTAGGAGGACGGCCTTTGCGTTTTTTTTGAACGGTGTGAAGAATTTCGACATACCCGGCCATTTGAAGAATTAAGGCATGATCACCCCGGATAAATTTCTTCTCACCCGCGAAACTGTCGTGGGTCGTTTTCAGATAACGGACTTCAGTCATGGGTGTTATAAGGCGGGGCGAACCCCGCCAGTCTCCTTAACTGCCAGCGGTGACGCTGTAATCAACATCGGTGATAACCGAAACCGCTGCATCGCGGCGGCGCTGCCAGTTGATCCAGCGTTCCGCACGAACAGCGACGCTGTTTGTCTGGAACATGCTCACCAGCTCGATCGGGGTCGGGGTGATGGAATCGTGCGTTGGAGTGCTCTGCATTTCCAGAGACGCCTCAGTCGAAATGTCGATGGCCACCGCGCCGTCGTCAGCCAGATAGATGTTTGGCGCATCCACCAGGATCAGCGAGTTATCGATGTACTGAGACACGATCACAGGTAGACCGTTGAACGTACCGCCGAACATGGTCATATCCGGATATTCACGCTGACCCAGCGCGTTTTTACGCTGTGACAGGGTCAGGGCGGTAGTGGATGACATCAGCCACACGGCACCTGTTGGTGACAGGTTCGCGTCGATGAACACAGAAAGCGCGGTGTTCGCATCCTGATCCGGGACACCTGTTGACGCAGAAGACGCGGCACCATTGGTGATAGACGCCGGAGACACGCCGTCGACAGCGGTTTTATCCGGGTCGATGAAATCTTCATCCAGACGTTCAATGACCGCATCGGCCAGCGACTGACGCACCAGAGAATCAGCGGATGGAGTGGAAAGACGAATCACCTCGTCAGTCAATACAGCAATCGCGGCAACTTTGGTGAAGCCGAGGGTGATCTGAGAGAAATCGAAGCTGGTCAGCGGTTTCGCTTTACCTTCACCGACCCAGTTCGCCGCACCGCCAGACGTCTGACCCTTAATGCGGACGTTGAACGGAATACGGGTCAGGCCGGGAATGCCACCCGCGCCGAAACGTCCGATGATGGTCTGAGGTCGCAGGAAATCAATGAAGTCGGCGGTGTAATCCTGCACGGTCACAAGATTGCCGGCCCAGTTCGGATCGGAGGTGGAACCCGCGCTGATCAGGTCTTTCATCACAGACTGAAGCTTGATGTCGTCGGGATACTGGTATTTCGCCAGCGTCGCCGCCTCAGACTTCAGGCCTTTGGATGCCGCAAGCAGTTTCGCCATGCGCGCAAAGCCGATGCCTTTTTCAAGCGGTTTTTCAACGTGAATGATATTCGGCGGGGTCACGGCTTTGGTGGTGGTGACGGTGTCTCCACCCGCTGCGGGTTGAACGGGTTTGGCGGTGGTTGCTTTCTGTTGTTCCAGATCGCGCAAACGGTTCAGGTGTGAGTCAAGACTTTTGACCTCACCTGTCAGTTCGTCGTATTTGTCGGTTTCCTCAAGATCGAGGGTGCGACCTTCATCGAAGGCCTTTTGCATCACATCGGCGCGTTCAGCATCAAGCGAAGCACGTTTCGCCTCAAACGATTTAATTTGTTCACCAATATTCATTGGTTTTTCCTTATTCTGAGTAATGGATTTGGTCATGAATGCTGAAGCGCCAGCCGGGGAATTCAAATGAACGACTCTGTGAGTCGGTAAAGCGGGAATTGGCGGTTTGCCAGACGCGGCGCGCAATTCCTGGTCGATGGTCTTCACGTTACTGATCGAGCCTTCTGCGTTGGCGGGAACCGTCACCACAGAAAGCTCGTACCATTCCCATGAAGAGAACCGGATCCCGTCGTCATCGAGATACGAATACTCGATCGGACGAAAACCGATTGAGAGACCCTTCACCAGACCCAGTCGAATCGACTGCCACGCCTCATCGAGACGGGCGGCGAGCTGGCTGGGTGCATCGGCTTGCGCGAGCTGCGCTTTGATTTCAATTCCGGCATCGGTGACGCGCGCGGAAGTGACCTGGCCGATCGGCGAAAGGTGGTCATGCTGCCACAGCAGCGGGATAGGCAAATTGAACTGAGCGCCGTCCGGCATCACGATATCGCCGTACCTGTCAGGTGTCGGCGTGGTCGCGATTCCGGTGATCGTGCGCGTGTTTTCATTCACCGCCTTTAACTGCAACAGACTGACCGCGCGCTGATGGTTCATGGCGAGTCTTCCTGTTGAGAAAAAGCCCGATCGCGGGCTTAGATTGTGAATTTTTTGGGGTGTGTCTCTGTTATGGTGCCGATCTCTCTTTATGAGAGTGTCGGTTTTGACCTGGAGACTGACCTTTGAGAAGAAAAAACAAAGCTTATCGGATGCGGATCATCCGGCCTCGTTTCCACAAACGAGATCTCGTCAGACGTCTTTCGTTTGGGATGATCGGATTTGCGATTGTTCTTGTCTTATTCGCCCTTCTGAAGACGTAAGGAAGTATCATGTTCTCAAAGAGTTATGCCGTTGATCCGAAACATATCGATTTTCAAGGGGTCATGGATGGTCTGTATTACCCCTTCTATTTCGAATGGGCGCGTCATGCGTTTTTGTATGAAGCGCTGGGGATCGACATCGAACAGCTTTTTGAGCAAGGCAAGATGTATGTAGTGCTGGAGTACCAACTGAAATTCAAACACAGCGTGAAGCGAGGCGATCAGGTCGACATCACTTGCGATCTGGAGAAGCATGAAAAATCCACCCGGATTAACGTGATTCAACAGATGACGGTGAACGGTCAGATTGCCGCCGAAGCGACGTTCGTTTGTACCTGTATTGAGCGGGGCCGCCCGAACGTGCCGTTTGAATTACTGAATATGTTAAATTTTAAATAACCCTCAAGGGCGATAACCTCGCCCTTTTCTTTCCATCTGACGACAGGACACGCTATTTATCGAATGAATATTCATAAAATCGTCAACAAACTGAAATCCATTCCTCTTCCCAGACTGAAAAAATACACAGAAATCGACGGCAAGCGTTATTACAAGATTAATAACCATCTTGCCCGAATCGAATTCGATGAAGAACTGGGAATGTTCGTCGGGGTATTTGAGAACATGCGCGCCATGACGTGTTTTTACGTTTACTACGAATCAGATATTCACTCAGCAGGATTAGACGCCCTTCGGAGCTACCTGGCTCACTGTAAGAACAACAATCTGGATCCGTACAAACAACAGAAAGAGACATAAAAAAAAGGGAGCCAGTTGGCTCCCTTTCGTTTATCCCCAAAACCGTTCTGAGTCGTAGCGATACGGATGGACATAAGAGGGTAAGGATTCCGGCACATACTCGCAGTCGAGATACACCGCGCAATTGACGTTCGGCATATGGATAGAGCGACCGCGTTTTACCCCGATGTTATCTAACAGGGTTTCCGTGTGAAATTCGCCGTGTTTGCGCATAATATCGAGGTCAATAATTAAATCTGTCTTATTCATTGTCATCTCCTACTGTGTGAACACGGCGATTGTCAGCGAATAACGAACCTAAAAATTCATAATCCATGCGATTTATTATTTGTGACAATTGCCTTAAGGTTATTTTAATCTTTATTTTCTTCTTTCTAACGCATTGATAACATTATCATCCTGTTGATGATGGTCGTAAGACATCGCCCAGATTAAAGCGATCATCCAGCCGATAACAGTCCACCCTAAGAAAATATTGGTCAACATAATTGCCCAGATATTCAGGCGAAAGCGCAAGATACCGACGAAAGTCGGCAGAAAATACAGAGGTAATAAAATCAAGGTTAAAAAGAGCGAAGTCATCACTTTTCCTCATACAAAAAAACACCTGATGAATCTTTATGTTCATGGTATATATTATGTATATACTACTCAAGTGTTTTTAATGCGTTTAAAGCGCGGATTGTGCTCTTTACAGAAAGAAAAACGGATCCATTCGAGCGGTTACACGTAAAAAATCCCGTAATCTTTTTTGACCGGTCCCGGATTGAGCGCCATGAGCGACACAGCATCAAACAAGGCCATGAGCGGATCGATTTTACCCACCCCACTCGCCTGTTTGGTGATCAGCATGGCATTACTGGACGTCACAACCTTCGCATTTGAAACACACCAGTTCATCAGCGGCTGTTTCGCGTGGATCATGGCACCCTCAGCAAGCTTGCGTTCGGCGGTTTTGATGGCCCCACCTAATCGCCAGCCCTGACTGATCCCAATAATCGACTCCTGAGGAATTCCGGCTTCGACCATCGCATCGAGTAACATTCCGACACCCGCCGGATCCATGCCAACCTTATCGAGTAATCCAGCCTGGTAAATTTGTAAGACCATTTGACTGATCTGTTCAAAATCTTCACCGACCTCGTCAATGATGGTGAAATCACCATCCGTCACAAAGTCGTTCAGGCGGCTCTCCTCGCTTTTGCGACGCTCGATCGCTTTGCGCGTTGCCCAGCCATATGACCAGGTGAGCCAGAGACGGGTTTCTTTACATCGACCGACAACCGTTAAGCCCAGCAAGTCATCGAGACCGCCGCCATCGATGCCCACACAGATCACCTCTGAACGTTTGAGGATAGACTGGAATGAAATCGAGCTATCTTCCTGACCTTGCCAGTAATCGGCACCAGCCCAGCGGTCATTTCGCAGGTTAAGACCGATTTCAATGTTCAGGTGTTTGGCGAGAAATTGCTGATAAGTGCCATCCGTCTTATGACGGTACTTTTTAAACTCGCCTTCGAGCCATTCACGACTGACAGAACGCCCGATATTCGGATTGGTGATGTAAAAATTATCGGGATTCTCATACGCCTTGCTTTCGATCATGTTCTGAGGGAACTCATAAAGAATGCCGAGCGTTTTTTTATCCTCGATTTTTCCATCACGCACATCGCGCCAGTAATCGAGCTTTTGTTTAAAGATACCTGAGGGGGGTTCGTCGCTTTGCGTTGTCAGAAAGATGACCCAGCCTTCATTACGCGAGACCTGACCGCCTAACGCTTCCATAAACATCGATTCGGCTTTCGCGCGCTTACCGAAAATCCAGAGTTCATCAACCAGGATGCGACCTGACTTTTTACCCGATACGGTGTCGGTATCGGCTGCCACCACCTTCAGTGAATTGCGGTTGACGCGATGGGTAATCGTGCGCGTGTGATCCTGAACGTGGAAAATGTCGGTCAGCACATCATCCGATCGAATCATCGCCGCTGCGGGTTTAAAACTGTTGTCGGCGACCTCTTTCGTCGGAGCCAGAATCAGATGTTCTTCGTCCTCGCGCCAGCATAAGATCAGCGCCGTGAGCATAATTCCGGCTGCAATGGTGGATTTCGTGTTTTTCTTACTGATTAACAGCCCGTATTCACGGATTTTCTGATTGCCCGTCTCTGTATCATACCCACCAAAGATAGCCAGAACGAAATCAAACACAAACTGATCGGAACATTCGCCGAATGTCGGCTTGCCGGGTAAGTCAGAAACCCGAAGCTGTTTAAAGATCCCCAATCCCTGATTCGCTATCTCTGGATAAATAGGAGGGGGAATAATCGATTGCTTGTTAATGAGCCTTTCAGCCCAGTCCGGGCAATCTGTACGCCATTCCATATGAAGACCCCAGTAAAGAGACCGCTCAGATTGAGAATCTTTAAGTCGATGCCATGTTAATTTCTGACATTTCTGAATGAGAGAAACATTATGCGTTCGAAACGAATCATTACTGATTTCAAGCTAAAGACGGAATATCAGTCGATGGAAGAAGTCACCCGCCAGCTTGAGCTGGTGAAATTCACCTTAGGGTTATTCTTCGCACCTCTTCCGCTGCCTTATCAGATGGAAATGATCGGCACATTTGAACGCCTGGGCGGCGATTTTAAGGAAATGGCCGATTATTTACGCCAGTTTAAGCAGGAAAAAGACGCGCCTGAGGTCGTTTTAGGCCAGAAACCTAATTGTTAACCACCAGCTTCGGCGGCTGCATCGAGGCAAACGCATTGATCGCCAGTTTCGCCGCGCTGGATTTCTGTTCTTTCTTACCACCCTCACCGATTTTGGCTGACACATACGGCGCAAGCTTCGCGGCGGCATCCAATGACAACTTAGGATCGGTGTAAAGGTTATCGTTCATGATGCGACGCATGACCACCAGCGGATCATCAATCGCGGCTTTCTCAAGAATGCCCTCAGGGATGGTCTCGCTGACGATATCGACTTTCGGAGGGGTCTTCGCCTTCTGAACAGGTTCAATGGCGGGAACAGGTTCAGGATCGGGTTCAACGGGCTGAGGATTTAAGGCTTTGAGACGTTCAATGTAGGCTAACACCTCTTTATTTTTAGAGAGTTCATAGCCTTTATATTTTGCGCTCGCCGCACTGTATCCGGCCTTAATCGCCGCCTTTGTCCGGTGTTCTCCGGTCATCAAGACTTCCGCAAAAGTCCGTTTTTTAGTCGTTAACATGGTTTTTCTCGCTTATTTTTTTGTTGATGCGTGTTTTTTTGCGAATAATTTTGCATGAAACAAGCAGTCGTCGAAGATTTTACCTTTCCGGCTGGATTGAGAAGCGCGACGAAAATAACTCACGCCTTCTCTTGCGCCAATATGACACGCCGTCGAATCAAATCCCAGTTTGGATAATTCTTTTATCAGATGGTCTTCAATAAATTCGATGTGTGTCATTGGATCGTCCTGTTTTCATCGTCGATCCCAGGGAGGGTTAACTGAGAAAGCTTCTTCACTTTCTCTGAAAAAGCCTCAAGCTCTTTTTTCTCTTTTTTGCGGAGCTGCATTAACCCGCTTCCCTTCTGACCGTGCTCACGGAAAGATCGTTGTTCGAGTAATACCAAACGATGTTGATATTCCTCCATCGCTGACGCGTGAAAGTCCTGATCGCTGACAGAAATCTGTATTTCTTCGCTTTTCAGGCGTTCTTCCAGCTCGATCATCCGGTCAAAAACCCTCGCCTGAGCGTCATAATCGTATGACATGGCCATCAAACAGGCCTCACGCTTAGGGAATTTGTATATCTGACGCGAGCTAACAGCTCCCTTACCAGTGGCGAAATTATCATCGGCTAAAAATTTAGCCGATGATAAACCGAGCACTTTCGGCACTTTTTGCAAAAAATTCTTATGCAAAAGCTTTGGGTACTTAGAACAAGGATACTTAATTGCTTCGTCTGAAGCTTTTTGCTCCCGAACCTGATTGATGAAATCCACGACCTCAAGACTTGTCATCGTGGGTACATTTTCAGCAGGAAGAAAAAGAGGATTCATGCTCATATTTTTTCCGTGAAGGGGTTGCACTTTGTGAAAAACAGTCTACGAAAGGCGTGCTGTCGTAGATCGTCTCTCAGGACGAAAAAAAAATTTACGTGATTGGGGGCGAGGTTTAAAAAAGCTTGACTGCACGAACTTTTTCATACCCCCCCGTCATGTTTTTGAACACCCATCCCCCTGGGTTCTGTAAGTCGTTGAATATCAATGACTTACGTGATGTTTCGAAAGAATTTTGAATGGTTGATCACGGTGATCACAACACGAATTGCTCCAATCGCGTTGAATCTCATTCGTGATTGAACATGCAAGGTTATTGATGACCGGGAATCAGGGCATAAAAAAAGCAGGACAGCTGTCCTGCTTTGCTTACATCACATCGTTAGAGGGAGGATGAGACTCATTATTATTGCCAGAGAATGACAACCAGCGAACATTTCTGACAACAAATGCTCCAGCGGGAGCAAAACGCTTCAACAAAACGATCGAACTTTCGTCTGATTACTTACCGTGTGCCTTAGCAATGTCATCGAAAGATATGCCGATGCCATGCGCACGACCAAAGCCAGCCAGCTGATCACCAATCTTCTTGATCTCACCGTTCACAGCTTTTTCAGTTGTCATGATGAAGTTGCCCGAATCGGTCGCAAGACGAACAGGCGTCGCCGCATCAAAAGCTTTGATCGCCGCATTCATATCATCAGCATTGCGTATCGTTTTTGTTTCAATGTTGTCCATAGCAAAAACCTTTTTCAATGAGCCTTAATAAAGGCTAATTAAGACTGGCTCAGTTAGAGCTTGATAGGATTGTTCAGATGTTTGACCGCGTTCATAAACTCGCGGGTCTTCTGCTCAAGCGTGGCTTCAGGGATCAGAAGAATGTTGTCATTGGCATCTTTAGGATTTGCCACTTTCAACGTTTCGTCTTTACCTGCGTTGACCATGGCTTTAACAAGGTCTTCAGGGCGAGTAAACAGATCATCAGAAAGCATAAGTATTGGCCTTAGCACATTAATGAAAAGGTGTATCTCACTCAGGTATTGAGGAGACGCTATAAAGATAGCACTGACCACTTACTTAAGTTATTGCAATTGTGTGAATCTGAACTTGCTAACGACCGCACACTTTGACACTTCATTGAGTTTGTTTCTTAAGAGTGAGGCGATAAGGTTGAGCGTTTGTCATTCTAAATAAAGAGGAACAGATGATAGTCACCATAGAAATTGATGATGATCTGTATCAGAAGGCGATTGCTTATCTTGATCCGTTAATCAATAAGAATGAGATTTTTCAAGAGGCCATGAAAACGTTTGTTCGCGTTGAAGCTGGGAAACGAATGGCCGCATTAGGAGGAACAATGCCTAACCTAAAAGATGTCCCAAGACGAAGGCCAGAGGATAACGATTAATGTCATTATATTCATCCGATTTTTACGCCTGGGCAATGGAACAATCTCAACTAATAAAAGATCGTCAAAATGAGGCGATAGATATCTTTCATTTAGTCGAAGAGATTGAAGGTCTGGCAAACAGAGAAAGAAAAGCGCTCGAATCATCCATTCGGGTTTTATTAGGTCTTTTGCTGAAGTGGAAAGTCAGAAAGAATGATCGTTACGCTATGTTGAGGTTACTCATTAGAGAACAAAGAATGAGAGTGAATGACGTTCTCGATGACAATCCTAGCTTGCGATCTCAAGTAAATGACATCATCCCTCGCGCTTATCGTTATAGTTCTATATTGGCGATAAAAATGACTGGAGTTGACAGTTTTCCTGAAATTTGCCCGTGGGATTTCTGGGAATTCATGGATCCAGAATTCTGGCCTGAATAATCTTTCTTTTTCTCTGAAATCAAAAAGCCCGGAAAATCCGGGCTTTCTTTTAGAAGTTCTCAATCTGCATCGGGATACCATAGCGTTTAGTGATATCCGCTGTAGAGGAATGTAGCGATTGTAAGAACTGATTGAAATCAACCGCTTTGATGAGCACGAACGATTCTATGTCGGTTGTGAACTTAACAGGTGCGCTTTGCGCGGCGTCAACAATCTTTTTCATCTGATCGTTGATATCGGTTAACGGGAACTCTTCCATCTTTCTCTCCTTTGGTTTAGCTGTATTGGGCAATTACGATTCTGACCAGCTGGTGACAATCACTTGCGCACCACCTGGCGATTTGGCTTTCATATAAATCACGACAGGAGGCCGGATCTCAAGAACGAGACCGAACATCGTATGCCAGACTGTGCTATCAGCGGAATCGGCATAGAGAACCGCACCATATACGGCGGTGACATGCGCACCTGTTGATCCATCGGTGATTTGAATAGCATCTGATGTGAGATCGCGAAGATCGGACATGATAACCTCACGTAATAAAGGTGATTTGAGTAATGTAACGGGCTGACCAGTCCAGGGAGGCTAATGGAATCGCTGCCTGGTCATTCACAAAATCAACCGTGACCGTTGAGTTATCAGAGTAATGAATCACGATCCTGGTGGCATTGTCGGTATTCGTCACAAAGGCAGATGCCGATGGCCGGGTGTTTTGTTCATCCGCGTTATTGAATATCGGTGAGGTCGCAATCGTGCCTTGTTCGAGCTGGGGAGCGGTTGATTGCATGTTTGCATTCGTCAGACGACGGAAGACAGAGGCAACACAGACACCCGCTGGCACCGCTGGCGCTTTCTCATAAAGATAGCTCGAAGAGTTTTCGCGCTGGGTATACCAGCGAAGCTGAGATTCGGTGTCATTGGTAAAGGGCTGAACGACCCTCACCCAATCAGTTGTTGTGCCAGGGTCATTATCTGGGACTAAGAACGCGGCATCGGTTTCGTTATATACCGCGACGTTAATCTTACGCAGTTCAACGGAAATCGTCGGAAACTGACTCACGTTTGAGGCGGCGACAGTCACGGTGGTTCCCTGGGAATACATCCAGTTTCCGTCGACACCTGGCTCGTTGATATTCGTCGCCGCTGAATCGAGGGCGTAATTCGTTGATTCGTCTTCAGGTTCATGACGACCGACCGCGATTCCGTTCTGATATTCGAGTGGCCACTCGTTCTCATTGCTGGTTAAGAGATTGCCGCCCAAATCATAAACGGTGTGCGCCGGTCCGATATAGGTCACGCGAGAATCGAGCGTTTCAGCCAGCATATTAATCGGCGTCGGATCTGGAACCTCAGGCGTTGTGGTGACGGAATCACTGTCACTGATGGCTTCATTACCCATATTGCCGGGATTGACACCTGAACGCACCATCTGACCGCCAACAATATAAGCTTGTGGGGAAATTGGCATAGCATCACCGAATAAAAGGGGCGTGATTGAGGATCATTTCGTCATACAAATCGCGCGAAACAAGGACAACCGAAGTCCCGTCATCACGAAACACCTCAACGGGTTCAGCCTCAGCGTGATCGAGATAGGTTTCAACGTCATCGAGAAAAACGGGTTCAGTAATGGTTTTCATGCTTTCATATCCTGTTTGGTTTTTTTCTTGTGACACCCGTCCTCACCACAGCAAAGAATCTGTGTGTTTGAAATGACGTCCTCACCGCCCTGATAAAGCGGAATAATATGATCCAGTTCGAACCCGGACGGATAATCGGTTAACCGACCACACATCACACAGCGGGGATCGCGTTGCCAGACTTTGAAACGGCGTTTTTGTAAGGTCACGCCCGTTATCCGATTATCGGCAATCGTCATCGTTTTCAGGCGATGTGGATTGAGATTCGACAATCGGGGTTTCAATGTTGTCAGTCTGGCCACCGTTCGATGCCCTCATGTAAGCGCCACGCTTTTCTTCGTTCTGTGCGTTTATGTCCATCAGGATGACGTTCAACCACATCGAGATCGGCATGTTCCACCAGCGAAAACGCCGGATAGATCACCTTGCCCTTATTGACATCACTTATCGCATAATCCGCGCCTTTATTCGGATTCCAGTTCAGCAACATCCGTTTCAGGAAAGCGGGTGGAATCGAATAACAGACACCGTGAATCAGACGATTCATCCAGATGTAATCGGTTCGAAACTTATCGGTATCAATCAGCCGCATCGCGATTTCTAACTGACGGTGCGGCGGTCTTCCGGTGCCCAGATAAAACGAAACCACATTGTCAGGGAATCGGTCTAACCAGCTTTCAGCCAGATGTTCAAAGCCATTAACAGGCAAAGCATCATCTTCGAGCACGATCACGCGTTTCGATTGGGTCGCTGCCCATTCTAACGCGCGACGGTGATTCCAGTTGCTGCCATGACGCTCTTCATCAATAAAGAGACGGGCATTCAATCGTTCACCGAGCGCATTGGCGCTATCACGTCGGGAATGATGCCCCACGACACAAAAGTTTATTTGTGCTGCCAAAATGCGTATTCCCTTCCAATTCCGTTTGATTTAAACACCGTGTGAACAGAAGGACCGGTAATCAGCCGATCCTCATGACGATAACCCACCATGCCGAACGCAATCATATCGCCCACAGAAAACGGCTTTTTGCGCTTATCCCAGAAGTTATGCGATTCCACATTTGAATAAATGCGGAGGATAGAATGCGCAAACATCATGACATCCTCACGCGAACCGCCTAGCAATCCGGCGTTCAGCATCACATCATTCGTATGACTGGCAATAAACGCCTGATATTGCGGCTCAGGGTGGTGATGAATCGCCCAGTTATCGGCGTAAGTTTTCGGCTCGCTCCCGACATAGATTTTCCCCTCGATCATGACATCCCAGGGTTCACGAAGCATTTCGACATCGGTTCCATCTGTACACCAGACTTTATCAATCTCAGGGTGGACGCGAAGGTATTGCCAGACGTGAAACCAACGCAGGAAATAAATGTTCATGCTCGATTCACTGACGCGAACCAGTTCAGCGCCTTTCGGTGCCTCTAACAGCTGGTCAGCCATCACCACCGCTTTCGCGCCTGAAATCGAGCTTGCCCAGGCGCTCAAGGCATCAGGATTCGACTCTAAGCGTTTATTTCGCTGTGGATCTGGATAGGCCGTCAGATAACTGGTGATAACCACATGATGTTTATCGCGCAGTGGCACAAATCCGGCATATTCATTATCACGACGATGATTATAAATACCGACATTACGCCGAACCTGTTGATCGCGTTCAGCACGATTAAGTGAACGCTTAATGCTCATGTGTTCATCGAGCGAATAAATCAGTCGACTTGAACCCACAATATCCGCAAAGGCCCAACTGGTTAATCCAGCGTGATAAATGCGAAGGGCTAAATCCGCATGTTCATACATACCACGCTGATAAACCGGGTCAAACCCACCGACCGCCTCAATCGCGGAACGATGGTAATACAACATCACGCCGCGCTGGCCTGTATAGGCGATGTGTTTTTCATCCTGATAGAGAACGGATAAGTCACGTAATTTGATGTTAATCGCCAGATCCAGAAACTGATAAGACAGATGCACCTCTGGCGATTCAATGTAAGGCTTTTCCCAGTCGTGAGAGATTGGCCATGCGTCGTCATCAAATAAAAACAGCTGTTCACACCCTGCATCGAGCAAAGACACCAGACTCGCATTTTTGGCGGCAACAATCCCGCGAGACTGCTCAAAGCGAATCAGCTCAACTGAATCCGGCACCACTGCCGGAATCGTGGAGCCGTCATCAACCACCACCAGCTTCGCACCAGATGGCAAAAATTTAAGGTGGTATTCCAGCGCCTTTTGAAGGGTGTCAGGTCGGTTATGGGTCGTGATGGCCACACCGATTTTTGACACCTCCCGAACGTTAGGCGTGAACCGAACGCCATTAATGACGACTTCCATTCTCTTTCCTGACATTAGGCGTGATTATTGGCAAGGTAATCGAGGAACACGATAAAAGTGGCCAGATCGATATCCATCGGTTCAGTCAGCTCATTTTCTTTTTCATCCTCGTCATGCGGCACATAACGAAGATTCAGAAAATAATGGCCGTCTTTCGGTGCCATTTCAGTTAACACGTCTTTGAGCTTGTTGAACAGCTCGTTGTGTTCGTCGCTGATCGGGCCATCGGCATCGAACATTTCGACATGAAAGCGTTCGTGATTGGTGCGAAGAATCGATTTCAGGCCGTCTTTGCCTACCGTTTTCTTTTGACGCCCTTTCACATTGATGCGTGCTGGAAGCGGAATCGGGAATTCGGTAAAGCCGTTGATCCCGGCGTCGGTGATCTCACCATTTTCGTTATAAACAGCCCAATGTAACGGAGTATTTAAACGTGTGTACCCGTCAGGGCTGAATTCAATTTCTAAGTCGTATTTTAATGTGTCGGGCATCAGGGTTTTACTCATTAAGGTAGTGAGCTTTAAGGGATATCAAAGATAAAAAAGAGTCTCAATGACTTGAGTATTATTTCGCACGGTTTGACACGACTTTACAGATTGAGAAACTACTCTTTGCACTCCGAATAACCACTTAAGGATTTGAAATGCCAGTCATCTTAACTCCTCACCCAGGCGAAGAGATAAAGCGAATGTTGAGATTGCTGAATGTGAATCACAACAGGCTCGCGAATGACATCGGTGAATCGAGCGTTCTGATTGACCGCCTGATCCGGCGTAAAACCCAACTGACGCCGAATCTTGCCATCAAGATCGCCAAAGCAATCAGCACTACACCAGAGGCATTAATGGAAATGCAGGCCAGACACGATATCTCACGCGCGCGTCGGCATGAAAACGCTGAATCTGTGCCGATCTACCCGCTGCCGAAAAGCGAAGACGATCGCTCAGAATGAGCAATTCCTAACCTGAGTTCAGGTAAAGTCACTTCCGGTATTATTAGGGAGTGACTTTTTTTATGCCTGAAAACCTTCATCCACATCCGGGATTGATTCTTAAATGCCGTTTAAGGGAAAAAGGGATCCCCTTTTTTGACCTGGGCGAAAGGGTCGATTTCGATGAAAACAAACTCAAGGACGTCATCGACATGAAAAGGCCAATGTGTCTGTTGCTTTGTGAAAAGCTCTCACGATTTTTCGGCGATGAACTCAGTTTCTGGATAAAGCTTCAGATCAACTATGAACTGAGTCTGGTGGCCTACGAAACCAGTTATCCCAAAGACATCGAAATCGATCCCATGCAATCACCCTTACCGGATCGATTTGGATGAGTAAGGGTGTTCCGGGCGCTGAATGGTGTAAATCATATCGACAAACGCGATAGCGGAAATCACCGATAACAACCCGACCTGAGCGTTTCCTTCCTCAAGCAACGCTTTTGCCTGTAAAAGCTCGTTTCTGACCATCGCGAGCTTTTTCTTTTCAGATTCACGCATCACACTCTCCTTTCAGAATCCCAACGCATCATTTAACCGATCAAGCAGCGTTTGCACAGTCGGAGAGATTGTCTTTCCGGCCAGCGCCACCTGTTGCGCATAATCGAGGATTTTTTCACACCGATCTTTGCTGGTTATAATTCGGGAAATATTCAACAAAATCCGGTTTGCGGTTCGCTTGAAATCGTTCGCGAGCTTTTCCTCAAGGGTGACAGCAATAATATCGTTGATGAATCGGTGATTCTGAAGAATGGGTTCGAGGCGTCGAATGTTCTGAATCAGGCGAATCTGTGCGGTGGTCGGGGCATGTTCAGCAAACCCGATCAGATAGATGGCATCGATCAGGATAATACCGAAAATGATATCTTGTTCATCGCGGGTTACATTTCCAGGCGAATCATACATACTTGCTCCTTCAGGTAGTTGGTCATTGACTTAACGATTTACCCTGAAAGATAAAGCAGTTTTTGAAAAACGATTCCTAGTCTGTGCGATTGCGAAGATAATAATCGATGTCCAGATCGAGACAATCCGCCAGTTCCTGAGCAATAATCTCTTCAGATTCAGTCATATCGCTGTCTGATTCCGCGATATCGAAATAAAGCGTCATCAGACGATGTGATCGTTCTTTATCATCAGGAAGTTGCTCAAGCGAGTAAAAGATATTGTCGAGCGCACTGTGATAATCGCGTTCGAGTTCCGCTTTCTGGCGTTCAGCAAGCTTGCGAGACACAAACCGCGCATCACCTTCTAACCCCATGGCCTCAAAAATGTCATTCAGCATTTCTTTCTGATTCTCGTTGTATTCGCCATTGGCAAACACAGCAAGATACATGACTTTTAAGGAAGCGATCAGCTCGTTAAGGGTCAGTTCAGCCGGAATGTCCACGTTCAACTCCTAGTGTTGCATGAAACAAAGAATTATGATGTAATCATGTTTCATGTTACACGAAAGGAGAATGAAACATGCAATCTACAAGTCGCGTTCAGAAACATCGCGATGCGATGCGGAAAGCCGGAATGAGGCCGATCCAAATCTGGGTTCCTGATACACGTCGAGCTGATTTTGTCGAAACCTGTCGTCGTCAGGCATTGAATATAGCTAAAGCTGAAAACGATCCTGAGTTAGACAGTCTTTTAGAGAGAAGCCTGAATGAAATTGAGGGTTGGGACTGGTGAAAAGAGGAGATATCGTTTCTGTCGCCTCTAACGATGGCGAATTTATCAATAAACCTAGACCAGCACTAATCATTCAGTCTGACAACTTTAATCCATTTAATTCGGTGGTCATTTTGCCCATAACTGGCACGGAATTTAAAGACAGTGATATTTTCCGTGTTGAGCTGGCACCCGATGAAGTGAACAACCTTCGAAAAAAATCGTGGGTAATGATTGATAAAATCAACACTGTTCACAAACATCATCTTGGTGAAGTATTTGGTCAAATTGACCACGCTAAAATGATTGAGGTTGAGCGCTCATTAACTGTGATGTTAGGTATCGGTTAAGTTTTGCCCCGTTTATCGGGGCTTTTTTGTCTGCATCAGAACATAAAGAACTCCGAGCAAAACCGCATCAGAGACGCCAGAGGCGATATTACCCAGAAAATGAAAGATGATGAAAAACGCCAGAAAACCCACGAAATACACTTTATCAGGATATTTATTCAAGATGGTTTTCCAGTCGCAGACCTAACACCAGTGCGATTTGTTCCAGCACTTTCATTTCTGATTTTTCAATCTCGCCATCTGCCTCCGCAATCGCGACGGCGACATCGAGCACATCTTCAGCCTCACGCTGATCGCCCTTCACGTCCTCAATTTCACGCAAAGCAGCGCGACGACCGATTTTGAAATCCGTCTCCAGCAAATTCACGATTCGACTGGAGATCTCAGCCAGCTCAGAGGTGAAATTGTAGAGAACGGGATTCGTTTTCAGAACCTGGTCGATTTTGGCACGTTCCAGCGCATCGCAATTGCCGTCAGCATAGGCCACCAGCCAGGCGGCATTGACGACCGCCTGAGCGAGATCGCGCTTGTCAAATTTGGTGATGTCAGTGGTCATGCGCTTTGCGCGCTTTTTCAAAAATCCGAACATGGGTTTTCCTTTTAGGGGTGAGTCAGTGCCCAGGAGAACACCCACAGAGAGAGACAGGCGAACCCACCTGACTCACCCCGAAAAGGCTCTCTGAATGGTTCGCTTGGGCAAAGCGAGGGTAAAAAAAAAGCCTGAACAAAACGTTCAGGCCTGTCGATAGGTCTACAAATATACTGAGGAATCACACCACGCGTATCAGTAAGGTTTTACCGAGAGCTGTGAGCGCTTTTTGTATTGTGTCAATTTTTGTGGTGTGACTCAAATTGAATATGCGGGTAATTTCCTGTCGCGGAAGATTGAGCATTTTGGCGAGGTCGGTCTGGGAAACGTTCTGTTCTATTACCTCGTTGAGCAACATCACTTTCGCGGCGATGGAACAGGGGATTTCGATCGTCTCGTCTCCGCCGTTTGAGGGTAATGGGATCGGGACTCGATGACAGAAAAATTCATCGAAGACGGCGATCAATGCATCTTGACAGCTGGTCAAGGCTTCCGTTTTCGTGATGCCGTATCCTTGCGCTTCCTGCAAGTCACGACAGAACACGATAAACCCACAGCTGGTGGCCATCACATCAACAGGATAACGCATTGCTTAATCACCGAATCAGTTATGAAGCCGGGATTGTAAGCAGAAAATCTTCTCGAAAACCACACAATTTGAGCAAAAAAAACCCCTGAATCCTCAGGGGTGCAAAGTCTGCAAATGCTACGGTAGGTTTTCACTTTTTCGAACATCCATCAGGTCACAAAGTTAAATTCATCAGAATACAAATTTAACGCTTTGCAAAGCCCTGAAAGAATATCGATTTTCTCTGGAGGGATTTCTTTATTGGATTTCACGACATCAAGCGCCATGTTAACGATTTCGGTGGCCTCTTCATGTTCCAGGTCGAGTCGTGTCAGTTCGGTTAACAATGCCTCTTCGGCATGTTCAGGATTGTTCTCTAACTGTGCTTTCAATTCATCAAGTGCTTCAAGAGAAAAATCGGTTTGGTCATACATCCGTTCGGACTGGTGGATCTGAATGTAAATTTCTTCAAGTTCATTTTCAGTGGGTTTGCCGTTAATCATGCTGACAAGACTCATAGACGCGACGGCAGCAAAAGCGAACTTTTGATCATGATTCAATAAGGGTTCCATAAACTCACTCTCACACATTGGTTATTATTAACAGAACTGCGATTTGTTGCGCAATTCTATCTTTGTCGTGTTATGGCGACCTGTGCAATTTTGCAATTAACTGAAGATCAAAAAATAACCACTTCAAAATGAACTTATTATCCCGTACCGAATAATAAAAAATAAACCGCTCAATTTAATACGTTTTAAAAAATGGCGTCAGTAAACTGGATCTCGATGGTCGTGAGATCGTCGCTATCGTTATCCACAATGTGAAACATTTAGGCCGTCAGGATGACGGCCATTTTTTTGCCCGTCAAAAGATGGGTTCTCTCTCACCCATTCCCACACACACGAGGAAGGAATCCCTGACAGTCGGTTCGGCAGAACAACATGATGGATACCACAACGAAAGAATGAGGAGAGAGAAGAGTCGAAAGTTTGCATATCAACCGGGCTAACGGCGGAGTTCTCACTTTCTGTATTCAGATTATGCCGTTTGTGCCAAAACCGCAAGACGTACAATGAATAAACCGCTCGAATTGATACGTTATTGCGTAATTGCCTTAAACAGGGAATTCGCCACCGATTCCGCTTTATGACATTCCGACACCAGTTCATCGATAATCGGCTTCACGCGACGAAAAAACGTGCGACGCGAAAACTCAGGATTGATTTTCATCACCCCGGCCATCAATTGCGTCACTTTCACTTTCTTGTACCCTTTCCCCTCACATTTGGAACAGGGTTTATCGACAGGCATATTCAGCGCTTTGCTGGCTTTCACATCGCGCACCATGCCGCGACCGTGACAATACGGACACCGTGACCCGGCATCCTCAGCGGTGCGGCAATAAGTTTCGAACGCAAAGAGGGAAATCAGATAGGAAAGCTGTTGACGCTTTCGACCCGGCAGCGCGTTAAACGTGCGCCAGCCCATCAGCCGTTTACGTGCGATTTTCATCAGAAAACCGACGGCTTTGTTTTTTTCGTTCTGGCTGACACCCATTTTGCCAAAGAACGCCGCCATACCAAATCCTTCTTGAGCCTGTGCCAGTCCGATCGCGGCGAGCACCTCCGGCGCACGTAAAGCGTCATTACTCGTTGAGGGAACGTCATCGGTAATCCTTAAGGATTTGGGATAATGAAACCGAAGGGTTTTTTCGAGATTCATATGAACTGTTTTCCTTTCCGTAGTGATAAAAGGTGATCGCCGCGCCGTTTAAAGACATCCGCAATGCGAATCAGATCCGGGATGGAATGTCGGTGAAACACATTATCCACCTCTAACCGGATAACGATAGAGAGACCGAAGCGCTTAATCAGCCCTTTTCTGAGCTGAGGAATGTTCCCGGATAACTCTCTGTTGCAGTGCCAGCAGCAGGTAACACAATTAAAGACATTGAATCGCAGGTGAGAGGCCGAACCGCGAGAGCGGTAATGACTGGCATCCACAAAGGCTCCCGATTTGTTGGGATTGTTATCGTTGAGTTGACAGCCGCAAGCGTGACAAGCCCGACCCTGATCCCGAATGCGTATATAGCGATTAAACGCATTCTGAGCGGCTTTGTTATATTCAGACCAGGTCTTTTGTTGGGTGTGGGATTGAGCGCGTGAAAGACGGCGTTCCGCGCGCGCTTTATGCCGTTCATCCTGAAGACGGTTCCAGGCAAGCGCACAACGGTAGTTGCCGCAAACGTGCTGTGTTGTCATCCAGGGCACAAAGGATGCATTGCAAATCGGACAAATTTTTTCTTTAGCGTAAGCGATCATCAAGATTCCTCGTTTCAGAAATCAGAATGTCGCGGATGATCGGAGAAAAGCCAGCCTGAGCTGGCTAAAAGTGAAAACTTAATTCCAGAGATTATTAATATAAGCGCGGTTCGATCGTGGCACGAATTTTGACACAGGCAAAAAAGCGCTCACGATAAAAAATCGCGGATCCGATGTCAGGTGTTTTTCTGTCGTCACCCCGCGCTTTGCGTAATCGCGTATCAGGCTGTTCGCCTCCACCTCATTCATCGGATAATGTTCAAACCAGGATTTTTTCACGTTAGTCCCTCACAGTTCGGATAAGTTGATCGAAGGTGAAAACTTTGGATTGCTCACGGCATGAATTCACTATGTCATCATACTGACGTTTGTGTTCCTTCGTTCGAACCTGAGGTTTGCGCGGAATATAGTGAGAACCAAATTTCGGATGAAGTGCCGCGATACGGTATTCCGTCGGGAAATTGCGTACCAGCTGGCGGCGCAACGTGCCGATTTTGAACAAGCGGAAAAAGACATCTTTCAATAAATAATACGGAATGTAACTCCGACAGACCTGATAAACGTCCTCGATTGAGCCTTTATCAAACTTTGTCAGAAAATCCATAATGAGGGCTTCGACCTCTTTAATCTGCTCAGGATCCACGTTTTCCATGATTTTTGACCTTCAACAGTTTTTCACCCGCCTCTTCGAGCGCAAGTGAAACATCGTGTAATTTGAATTGCGCCGTTTTAATTCGGGCGCGCGTATTCACCTCTTCCCGCTTGAGATTTTCAAGGCTTTCCGTGCGGCGTTTTATTTCTGAACGCAGGTGACGAAGATCCCAGTCGAGACGCGTTTCACGTTTGGCGATGGAGAGCACATAATCGAACGTATCGAGGGCCGCACCACACAAACGACAGCTGATTGAACGCTCATACTCAGACACAAGGATATTCGTATGAGGGCAATAACGCGCCGTCTCCCTTCGCTCTTCCTCAACGAAATTTTTCATTTCGTTGATATCAGCATTCGGATCAGACCGATCCCAGAGGCTGATGACGTTGTCAGAATCACTCGTCAAAATCACTCCTCCTGTTTGCGTTTCAGGGCGAAAAATTCTGACGTCGTCGGCACCCGTAAGAAACAGCCGATATTGAGACACCAGGCCTCAACTTGCGTCATGAACTGGAACATTTCGCCCGTCCTGAGCTTAGAGGTTTGGCGCAAGGTTTCCTTCACGATCTGAGCGCCTGTTTTTACATCGGTATAACAAATTTCCTCAAACCCCAGAAAGGTGAACTTCATGGCGTCTTTGCACCACTCAGGGGAACAAAACGGTCGCCCTCTGTTAATCAGAAACCGACTGAGTTCACCCATCCAGGCATGAAACATCGCATTCTGATTGAGCGTCCGCTTCTCATGCCAGGGTTCAACTTTTATCAACAAGCGCTGACCGGAATTGATTTCGCGGTCAAGCAGCTTTTTGACAGCCTCACAATTATCGGGGTGAACACAAATCCCCTCTCTGGGTATATGGATCATGATGGATGCAACTGATTTTGTTTAAAGGCGATGCGCTGTCGCGCAATATCAAAATAATCGCTGTCGGATTCCATGCCAATAAAATCAAAGTCCTCGATGACCGCCGCCTTGCCAGTTGACCCACTTCCCATAAACGGATCGAGGATGACGCCGCCTGTGGGTGTCACCAGACGGCAAAGCCAGGCCATCAGGGAGGTCGGTTTAACGGTCGGGTGAGGATTGCGGGTCTGGGTTTCCGACATCATGTGTAACCCCTCGTCGCGGTCTTGTTTGCTGGCTTTGGCACAATAGAAATATCGGGCAACCGATCCTGAATCAGAATATTCCTGACTCATGTGATTATCCATGAGCCATGACGTCCCTTTAACGCTTGCCTGTCGGCTGGCCTCACTGCGATTGCCGTTCGAGGTCGAGTGAGGAAACAGGTTTAAAACCTCCTCTGACCCATCATGACAGAAATTTGCTGGCCACCGACCCGACACAAGAGATCCGACACCGTCCTCCGGCATTCCACACACCGACATATTCAGGCTGAGGCCACCGGGTTTATTGTGAGAACGCGGGTTGTAACGTGTTTCCGTTCCGACACGGGTCGCATTGATATTCATTGCGCCTGTGCCGTGTTTTAAGACGTTCTGAACCACTGACCCTGTGAACGGCTTACGTGCCACACAAATCGGTTCGTGAGCGGGTTTCAGCGCCGTTCCCCAGCCATCCCAGTTCTTTGCATCCTGAGAGGTCGGAACGTGCAAGTCACCCTCCGCGTAAGGGATCACTGTAGGCTTAATGCCTAATGCTTTATCAATCGCACGTCCTAAATTATGGGATTTGGGAAAGCCTGAGCCATAAACCCACATAATCTGATCGCGGATTTCAAATCCAGCCAGACGGATCGCCGTAGTGCCGAGGTCATAGGTGCGCGAACCAAAAAACGAGAGCAAATGACCGCCCGGTTTTAATACCGCTAAACACCGTCGCCAGACCGATGGCCCCGGCACAAAACTATCCCAGGTTTTCCCCATGAACCCTGACCCGCGATGTTCATAGTCATCTCCGTTAAGCCAATGGGTTAACACCTCCGTCATATCCGGTGCCTTGCTTAACCCGTAAGGGGGATCGGTGATAATGCTGTCAACGGAATTTTCAGGAAGGGAATCTAAGAGTTCAAGACAATCACCATGAAGGAGATTTATGTTCATTGGGTTCTCAGCAGTCGAATGAATCGAGAATCGCCTCAAAGAACGCGTTAATAAATTCTGAGGCGAGAGGAGGAACTATGGCATTGCCATAACCGCGCAGTCGTCCCACTCTGGCGGGAATCCCATCAGCCAGCGGGAATGCGCCGGGTTCAATTGGCCTGAACTTACCGTCGCGACATCCGAGCCAGTCAGCATCTGACCAGTATGAGAAATTCGAATAAGCGGCGTCAGTAAACCTTGTTCTGTCGCGTAATCCAGCCTGTCGAACATCCGGTTCTTGCCATCCTTGCGGATAACCGTCGGGCCACTGCCTTTGAAGTCGCTGGTGGTCGGTGTCGACCAGCCCGACCAGTTCGGAGGCTGGCTGAAGATCAGGTAAGGGATATCCGCTAAATCGTGACGATAACTCTCTGTAATATTCGGATTGCGGGTTGTATCGCGTTTGAATCGTGGCATTCGCGCCCCAGAGGTATCGTGTGCTTGTGGCGTTGGCCAGTTGGTGCGCACCAAAGAACAATCGATATCGCTGGTGCGGCGCGCCAACGCTTGCAGCTGGCAGAACGGACGATGCACACCCGTAACCTTGTTTTTCCAGCTCAGTGAATAAATCATCGAGCCACCCTTTCGAAATCGCTGCGTTAACCTGTTCGCCAAACACGACTGGAGGATGACACTGTTCGATAAGGGCGAGGAACGCGGGGGAAAGATGTCGGTCATCGAGCTTTCCTTTCTGGTGCCCTGCCACACTAAACGGCTGACAAGGCGGTGAGCCGGTCCAGATGGGCTGATCGTCAGGAATGCCGGATAAGCGCAAGGCAAGACTCCAGCCACCAATTCCGGCAAAGAAATGACACTGGCGAAAGCCTTTCAGATCGTCAGCGGTGACGGCGGTGATACTGCGTTCATCCACCTCACCAGGGGCGATCAATTTCCTGTCGATAAGCACACGAAGCCAGGCAGCGGATTTTTTGTCCCATTCGTTGTAATACGCGGACATGAAGATCTCATTGAGGGAAAATAAGGGCGCAAGCGCCCTTTTCTTAATGACTGGCTTTGATCATGGCTCGCATATTGGCGAGATAAGACAAAGCGACGTCGGGAGAGGTCACAATCACTTTTTTTTCAACCTGGGGAACAGGTTCAGGAGGAATAAATCCGTTTCGGATTTTTTCTCCCAGTCTTTTTATTTCGGACTCACAGACTTTCATTGTTGCGGAAACGGTCAGTGCAAGCGCGGTCATTTTCGAACTCACCGCTGTCACTAACCAATATTCCGCATGAGACGACCAGGGATATTTTTCAGGGCAAGGATATTGAAACCGCCTTGCCCTGAAATTCATCACGGTGTCATAAAGCTCTTCAGGTTTCGGTAAACCATAAAGCTGAGATTCACCTTCTTTACACCATGAAACGAATTCACCAGGCGAGGGTAAAAACGGTTTTTCATGTTGTCGGGCGCGTCGCATTCCGGCTTCGATCTGGGCAGAACAATAAATATGATTTTCCGCGATGGCTTTGACCCATTGTCGACGGAGTTCGTTTAACTGTTCCTGGTCTTTAATTGTCGCCATCATGGCCGGGAATATGGCTCTGAGTTGTTTGAAAATGTCGTTAAATATCTCTATCGCTTGTGGAGGAATACTGTCAGTTTTCTTTTCTGGGTGCGATTGCGCAATCAATGAAAGTTGAACGGCATCGCGTTGTTTAATGGCTTCCGCGATTTGCTTCATATTTCTAATCCTTCTGCCCAGTCATCATTATCGAAATCAAGATGATGATTTCGCTGATTCGGGGTTCGTGTATTTCTCGCTTGCTGACTCTGGATAAATAAATTATCCCAGTGCTTACGAAGCTTAGAAGGACTTAACACATTAGTTTGCCAGAAGCCATCGGAATTCGCATAACGGAAAACAATCGCGATGGATCGATGATCGACCTCTTTTGCATAACGGATCAGTCGAAGATCGTTTGACCAGGAAGACCAGTTCGGCTCTTTCGTCGCGGGATTCACGGCTAAAACGAGCGAGTAGATCCAATTAGCGAGCCGTAGATCTTCCGTGGTGCCCCAGTGTTTGCCGCTGATTGACTGGATGGCGACATCGGGAGGGAGCTTAGCCTGGGATGCCGTAAAGCGTCGAGACTTTTTCAGTCGTGACGAAGGATCTTTTAAAAGATCATTATTAGATCCAGTATTGTTCTGTGTACCGTCGGGTGTACCGAGGGGTGTACCGAGGGGTGTACCGACCACCAGCCTCAAACCCGCGTCAGGACTGGGTTTAGGTGTACCGTGGGGTGTACCGTGGGGTGTACCGTGGGGTGTACCGTCTTCAGAACCGTCTGAAAAAGGCAAAATATCCTGATATAGACAATAATTTGTGATCGCGATCACGCTTGCCTGGTGATTGGATCGGATTGAGATCATTTTTTCACGTTCGAAGAATTTCAGGATCCTCAGGACATGACGTTTATCTAACGGTATGCCTTCCGGCTTGATTTTACTCCCCAGCATGGCGGCGGTTGTCACCAGCTCGCCAGGATTCAGATCCCATTTCCGACCGATAAAGTCGACGGTACGTTTTTTGAAACTCGCATCGGACAATAATCGAATCCAGAGAGAGAGCTTCAACGGGTCGAGGCTCCAGCTTGCAGACAAAACACTTCGAAACAGTGAAAAATGGCCCTGTTTCTGATTTTGCATTTTTTTACCCCGAGCGAGGGCATCCTGGGTGAAATCATGGAGAGTGAAACGCGGTTTCAAAGCGCCACCTCCAGACATATGAATGCGGGAATAACCTTAGAAACTGTAATGTTTTTTAATGCGCGATTTTTTCTTTTTTCGATTGCAAAGTCGATGTTAGAATAACCGTGAAAAGATTCAGGATTCATGCTTTCCACCTCTGAAAATCAGCGTTGAAGGATCTCTGCCCCACAGAGATCCTTTTTTTATATTGATTCAGATCACTCCCTGAAATGAACAAAGGGAGCGGTTCAGTATGTAAAGCGGCTTTGTGGTCTTGACGTTTAACAGATTGTCTGAACTCGACGACGCTTTTATTCCTCTCTCTTGCGCGCGGGATAGTCAGGATCGGCGCGCATCTCCTTTATCAAGAGCTTCGCGACCTCTGAGGCCAGCCTTCTCAAATCGTCATCCTCAATGCCATAACCGATGTATGCGAGAAACCGCGCAAACTTCGGGATGTGGGATTTTTTCCATCGCGAAATCTGAGACCTATCCAGGCCTATCGCTTTCGCAATGTTTTCAGTGCCGTGAATATTGATGGCGTTAAGTAGTGTGGATTCAATCTTTAAGGCCGTGTAATTCCGTGTAGACCGCATTCGGTAAACTCCTGGGTGTTTGTCATTGGTATGGGTGCGAGCGGAGAATCATCTTTAAGTAACAACGCGTGATAACTGTGTCATACAATTGTCATAAAAAGTTCAATCTGATGACTCATATCCATAGCTTTCACTAGTGGGAACAATAGAGAGAGCCGTGGAGCGCCCACGAAAATTTCGCGCTAAAGTGCGCGGCATTTGAGCGAAAACGAAAGTCGTCGTCGTCATAAAAAGACAGATTGTTAAAGAGCGTTGAAGTGTTTCACTTAAGGTTGAGGAAACAATTCAGGTAAATCAGGACGAATTTGATGGGGCTTAAAGTGGCCATCGGTGGCGCGAGAAATCGCGTAAACATATTGCGGAGAAATCTCATTTTGACCGTGAAGCCACTTCCAGACAGCCCCCTGTGTGACGCCGCACGCATCCGCCAGTTTTTTCTGGCTGCCGTATTGCGCAATGGCGAACCGAACGATTTCGTTCACAGGTTTAATTACCTCAGTAATTGCCGGAATGCAAATCATAACGCCTTAAGTATTGGATTTTCAACTCCCAGACATGAAGAGGTTCAAAGAGAGAAATGACATTAGCTGACCGCCTGAAAGCGATGTTAGAAGAGAGAGGTTACTCGCAAGGTGAATTAGCCCGTCGGGTCGGTGTCACTCAGGGAACTGTGTACAAACTGGTGTCAGGCCAGGCAAAATCGAGTAAGCGACTTGTCGAAATCGCGGAGGCGTTAAACGTCAATGCCCACTGGCTGTTAACAGGAAACGGGTTCCAGTATGTTGAACAAAGCACGGAACTTAACCATACTGCTGGCCGAAACGAATCCGGCCTGACACCTGAAACGCTGGAATTACACGGAGGCGTTTCACTGACCCTGGCGGGGGAGATCGCAATACCGTTACTTCCTGATATTGAAAGTGCTTTTGCGAACTCGCCGTTTCCGTTCACCGCTTATTCTGGACTGAAAATGACGCTTTCTGAAGCAGATCTTAAAACGTTTGGTGTTGATGTCGACAAAGGCGATTTCATCGGCTTTTCTGTCAAAGATGACAGCATGGCCCCAGTGATGCCCATCGGAACGCGTGTCGTTGTCGACCTGAACGACAAGCAAATCATAGATGGTAAATTTTATGCGATAGATCAAGGAAACTGGAAAAAAATTCGGGCACTCTATCGATCCGGTTCAAGTGAACTGACCATGCGAACCTATAACCAGGCGCTTTACCCCGAAGAAAAAATCGGCATGGACGACCTTCAGATTTTAGGTCGTATTGTTTTCTCTCAGCGCGGCATGTAACCCCTTCCAATCAGACACTTATCGCCCGAACCCACAGTTCGGGCAAGATTAACAACTTAGAGATTTAAAATTCACATTTCTCGACCCTCGTCACATTTTGACACTCCCACCTAAAACTTAAGTAGTTGACCATTTAAATCTCTTAGTATTTAATCAGGGCGTTGAACGGCGCAACACAGTTCGTCGGTCGCCCGGCGTGATCAGGATGATTGGCAATGGTGCGAACTTGGGTATTCATTCCGGCTGTTTTTTTGATCGCTGAAACCGTCCGAATGAATACTTAGGTCAAACAACGCGATGAAATCACACAGATTATGATTTTTTTGTTAATAACTTGTGGTCTTTTATTGCCTCAGTCCAGCATTTCATCAGGCTCAGGCTTTCCGCTGATCGCGGGTCAAATCGTCTGTTTCAGATCGTGCGAATTTAGGTAAGTTCTGCTAATCCCTGTGAAATCTTAAGAGCCTGGACGCTGACCTGAACCCATTAAAATCGGTTCTGATACCCTTAAGACACAGGAGAGACCATGGCCTTAATCAACCTGCCCAATAAGTTTTGGCGTCCACTCGCTGAGGTAAAAAACTTTGTAGAAAGAATGCCTCACGGCGTTCGCCTTCCTCAAATGAGCCAGAAAGTGAAGAGCTTTGCCGAACTCAGCCGAAAAGATAAAGACATCCTGATCCGCTACCTCAACGAAAGAGATTGCATCAACGTGATCCAGGCCAGGCCCACCGCTGGCGGCAACCTGACCACGTTCTTTTTTCATCAGAAGCATGGCTTGCCTGACAGAATAGACGGCTTCGACTGGGACGGTATCAAGCCAAAAATCACCATGCCCGTTGAGGAAGCCACGAAAGCAGACATCCCCTCTCCCGCCGAACCCGAGGTGACTGAAGAGGATGACGCGGAAGATGTCGAGGAAACATCCCAGGTAGACGACCTCAAAAATGAGCTTTTTGAAAAATTACCCAATTCTGAAATCAGGGAGGTCAAATCCGAAATGCAAATGGCTTCCAGCCCTGACGGGAATCAGGCCGAAGACCTCCGTAAACGCGCCCTTGAAATGCTCATGCAAGCGGACAAAGCCGATCAGTCTCGCCTTTCTCAGGTGCTGACGGATATCAAGCCGAAGATTACTGAGTTTATCGATAGGCTGAATAAAGCAAACGATAACGTACAAAGTACGCTCGACACCCTTTATGACCAGCTGGGGGAGGTCGATAAGATATCGATGGAATTTAAGAACTACTGTGAAAACCTCTGAAAACCCAAAGCCCCGATTCGGGGCTTTATCATTTATGGAGAAACGTTCATGCGCTTGTCTCGTTCGCGCTTACGCGCCGTGTCTAAATTCGTTCATCGCTGTGCGCACAACCTGATCGCCTTTTTGAAAGAGAAAGGTGATCCGAGTGTGTACTAAAAAAGCTGGTGGCCCCGCCAGTCAAACACAAACAGAGAGCCTTGCCGATTTCGAGTTCATTTCAGACATGCTCGACTGGCTTCAATCACAAGGCATTACATGCGACTTTCCATCTCCGACAATCGACGCATCACCGATCTCATTACCGACTTTACCAATGAAGACTGGGAGGAAATCCGAAACGAAGTTGAACGACTGCACAACCTGAAATCCCAAATCCCGATTTATAACGCCATTGCCGCTTACCACCCTACCGAGTTCACCGCGTTAGTTGATGAATATCTTTCGCTCTCTGATGTTGATTATCAGGTTTACGTCTCTGAATGTTTCTGGGATTTGCTGATGTTTCGCGTGACCCGCGAGTTTGCGATCGCCCGATACGTCAATTCCTGGCCTCAGGAGGCGTGATGCAACCTGGCGTGTATTTTTCCCTGAGTAATGCGGATTACCATCAGGGAGAGGGAATCAGTAAATCTCAGCTCGATGACATCGCCCTCAGTCCGGCGGTGTATCAATGGCGAAAAGATGCACCTGAGGATGAAGAGAAAAAGGATGCGCTCAATATGGGCACCGCCCTTCATTGTGCGTTACTCGAACCGGATCAGTTTGACGAACGGTTTATCTGTCTGCCGGATTTCAATCGCCGCACCAACGCCGGAAAGGCAGATGAAAAAGCGTTTCGGGAAGAGACACAAGCGAGCGGGAAAACGATATTGACGGCTGAGAGCTGGCGAAAGCTTTCACTCATGCGCGATTCCACGTTTGCGCACCCCTCCGCGAGGTGGCTGCTTGAACAGGATGGCCACTGTGAGGCCTCGATGTACTGGAACGATGACGCGACTCAGCTCCTGTGCCGCATTCGTCCCGATAAATTCCTGATCCGAATGCCACTGATTATTGACGTGAAAAAGGTCGCTGACATGAGTCGCTTTCCGAGACACGTCGCGGAGTTCCGTTATCACGTACAGGATGCATTTTATCGGGAAGGGTTTCGTCAGTCTTACGGTGAGAACCCGATGTTTGTGTTCATTGCCGTGAGCGAGACGATTGACTGTGGTCGGTATCCAGTGCGTGTCTATTCCCTGACCGCTTACGATGTCGAGGTTGGCACCCATCTTTTCCGTCAAGACCTTCAGACCTATGCCAGGGCGCGCGCGTTAAACGAGTTCGGCGGCGTCGAGGAAATCACGCGCCCCGAATGGGATAAAAGGAACGACTATCTATGAATGATATTGTGCAACATGATCCGTCTCAAACCCGCTCAGCGATTTTCAATCCCACCAGCCTTGAAAAGCTTCAGATTTTCGCGGAACAGATGGCGCTGAGTCGGGTCACGATCCCGAATCATCTGGTGGGCAAACCTGCTGACTGTCTCGCGGTGGCCTTACAGGCGGTGCAATGGAACATGAATCCTTATGCGGTGGCGCAAAAGACCAGCGTCGTGAACGGAGGATTGTGTTACGAGGCGCAGCTGGTGAACGCGGTTGTGACAAGCTCTCACGCTGTCCAGTCCCGGTTTAAATATGAATACGGCGGTGAATGGGATAAATATCGCCCAGGGGATAAGAGCGACAACGCCGAAAAAGGTCTGTGTGTGCGGGTCGGTGCCGTCCTCACAGGCGATAAGGAGGTGACCTGGGGTGAATGGCTTTACCTTGAATTCATCAAGGTCAGAAACTCCCCACTCTGGACGACGGCACCCAAACAACAGTTCGGTTATCTGGCGGTAAAATACTGGGCGCGTCTTTATACGCCTGATGTGATCCTGGGCGTTTACACCCCTGATGAAATGACTCAACCCATTGAGCGCGACGTCACTCCCGTTCCTGCACCTCAGACCGTCACCGAACTCAATCAGGTGATCGGTAAGACGGTGACGGTTCAGGCTGAGACGCATGAGAAAGAAACCCGATCACCTGAGGAGATTCTCGAACGCTTTCGGATCGCCGCGAGCAATACGAAAACCGTCGATGAACTCGATCAGTGTTATGCCTACTGCATTCTTTTTGTGAAGGAGGATCCTGAGCTGATGAAAGACGCATCCGAGGTGTATGAAAATCGTCGAAAAACGTTCACCTGATCGCCATTTTCCATTCTGTGACCGCAAATGCGGTCATTTTTTTTGAGAACCGCCCAGATAGAGAATTTTTCTTGTTCGTTTTGTGGAACATGATGTTCGATTTATCAGGTGGAGCTATTTTTAGAGGCCAAAACATGAACAAGTTACTCAACCGATTTTCGTGGGATGACATGAAAATCATTCTGGCTGTCAGTGAGTATGGGAACCTGTCGAGGGCATCAGCGTTTCTGGATATCAACCATTCGACCCTCTTTCGCCGCTTAGGAGCGCTGGAGGATTTGCTGGGACTCACGCTGTTTCTGAGAACGCGAACACAATATTTCCCTACCGCAGCGGGACAGGAGCTGATCACGCTCGCGGCAAAGATGAAAGAGGAAATGAAATGCACCCTCAGCAACATCACAGAGGAGGTGCGCGGGTTTATCGGGGAAATCCGTATCACGACGAATGACGCGCTCTTGCAAGACTATCTCAATCCGCTGATTGCCTCTTTCTCTTTACAGAACCCGAAGATCAGCTTCTTTGTGTCTGTGGGAAATGAGGAAGTGAGCCTTGAAACGGGTGGAACCGATATCGCGTTCCGGGCAACTAACAACGTTCCGCATCATTTATCAGGACGTCAGGTCGGGATCGCAAAATGGGCAATATTCGGTCATCGCGATGAATGGGAAGGGTCAACCTTTACCGTTGACCAGCTCAAGAACAATCGCTGGTTAGGCTTCACCCCTTCCCTTTCGCGTCTCCGGGCGCATAAATGGGTCGAATCAAACGTCGCCTCTGACAAGATTGTGTTTCGCGGGGATTCGGTGCTGAGCATTGCTAACGCTATTCATAATCGGATGGGGATCGGCCTGTTACCGCTGATGCACTCCCGACACTATGACGACCTCGTTCGCCTAAGTCCGGTGTTCAGTGACATTCAGGAGGAGCTGTGGTTCCTGGCTCACCCTGAGGTCAGGAAATCGGCCAAAGTGCGCGAGTTCATCAACCACTGTGCGCAATACATCGCAGAACACCAGAATGAAATTTTTAAAGAATAGGCCTGGATTGATCCGTTTTTCCTTTTTAATCCGTTAATGTGAAGTCTCAGGGCGGAACCTGATGACAATAACAACGTTTGAAATATGCCACTTATACGCCTGAACCGTCAGGCGTCTTTTTAAACGCTCTTATTGAACCCCTGTGCGCAACACAGGTTCTGTCCTGTTGATGTTCTCTTATGGTCGTTCGTTATAATAATAACAGGTTGTGTCGTGTTAGCTTTCATGCCGTGATTCTATCCATTCACGGCTTTTTTTTGCCTGTCGTTCAGCTCCCCCTCCTAATTATTACACTTTTATTTCATTTCTATTTCACACATCTATCGCGTTGTTTCCGTTCAGCTTTTGAATAGGCCATTCGCTTTTGATTTTGTTCAGGCGTATTAATCTGAGCGGATCGCTTTCATTGATTTATATTCCAGCTTTGCAAAATCGAAAGTACACCTTTGAATGAATTTGTTTATAGTCTTTCTCGTCGACAAGATGACCTCCGTTAAAGACTCTTAGACGACACTCTTAATAAATACATATTCATTGAAAGGATGTTACATGACTGATATTAAAGCTGTTGCGGTTGAACCAAAAAACCTGCTCAATCCACATAACCACGCATTAGTTCTGCTGGATCATCAGTCCCAGATGGCCTTCAATGTGAAGTCAATCGATATCGGTTCTCTTCGTTCTAACACAGCAATCCTTGCTGAAACCGGAAAGGCGTTCAAGATCCCGACCATTGTTTCGACCATCAGCCGCAGCGACTTTGCCGGTCCGGTGTTCCCTGAGGTGTCTAAAGTCTTCCCAGACACCAAAGCGTACATCAACCGCACAACCTCTGACGCGATTGAAGATCAGAACTTTGTGAACGCGATTAACGCGACTGGCAAAAACCGCATCGTCATCGCGGGTCTGTGGACATCCGTTTGCCTGAACGGCCCGGTTCAGGGTCTGCTTGAGCAAGGCTTCGAGGTGTATGTCGTGGCTGATGCCTCAGGCGACATGAGCCATGAAGCGCATGTAATGGCGATGCACCGCATGATCCAATCTGGCGCGCGTCCGATTACGGCCACCGCTTACCTGCTTGAGCTTCAGCGTGACTGGGAGCGTAAAGAGACCTATCCGGCAACGATGGAAATCTCTCAGGCGCATTCCGGCGCGTTCGGCATCGGTATTCAGTACGCGTATGACATGGTTCACGGTAATCGCGGCATCGAATAAGCGCGATACCTCTTTAAGTGCCACCTCTTTCTGACAACGATTCCTCACCAGGGGAAAAATAAAACCGATAATACAACACGGGTTTATCTGGTTTTCCCCCGGCTCCCAATGGCCGGGGTTTTTTCCTTTCCGTGATTCCTCGCTCTCTCTCTTTCCAGCGCCCGTCTCTGACGTTCGGCGCGTTTTGTCATGGAGTTTACATCATGCGTTTTATTACTTTGCGCGAGTGGAACCAGCGACAGATTCGCCCTCGCTCGATTGAAACCGTTTTACGCTGGGTCAGGTCGGGCAAGCTCTACCCCCCGCCCTTTCTCGATGGTCGCGAATACCTGATTCAGGAAACCGCGATTAAAATTAATCCTGCCAATCCGAAACAATTTGCCTCAGACAACAACAAGTTGATCCTCCGCGAAAGGATCAGGCAACACAGACGCGCATAACTTTTTCTCACGGAAAGCATGAATTGCTGAGAACTTTCTTTTAATCGCTCACTTAGTGACATCTTTTTGCTTCCTGATGGCATGATTTGTTCAATGTCAAAACAAAAGAGGACGCTAAAAATGGATGAAGGTCACTATCTTGTTACGATCGTCAGCTCGAATGGATTCGGCACTTCAGCCCAGATTTACGTAAAAGAAAACCAATTGTTAGGACAAGGTTTGAGCTTATCATTTTACGGCTCTTTTCATCATCGTTACCTCTTACTGAACGTCGCAAAAAACACCATCTCTGAAATGTCTCCCATCCTGAACGAATACCAGGCCTACACCTTTTCCGGCAAGCTCATTGATATTACCGGCGGGTATTACCTTGAACAGGATCTGGATCAGGATCTGGAGGCGAACATTTCCTTTACCAAATTATCATCGAAAACAGGTGAACCATGCTCGACGGAATTTATCGACTAATCATTACAAACAAGATGGGTTTAATGGACAGACTCCCTGGGTCGTTAACACAAGGAGAATTAACCGCATGGAATGCAAACTTTTCTTTGTCTGGGTCAGTAAATTATTACAATTCTGAGATCTACATCATGAAATCCACAAAGGCAAATGTGAAGCGCTCAGTTCTTGATGACCTGGACAGTTATCAATTTAAAGGAACCACCACAATTCATAGCGATGGTTTTACCATCATTGAAACCGGAGGCGGTCTTGAACTGATTGTGGCGGCGATTAAGGAAGATGTTTTCCTGCACCTTTAAACTGGAGAAATCGTTATGCACTCACTAACCGCATTACAATGCGATCCGACCACCTTGTTTCCTGAACGCGAGCGATGCAGCGTTTCCACTCTGTTCACCCGCCCCGACGTCAGTCGACTGAGGCAGTCACTGAACGTCAATTCGGAACAGCTCGCCAGTATTATCGGCGTTTCGCCGTCGCTGGCGAACGGCTGGATCAATAACACCCGTAAACCTCTTGGGCCATCACGTAAGTTATTATGCTTACTTGAACGACATCCCTCTCTCGCAGATGAATTAAAAGATCTGTAATGCGTACAACAACGCAGACGAAAAATCCTTTTTTGTCTGCTTTTTATTTTCCTTCCTTTGAAGTTCCCTCCATATTGATAATTTTATTCTAAAGTGTGGAACAAAATTCCGCTTATCCTCACTCACCTTAGGAAATCTCTGATTACCAGGGTATAAGAATGAATATTTCAAATCTGAAGAATAAGTTTCTTTCCCGACCTGTTCAGAAACAAAATAATAATAACAACACGAACAAGGCGGAGGCTCCAAAGCTTTCAGTCATTACCGAAAAATTACCGACCTCTCCTTTCATGAAATGTCAGCTGTCGCTGAATAAGAAAGGGAAACTCGCGGTTCAGGTGCCCGAAGGTGCGCCGGTCCTTGAGCCGTTGCTGTCAAAAACCATCGGCCATCCGGCACTCAGTTATCAGTCGCTGGCTTACAGCGATGACCGAAACCGTCATGTTCTGCTCGACACCAAAGGTCGCCTGATGTCGCTGGCCATGACGGATGAAGGGTTCATTGGTATCACCCACAGCCAGCAAAAAAAAGACTGGCTCCCACCGCCCAAACCCTCCATGCTTAACCGCAATCGTCCGACACAATCGCATCAGCTGGAACTGATTAACGATTTCGCGATGGTCGACGGTAAAAAAATTGCCTTGCCAGGAAAGGCGCTGAATGAATTCCTCACGGAATCGACCTCTGATGAAACCGGAAGATTTCGGGTGCATATGAAGCAGTTGTTCCGGTTTAATGAGGCGTCGAAAGCCTGGGAGCCTTACCGTTCTCAGACCGATCGGCGTTCGCTGTTAAGCACTCAGGCTGATGGCAACGTTTATAGCGTGAATAACGATCGCCAGCTGGTGGCCGTCAATCATGAAACCTTGAAAAAAGAATCCCTCACTGAGGCGATGTCACCGCATCTTTTCCCTGACCGCGCGCAGACAAAGAAGACACCTGGGATTACCGTCGATAAAAAGATTGAACATTTTTCCGTAAGTCGTGAAGGTCACGCACTCCTCCAGCTCAGGAACGATGATGATAAGGTGCAAAAACTGGTCTGGTATGAGGATGTGAACGATCCGAACTCTCGCCTTTCGTTGAATTTGCCACACGGTGCCAGCTGTCAGAAAACCGCTATCTTTGACAAGACGATTTTCGCCATCGATTATCGCGGTGCGCTTCAATGCGCCCCTTTGCCCAGCATTCATGATTCAACGCTGCATTTTGATTCAGGCGCGATGAACGTTCGGGCAAAAAAAATCAACGAGGCGATTTCATCGACCATCGGTGAGGGGTTTAAGCTTGAGGATATCCGCAACGTCACGCGTGACCGGATATATTTTTTAGTCAAAGACAAGTTAGAGCAAAAACATTTCATCGGCGTCAACATCGACAGCCACAACGTCAGCATTGAAAGCGCCTGGAACATCACCGACGCGATGACGCTTGACCATCAGCAAGGCCTCGATCCGTTTGTGCCGAATCCGAAAAACGTTATCGACCTCGATCGCTTTGGAAAGGTCACGGAATATGACCACCGTCCTTATTTCCTTAACGAGAAAACGGGTCAGTGGGAAATGACCAGCGAGGAAAAATCCGATCGCATGAAGATGACCCGTCTTCGCGCAGGTCTCGACGGCGCGCCGTGGATACTCAAAGATGACGCCATCAAAAAACTCAAAGTGCGTGAGTTCAGTCAGCGCCAGCCAGAATCAGGGGCGGTGTTCGCGCTGCCTCAGGTAAAAAAAACGCTTTCTCTCGATCAGCAAATTCCCTCACTCGACCACGACCATTTTATTACTGATTTTGCCGTCCTCGATGCGGCGAATGTGGTGACAGTCAATCGTTATGGTGATCTGACGTTTCGCACCTCAGGCAGTTCGAAAACGGTCAATGCTTCACAGCTTGCCAAAACGAGCGGCAAGCCAGACCTCAAAATACAGAGTCTAGGAATGACCGCTGAACGTCAGCTCCTGATGTTATCCAGTAAAGGCGAGGTCTTATCCCTGAATGAATCGCAGTGGCGCGCTGGCCAGACGCAACCGCTTCAGGTGATCACACCGCCGCGCAATGAATTTATTGCAAATATCAAATTCATCGACCTGCACACCGTAAAACCGGGCGTGATTGCGTTTGAGGATGGGAACCGGGATTTATGGATCCGCAGCGGTCGCAACTGGACCCCTTATCTTCAGGATGAAAAGGAACCCTCGACGCCGAATTCGCCAGACGTCTTAACCAACAGCTTTGAAACACTCAAGGCTGATGACAAAGTTCGCCGAATGGGTGTCGTCAACGTCAAATCAAATTATACGATCGGCGGTCTTCACCGTCAGCGGAAAGTGAAAACAAACTTTCGGGATCGGATGGACGCCTTTATTTTTCGCCCGACAATGGAATGGCCACGACCGCTTAAGAATGCCGCCTATGGCGTACAGCACTCCTTTCATGGTCGCGAGGGCTTAAAACCGCTATATGATATGCAGGGCGATTTAGCGATGCAGATTCGGATCCTGCAAGACCGCTATCCCGATTCACCCTCCCAGACAATGCACTCACGCATTCATGCCCTTTATCAACACGCGCAAACCCCAGAACAACGCAACCTGATTCGTGAGTTGCAGGATTTCAAAGACATTCTCGCCCAGAGTGCCACGCATTACAGTAAGCTCATTGGGAAACATTACGGGCTGCTTGATAACAATCTTCGTTCCACCATCAGACCGAAAATGAAACGCACCAAATCGGGTCTGTTTAATATCGCCAGCTCTCGCAGCTCGAATCTCACTGAGCATTTAAAAAACATGATGAACGCCTATCCGCTGGATCTGGATAATGAGTCCGTGCAAATCATGACGCAGCTCTTTGACCGAAACGTGATTTTAAATCAGCAAAAAGAGGCGGTGCCTGCCGGATTAAACCGGGATGCGTATGATGAAATCGGGCTGGTCAAATCAAGGCTTATTCATGATGTCTTAGTGATGCGCCATTTTCATGAGTTGATGGATGATATCGAGAAATCCTTTACACTTGAAAAAGAAAAGCCAGAATGGTTAGCGGAAACCGGGGAAAAGCTTTCCGCGCTTCGCTATGGCTTATGGGATCAGAATCCGATTAAAGCCGCCACTGATCAGGGCTTCGAGAATCACGGCACGCTTGAGGGAAGCTATGACGCGATTCGCCAGATGGTCAAAGCCTTCAGCAAAGAAAACCACGGTGTCAATATCACCACGCGTTCTGTATTGCAGGCATCTGATCAAGCAGCCCTTCAGCAAAACTTACTCGATACGCTTCGCGGCATGGAGACAGGTGAAAGCGTGTCGTTCTCGCGCGGGTATGGTGTGAACGCCTCAGTGACCTCTTACTTTTCCCGGGCGTTATTTGTGGGTGCGGGTGCCGCCGCGCGAGCCGATCGGGGTTATAGCATGAACCTGACGCGCACCGAGAAAGGGTTTAACGTCTCCTTCGGTCGTTCAATGGCGCACACCGCAAACCTGAACATGGCCGCTGTGAACAATCTCTTTTCGCAGTTCGACCCCGCGCATCCGGTTTACCTTGATGAATCCCATCATTTGCCGATGTCGAAAACGTTGCTATTAGGAGGAGGCGCATCGTTAACCGCCAGGAATGCGAACGCCTCAACCTTGTCGCTGGATATCGCTGAACATGAGCTGAATAATTTTATCGAACAGCTCATTGCCGGAGACCTCAACCCGATTGAGATCATGAACCGTGGCACCAGTCCGCAGGTGACGAACACAAACAGGCAGGATGTGAATCTTTCGCTTAACGTGAACGCGAGTCTCTATGTCTCTCTTCCTTTTGTGTCAGATGACGTCCCGACCACAACCGGAATCGGTCGCTTTCGCGTAGCGGGTTCCGCGAATGTCTCAGCGGTCAACTATCGCCGTGAACGTTCACGCAGCGTGACCAGTGTCGGAGAGAGTTCGGCACAAAGCGACAATTCCTTTTCCTTCGCCGATCGCGCGGCGATTAATGCGGGTCTTTCCGCGCCCTTCGGGCCTCGCTGGTTTTCTAATGGCAGCAAGGAAAACTTAACCGCGTATGTTTCGCCCAGTGCGGATATGAGTGTTTCCATTGATAATCGCACCGAACACAAACTTAAAATCGATCTGAATGACGCACCTGAAATCACCTCGCGTCAGATTGATACCATCGTGAACCGTCTCGATCGGTTTTTCACAGATAATGCCTCGTCGCAATTGCTCGCCCAGGTCAATCGCAAAAAGGAGAATGCCTTATCCCCTGATGAACGACTAACCATCCTCGACAGGCATTTTTCCAGCTGGTATGAAAGCAGCATACCGAGCCGCCATCATGAGTTGACAGGACACGGTCAGAAAACCGCGCTCCTCGCCCTTCAGTCTCTGGTGAGAAATCAGAAAGCCTATGAGGAAAAATCTCAACTCATTACGAGAGCGGAATATCAGTCAAGCTTTAAGAATGCCAATCAGCTCGAACATAAAACGTTATGCCAGTATCTGGCCTCCCTCACCAACTTTACGCATCAGGGCGTTCATTCCGACCGATTAAAGGAGATGATGGAAAACGACCACCAGCTGAAATCGTTTATTGATGCCATTCGCGAAAACCCGCGGGCCATCGCCACGCTGACGTTTGAGTTTAACCAGGACGTGCGCGAGCAACTTGAACACCAGTGGGCGGCAAAGACGCTGACTCAGGATCAGATATCTGACATGCTCAAAGACCGTCAGAATCTTCGGATCAAATCACTCAACTTTTCTCATACCGTCAAGAAAACCGACGGGTACGCGTCACCGAATTTCATGCTGGGCGGGTCGAATTCCGCGACGGTATCGATTACTGAACAACTGGGGTCGATTCAATTTGCCTATTCCGATAATAATGACCAGTATCCCGCCTCCTATACCATCAAAGGGCGCATGTTAACGCGCGACAACGGCTTTAATGCCGCGCTTGATGCCGCCAAAGAGGCCGGATTTGTGCTGAGAACGCCTGTTTAATCACTGAAGGGATGTGGCTCAGTGCCGCTTTCCTTTGTGAGCCTCAGATAAATCTCACGTACCGAGGCGGCATAGCTCGCGCGAAGGGATTTGAGTTTGGGATTCGGACCAGTGTTATACATACCGAGCGAATCCCATGAGCGCCCATAATGCTCAAAAAAATTATTGAGGATATAGGCACCCGTCGCGATGCAGACTTTTGGCTCCGAGAGTAAGCGTGTGCGGGTAATGCCAAATCGTCTGAGCTGAGCGTAATGGCTCGAATTGATGCCCATCATGCACACATCTTCGGTCTGATTGGTGTTGGTGTTGACAGCGCTGTTTTCATTTTTGGATTCTTTCGCGGCGATGGCTTTCAGCAATAATGGGTCAAGATGAAATCGACTGGCCACCTCATTGAACGGATCGGCATGAGCCGCACCGGAAACCAAAAAAAGACAAGCGATTGTCTTTCTTAAAAAATTCACTTGCACTTTTGTTTCTCTGTATTTGCGTTATTTCCTGAGTAAAAAAAACGGGAATTCAGTTCCCCTCGACCTGAATCAGGGAACCAGACTCAGGAAAATCTCACCTAAAAAAAGCCAGAACTTTTTTCAGGCTTGAGTCGAAACCTTATAAGGAATCATGATGAACGTAACTGATACCAATGGCGCTTACCCGAATACGCCACAACCTGAACCGGAATATGGCGGCGCAAACCAGCCTTTTAACACCCCTGAACCGCCTCGTCAGCCCGGATCCGGTCCGGTCTATGACGGCGGCATGACGCCACAGAATCCGGTAAGCATGAACCCACAGCTTCAGCCTCCTGGCTCGAAAGGTGGCCTTCAGCCCCAACAACCGCTTCAGAACCAGAATCTGTCGGGAGGTCTGATTGGAACGATTGAACAAATGCTTCAGGAATTCCTTCAGAAACTGCAAAACCTGTTGAAAATGGTCGCCGGGAATACCGATCAGGGCGCGCCACCGCCTCCCTCGTCTGCCATTGCGTCACAGCCTCAGCTGATGGCAGGCAACACCGGATTAAGCGCGCCAGGCCCACAGGATATTTCGAATGTTCGTCTGGCCACACCGTCTGCCAGCGGCACCGATGCCAGCTCAACCGCTTCACCGAAAATGACCACAGGTGATACCTCGCTCAATACTGACGATCCCGATTTGAAAAAGCTGGTCGACAAATACGGCTCTGATTATCAGGCCGCGTCGAAAGAAACTGGCGTTCCGGCGAAACTGCTTGTCGCTGTCACCATGCAGGAATCTGGCGGCGATGTGAACGCGACATCGACGAACCCCGGAAACGGGAAAACCGATTCCGGCATGAACCAGATTAACCCGGATACGTATGCAGCGGTCAGGGCTGAACATCCTGATAAGCTGGGAAGCAATATGAATGATCCGAGCAATCAGATCATGTGTACCGCGCTTCTGTTGCAGCATGGCAAACAGAAATTCGGCACCTATGACGCCGCCCTTCGCTCATACAATTCCGGCGATGACCAGGTCGATAAAAACAATCTGTCGAATGTGACTATCGGCGATCCGAATTATGTGAATGAGGTGAACAAATACGCCGCCAAATTCAAGTAAGATTCAGGCGATCTTCGGATCGCCTTTTTTACGCCTGAATATTTCGCTTCTCAATCTGAGCGATATATCATTGAGTCTTGCGCTTATTCTTGCGAAGATGCACGCGCAATATTCTTGCGTTTATGAATGAATAACCTTAATAATAGAAGGGTGATTCGTTTCATTAAACCGTAATATTAAACAAGACGTAAAAGGTGTAAATCTATCCGTGAGTATTCAAACTTATCAAAATGCAAATTGATGTTAAGTGATTGTTAACCCTGAACTTTAAAACATTGATTTAAAATGCATTGATAAGATGATTAAAATAATCAAATGCTTGTCTGACCTGTTACTGAATATTCTTTACATTATTCCCTTTTCTAAAATCACGCCGCTTTCCTATCTTCAAATGTTATTTGCCGTGATAGCGTGACCTTATTCATCGGTAAAACTTCTGAAAGAAATCGTTGTATTCTTTTTGATAACGTGATCTCCTGGAGATTATCTTTCAGTTTTTCGTTTTGTGGAGTGAGCGCGTGGATACCCATTCAGAGATAACCATAAACACAGCTCAGGGACGACAAACAGAAATGTTCACAGAAGAGAATCAGGGCTGGCTTCAACGTCTGTCAACTCTGGATATCGATTTTGTGATCGAGGGCGAAACCGGGACGGGGAAGGATACGTTCGCGAGAACGCTTTATGAAATGAGCGACGTGACCGGTCCATTCATCGGCATCAATTGCGCCGCGATACCTGACGCACTGGCGGAGGCTGAACTCTTTGGCACGGTGCCTGGTGCCTATACCGGGGCGATGATGAAACCGCGCATCGGTCATATCGAATCGAGCCATGACGGGATGTTGTTTCTCGATGAAATCGACTCGATGTCCTTACAGCTTCAGGCAAAGTTTTTACGCGTCCTCGAAACCCGATCCGTGATGCGCCTGGGCAACACCGAAACCCATCCTGTCAATCTCAGGGTGATTGCGGCTGCACAACGCCCGTTAAATGAGCTGGTGGAGAAAGGCGAGTTTCGTTCCGATCTCTATTTCCGCTTGTCGACCGTCAAAATCACCCTCCCGAGCTTACGGGAAAAGGTGGAAACCATCATCCCCCATTTCCGGCATTTCGCAGCAGAGGCCGCGATTCGCTACAACACACCCTTACCCGCGCTCAATCAGTGCCTCACCGAATCGTTATTGATGCATCGATGGCCTGGCAACATGCGGGAACTCAAAGCCGCCGCGATGCGCTTTGTCCTGGGGATGCAGGTGCTGGAGAACACACGACCCGCGTCAATCAGCTGGACGCTGAAGGACAGAATGGCCCGAATCGAGTCCTGTTTAATTGAGGATTGTCTGACGCGCCATGATAATCAGGTGATGGATGCGGCGAACGAGCTGGGGATCCCGGCAAGAACGCTCTATAACAAGCTCAAATCCCTGAATTCACTGGCGAAATAAAATATTTTCAACCCCCGCTGGAACTGAAAATCGGTTCTGGCAACTTAATAAATGAATATTTCGATATTCATTTCATAAATTTAAGGAGATTGATTATGCCTGTATCATCAACTGGCGTTTCAACTGGCGCAGCGAACCAAAATGCTGACCAGTTCCAGGCGCAGATGGACACCATCGAAGCGAAGTCTATGCAAAACACCTTAGACAAGTCAGAACGTGACGTGAAAGATGCCTATGTTTCCGGCTATCAGAACTCGATCACCACCATGATCAGTTCTCAGGCATCCGACAAAATCCAGTTCTAGCGCGTAAGGAAGCCCTTCGGGGCTTCCTTTATCGAGGTCATATGAAAATCACACAAGATCCCTCTTCGTTGTTTGCCGATCAAAATGACATTTCCCTGACGCCTTCTCAACCGACGATGTCGGATGCGAGCCTGTTCGCTAATTCGCTGGATAACGAACCTGCCGATGTTGCGTCCAATGGTGGCATTCTGCATAAGGCCAGCGAGATGTTTGACCAGGTGAACAACGAGAAAAATCAACTCGACACCACCCTTCGCCGTGCCACACAGAGTACCGATCCGCTGGCCATGAACAAGGCTGAGGGTCAGCTCTCAAACTATTATCTTGAAAGCATGATGAACACAAAGATTGTTTCGAAGGCTGTGCAAAGCCTCGACAAGATCACCAATTTACAGTGACTGCATGAAACGTATTTTGCTCGCCGTCTCCATCCTGCTCTTGCTTGGATGTGATGCGAAGGTGCCGCTGAATAGCGACCTTTCCGAATCCGATGCGAACGATATTATTTCCGAGCTGGGACATTACGACATCACCGCCGATAAGCAAATCGATAAAACGGGTGTCACCTTACTCGTGAATCAGTCTGACATCGATCGATCTGTTCGTATCCTGAACGCCGCAGGCCTGCCGCATAAAGCCCGAACCAACCTGGGCGAAATGTTTCAAAAGAATGGGATTATATCCAGTCCGCTTGAGGAACGCGCTCGCTATATCTATGCCCTTTCGCAGGAGCTGGAATCGACGCTTTCCCAGATTGACGGCGTGGTGCTCGCGCGTGTCTCTGTCGTCTTGCCTGAACGCGTGGCACCGGGTGAACCTGTTCAGCCTGCCAGCGCTTCGGTTTTTATTAAGTACACCTCAGAACTCGATCCCGATGCGATACGACCCCGCATCCACCAGCTGATCGCGGCGAGCATTCCCGGCCTGTCCGGTAAATCCGATGATGCGATTTCAATCGTGTTTTTCCCGGCTGTCGCTTATCACGACCATATCAACATGGTGTCTGTCGGACCGATTCATATGCGTGAAACCACCTTTAACAGCGTTAAGGTTCTCTTGCTGGTGGTGCTGATCATGGCGTTGTTAGGCGGCATCGGGGCGGCGGTCTGGAAGCAGATTAAGAAACGAAAGCAAAGCGGAACGGATCTGGCGGTGACAAATGATTGATGAAATCGACTGGCTGAACTGGTGGCGCTCAGGGTTCGTCACCGACATTCATGAAAGCTGGGAGAGTCTGCCCTGGTTCGATCTGAGTGAGCGCGAACAGATGCGCCTTTATCAGGATTCCCCTTCAGCGGTAAGAGCGCTGTGTCAGATTCCGGTCGCGAAAGTGATCGCGCCAGATACGCGAACCCTGAAATATATCGATCTCTCTCCTGTAAGGGAAAAGGCGATGTTAAAACTGGTTTCCTCGCTCTGTAATCATCAGTACACCCATCTGTCGATTCAGGATCAGCGCTGGTGCGAACGGATTATCAAAGGCATTCGACCGGAAACCTTCTTACCGACAGGCATTGATTATCGTCGTCCGGCTTATCTCTATTCCCTCACACAAAAAATGTTTGTCGATCCGGTCTGGCAACGATTACGCCTTCGGTTCAATCGTGAGGAGGTGCTCGAATGTGAGGAACGGGGTTTAATCATTTCAGCCGGATCGCTCAACCGTGCGCGCGCCCTCTTTGATGCAGCATTGTGGAGAATGGAAAGAAAATGATCCGTCTGCCCGTCGTGACGCTCGAATTTGAACCCGACCCGATTGAGGGTGTGCTGATCACCCGTCAGATGATGGAAGAGGACAGCGCCGCCGCGTCTCTGATGGAAATCACTGAGGCGCATTGTCAGCAGCTGATTGAACAAACCGAAAAAGACATCATAGAAATGAAAAAAAAAGCCACCGAGGAACATCAGAAACGTCTCGCGCAAATCCTTGAGGAAATGGAACAGAACTTCCTCGATAAATCCGAGGGTTTGTTTGCCGAATGGTATCAGGAACGTGAACGAGATAGCGATGAAATCACCGAAAGGGCAAAAGGCCTGGTCGAAAAAGTCTTTATGGCCATGCTCGATCAGCTCCCGGATGAAGACAAACTTCACGCGGTGTTTCGTCAGATTCAGCGCAGCGCGAATACCCGCACCGAGGCGACGCTTTATCATCATCCCGATCATGCTGAAGAGCTGGCTGAATGGATGTCGAAATATCATCTAGCCATGTGGGCACTCAATCCAGATGACAAGCTTTCGCATGATGAACTTATTCTTGCCACCGACAAAGGTGAACTGTCACTGACCTGGGCAGGTTTTCAGAAACATTTGGTCTCGCGATTAATGTAAGGAGTGAAGATGTCGAACATGCTTGATATTCAAAAACGCCTCGATCACCAGCTGTCGAAATCGAACCATTCGGTTTCGGATATGGCGAAAAACATGGAGGGTCAATCCCCCACCATGCAGGATTTATTCATGTTTAAAAACGCGTTGAGGAAAGAGGCCACCGCGAACCTCGCAGATAACCAGCTTCAAACGCTCAAGCATAACCTGAGCAAATCCATCATCGATTCTATCAGCTGAACAATATGCGGTAAGGGAAACTTTACCGCGTTAAGGGATAACAGTGTTAAATCGTTCAACGCGCTTAATTCGTTCGGCTTTATTTGCCCTGACTACCACAGCAATCACTTTCCAGGCTTTTGCCCAAACTCCGCATAGCTGGTCGGAGGGTGCCTATGCGTATGCCGCGCAAAATACACCGCTGAAAACTGTCTTACAGGATTTCGCCACCAGTCACAGTGTCAGTCTTAACATCCCTGTGGATTTTGATGTCAATGTCGACGGGAGGCTTCGCGCGGATTCCCCTTCTGATTTCCTGAATCGGCTAGGTCTGCAATATCGCTTTCAATGGTTCGTCTATAACGACACGCTGTATATCAGTCGCCAGTCCGATCAAATCTCGCGACGGATCAAAGTGTCAGCCGATGCCGCGCCTGATTTAAAACAGGCCTTAACGGATGTCGGTTTGCTGGAATCGAAATTCGGCTTCGGTGAACTGCCTGATGACGGCGTTGTGATCGTGACCGGCCCTCCAGAGTATGTCCGACTGATTCAGGATTTCAGCGCGAAGGACAAGGACAAGAAAACGAGCAAACAGATGATGGTGTTTCCCCTGAAATATGCCTCTGTGGCTGACCGCAATATTCAGTATCGCGATAAAACAATTTTGGTTCCGGGTGTCGCGACCATTCTCGCTGAATTGTTAGGACAGAAAACCGGGAAGAGTGCATCAGGGGTTCAGCAAAATTCCGATGCAACAGGCGGTATGAAGGGACGGATGGAACAACAGATTCGGGATCAGTCTGATTCGATTCTAAACGACCTCGTCAACTCACAAACCTCCGGCCCCAAATCTGATGACGATGATAACCCGGATGAACTTCATCCTTACGTCTCCGCAGACGTGCGAAACAATGCGTTGTTAATTCGCGATGACCCGAGCAAACGCGATGAATATCAGTCTCTGGTTTCCCAGATTGACATCCCTCAGAAGCTGGTTGAAATCGATGCGATGATTGTGGATGTCGACCGGAAATCGATGAATGAACTTGGCGCAAACCTTCGCGGCACATTCGGGAACATCACCGCCGGGTCAACCCTCTTTCGGGGTGCAAGCTCGTTATTCGTGACCGATTATTCGCGGTTCTTCAGCCAGATTCAGGCGCTTGAGGGTTCGGGCAATGCCTCCATCGTGGCGAATCCCTCGATTCTCACCCTTGAGAACCAGCCCGCTGTGATTGATTTAAGTGACACGGCGTTTATTTCTGAGGTCGGTGAGCGCGTGGCTGAGATTGAGCCAGTCACCGCCGGAACCAGCTTACAGGTGATGCCGCGTGCGATTGGAACAGGACAACATCAAACCGTTCAGCTTGATGTCAATATCGAGGATGGGAAAGTTGACCGCGACGATGACAACAAAGCGACTGGCGATCAGAAAGTCACGATATCGACGCAGGCGCTTGTACAGGAAAACGGGTCGCTGGTAATGGGTGGCATTCATTCGCGGGAAACGGGCGACATGAGTCATCGGATCCCTGTCTTAGGTGACATCCCTTATATCGGCCACCTCTTCTCTTATACCCGTCATGAAACCAATCAACGCGAACGGCTCTTTATCATCACGCCTCACCTGATAGGCGATCAGGTTGACCCGACACGTTATATTTCAGCGCGTGACCGTCAGCAGCTGGCGAGCGACTTAAGAGGCATTCAGAACCGCCAGGAATATTCCGCGATGCGCGGCAACATCGAGAACGCGCTTCGTGATTTGGCTGAAAATAAAGTGCCGGAAGGCTTTGAATCCGGTGGTGAGGGTGTCGCGATCAATCAGCTCTGTACTCTCCCCTCTGGACTCATGGTCGACAATTCTCGCACCCAATGGTTTAACAACAAAACCGTTCAGCTGAGTGTCGGCGTGATGAAGAACATTACTACTCAACCGATTCGTTTTGATGAGTCAAGCTGTGCAGATGACGATGTGTTGGCCGCAGCGGTCTGGCCGGGTTCGACGATTGCGCCGGGTCAGCAATCTGAAATTTACGTCGCCTTCCGTTCCCGAGGTGAAAGCCGTCGTTCGCGTCAGTCTCTACTGACCTCAAATTCAAATGTGATCCGCTATCAGGAGTGAGAATGTCAAAGCTTATAACCCTCATGATAACGGTCATGGTGTTATCAGGATGCGCCTCTAAAACCAAATCGACCTGTGACGATGTTTCCTGTCGTCCGCAGTCAGATAATCACCATCTTGTTATCTGGTGGCCACAGTCAATGCGCGAATCCGATCAGAGTTATTCGAAAATGCCCGTTCGATAATATAAAGGGGAACCAATTCAGAGAGAAATTAACTTAATAGGTTGAAGGATGTCACATTCATTAGTTCATTCACATTACAGGAAACACGCTATGCGATTAAATTTAGGCGGTATGACTGACGTTGCGCCTTCTCAGGCGCGCTCGATGGCCGATAACCAGCGCTGGAGCATGAACAATCAAATGCTTTCTCGCGAACAGGATGAAACAGGAGTGTATGGTGGTCTGACAAATCCCGGCGAGATGGTCGGGAAAATGTTCAGCGGTTCGCTGTTACGCAACAATCTGTTTGATGACAACAACTCCAACGCCTTTGGTACGGGTCAGGATGCCGCGAACCTGGGCTTGAGCATGTGGAACAATTCCAGCTCGAACCCGGTGTTCACAGGTGCGGAACCTGGCGGTGCCAGTATGGGTGCGACCGTACCTGAATCCCATCTTTATTCGGTGCTGGAAGAAGTGCTTCGTAAGATGGGGATTAACATGCACGGTTCGGTTTTCAACCCGAACACAAACCCCGCGATTACGGGCGCGCTGACCGATGGCCTGACCTCTGGTCTTCAGAACCGCGAGGTGGTCAGCCAGCCCACCCCAACCATGAGCAATGATGCAAAAAGCGCAAATCAGGTCGGTAATGCGATTGGCCAGAACCTGAATGTGAACCTCGCATCAGGTGCGATCAACAATTGTCGTTTAGCCTCACCGAATCCCGCTCCGTCTGACGATAATTCCACGTCAAACCTTGCCACCTCAAACCCCGTACAGGCATCAAACGGCGCTGGCAACATCGGCGGCGATAAAGAAACGCGTGAACTGATCGGTCAGTATATGGATCAGCACACCAACGTTTACAGCAAGCCTGAAACCACTGACGGGAAAGACACCTCCTGGAAGGATGCGCTGGCCAATCAGGATAAGCTTTCCGGTAACTCAATCGCGCTGGTGAACATTGCCCGTCAGGATCTGATTACCCATCTTGAGGGCGGTAACGTCGGTGACAATCATCCTCATGGCAATGTTTCGTGTGCGATGATGAATGCCGATGCAGGTCAGACCAATGCGGCCATCGCTCAGAATCAACGTCAGCAGCTGATGACGGTTTAACGTTTCATATTGTGGATAACAAAAGCGAGGGAAGGCATTTGCCTTCCCTTTTTTTATTCGCTTCGATAATGATATCGACAGGCCATCACTTTGATCTGATTATCCTCACAGGTATAAATCAGACGATGATCCCCCTCGATACGCCGTGACCAATACTCAGGGTAATTGAGTGTTAAGCGTTCTGGTCTACCTATCCCCTCAAATGGAGAGGTGTCAATCTGTTTTATCATCATGTTAATTTTGGATAACATGGTCTTGTCCAGCTCCTGCCAGTAAAGATAATCCTCCCAGGCATTCGCAGAAAACTGAATAATTTTATTCATTAAATATCACCTAAACGTCAATAAGTTCGTGAACACAAAGATTATCTTTCTTGTCCTCTTCTATTGATTTAAGTAATCGCGAATGCATCACCGGACTTTTCATGATGTGAAAGGTTTCGTTAAGGGAATTGAATTCGGCAAGGCTCATGATAACAACCACCTTACCGTTCTTTCGATTGATAAAAACCGGCTCTGAATCATCATAAACCTTATCCATAATTGCAGTGAAATTTTGCCGTGCTGTTGAATAATTAATAAATTGCATTTGTAATTCTCCTCTAGTCTAGTGATTCGTCTCAAACTATAGAGGGCGCGTCTGGGAGGTACAATCAGCGAAAGTGGAAGAGTAGGATCAAACTGAGCGGAATAAAAAAAGGAAGGCTTTCGCCTTCCTTAATGATGTTTAACCTTTTGTGTCAGTCAAGGACTTCTCTTCCTCTGGGTTTCATACGATCCCATTCAAGATCTTCATCGGTTAATTGATACATTTCAGGAGTATCCTTTCGAGTGAAGAAAGCAAAAGTAAAAGGAATTCCCTTTGCCTCTTTCATTTTTTGTTCCTCAGCTTTCCTGTTGTCGAAACGCTCCTGAAGCATCATCCAGAACTGTGCATTACTTCCCAGCGCTTCAGAAATCTTTTCTGCAAATTCAGGAGTGACATTTACATTACCTGCAAAAAAATTGCTGATTTTTCCTGGATCAACTTTTATCCATTCAGAAAACTGAGTTAACGTTATCCGTCGCTCATAAAGAAGCGTCGAAACAATTTTCCCTGGATGTATTCTTTCATATGAACGCATGAAAAACCTCTGAAATCTAAAAATATGAAAATTAAATTTGTGGATCAATAATATTGATAATCTTAGAAATGACTTCATTCACAAGCGCTTCATCAGCTTGAGTATAATAAGTTGCTCCTCTTGAAATCAAATCAATAGCTTTGAGTTGATGACATAACACAACACCGCGAAGGTTTCCATTATCAGTATCGTGAGGAAGAACGTTAACTGTAACACCGAATGAACGAGCGGATTGAGCGCCCGTTGATATCGGACAACACATCGCGACCTTTAGCGCTCGATTTAAATCACCATCAGTGATGACAATAAAATAATGAGGGTCTTTCAATTCATGCCCGAAGACTGGGTTTGGATCAACATGCCAGATTTGACCGCGAGCGGGTGACTTCCTTGTTACCATGCCTCGTTGCCCACCTTATCTTCGCCAAATCCTTTAACGGATGCATTTAAGTGTTCAATCTCGTCCTGATCAATGGTTTTTAAAAGCTCAGAGACAGTGAATGATCCGCGCGGAATGTGTTTCGATTTCAAAGAACGCACCTCAAAACTCAAATCATGCTCCTCAAGAGCGATCGAATCGCCCACACTTAAACCATATCGTTTCACAGTGTGGCTGGGTATCGTAAAGATGATCGCGCCGCCTTGCTGTCTCAGTTTGATTGTCTGCATTGTGTTTACTCCCCTAGTGAAAGTAGAACAATTGTAGCACAACCAATGATAACATCAAGCCCTGCCATTAGATTTTTAAAATAAAGGAAATGACGAACTTGAAAATTAAAGTCAAAGGCACATTAACTCCTGAAAGATTAGCTCAGGCATTTAAAGCCACATTAAATAGCATTAGTTATTATCGAGAAAATCCTGATGAATTTATTATTAAAGGATGCACTATTTATTTTAATTTTTGGAGCAAAGAGAGGAGAGCTAATGTTAATTTTGTTTATAAAGATACGGGAGAAGAAGTTGATTATCATGAAATCTGTTTTGCCGATCCAAAACCTCCAAAGAAACCTAAAAAACCCAAGCTAAAATTAATTAAAGGCGGTAAAAAATGAGTTGATATTTTAATCTTCCTGAAACTCAATCGACATTCCTGGCTGAAGCTCTTCGATAGAACGGATCAAACGGTAAATCGCCGCGACCGATTTGATGGTTTCGCGCGGGATGAACTCTCCCTCCTCTGTCGTTCGGTATAGGTTTCGGGTGAGCCAGATGTAACGCACCACAGGTTTATTCGCGGCATGAGCCATCGCAATCACCTCTTTCGCCTCGTCATCCTGAGCCTTGAATAACACTTTCGGTAAGGCGGTTTCATCCGGGTTATAAAACAGACCCACCGCGAAATGTGTCGGGTTGACCATGACCACATCAGCCTCCTCAACGCGTTTCGCGGCGATTCGCCGCACCGGTCCGTTCAGAATTTCATGTGAAACCTGTTTGCGATGACTCTTCGCGTGAGGGTCTCCCTCAAGCTGTTTGTACTCCTGCTTGATGTCCTCATGACTCATGCGATTCTGTTTGAGATAGAAATATTTCTGAATGGCAAAGTCAGCAACACTGAACACCAGCAAAACGCCGATTGAGGTATGAGTCATGATTTTTAATAGCTCGACACCCGCTTTCATGAACCCTTCCAGATTGCCGCTTGAGAGTTCAGTTATTTCCTGAAGATGGGATCGCAGCAAAAGCATAAACACGCCGCTTAACACTACGGCTTTAAAAATGCTGATGAAGATTTGCAACCATTGTTTGACCGCGAACATTTGTTTGATTTTCGGCAGCGGATTAAGCGCATCGAATTTCGGTGCCGCCGCCTCTGGCGCAAACAATGGCCCGATCTGAATCCATCCAGCCAGCGGACGAACAATAATCACGGTGCCAGCGGTCAAAAGCGTTAACACCGAACCGATTAAGAACGCCTGACCCGCTACATCATTCACCGCCTGTTCGAACGGCACGTTAAGGCGCAGCGTCGGCAATACCATCAGCGCTTTGAGCTTTTCAATGGTGTCATCGAGCATGGCAAACACCACTTCCATCACACCCAGCATCACCAGTAACTTTGAAACGTCCTGGCTCTGGCTGACCTGACCTTTCTTGCGGTTTTCAGAAAGCTTATGATCCGTTGCCTGTTCTGTTTTTTCACCACTCATGAGGGTTCCTTTGTGAGTAGATCATGTAAGTGAGGTATCAGGTCACGCAGGGCTGAGAAGCGGACTCCGGCCATGTGTTCCAGAATCGGCAGATACACAATAAAAAACAACATACCGACAAGACATTTCAGCGGAACCGATAGCACGTTTGCCTGAAGCTGAGGCGAATAAATGCTGATGATTCCGACCGCGAATTCGATCAGCAACAACATTAAAACGAGTGGGCCGGCATAAAGCACGGTATCGGTAAAAAAGCCTGAGACCTGATCGAGTAATTGTTTAAAGCCCTCTTCTGTGAATCCTGGTAAGAGCTGGTTTACAGGCCAGAGGCGATAAGAATCCCAGATAACCTGAGTGACAAGCGACAGACCAAAGGTCATCACCAGAAACACCATCGACCATCGAAGCAGGATATCCCCGAGCGGCGTGGCGTCTGGCCCCAGCGCCGGGTTCAGCTCTCCGGCATTCAGTGCGCCGCGCTGGGAATCAAAAAGTGACCCGACCGAGTTGAACAACCAGAACGGCAGCGCAAGCAGATACCCGAGCAACAACCCGAGAATGATTTCCTTGAGTGCAAGTCCGACAATTGCCCACGGAGTGAGCAAAAGCCCGGAAATCGAAGGCTGAATGACAGGCTCAACGAACAAGGCGAGAGAAACGACTATGCCATTTCTCACCATGCCTCTGAGTGTGGAAAAGGAAAAGATAGGACAGAGAAGCAAACAAGGCATGATCCGCGCGATGCCTAAGGCAACGGCGATCATGCCCTGAAATAACGTGCCGATGATATCAGTGAACATCAGACTTTCCCGGCAGTGGCCATCATGTTAAAAGCGGTTTCGGTCAGGTTAAGCAGCTCGACCCCGACCCAGCGTCCTGACATGGCAAGCGTCCCTCCCACCGCGAGCAACTTAATCGCAAAGGGCAAGGTCTGATCCTGCAACTGCATCACCGACTGAAGCAATGACACAATCACCCCGACCACCACCGCGACCACCAGCGGGGGCGCGGATAACATCACGACAAGAATCATGGATTGTTTGAACAGATACATGACATCCATTTCACTCTCCTTACTGGTAACTGTAAAATAAGCCGTCGAGTAAACGCGTCCAGCCGGAAACCATCACAAACAACAGAATTTTCAGGGGTAAGGAAATCGTCATCGGTGAAACCATTTGCATTCCTAGCGCCAGCAAGACGTTTGAGACCACCAGATCCACCACCAGGAAGGGAATGAATATCAGGAATGCTATCTTAAACGCGCTTTGCAGCTCTGAGAGCACAAAGGCCGGAATGAGTAACAGGAGATTGTCCTGATGCGTCACCACGTCAGCGGCTAAATCCTTTGGCCACATCTTCTGGGCGTTTTCGGTGAGGTGTGTTAAGACATCAGGATCGGTATTGCGCGTCATGAAATGCGTCAGCGGTTCGATGCCATAATTCAGCGAGGCTTCGAGTTTTTCGGTGCTGGTGGTATCGAGCGGTTTCTCTTTAAAACGCGTCTGCATTCCATCGAGAACCGGAGCCATTACAAAGAGCGTGGCCGCAAGGGCAATCCCATAGAGTGCCATGTTCGGCGGCACCTGTTGAACGCCGATGGCATTACGGGTGAGCATCATCACCGTTGAGACTTTCAGAAAGCAGGTGGTAATCATGAGTAACAACGGGATCAGCGATATTGCCCCGAGCAATATCGCCAGTGCCAGCGGATTAAACGAGCTGATATTTTCCGGCATCAGGGATTACGCCTCACCCGTACCGCGAAAGACATTCTGAAGTTTCAGACCCAGCGCGCCGTTTACATTAACGAGCAAGCCTTTCCCGAGAATATGCGTTCCATGACATAAAAGCGCCTCACCTGGCGTGACATGATCCACCAGCAACATCGACCCGGCATCGAGATTTTGCAGCTCACCGAGCGTCATCGAAAGATTGCCGCAATGAATGGTCAGGTCGAGTTTCAACCCGCCGAAGGAGTGCGGTGAAACCTCTGGCACCTGATCTAATGCCTCTTCTACCACCACTTCGTTTTCATCATGTTCTTCGTTCATAATCCTGACCTGTTTTCGGGTGATCCTTATAAGGTATTGGTGAGAATTATTCGTTTCTGGTTCCAACTCGAAATAAAATTCTGTTCCACTGAGCGGAATTACTCCCTCCCCCTCAACCGTCATAAACGGCATGGTCGGTAAAAGAAGATCGCCCTCCGTTAACGATTGTAAGCGCTCAACGGAAAGGGAAAATTGACCGAGAACAAACGGCATTTTGATCGGCAATGCCACAGGAAACGGAATCGCCATCGGATCGAGGATTTTTTCTGACATCCATAGATCGAGCAATTCAAAAGAAAGTCGGGCGAGAAAATGGGTTTCGACATCGCCTTTCATGATGGTGATGTCAGCGGTCAGAAAATCGGTTTCCTCTTCTTTGCTGGTGGTAAAGAAACGAAACAACGTTTTGAAATCCTCATTCATTCGCCCGTTCACCAGCTCGATAAACCAGGGCTGAGGATCGTTCGCCGCCTCACTGAAGGTCGGAATATCCGCGACCAGCGCCAGAAAAGACGCCGGGTCATTAATCTCAATGGGGCCATGCGCACAATGGAGATGATAAAAGGAAGAGGTGGACACTCCCTCGACCATCTTTATCTGAAAAAAACCGTCATTCAAATCACGGCGAAAGGAGAGCTTGCGCCCTGCCCCAATCCAGCGGCGAAGGGTGGCCTCTTTAATCGTCACGAAAGGAAACATCATAGGGCATCAATCCGTTTAAACTTAAGGCGAATTGCTTTACCCATTCGCTTTGACAATAACCGTTCGGCTTCTTTTTCAATGCCGATCATCTTCGGCAAAACCGCTTCCTGAAAACCCAGCGTCACCATCGTTTCACCGCTGTCGCCTGGCGTTAATCGCGCGGTCACATCCCCGCTTTGTCGAAACCACATCGAGAATTCAGCCGGGAGGGTTTCATGTTCCTGGATGCCCCACATCAGATCCGGCGTCAGTTCGGTAAATGGATGATTCGGCGAGTGCTGTTCGGCTTCAGGTTCGCTGGCTTTCTCCTCAGCCAGATCGGCAAAATGAAAATTCAACGCCTCAAATTCAGCCATGCGATCGTTTGGGTCAGTCATCAGACGTTTGAAATCGTGGGCATCCTTTTTGCTGGGAGTATTTTTTGAAGATTTAGTCTGAGCAGATGATGAACGTCGGATCGGCTCAGGGGATTTTGTGGGTGTCGTGGTGACAGGTTTATGCGTGGCGGGATGTTTGATTACCGGCTTCACATCAGATCCTTTTGTTCCAGAATATATTCAAGCTTTTCGATTTCGCGCTGACAGTTTTCGATATCCGTTTGCGCCGAACCGATGACCTCAAGCTGTTGACTGATGGCGTCCATCTTTCCGGCGTTATCCTCTTCCTGTTTAAGAAGTTTGGTGCGCGCCATCTTTTCGTTTTCCAGCGTCTGAAATAATTTCTCATGCATCATCACAACACCTGTGTGATGTTTGGTGAAATCATCGAGCGCTTCTTTGTACTGGTCACGGAATTTATTCAGGCGACGCTGACCGATTTTCAAATCGTGCTTGAGGTTTTTGAGTTTCTTATTCTCAGCGGTTAAAGCATTTTTGAGTTTCGCAAGTTTGCGCTCGCGGAGCGGTAACAACATCGTTGCCGTTTTTAACAGCTCATAATCGGCGCGCTCTTTCTCTTCGTCATAGTCCGGCAGCACGGATCGTTTCCTCTAATTTATTGAGCATATGAATAAAGGGTTCGGGATGATGATTTTCCTGTTGCAGGAAGGCCGCGATTGACGGCTGAGCCTGAACCGCAACATCGGTCATCAGATCGTTGCCCTCCTGGTATTCCCCAAGACGAATGAGCATTTCGACCTGTTGATAAGATGCCATCAGTTGACGGAATTGACGGGCGAGCATCATATGATCGGATTCGACGACATTCGGCATGGTACGTGATAGGCTCTGAAGGATATCAATCGCCGGGAAATGCCCTTTTTCAGCGAGCTTTCTGTTTAAGATAATGTGTCCGTCAATCAGCGATCGCACCTCATCGGCCACGGGATCATTAGGGGAATCCGCTTCCATCAGGACAGAGTAAAGCGCTGTGATTGCGCCCTTAGTGGTCTTTCCGGCACGTTCAAGCAGTCCGGGAAGCAAGGTATAGACTGACGGCGGTAAGCCGCCGCGCCCTGGTGGTTCCCCCAACGCCAGACCGATTTCACGTTGCGCGCGCGCAAAGCGCGTGAGCGAGTCGATAATCAGTAAAACGCTCATGCCTTTATCGCGAAATGATTCGGCGATCCCCGTGGCCGTAAAGGCCGCGCGCGCGCGTTCCATGCTGGTTCGGTCAGAGGTGGCACAGACCATCACCGTTTTTGCGCGTAACTGGTCATCGAGTTCATGCTGTAAAAACTCACCCAGCTCGCGGCCACGCTCACCAATCAAGCCAAACACAATCACATCACAGGGCGTATTCCGCGCAATTTCCGCGAGTAACGTGGTCTTGCCGCATCCGGCTCCCGCGAAAAGTCCCATGCGTTGACCGATGCCTAAAGTGATCATCCCGTCAATTGCGCGAACCCCTGTCGCGAGCGGTTCGCTGATGCGAGGTCTGTCTGTCGCGGAAGGCGCGTTACCAAGAACAGAGGTCGCATCAGGGTGTTCATCATCCATCGCGAACGCGGAGACCGATTCTTCATCCATTGGCCAGCCGAATCCGTCGAGAACAGACCCGAGCAATTTTTCGGAAGCCGAAATCTTGTGCGGCTGGTAAAGCGGCGTCACGGGTGAGCCTTGCGCGATCCCGTTGAGTTGTCCGAGGGCTGAAAGCAAGGTACTTTCCGGGTTAAATCCCACAACCTCCGCCATCACCTCTTGATTGTCTTTGCCCATAACCCGACACAGATCACCAATCCTTGCATCCGGCAAACTCGCCTCTAACAAAATGCCGGAAACACCTGTGATGCGACCATGTATCTGAACGGGTTTCGCCTCCATTAACAGGCATTCTTTTTGCCTGAACCATTCATCCAGCTTGCTCATTACCATTTCACCGAAATGTTTTCAGACCCGGTAAATTCAACGGTGTCTTTTGTGATTTTGGACAGGGTGAAGCCTTGCTCTTTATCCCCGATAAACAGTCGACGACCGTCTTCAATGACGACGTTCGCCCCCTTACCCGCTGTTATCTGTACAATGCGGAATGGTAATCTCAGCACTTTTAAGGCGGTGGCATTGATCAAAGGAAGCGAAACTTTGTATTCGTCATGCAAAGAGGACATCAGGCGGGACATGATTTCGAGCTGGTTCTCTGTCAGTTCACCGTTGAGGGTGAGTCCGTGTTCATCACCTGTGATAGTCACCAGTTTATTGAGGTCGCGATCTTCCAGCTTTTTCTCCAGCACAGCGCGCAAGGATTCCGCATCGGTTATCGCGATGCGATTATCAGGGGTTTCATTCGTGGTTTTTGACGCGGATAAAATCCAGGAAACCACAATGACCACACCGAGCACAATCAGCATCACCACAGAGGGTTTAAACCAGGCGGGGAAACGACTCGATTCGCGTTCAGGTTTGGGCTGAGCGGTTTCAATGAGACCATCGGCATTGATGGGGATAAGGCTTGAAGACGTCCAGGGCGTATCGGATTCACTCACCACAAGCCAGACACCTGACAACATGAAGGGTTGATTGGGTTCAAGCGTTAAGGTGTCGTTCACCCTCCCGCCCTCAGCAAGGTAAATATTCCCCTCATTCGGTGCAAGATGCCAGGTTTCATCACGTTTTGACAGGGTGGCATGTTTTGCGAGAATGTCCGCGTCACACAGCTGGAGATCGCTTTCCTCATGATTGCCTAACTGCCAGTTTTCCCCGCTTAACGGCAACGTTGCCCCCTCATGCAATCCGTTTAACACGCGCAATTCAAACATCTTCCATTTCCTCAACCATCGGGTTATGTTCCTCAATCAGGTTTTCGTTAATGTCTATGCGCCCTTCCACGTTAACCGGAAGATTGAATTCGAGTTCGGCAAAAGACAGGACAGCAACATGATTGAATTCGTTTTGAATGAGCGTTCGTAAGGGAGAGCGTAAGTCTTGCGCCACCAGCATCACCCCCTGATTAATGGAGCGGTAAGGCGGGAACACTGAGCGGATCTGATCCATGAACAGCTTCATCCGTTCCTGGTCGAGAGTAAAGAAGGTATCGGTGTTGGTGTGCCTCAAGGCCTCGCGAAGGATTTCCTCTGTCTCAGGCGTCAGGAGCCAGGCAAGTAACCCCTCACCGTCGGTGCTGTGCTGATAACAGAGGTGTTCTTTAATATCGATGCGAACCTGGTCGATTAACATCCCCGTGTCGCGCTCGCTCCCATGCATCAGCAAGCTTTCGGTGATGGTTCGGATGGCTCTTAAGGAAATGCGTTCGGCCACCAGCCTCTGAAGGACGCTCGATAAGCGCGCGACGGGAAACACACGCTCGAATTCCTGTGCCACCTCTGGCAAATCACTTTGTAACCATGAGACGATCGCGCGGGTTTCCTGCATCCCGATAAAGCGCGGCGCAGACTGAAACAACGCTTCTTCCATTTTCGCCAGCAACAAATCATTCCCTGACCAGGAGAGTTCACCGCTGGTAAGATATGGATCATCCTCCTCAAGCCAGATGAAATCCTCCTCAGGGGCAATGTCGGATTCCTCAGCGTGGGTTTTGTCTTCAAGCTGGCGCGTATAGCCGATGCGTTCCACCGCGCGTTTATTTTGGGTGATGGTGGCGATGACTTTGGGGATTTCATACACCAGAAACCGAAACTCATCCTCGCGTTGTAAGGTGGTGAACTGGATATCAAACACAGGTAACGTGAACCCGAACTGATTTACGATGCGATTTCGAATGCGTCGGATTTCCTCGATGATCTGAATAACATGCGGATCGCGTTCCCGCCCAGCTGGAAAACTCAAGAGAAACAACCTTGCCGGGTTAAAGGTGCGTAAATCGTTCTCGCCGTTTTCCTCTGGGATGATTTGATTTTCATTCGTGCTGGTGGCGGCCTGACGTCGGTCTCGCCAGAGTTGAAACGTACCCGATCCGATTGCGCCGGTCCCGAGAATCATGAAGACAATCGTTGGCATTCCTGGCAATAAGCTGAAGGCGAACATCCCCACTCCGGCCATAATCCAGGCTTTCGGTTGCTGGGTTAACTGTTGGGTGATTTCCTTACCGATATTGTGATCGAAACTTTCCTCGTTAGCGGAGACGCGGGTAATCATCATCCCGCTGGTGAGCGAAATTAAGAGCGCTGGGATCTGGTCAATCAGGCCATCGCCGATGGTGAGAATGGAAAACGTGTGCATCGCATCCCCCGCCGTCATTCCCAGCTGAAGGATCCCAATACAAAACCCGCCAATAAGGTTAATGGACAGGATCACAATCCCGGCCATCGAATCCCCTTTCACGAATTTCATCGCGCCATCCATCGCGCCGAAGAGCTGGCTTTCTTTGGTGAGGTCTTCCCGTCGGCGTTTCGCCTGAGCGACGTTAATCAGTCCGGCGCGCAAATCAGAGTCAATCGACATCTGTTTCCCAGGCATCGCATCCAGAGTGAAACGTGCGGCGACTTCGGCGACGCGTTCTGAGCCTTTCGTGATGACCAGAAAGTTCACCACGGTCAATATCAAGAACACGACAAGCCCCACCGCCAGATTGCCGCCTACGACGAAGTTTCCGAAAGCGGTGACGATGTGTCCGGCATTTTGCTGAAGCAGGATTTGACGTGTTGTCGAAATCGACAAGCCCAGACGAAACATCGTCGTCAGCAACAACACGGAGGGGAACGTAGAAAACGCGAGGGGTTTGGGTAAGAACATCGCGTTCATGATCAGCAAACACGACATGCTGATGTTCGTGGCAATCAGGACATCGATAAGCGGTAAAGGCAGCGGGATGATCAACATAAAGACCACTGCCAGGGCAATAAAACCCCCTACGATTTCCGATCGTTCCATCGCGTGATAAGCGATTTTATTGAGCAAATTAAACAGTTGGTTCATAAGGCGTGACCGAGACGATTCTTCTCCATCTGTGCCAGCTCACCGTTTAAGGTACGAACCAGTTTAATCGCGCCGTCGCGATGATTGCCTTTGTCACCCCAGACGTTTTCCGGCAAGCGCTCAATTAACCGAAGCAGATGGTTAAAGTAAAACGGATGACGTTGAGAGTCGTCACCGATGGTTTCGAGTCCCAGCGATAAGAGCTGATTCGAATAGAACCCGTTCTTACACATCCCGAGTAAGGTTCGGGTCATCGTATCCACTGACATTTTGACCCCGCCAAAACTCTGACCGATGCGGGTGAGAAAATCCGTCACCTCTTTTATGGTGTTACTCAAAAGCTGAGTATCATTGAGACCGTTCATAAGGCGACGTAAGGCCATCGGAGGGATAGAGGGGGCAAGTGAGGCGATATCATCAGCCAGCGCGCGCTGAAGCGTTTTAAGCGCAGGAAGAAAGCCATCCACACCAAACTTTGCCAGCAACATATCGAGTATGGAATCTGACGATTGCTGACCGACCACGCCTTCATAATACATTTTGCGCAAGGTTTTCTTTTGCGTCTTATCCGTTGAGAATGTCGCGAAAGCGTGTGCGGTGTTGATTCCTGCTGAGACCTCAGCGCCGTGTTGTTCCACCAGCTGATTAAGCATCGCCTGAATGCGCGCCAGTAATTGCGGCTGATGTCCCTCTTCGAGGTTCATCGCCATCAGGCTCAGTGAGGCATACGCTGAGGCCGGATCGTTATCGGTTTCCTGTAAAAGTGCATCGAGCTGTTCACGTTCAGGCGTTTTTTCGAGTATCGATCGAATGCGCGTTTCGCGTTCAGCTTGTTCTTCGTCACGACCGCCTTCGAGTAATTCGCTGAGCTGTTCGATATGCGTAAAGCGCAGTAAGAAACCGCCTTTCTTCGCGCGGTTAAGCTGTTGCTGACGCTCGATGCGCGCGCGGTTCTGATCGATTTGCTGAGCAAGTGAACCCTCAGCGGCGTGTTCGGCCTGTTCAGTCTGAAGTTTTGCCTGATGAATAGGGTGAACGGGTTGTTGATGGTCTTGTTTCTTTTTCGATTCGACGACCGATTCGATCAGTGCTTCATTCTCTTCAAGCTGAGGATGATGGGGTCGGCGTGGGTGGTGAACGTGCATATTCATAGTTGAGACCTGAGAGGGGATTTTAAAATTGAGTGAAAAAATCGCCTTCTCAGTTCCCTACTTTATCACCTGCCAGAATTGGCAGTGAATTCGGTTGAAAATTGCCATTAATGGCAATAATCATCGCCTAAGACTATTCCTAATCATTTATTTTCAATAACTTACGACAATCAAAGTTGGCATGAGTTCTGCAACACACTCTTATCATCAACACAGGAGGTCTTATGGTTGCCTTATATGCTGACATGATTGAACACGTTTTGATTGACTGGGAAACGGTCATGAAAGAAACCGAAAAACGGCTTCACAATTTCATCCGTAAACGCGTATCGAATTTTGCCGATGTTGACGACCTGGTTCAGACCACCTGGCTTGAGGTGTTGATCCACAAAGGACGCTTTAAAGGTCATGCCCGACCGGAAACCTGGATATTTGGGATCGCGATGAACCTGGTGAAAATCTATTACAAGGATTCGCGCCTTCGCGCTTATAACACCGCGCCTGTCGAGTCGATGGAAAATGAACACAATCCGAAAGATGAACCAGAAATCATTCTTGAGGGGCGAAAGAACCTGTCGCTCGCCATAGAGAACTTTAAAAAGATGCCGGAGGAATATCAGAAATTACTGACGGTACTCATTGAAAATGACGTCGGTTATCAGGAGCTGGCCGATACCCTATCCATTCCTATCGGCACCGTCCGTTCCAGACTTTCCCGTTTACGTGCCTTTCTGAAAAAAGAAATGCGATGGGAGGCCTAGAAAGAGAAAAGGGGAAACAGCCGATTCCCCTTTGTGTTATTAGCGCAAATCTGCCAGTTTTTCTGACGATTAATTATTACCGGAAGTCGAGGCGTGTTCAACCCCGGCTTCCGCGCCTTTTTCCCCGCCGCGCTGTGCGGTTTGTCCGGCAGCGTAACCGATTCCTTTTTCACCATTGGCGGCGGCTTGCTCGCTTGCCGCTGCACCCGCATCCATTCCGGCTTCTTTCGCGGCACTCACCCCGGCTTTGAGTCCTCCTTCAGCGGCGGCTTTGGCACCTGCCTGAATCCCTGCCTGAACGGCAGCGCGACCGACTCCCGCACCGAGCGCCGCCTCACCCAGGCCCGGAATCAGAATCGAAAGACCTGTTGTGATCCATCCGAGGATGTCGATCATCTTAAAGAACCCGCCGCCCATTTCTTTCTTTTCATCGGGCTGGGTTTTCTGGCCATCGTACATATCGCGACGGGCTTTCATTTCGTCTGGGGTATCGATATAAGAAGGCGTTGGCGCAGGTGCGATTTGATTGGTGCCATGTGCAATGAACGCATCAATATCGCCTTTGGCAATTTTCTTATCATTCGACTTGTGAAAGAAATCACCGCCAGCGTGATGCATTCCGTTATCTAGCATTGAAAACAACATAGAATTTGGCTTAAGCAAAAGCTTTGCCGCATCACGAACATCCTGAGGCTGATTTTTATCATCGGCAATCTTCTGAAGGCTTTTCGGCGTGATATCGCCATCCTTAAAGAAAATGTCCTCGTTGTTTTTGACTGTGTTCAATGCATCCGCTTCGTTGACATTCAGCTTCACGTTATAAGACGCCTGGTCACACAACGCCTCACGCGATTCCTCTTTGTCAGGATCGGTCATGCCTGTATATTTCGCCCACTGGTCAGGGTGATCGGTCATGTACTTCGCCGCCGCCTGAACCTGTGGAGGACACTTATCAAGGGGTTGTTTCCCGTCTGCGATATCCTTCATGGTTTGTAGGCTCAGATTCTTCGGCAAACTTTGCGAATAGAGATAGAGTTCCCGAATCGCATCGTTGCCCGTCATTTCCTGTGGAGGTGTGCCGGGTGGTGCATCTGAGGGAACATAGGTGTGCGTGTAGGTTTCAGCCTGTTGATCGGAATAGGCCATAAAATCAGGCGTTTTCTTGATGGCCTGAATGTCATTAGCGGCAATCTTTCCGTCGACTTTACCGGGCGTGGCGTTGTCGATTTTGTCGTACATATCAGGATCGGAAAGCAAGGTGTTCAATGCGCGTTGCATATCAGGGGGTGTTTTCGGATCATCGGCGAGTTTCTTGAGGTCATCTTTGTTCATCGCCTTCGTGATCAATCCCTCGTTTCGACCCAGCGTGTTCACGACGTCTTCATATGACATGGGTTGATCGGTGCCATCCTCAGGAATGACGTTCAGCCCTTTTGGTGGGTTCGTGATAGTGGTGGCAATTTGAGGAGGCTGAGTCGATGTCTTCGTTGAGGTGTCTTGATATTGAATACCCCCATCTAAGGTATTCTGTTGATTCAATTGCTGAGGTGAGGTCTGACTCACATCGGGTAAACCTGAAACCGATAAGTTTGAAATTCTCATGATGGATCCTCACAAAATCCGAATGCTTAATAACAAAAGAATTCTAAAAATCATCCATTTTTAATGTAATGGAGCGATATGTTCCGCGAGAAGGTAACTTGCACGTAACGGAATACCATGATCAGCACGAACGCCGTTTTCAGAAAACGGATTTCCAGCAAATTCTTCAGAACCGACGGCGCGGTTTTCTTCGAGCCTTTGTCCCGATCCGTCAATCCAGATATGATCCCGAAGAGTGGCTAATGATGTTCCATTAAGCAGATGAAAAGCATGAACGAGTTCATGGGCAAGCGTGATGAAGGAGATTCGAGGGTCTAATACAGAATGCCCGATATTCATCGCATCAGTCCAAACCGCTTCATCGGGATGAAAACGAACGATAGGATTAACCCCTTCGCCTGGTGTGTTATCAGGTTTTGGCGCTCTTAAATGAAGCATGGCTTGTTCATGTTTTGGGTCATCTGGGTTATCGCTGACTCTGAAGCGTCTGACTTGTGAATCGGTTAATCTTCCCTGAACAAAACTCCCTTGTTCATGGTTGGCACAATCGATATAAAGTCGTTTATCAGGGTTATGATTAAGGATTTGACAAATCGCACTCAATAAATTTCGACCATTTTGACCGGATTTGATTCTTGCCAGAGCGGCTTCAGTCACCTCATGATGTTTCTTTGAGGCCGATAAAATGGTGAATTGTGGCACGACTAAACTATGTTGAATAGATTGAGGCATGTTGACACTCCTTACAGTTCATTTTGTGTGAAATATTCAGCTCTAATCGGCAAACCATGATCTTCGCGAACGCCATTTTCTGAAAACTTATTACCCCAATATCCACCCGTTCCAACAGCGCGATCTTCTTCTTCAAGTTGCGAAGTCGAATTGTTATAGACATCATTAAAAGCACTCGCTTTTGATGTTCCTTTCATGAGGTGATAAGCATGAATCAATTCATGAGCAAGAGAGGTAAAAGCATCGCGAGAATCTTTAATCACCCAGGATCGTTCATCTTTATCAACGATGATAGAAACATTCGGATTGTAATAAATGATAGGTTTAACACCTGTTCCGTTAGAACCGAGTTCTATCACCTTATTTCGATAAGATGTGACATCTTCAAAGTAATCAAGATTATATTTTTTAGCTTGAGAATAGGTTAGCTCTCCACCCGTTTCATTGTCATCGTTATCGGAAATCATGATGTCGATTTTGTTTTCCCGGTCAGAAAGCCGAGAAATTTCATTGAGGATATTGGATCCGTTTTTACCGGATTTGATTTTTTCAAGTGCGGATTCCCCGGCTATCAATTGTTTTTCTGTGTCAAAATAGAGAGTGACTTTCGGCTCAATTTTGCTGGGACGTGACCAGTTATAAGACATCAGTTCACCCATTGATTATTCGTTATTCAAAGTAAGCATTACGTAAAGGTAGGCCATGATCTCTCCGAATTCCATTTTCAGAAAGACTGGTGTTTTCAAACTCGCCCATTCCAACAGCACGAATTTCCTCGCGGTAATGTTCTGGGTCGTTAATGGCTGAGGTTGAAGGTTCTGTGCCAAATCCGCGACCAATCATCATGTAATAGGCATGAACCAGCTCATGAGCTAAGCCGATGAAGGCGAGATTAGATATATTCGCACTTCTGGGCATCCCATTAATATCAACTAATATAGAATGATTAGGATTATAAAAAACAAGGGGTTTAGCACCAATCCCATTTGAAGAATACTCATAGACTTTATGTCTATGTTCATAACTATTAGGATCCTTGTTTCCATGATAATCAGTTTTCATTTCTTCAGTCATGGCACCACTCAACCCTGAAGAATCTTCTTCAGATTCATTCACAATAATTGTTATTCTTTTATCATTAGTCGTTGCGTCTTCAATAGACTGAATCAAACGACGACCATTAGGACCGGCACAAATTTTTCTCAAAGCGGATTCGGTTGTTTTAAATTGCACTTCATTTTCGAACTGAATATCTAATACAGGAACTATCTTGCTCGCTTGAGTGATCGAGTTAGGCATTTGTTTATCTCATGATTTCGGAGGCATAGACTTATTAAAATAACTCTTACGAACAGGCATCTTGAGTTCTCGACGAACCGTATTTTCACTGAAGGCTTCTCTCTCGAACTCCCCAATACCTACAGCCCGCTCCTCTTCGCGTCGTTGACCTGTTCCATTGAACCAAACTTTATCGGGGTGAGTCGTCAGGGATGTTCCGTTCATCTGATGAAAAGCATGAATCAGTTCATGTGTAAGAGAGGCTGGATTATAAGCTGTGCTATAAACCTTTACTGGGAAACCTTCGTTGTCAATATAACTCGATTCATTGGGATTAAAAGTGATAATTGAAGGCGTTCCCTCACTATGTTTCCCGTCTCGATCGACTGTCGATAAAAGTCGCATCGCGGTTTGATGTTCCTTTGAATTGACATCAGGATTAACATAATATTTTCGAATCTGAGATTTTGATAAATATCCTGCTGTCCCAGTAGGATATTGATTATTTGCCACAATAATGAGATTCTTTTCTTCTGTAGCAACATATTTAAGGCTGAGCAACAAATTCTTACCTGAATGAGTTGATGCAATTTTCTTTAGTGCTTTTTCGGTTTCATCCAAATCTCTATTATTTTCATAGTTAATGGTAATAAAAGGAGCATTAATACTATTTGATTTATATGGTAAGAAATTAAGAGGCACGTCGAATATGTCCTTGCTTGAGTTGTTCACTTATAAAAATTTGTTCTCGGGTCAGATAACTGGCGCGAAGAGGAAGATGATGATCATAGCGAACACCATTCTCAGAGATTCCGCTTCCTTTATAAATCCCGACTCCGACAGCGCGATCTTCTTCAAGACGCATATCTGAATTTTCATCAAACAATTGGTCAAATGAATACCCACCTCGATAGGTTCCGTTCATTAAGTTGTATGCATGAACGAGTTCATGAGCAAGTGAAACAAAACACATTTCTTTCCCACTGTTCAAATAGGTAGGAAATCCGTCTTGATCAAGCATAATGCCTTTATTAATGTTAATCTTGACAATGGCGACAACACCTTCATTGTTATCGCCATTGGGTTTAATTCTCGCAAGCTCTAACATTTTATTAAAATGTTCATCACTATCAGAATTTCTGTTAACTTTGTGAATTTGAATCTGAGAATGAGTCAGCATTCCTCCAACGCCATTTTCGCGATCATGCGTCATGATTTGTACATGACGACCATGAGTTGAAAGCATTTTGATTCTTTTTAATAACTCATGACCGCAAGGACCAGAGTTAATTTTTGTTAATGAAGATTCAATATGAATCAACTCTTCGATAGATCCAGTATGAATCTTGATTTCAGGAATCAGTTTACTATGAAAATTGCCTGGAAATTGCATTAAAATATTCCTTTAATAATAATTAATTCATGCGAGGTTCACGATAGTCTTCTAATCCTTCTTGTAGTCGCATTTTATTTTCACTGATTTCTTTTCTGTAAAACTCACCTATTCCTAAGGCTCGCTCTTCTTCGCGACGTTGATGAGAGCGGAAACCGGAATAATTTTCCATATTACCACCTTGATAATTCCCTTTCATCATTCGCATCGCGTGAATAAGAACATGACCTAAAGTAAAATGATTACCATAATGGTTTGGATCACGTTTCGCCCCTCCCCACGGATCAGGAGAACGTGACATCATGGGATTAAAATAGACGACAGCACTTGTTCCCTCTCCGCGATTGACTTTGCCTCGTCGCATATTACTGCATAAATTATAGGCTAAGGCTTGCATTTGATGATTATTCGTCGCGTCAACAACATAACGATTTAATTGTGAATGCGTTAATATTGGACGTGCAATATTTTTATATCGTGTGCTTGCATAAATTTTTAGTGATCGGCCTTCATTTGAAAGATTTCTCAACTTTCCTAAAAGCGCTCTACCAGCAGGCAATCTCTCAAGTTTATATAATGCTGTATCTACCTCTTGCATCACATCCAAATTGTTATGGTGAATGCTAATAAATGGCGCGATAGCGGATTGAATAGAATATTGAGACATATGAAGTCCTCAAGTCATTGGGAAATATTGATTGATAATCGGCTGAACTTCGTTTCGGTCAAATCGTGTTGAGCGTTCAGGTAAGCCATGATCTCGACGAATACCATTTTCACTTAAATAATATCCGTGGTAAGGATGAATACCGATCGCACGGTCCTCCTCAATATCTGTAAACGGGTCTTCAGGATCAGGTTTAATATGAGAACCATGAATATGATGATAAGCATGAACAAGTTCATGAGCAAGGCTTGTAAAAGCGAAAGTTGAGTCTGTGTTAACTCGCCAGCCTATGCCATCTTTATCAACATATCGGCTTTCTGAAGGATTAAATTTAATTTGGCAACTAATCCCCTCTCCACGCTTACGACCTCCATGAGGACTGTTCAACATATCGACAAGAACTTTATATTTTGTTCTTTCTGGATCATTTGTAATACTGTAAATCCTTCGGATTTCATGATTCAATGTTCCTTTTGATGATGTCGGTTCATCACGAACAACAATAATATCAATGTCTCGTGTTTTATCGGTATATCTGTTAATTTCCTCAATCAATTGCCTCCCATTTGAACGAGATTTTATTTTTTCCAAAGCCGTTTCTGTTGCCTGGAATTCTTGGTTATTATTAAAATGAATTTTTGTATGAGGAATAACACTACTAGGCACACAAAAAGAAGGGTACATAACTTCTCCTTTTATTCATTCGGTAAATATTGAGCACATAATGATTGTGACTCATTCCTGTCATATCGTGTTGAGCGTTGAGGTAAATTGAAATCTCTTCTAATACCATTTTCACTGAGATTATTGTTTCTGAAATCAAGAATGCCAATTGCCCGATCTTCTTCTAATTCAGTAAAGGGATCGTTGGGATTCGAACGAAGATGCGTTCCATGCACATAATGATAAGCATGGATTAATTCATGGGCAAGACTGATAAAGGCTAAACCGGAAGCGGCTATTCGTGTTCCAATTCCATCAGGATCGACGGTTCGACTCTCTGAAGGATTCCATCTTATTTCACAACTGACGCCGTCTCCGCGTTTATGTCGATCATTTGGTCGACTTCGTAAATCTAACAACAATTTATATTTTCTGTTATTTTCATCATCAGGAATCAGAAACTGTCTTCTCAGTTCGTCATTAAGGAAAGGTTTCGAACTAGTCGGTTCATTAAAAACGACTTTTATATGAATGTCTTTGGAATCACTTGTATAACGGCATATCTCATAGATGAGGTTGTAACCATTTGTGCCACCTTCTTTAATTCGGGTGAGCATTTTTTCAACTTCTTCATATTCTTTTCGATTATTGCAATAAATATGAGTATTGTACAAAACATCTGATGGACTTCGATAATTATGACCAATCATTCTTAATATTCCTGACGCTTAGGCAAACCGTGTTCTTCGCGAATTCCATTTTCTGAAATCTTATCGCCTTCAAATGGACCAATACCGATCGCTCTTTGCTCCTCTTTGAAAGTTCTGGTTCCTTCTTCTGGTTCCGAACCATCAAAATAATGTGTTCCTTTCATAAACCCCAAAGCATGAACGAGTTCATGCGCTAGAGAGGTAAATGCTTTTGAAGGATCGTTTACACTCCGACCGTGACCCATATAATCAATCGATCTCGCTTCATTAGGATTCCAAACAACTAAGGCTTTTACACCTTCACCTTTTCTAAAAAAAGATTTTCTTTGTGAAATGTCGATGGCAATCTGATTACTTGCAGATGATTCATCAGCGATATGATATTTATTCAGCTGTGGTTCAGTCAAAAAAGCCGTTGCTTCCGATTGATATTGATCACTCACCTGAATTTTTAATTCTCTACCATCCTTTGAAGCATTCTGAATTTTAGTAATTAACTTTTTCCCATTAGGTTTACTCGCGATCTTTTCAAGCGCACTTTCCCCTTTTTCTATATCATCTAAATACATCCCTTCAACTTGAATTGGTGGAGCTATTCTACTCGTCCGGTTAAACGGCTCAAATGTCATCATAAAATTTACTGAGATCTGGTGAAAAAATGTTTTCGAGATGCCATCTCATGTTCTAAGCGAATCGCATTTTCAGAAAGTTTTTCTTTGTCATGACCTCCAATCCCAATGGCTCGTTCTTCTTCTTTGTATGCCATTGTTCCTTGGGTGAGTGGAGAGAAATCATAATAATGTTGGCCTGTCATGAATCCATGAGCATGAACAAGCTCATGGGCAAGACTGATAAATGATTCATTGGGATTATTATTTAATACAGGATAACCTTCTTTATCAATTAAACATGCTGTTTCAGGGTTCCAGCGAATCAATGCGGCAACAGGCTCTCCCGCTTTACCCGTATAGGTATAATGTGATATTTGGGCGGCTTTCCGATTGCTTTCCTCTGTCCCTCCCATCAACTCAAATCGCTGACATTGAGAGCGTGTCAAAAAAGGACCTGCTTCGCATTGTTGTTTGTTACTGGTCTGAATTCGGATCATTCGTCCATCAGTTGCAGCGGACTGAATTTCATTAATCAGACGGCGTCCAATCGGTTTGCTCATGATTTTAGCTAGAGCACGTTCAGTTTGAACGGCTTCAGATTCTTGAGAACTTTCTATTTGTATTGGTGGTGCGACATGACTGATCACAGTGACCGAACGAGCATTCATTTTAGTCTACTCCAGAAGCATGAAAGATGTTAACGAAGACTGGGGCCTGGCCGGGTATTCGATCCTGTGTTTCCTGAAACATTTGTTACAACAGGGTAATAGGCTCGCAAATAAAACCCAGATTGTTCACGAATTTTATTTTCTGAAATAGGTTCATTCTCATACTGAAAGACCCCGAGACCACGCATTTCTTCATTAGTTGATCCTTCAATTGTTTTATCATCAGTATAAGTACCTTTGAGTATTCGCATCGCATGAACTAATTCATTGGCTAACTGAAAGCGATTAACCCCGCCTTCATTGACACTATATTGCGTGTAGCCTTGAGAAAAACTGATATGCGCCTCCGCTGGGTTCCAGTAAACAAGAGCGCTCGCACCTTCTCCTTTTGTTAGTTTCTTTTTGAGGGCAAATTTTCTTGCTGCATCTAAGCTTTCTTCATTATGATAGCTTTTTGATAAATTTGTTTTTTCAGCTTGCTTGTTCGATAAAACAGGTATTGTGTGAGAGTCTTCAGTGTGTTGAATGTAAATCTTTACCTTTTTTGTATCTTTCGTGTATTTAACAATCTCAGATAAAAGTGTGGCTCCAGATTGTGTGTTACCAATTTGCGCCAAAGCATGATCTGTATTCATAAATCCGGCTGCATTTTCTGTACTTATCGTGATTTCTGGAACAATGGTTGATGGTGCTTGAACTCTAGGCATAACTAATTTCCTATTAATTTATTAATCTTTTAACTTGAAAACCCAACAGGATAGGAGGCTCTCACTGGCAAACCTAATTCCATTCTAATCATGTTTTCGCTAATGGCCTCTCCTTCAAATTCTCTTACTCCCATAGCTCGTTCCATTTCTCGTTCTCGACCTTCAATAGAATTATCATCAAGAGATGATCCGCGAACGATATGCATTGCGCGAACTAATTGATGCGAAAGTGAAGAATCATAGTTTTCATTGCCTGGTGCATTAAAATGAGGATTACCGTGAGGATTATCGAGATTTTGACTAAATGGATTAAGCATGATAACTGCACTTGCCCCGTCGCCTTTCGATAACCGTCCTTGTCTGGCAAATTGTGCTGCTCTAGAAACGCTCATTTGATGAAAAGGTGTTGGATGAAGTTGTAATTTTTCGGCTTGCTTAGGTGTAAGAGTCGGAACAGTATGAGTCAAATCAGTAATTGTTCGATACATGATCTCGACTTCTTTACCGTTCTTACTGTATTTTTCAATCTTATTTAATAAGCTTCTTCCTGCGTTAGTATGCTTAATTCGATACAAAGCAAGATTAACATCATTATAAGCATCAACATTAGGAGCGTTAATTTTAATACAATATGCTGATGTGGCTTGTTCTATAATCCTCATATTATTTCCTTTATATCATGACATTTTGTCGAGATTGAGAACCCGAAGGCCTAATTAATGATTCAGGAATAAAAGCACGCATTGGCATTCCAAGTTGAAGCCGTATGTTATTCTCAGTGATCGTTTCTTCAGGATATTTTGCCGTTCCAAGCGAACGTAATTCCTCATTTTCTCTTCCCCAAGCCGTACCATCATCAAGGGATGAACCTCTGACAATGTGCATCGCTTTGATCAACTGATTCGATAATGCTCCATCAAGATTTTGTTCAGTAACCTGACCTACATTATTCAATTGATTTGATCCAAGATTATCAATAAATGGATTAATTGAAATGCTTGCACTCGTTCCCTCGCCTTTCATTATCCTTCCATTTATTGCGATACTTTTTGCACAATCTAAAGCATCTTGAGATGTTCGCTCTTTTTCATAGCCATGTTTTATAGCTTGAGCGGGAGTGAGAAAGGCATAGGTATTTGTTATATTCCAGGCAGAAGAATTAACAACAACATGCTTGCCGGATTTATATCGAACAAAGCTTTCTATTTGGTCAAGTAATGTTTTACCTGTTTGTGTATTTTTGATGCGCGCAATTGAATTGTTCACCTCATTAAAATCATGTTGATTCTCAGCTTTGATGGTAATGCCAGGAGAAACACTAGCAGGTTGGATCATTGTCATATCATAATACTCTTTTATTAAATTGAATCTCGTCGAGGAAGTCCGTGCTCAAGTCTTATAGCGTTTTCAGAAAGCTTTTTGAAGTGGTGACGACCAATTCCAATCGCTCTTCGCTCCTCATCTTTTCCATGATGATTTGGGTAAAGGTTGAATTCATTTGCCTTACTCGTTCCTTTTAACTTCCTGAGACTGTGAACAAGTTCATGAGCTAATCCTACAAACGTTTTCTTTTCTAACTCTTCGTTAGATATTTCATTTTTTTTATCATCAAGTTGATCATTAGGATTCCAACGAATCGTTGAACCTACGCCCTTTCCTTTTCTGAATAATCCTGGCTTATGAGAAATTTGCTCAGCACTGATCACATCCATATAAAAAGGTGAAAACATATCTATGTCATTCTCCCTCCGCTGCTTATCATTCAAATGTCCATAAGTTAACGTTGGCTGTTCATAATCGATAAAAACCCTGATTTTTTTATCATTTCCAGCTCGTTGAGTGATTTCATCAATCAGTCTTTTACCATTTGGACGACTATATATTTTCATCAATGAACTTTCCATTTTGTAATGCGTTAGTTCATTATTATGGTAAAGATCAATGACGCTTGAAACCCTGCTAGATGTAATCTCATACATAAAAGTTACTCCAAGAAGAAATCTTATTTTTACTGGATTATCGCTTCCACTTTTTGACTTTTAGACTTAACTAAGATCATGTTTTTCTGATTAATTTTTAAATTATATCGTTCTCTGCCTCGATGAATTTTCATAAGCATCTTGAATTTGCCTTTCCTGTTCATAACTAAGTTCAGTTTGATGTTTTGTTCTTTCTGTTAACCCGTGTTCTCTACGAATGGCATTCTCTGAAATTTTAGCATTCGCAAATTCTCCAGTTCCTATTACACGCCGTTCTTCCCTTTTGGTTTCTAGACTTTCAACACCGCCAGAAGTATTGAAAGAAGTTCCTTTTAAGAATCGGTAAGAATGAATAAGTTCATGTGCGAGAGTTGTGAAGGCTAACTCTTCATTAATTTCAGATTGATGATGACCGCTCAACGTAACTTTAACAAAGTAACTAGGATCAAAATCGACGATCGAACTGACACCTTCCCCCTTCCTCATAAATCCTTTTTTTGCTGATATTTGTTGTGCTTTGATATTACTTTCAGTCGAATATGATTCTTCAATGCCATATTTTTTTAGTTGCGATTTAGTCAATATTGGAATGCTTTGAGAACGAAATGTTTCACTCACGTTAACTGAAATACTTCTACCATTTTTTGAAAGGTCTGATATCTCCTTCAAAAGTTGTCGCCCGACGGGTTTACTCTTGATTTTTGTGAGTGCTGCTTCAGTTTTATTCGTATCTTCTTCATACTCAGAAACGATCTCAATAGAAGGTACAACAGAACTTTGTCTTCTTATTAAATCCATAACAATCCCACCCAAAAAATCATCCGATATAAGACAAGTTTTCGTCTATGACATATTTCGCTCGTAAGTTCATCTTACTCTCATTTCGAATCGAATTTTCTGAAAAGGATCGGTTCGAATGGATACCCAAACCAACAGCACGTTGTTCTTCTTTGTAGCTCCTTGTTCCTGGTTCATATCTATCTGAATGATCTGCGGTATAGGTCCCTTTCATCATCCTGTATCCGTGGATCAGTTCATGAGCAAGAGAGATAAAAGCTTCTTTTTCATCATTAACCGCTGAATGAATACCCTCGTCAGATACATGAACGGATAAAGAAGGATTCCATCTAACGATAGCGCTCGTTCCTTTACCTTTAAAACCAAAGCGTCGTTTTTGGGCAAGTTTATTCGCTCTATCGTTATGCTCAATGTTGTATTCATCTTCAGATACGCCAAATCGCTGAACCTGAGATTTTGTAAGCGTTGGCATCGCACCAGATGTCGTTTTGCGATCTGCGACTATGGTTAAAGACTTTCCATTTTTAGAAAGTTTACTCAGCTCATAAATCAGCCTGTTACCTGTCGGTCCCTGGTCAAGTTTTGATAAAGCTGATTCTGCTTTTATTAAATCGGATTTAGTTTGATATTTTATATTTATAAAAGGGGCTGTGTGACTTCTGACGACTGGCATAATGGAATGTTATCTCCTGCGCTTGTTAAGCATCGCTTCAGCCTGACGGCTTTTCTCTATGTTTCGTTGATTGGCTTGCTGACCGTTTTCCTTTTCTTTTTCCGTTTCCTCAAACCAGCGGCTAATGATACGCATGGTGACGTTCAGTTGTTCCAGCATTTGATAAAGCTCTTCGTGATAGATTTTATCTGTGCTGATATCGATCCAGAGACAAAGACGCTTATCCTCTTTGTCAGCTGCAAGTATGACGCGCGACGGTTGATCGGGGGTCAGATTTGCCTGAAGCAGTTCTAAGAGTAAATCGGTTGTCAGCTTTTCAGGTAAAGGCAAGAAAGCGAGCATCACCATCGTATCGACCTCAGTCAGTTCAAGAAAGACCTGACCTGTCTCAAGCATAAACGTGTAATAACCTTGTTCATTTAGCGGGATATCGGGGATGTGAAGCTGGTTGAACAAAGGCTGAAGCTTTTTATAAAATTCTTCCGGTTTCATTGATTACCTATGTATTTAGAGGATGTGATAGTTAAGTAACAAAATCGTAAAATTAGTTCCTTAAAATTTTTTGTTCCATTAAATTCAAATACCTATAGTGATGTCATTTTCATCAAGCTGATACTTCATCCTTTGCTGAAACCCATGCTCTACCCTGATTTTATTTTCAGTTATTTCGTGATTGGCATGTTTCCCGAGGCCTACAGCCCTAGCTTCTTCTTCCGCGCTATTCGTACCTTCATTATATCTGTCTGAACCATCAACGAGATAAGTTCCTTTCATCATCCGATAAGAATGAATCATTTCATGAGCAAGAGAAATGAATGATTCTCTCTCATCATTCGTTCCTATAATTTTTCCATTACTTTTAACATGTAAAGCAACAGAAGGATTCCATTTAATAATTGATGATGTACCTTCTCCTTTTCTTCCGAATCTTTTTTTATTAGCTAGGGCATTAGCGACTTCATTATGTTCTTCATTAAAATCAGAGGCTGAAACACCAAATTTTTTAATTTGTGATTCTGTTAACATCGGGTAAGCGGCTGTCATTAATTGATTATTCACTTCTATCGATAAAGCTTTGCCTTCTGTTGAAAAGTTCTTTATTTCTTCAATTAACTTTCTTCCGACCACCCCGTGATTAATCATTCTTAATGCTGATTCGGCTTGCATATATCGATGTGGATTTTCGTAATGAATATTGATATGAGGAGCAATCTGACTACGGCTAATATTCATTTATTTTCTTCTAAATAGTGGATGATACTAATTATGTGAAAATTTTAAGATATTAGTTCCATAAAAATTAAGAAGAAAAAACCCCGCGAGTTGCGGGGCTGAGGGTTTAGGCAAATCCGCCGTTTACGCGGACTATCTGTCCGTTAATCCAGGCCCCTTCTTCACCTGCCAGCATCGAGACGGCGCTCGAAATGTCCTCAGGTGTGCCAATGCGACCCAGTGGTGAGGCACGTTTAAAGAAATCGATCTGCTCCTGTGTCTTATCCTTATAGAAGAGCGCGGTGCCCGTCGGGCCAGGTGCGACGGCATTCACGTTAATATTACGAATGCCCAGCTCGTTAGCCATCACGCGAACCAATCCTTCGACACCGAGTTTCGATGCGATATAACCGCCATAGTTCGGGAAGTTCTTCGCGACTACGCTTGAGGAAAGCGCAATGATACGACCACCGCCTTCAATGGCGTCAGCGGCATGAGATAGCACAATCACGGAACCGATCAGATTGGTATTGATGACGCGCTGAGTTTCTTCGATGCCTTCAGGATTGATTTTCGCCATCGGCATGATCCCAGCGCTATGCACCAGAACATCAAGCTTGCCGTTAATGGTTTTGGTTTTGGCGAACATTTCGCGAACCTGAATCACGTTTGTCACGTCAGCATGAACAACAAAAGCTTTGCCGCCTTTATCCTGAATACCGTGAACGACCTCTTCAGCTTTGCTTTTATTGCCTGAATAGTGAACAAAGACAATAAAGCCATCGTCTGACAAACGTTCAGCGATAGATTGTCCGATCCCACCTGTGGCACCTGTCACTAATGCGACTTTTGAAAAATCATTCATATGCGATCCTTAGTCTGTTATGTAAAGAGCGGTTTCCCGCTCTCGCACAATCTAAAGAATCATTAAGGAAAAGCGTTTTAAGGTGTGCGGTTCATGAGGCAAAAAGAGAAAGAAGAGGTTAAATGAGTTCTTTCCCTTTTGGTCTCATGTTCAGCCATTCAATATCCTCTTGAGAAAGCTCACAGTTCTCAGGCGTCAGTTCAGCAAGATATTCATCTAAGGTTTTTTTCGGATTGTGTTCAGGTTTTGCGCGTAACATCAGCGTTTTGCCTGCCATCTCAGCCTCCACCTCCATTTGATCATTGAGTTCCATCTGTTGAATGATCGAGGACGGTATACGAAGCGCGTAGGAATTACCCCACAGTTTCAAAGTAAAGTTCAGCATTTGACCTCCGGTTTTGATGTTGATACATTATATATCCGAGGGGTATTCATGTTCAACTGATCGTGGATCGTCCTTCTGGTATGAGTACGAAATTTCAATCTGGCCTCCTTCCTTGCTGATTGACATGGCTTAAGACTGCCCCTTTCGAGGGGCTTTTTTTTGTCTTGAATTTAGTACCGCACAAATCATTCAAAATTAGTTCGAAACCAACTGTCATTTGTATCTACTTCGTGTATACTACTTTCATAGTCACACAGAGAGAGACACAGAAGAATGAACAAAACAGAATTTTTTGATTCCATGAAAGAATGCCGTGTAAATCTGACCGCTTTCATCACCATTTCGCCACGCGACAACGGCAAGACAGCCTTAGTCATGAATCAGTCAGGCGCGCCAAATGCTTTCCTGTCGATGCATAAAGATGGTTCTCAGTCTTTGCGTCAGGCATGGGACAAATATGAACGTTGGTTGAAAGAATTCTTCATGAACTTTGATGACATCATTAATGAGGACCATGTTGCAGCCATCGAAGAGGATAGAGAGATTCAGGCCTTACTCGCCGAATCCGATGAAGTGAGCATGATGGAAGAAGAACAGAAAAAAGAGGTTATCGAGCTGACACACGAAGCGGCATTGGTCATGAATGAGGAAATCGATCGTCTTTCCCAGGATCTCGCCGATCGTCGTTGTTACTTTTATGACGACATCCAGATTCACAATGGCCAGCAAGCCGTGATAGCCAGGTATAAGAAAGAGGCGTTTGATAATGGACCGCGCTTGATTCAACACATCTTAAAAGTAATTGTCATTTCAAGGCGTAGAGCCGAAAAGCTCACAGGTTATGCGGAGACACCCCCTCCACCACGCACTTCTGATGATATTTTTGAATATGACATTCCGTTTTAATAACAAAAAGAGATTAATGTAATGGCTCGTCGTCGTTCTACGGTAAATCGCGATTTACCTCCAAACCTCTACGTAAGAAATCAGGGGTATTACAGTTATAAAGATCCTCGTTCAGGGAAGGAGTACGGTCTGGGGCGCGATAAGCGCTCCGCCATCACTCAGGCTATCGAGGCAAACTTAGAGCTTTATCAGGATCTCGCTCAGCCTGTTAAGCTACTTGACCGCATGAACGAGGTGAAGAAGTACACCTTAAACAACTGGCTTGAGTCCTATGAGAAAGAACTCGATCGTCGCAAGTTAGCATCAAAGACAATGGAGAGTTACACCCGATTTCTCAAAACCATCAAGGAACGCATGGGGGCATTTGCCATCGAGGATATCGATACAAAAGTCTTAGCGGATTTCCTGGCACCCTGGCGCGATGACGGGAAGGCAACGATGCACAACCGCATCAGGAACTTTCTTAAGGACGTCTTCTCGACGGCAATCGCTCACGGTGTTCTGAAAGTCAACCCGATTGAGTACATCAAAACAGAACGCGTCACTGTTGTTCGTGAGCGCTTGTCTCTGGATGAATTCAAACTGATTTGTGATAACACACCTGACCTCTATCCCTGGGCGAAACCTTGCTTTGAGCTGGCGCTTCTCACAGGTCAGCGCATCGGTGATATTCAGGCGATGAAATGGGAAGACATTCGCAACAACAAAATTTATGTCATCCAGCAAAAGACAGGTTCTAAGGTGGCCATCGATACCGCTCACGGATTGAAGGCGATTGATAAAACCATCAAGCAGGTTCTGAAAGAACTCGAACAATTTAAGGATGAAGGCGGTTTTGTGATCCCAGTTTCAGGTGGTCGCGACAAACTGTCTCGCGCGTTCCTCAAGTCGCGTGAGTCGTCAAAACTCAAATGGGAAGGAACCGCGCCTTCGTTTCATGAGATCCGTTCGTTGTCCGCTCGACTCTATAAAGAAGAGAATGACGGCGAGTTCTCACAACGTCTGTTAGGTCACAAGAACTCCGCGATGACAGATAAGTATACTGACACGCGCGACAATGCGTTCGTCGAAGTTTAATCCTACCATTGACGCCAAATAGTTACACCCTTAGAATGATACCTTTCTTACCAAAGAGGGTGTAACAATGAAAGGTAAAGTGAGCGTTAACGTAGAAATTTCTAATCATAAGTTTCTTCTTAATCATGGTGTCAACGTGTCAGCATTGACTGACACCTTTTTCGCTGAGGAGGTAAAGAAAATCAAAAGAGAACAATTTATTGAAGAGAACCGTGCTGGAATGGCTGAGATTGCCGCTCATACTGAAAAATATGGTTCATTTTCTGATAAGCATCGGAGCTGGTAACGATGCAATATGATGTTTTTATTTATAATAACGCTGAGGTTAAATTTGTTGTCGATGTTCAGAGTGATATCATCGATATCCCTGGTTTTAAGATGGTTGCTCCGCTCTATCCTGCTGAACAATTCTCTGGAAACGTCAATCAGATTTTGATGCCTAAACTTTTTGTTAACGATGAATACTATCGGATGAAGATTAGCGAAATGGCTTCAGTTCGCGAGAATCTTTTAGGGGAAAAGGTTGTTTCGCTTTCATCCTCAAGTGATGTGATTAACAATGCAATAAACATGCTCTTCTGGGGCATTTGATTCTAAAACTAAGAACCCGCCTTTCGGCGGGTTTTTTGTATTTGGAGTTAGTATTGTTTAAATTGAAGCAAGACTGCAAAGCCGAAGAAGATGGAACCACAGATTCGATTGAAGACCTTACCCGGTTTCAAAATTTTCTTAGCAAAATAGACCGTCGCTAAAGCAAAAAGGAATTCGAAGCAAAATTCACAAATTCCCAGAGTCAGGGAACACTCTACGGCCTGTAAAAAGATATTATGATCGTTATTGATTATGTTTGGTATTATTGAGATAAAGAAAAACAAAGCGTTCACGTTCGTTATTGCTGAAATCAATCCTTCTAAAAAAAGCTTATACACACTGAATCCCTGAAAGTGATCAACCTGATATTCCATATCATTTTCAATTGACCACCACAGGCGAAGTCCAATCAACGCGAGATAAAGCGAACCGATGTTCTTCAGGATATCCAGAACCCACGGATAACTTGTCATGACGGCTCCCAGACCAAGCACAGTAATCGTCATTAAGAACATGAACCCAAGCATACCTCCTGCCATCGTCCAAATCGTTTTAGGCACACCAAAGCGCGCGCTATGACTCAACACAATGAGGGAGTTCGGACCTGGGATGACACAAGCACCACAGCAAGCCAGAAGCAAAATCAACCATGAATCAAACGTCATTAAACTCTCTCTCTTTTTACGATTGAAAAGGAAAGCTAAGGGTATGATGTGAACAATTTGTGTGCTTCATAAATCTGAGCTATTCGTGCTGAGCACATACGGCAACAATTTGATTGATTGTTACTTTTGAATGAATTTCGAATGATTTTGAACTGTGGTTTTTAATGATATGATTTTATTGAATTTTTTATATGCCGAAGTACTGGATCGATACTGGATTGACAGCGGGAGCGTCTGCAAACGATGAGAACTGCCAAGAGAGCCACCTCTGTTACGCCCGCCAAACGTCTGAGCCTGATGCAGGAGACGCTGGACGGCGCACTGAACTGGATTGAAACCCATCAGGCGCAGGCACCGCGTCTGGCACTGGAAGCGGATACGCTGCGGCTGCAACTGCGCCGCGCGCGCGTGGAGAGTCATGCGCTGGCGCGTCAACTGGCACGTCCGGTGACGCTGGCGATGTTTGGCCAGTCACAGGCGGGCAAAGCCTGGCTGTTGAGTGAAATGGTGGGTGATGCGCAGGGCCAACTGATGGCGCGCCTGGGCGATAGAATTGTGAACCATTTCCAGAACATCAATCCCGGCAATCTCGATTTTGCCATTGCCACCCGCTTCAGCCACCAGCGTGAAACCCAGTCCAGCGCCTGGCCACTGGAGATGACGCTGCTCAATGACGTGGAGCTGATTCGTCTGGTGCTGGCCTGTGCCAAAACTGAAGCACAGCCAGACTGTGCGCTGATCGATGCAGCGCTGCAGCGTTTACAGCGCCATCGTCAGGACGAGCCGCAGCCGGGCCTCGACAGCGATGCGTTGATTACATTGTGGGCGTGGAGCCGCCGCCAGCATCGTCACGCCGAGGTACTCGATCGTCACTTCTGGCCACAGGCGGTGGAACTTGCTCCGTGGTTAAACGTCGATGACCGCATTCAGCTGTTTGCGCTGCTGTGGCCTAATCAGGTGGCACTCAACGAACAGCTGCGTAATCTGATGCACCTGCGTCATCAACTGCGCCAGGCACCGCGCCTGCTGGCACCTCTGAGCCTGTTAACCGATGACGCCTCGCTGCCTGCGGAAAAACTGATCAGCAACGATGCCGACTGGCAGGAAATGATTGAAGTTTGCCCGATTGTCGCCAATCGTGTCGCTAAACCGCAGCAGGTGCCGCTGGGCCTGCTGGCGTTGCTGACGCTGGAAATCACCGTTCCGCTGAATTCAACGCCACGTCAGGCGCTGTATGATGAAGCCGATATGCTGGAGCTGCCAGCGCCCGGCCAGCCCGCCGACGTGGGTCAGCAAGAAGATTTAGCCCAGCTGCGCAAACGCGATCCTCTGCGCGCGGCACTGCTGGAGCAGAAACGCGCACTGCTGCCGGGACTGTATGCCGCGCGTCAGGGCATCGACCTTATGCTGATCTGTACCGCCGCCAGCCAGCGTCAGGATACCGACATTGCGGTTAACGCACTGCGCGAATGGCATATCCATCAAACCGTAGCGGCCAGCGGTGAAAAGCCACGCCTGATTTGGGCGATTACCCCGCACGATGCGCGCTATCAGCAGCAGCAGATTAATGTTGATGAAGCCGTACAACGTCAGATCGGGCAACCAGGACAGAGCTGGGGTTCCATGCTGGCACTCGATCGTGCCGGTGTCGATCGCATGGGCAGCTGGCTGCAGGACGAAATGCAGCCAGAAGCACGTCGTGATCGTCTGGCCCAGCAATTAAGCACCTTGCAGCAGAAGCTGGTAGAGCGTTTGCAACCGTGGACCGAATCCACTGCCACGCCAGAACAGGCGGCACGCAAGCAGGCGATTTCCGATACCTTGCTGAAATGCTTGCAACATCGCACTGGCCTGCACGGCGAACTGCTGGAGCGCTTGCAGCCTTCGCGCGAAGCGGTGCGTCAGCTGTGGCTGAGCCAGAGCAGCGGCACTGTCGTACAGCACAGCGCGAAAACCGCTGCGGCTGAGCAGAGCTATTTTGGTATTGGCTTTGAGTTTGACCTGTTTAAAGATGAACCGGTGGCCCCTGCGGAACCGCGTAACAGCAGCGGCCAGCGCGATCAGCAATTCCCGCAGCAGGTGTTTGCGCTGTGGCTTGAACATCTGCGACAGTTGCCGGAAAGCCGGAGTTTGCTGACGCTGCTGAACGTGGATAAGCCGACCATGGAATTGCTGGTAGAAGAGCTGATTACCGCCAGCTTCCGCCTGAAGGTATTAAGTAAGCTGCAAAGCGCGCTTAACGAACCGGATGCGCAGGCCAGCGCGCATGAAGCGCGGACCGATCGTCAGGTCTCGCGCGCGATGACGGTGTTGGGTGATTTTGTCGCCTGGCTCGGCTTCCTGCAGCGTCCGGAGAGCGAGCGGCCTGAGAGTCGTGTTAATCGCGGACAAACCATCTTCGCCCGACCGCCTGCGCCGAGCGTGAGCTTCTCGCCAGGTCAACGTTTAACACGTTTGTCAGCCGCACCCGCCAATCATACCGCCTATTATATCTATGACTGGCTGGTGGGATTAAATTCGGTCATCGTGGAAAACAACGGCTATACCGGCGGCAGCGACCTGCCCGCCAATGCCCGTCAGATGCTGGCGATACTACTGTTGCCGCTGCACGCGTAATCAGTCATGAATCAGGCGCAGCTCGCCTCGCAGCTGCTGCGCCGCCTCTTCCATCAGCGCCAACACCGGTGCAAACTCCGCCTCGCTCGCCTGTGCAATATGATGTAAATGCAGTTCAGCCGGCAGCGCAATCCCGCCCGTCAGCCAATCCCACAGTGCGTCCAGATTACAGCCAAACTCTCCGCTGCAGCCGCTTTGGGCCACAAACTCACGGTAGAACGCCTGCCGGCTGGCCAATTGCTGGAAATCAAAAGAGAGCGTCAACATGGTTAGTTCACCTGTTTGAAGCTGCGATAGTGATCGGTGGTCAGAAAGATCAGTCCATCTGAAGAGTAAAGCAGACGATCGGCGTCGCGGTGGCCGCAATCGTAATTCACATCGGCCTCATACCATTGCCGCCCCGCTTGCATTGGCAGGCGCTGTTCACGATTGCTAAAACGATCGCCACCAATGGCGCGGCCCGGCAACACCGTGCACAAGTCGCCTTTGCTGGGGTTCCAGCCCTGACGGCGTGCTTCATTTTTGGTGAGATAAAGATCCGGCAACTGATGATTTTGCTGTAACCACTGCGCGACCGTGTGGGCATCGGTGAGTTTGGCAATATCTGTGCCCTGTGCGGCGGTTTTACCGGTTAAATGCGGCTTAAGCCCGGCCCATGTGGCGGCCAGCGCGAGAATGAGTCCAATCCAGAGTTTCTTTGACATAGTGACATCCCGAAGTGCAGGACGCCGATAATAGCAGGATTATCGTGAAGAAGAACGCGGGCCAGCATGGCTGGCCCTGGCGGAGGTGTTACTGCATCGCACTCGCGGCTGGCACGGCATGTCGACGCCATGCGCCTGGCGCCACGCCATACTGACGTTTGAAGCTGCGATTAAACGACTGCTGCGAATCAAACCCCAGTGAAATCGCCACATTAAGGATCGGTTCGTTGGTGGTCGTTAAACGGTCCGCCGATTTTTTCAGTTTCTTATTACGAATGTACTCGCCCAGCGGATAGCCGGTGTGCTCTTTGAACATACGCTGCAGGTGCCATTTCGAATAACCGGCGCGCCCTGCTACGGTGTCCAGATCCAGACGTGCTTCAATGTTGTTATCAATCCAGTCGATCAGATCGTGAATAAATGCGTCGCTCATCATCCCATTTTCTCCCGTCGCCTTAACGAACAGTATCAGTATCAGTTGCAATTACACTTTAAGGGTGACTGACTATGACATTTAATGCAAGTTTTATTATTGCATTAAATGCCGCACTCGCCGTAGGGGCTTTCCCCCTCTGAAACGAATTGATCAAAACAGCACATAAAGTGTATCAGATATTCTTGCAGATGCAGTTTGCAGCAGCCTACACTCATCGCGTTTTAATGCAATCTTAAAAGTTGCAGATTTTTCGTACATGTCCTTTCTTTTTTCACACCAACGCGGAATAACAACAATGCATCTGCAAACATATGGGGTTCGTCGGGCAGTAAGCCTGTCAGGAGTGATGTTGCTGGGAAGCCTGCTGGCCGCTTGCGATCGGGGTGTGGCGCAAAACGCCCTGCCACCGCCGCCCGAAGTGAGTGTCGCGCAGGTGGTCGAACAAAAAGTCAGCCAATGGGATAGCTTCAATGGTCGCTTTGAAGCGGTGCAAAGTGTGCAACTGCGCCCTCGCGTTTCCGGCTATATCGATCAGGTTAACTATCGCGAAGGCGATGACGTGAAAAAGGGTCAGGTGCTATTTACCATTGATGACCGCACCTATCGCGCGACGTTAGAGCAGGCACAAGCTGAACTCGCGACCGCGCGCAGTCAGGCATCGCTGGCGCGCAGTGAGTCGGCACGCACCGATAAACTGATTGGCACCAATGTGGTATCCCGTGAAGAGTGGGAACAGCGTCGTTCTGCAGCAAGTCAGGCGCAGGCCAATGTGCTCTCCGCGCAGGCCGCCGTTGATATGGCGCAGCTGAATCTCGATTTTACCCGCGTCACTGCCCCGATTGATGGCCGTGCCAGCCGCGCGATGATCACCACCGGTAACCTGGTGACCGCCGGTGACAGTGCCAGCGTGCTGACCACCCTGGTGTCGCAGGATCGCATGTATGTCTATTTCGACGTCGATGAAGCCACTTACCTCCAATATCAGGCGATGGCACGTCAGGGACAAAATCGCGGTTCGCTGCCGGTGGAAATCGCGCTGACCGGCGAGCAAGGTTATCCGCATCGTGGCACCGTTGATTTCCTCGACAACCAACTCACCGCCAGCACTGGCACCATTCGCATGCGTGCCACGCTGGATAATCATGAACGTCAGTTCACTCCAGGTCTGTTTGCCCGCGTGCGTTTACCCGGCAGCGCCGCGTTTAACGCGCTGTTGATCGACGATAAAGCGGTGCTGACCGATCAGGATCGTAAATACGTGTATGTGGTCGATGCGCAGGGTAAAGCCGAGCGTCGCGATATTCAGGCTGGCGAGCTGGCTGATGGCCTGCGCATTGTGCAATCCGGTTTGAAGCCGGGTGACAAAGTGATCGTCAATGGCCTGCAGAAAGTCTTCATGCCTGGTATGCCGGTGAAAGCTCAGCCGGTGGCAATGCGCTCCGCTCAATAATAATCGAGACTGCCTGTTATGGATTTCTCCCGCTTTTTTATCGACCGACCGATCTTTGCGGCGGTACTGTCGATTTTGATATTTACCACCGGACTGATCGCCATACCACTGCTGCCGATCAGTGAATACCCCAACGTGGTGCCACCCAGTGTGCAGGTGCGCGCAGAATATCCTGGCGCCAACCCCAAAGTGATTGCTGATTCGGTGGCGACACCGCTGGAAGAAGCGATCAACGGGGTCGAAAACATGATGTACATGAAGTCAGTGGCCGGTTCGGATGGCGTGCTGGTCACCACCGTGACCTTCCGTCCAGGTACCGATCCAGACCAGGCACAGGTTCAGGTGCAAAACCGTGTGGCGCAGGCAGAAGCCCGCCTGCCGGAAGAGGTGCGTCAACTCGGTTTGACCACGCAGAAGATGTCACCGACGCTAACGCTGGTGGTGCATATGTTCTCGCCGAAGGGCAAGTATGACTCACTCTATCTGCGTAACTACGCCACCCTGAAGGTGAAAGATGAGCTGGCGCGCCTGCCTGGCGTTGGTCAGATTCAGATCTTCGGGGCGGGCGAGTATGCGATGCGCGTCTGGCTCGATCCGAATAAGGTGGCCGCACGTGGCATGACCGCTTCTGATGTGGTCAGCGCCATGCAGGAGCAGAACGTGCAGGTGTCTGCCGGTCAGTTGGGCGCAGAGCCGACCAAAAAGGCCAGTGACTTCCTGCTGTCGATCAACACCCAGGGTCGTCTGGAGAGCGAAGAACAGTTCGGCAATATCATTCTGAAAACCGCCGATGACGGCTCGCTGGTGCGCCTGCGGGACGTGGCGCGCATCGAGATGGGTTCCGGTAGCTACGCCCTGCGCTCTCAGCTGAACAACAAGGACGCGGTCGGCATCGGTATCTTCCAGGCACCGGGCGCCAACGCCATCGACTTGTCGAATGCTGTGCGTGACAAGATGGCCGAACTGGCCACCCGCTTCCCGGACGATGTGCAGTGGGCGGCACCGTACGATCCAACCGTGTTCGTGCGTGATTCGATCCGTGCCGTGGTGCAAACGCTCTTTGAAGCGATTGTGCTGGTGGTACTGGTGGTGATCCTGTTCCTGCAAACCTGGCGTGCATCGATCATTCCGTTGCTGGCCGTGCCGGTTTCGGTGGTGGGAACGTTCAGCGTGCTTTACCTGCTGGGCTTCTCGCTCAACACCCTCAGTTTGTTCGGGCTGGTGTTGGCGATAGGTATCGTGGTGGATGACGCCATTGTGGTGGTAGAGAACGTCGAACGTAATATCGCGATGGGACTCTCACCGACGGCGGCGGCGCATCAGGCGATGCGCGAAGTGTCGGGACCCATTATCGCGATTGCGTTAGTGCTGTGTGCGGTATTCGTGCCGATGGCGTTCCTGTCTGGTGTAACCGGTCAGTTCTACAAGCAGTTTGCGGTGACGATTGCCATCTCCACGGTGATCTCCGCCATTAACTCATTGACGCTCTCTCCGGCGCTGGCGGCCAAGCTACTGAAGTCGCATGATGCACCGAAAGATATGCCAACGCGTCTGATTGATCGTTTGCTCGGCTGGATTTTCCGTCCGTTTAACCGCTTCTTCCAGCGCAGTTCTGATGGCTACGAGTCAATGGTCGGAAAAACCCTGCGTCGCCGCGGTGCGGTATTTGGCGTTTACGTCATACTGCTGGCGGGCGCGGGCTTTATGTTCCACACCGTGCCGGGCGGCTTTATTCCGACGCAGGATAAGCTGTATCTGATTGGCGGCGTGAAAATGCCAGAAGGTTCATCACTGGCGCGTACCGATGAAGTGATTCGCAAGATGAGCGAAATCGGCATGAACACCGAAGGCGTGGCCTATTCGGTCGCCTTCCCTGGCCTGAATGCCTTGCAGTTCACTAATACACCGAATACAGGAACCGTATTCTTCGGCCTGAAGCCGTTTAATGAACGTACCCGTACGGCTGCGGAAATTAACGCTGAAATCAACGCGAAAATCTCCAAAATCCAGCAAGGCTTTGGTTTCTCGATTATGCCACCGCCGATTCTGGGGCTGGGTCAGGGTTCGGGTTACTCGCTGTATGTGCAGGATCGTGCGGGCTTAGGTTACGGTGCGTTGCAAACCGCCATTAATACCCTTTCCGGTGCGGTGATGCAGACGCCCGGCATGATGTTCCCGATCTCCTCGTATCAGGCCAACGTGCCGCAACTGGATGTGCAGGTGGATCGTGACAAGGCCAAAGCGCAAGGCGTGTCTTTGACTGACCTGTTCAGTACCTTGCAGGTGTATCTCGGCTCCTCTTACGTCAACGACTTCAATAAGTTTGGTCGTACCTGGCGTGTGATGGCGCAGGCGGACGGGGATTTCCGTAACAGCGTGCAGGATATTGCCAATCTGCGTACCCGTAACAATCAGGGCGAGATGGTGCCAATCGGCAGTATGGTCAACATCACCACCACCTATGGCCCCGATCCGGTGATTCGTTATAACGGCTATCCGGCGGCGGACTTGATAGGTGATGCCGATCCACGCGTACTCTCTTCAGCGCAGGCAATGGAGAAGCTGGAAGCGATGTCGGGCCAGGTGCTGCCGAATGGCATGAACATCGAATGGACCGACCTGAGCTATCAGCAAGCCACTCAGGGCAACACGGCGTTTATCGTCTTCCCGGTTGCGGTACTGCTGGCGTTCCTGGTGCTGGCGGCATTGTATGAGAGCTGGACGCTGCCGCTGGCGGTGATCCTGATTGTGCCGGTCACCATGCTGTCCGCGCTGGTTGGCGTGTGGCTCACCGGCGGCGATAACAACGTGTTTGTGCAGGTCGGGCTGGTGGTACTGATGGGGCTGGCGTGTAAGAACGCCATTCTGATCGTCGAATTCGCCCGTGAGCTGGAGATGCAGGGCAAAGGAATTGTCGAGTCGGCGCTGGAAGCTTGCCGCCTGCGTCTGCGCCCGATCGTGATGACTTCGATTGCCTTTATTGCCGGTACCGTTCCGCTAATTCTGGGTGAAGGTGCCGGTGCTGAAGTGCGTGGTGTCACCGGGATTACCGTGTTCTCGGGCATGCTGGGCGTGACGCTGTTTGGTCTGTTCCTGACGCCGGTGTTCTATGTGACGTTACGTAAACTGGTGACGCGAAAGCAGCCGGATGCGGAAGTGCAGACGGTGTAAATCTGTTTTAGGGTAAATTGCGGCGGCCAGAGATGGCCGCCTTTTTTATAAGGGGACGAAGAGCTGGAAGCAGGCACCCGGCGCGGGTTTCAGGGCAATGTCGCCGCGATGCAATTGCAGCATGCGACGAACGATGACCAGCCCCAATCCTCCATTATCGCGACGATCCGGATCGATGATTGAGGGGCGTTCAAACAGGGTCTGACTGACTTCCGGTGAGATACCTGGGCCGTTGTCTTCCAGCTCCATCATCACGTTCTCCCCTTCCAGCCACAGACGCAGGGTAATGTTTCCACCCGACGGCGTATGACGGATGGCATTATCCACCAGGTTGGTCAGAACACGCTCTATCATCGACATATCCGCGTCGATCATGGGCAAACCCGACGCGATATCAACCGACAAATTCAGGCGGGATTTCTCCAACGCCAGCTCAAATTTCTGTATCACGTCCTGAACCAAATCCGGCAGCGAAAACCGTTCGTACTGTGGCGTGACGACACCATGTTCCAGCCGCGCTAACTCAAACAGCTGCTGCGCGAGCATGCCGACCTTTTCACTTTGCGTCAGGGCAATCTGTAAATATCGGCTGCGCTCCGCTTCGGTCAAGCTGCCAGCTTTCACTGCCAGCGTCTCCAGATAACCCTGAATCGACATCAGCGGCGTGCGCAAGTCATGCGAAATGTTGGCGACAAATTCACGACGCTGCTGATCTTTCAGCTCCAGCGTCTGTACCTGAGCATCAATACGCTGCGCCATATCGATAAAGGCGTTTTGCAACTGCGCCACTTCATCCTGTTGCGGGGAATGAGGTAGCGCGGCAAGGCGTTGTAGCGCATCCGCACCCGCTGTCACCTTTTGTGTCAGCTGTCGCACCGGTCTTGTGACCCAATAATAGGCCGCTGCACCCGCCATCAATCCAAGCAGGACGATAACCACCACCGACCAAAGCATGGCGCTGCGCAGCACGGACATTTTAACGCCCTGCTGCAGATGTTGATAATTCTCCCCCTGCAAAATCACATAGAGATAACCCACCGTTCTGTTGCCATCCAGAATAGGCGCAGCGCTGAACACTTTGAGCGCGGAAGGTGAACGAGGATCGTCACCATACACCGGCAGTGGCGCCCCATTCAGCCACTTTTGCAGTGGACGCACGTCGACCCGATCGCGATGGACATGGCCGGCTGGCGCATCATTGGCCAGAATCTGTCCCTGCGCATCCAGCAGGTAAACTTCAACGCTCGGGTTGTAGGACATCATCTGGCCGAACAGCTGCTTGAGTGCCGGAGCATCGGTGTTTCCGGCACTCATCAATGCGCTACTTTTGGCAATAGAAGCGGCCAGATCTCGCGATAAATTCTGCATCATGGCATCGCTGTATTGCTGGCGGTTGTTGTCCTGAATCAACAGGATCAGCGCACTACTGATCAGTAGCATCAGGGCAAAGACCAGCGTCAAACGCTGAGTGAGTGACAGACGTTTCATGTAACCTGATCTCCCTCACCCGGCACCACGAATTTGTAGCCCTGTCCCCACACCGTAAGAATCCAACGTGGCTCAGCTGGCGTCGTTTCAATTTTGAGGCGTAATCGGTTGATATGGGTGTTAACCGTGTGCTCATAACCTTCGTGCTGGTAGCCCCACACCAGATTCAGCAAGCTAAGTCGCGAAAAGACCTTTCCTGGATGACGGGCAAAATGGTAGAGCAACTCGAATTCACGAGGCGTCAGCTCAATTAGCGTCTGAGCCAGCCGAACCTCTCGGGCAACCGGATCAATACTCAGGCTGCCAAGACGCAGGTTTCCCGCATCCTGACGTAAATTTTGGCTCATCGCTTCCTGGCGGCGGAAAAGTGCTTTAACGCGCGCCACCAGCTCCAGCATCGAGAAGGGTTTGGTCAAATAGTCATCAGCGCCCAGTTCCAACCCCAGTACGCGATGCACTTCACTGGCGCGAGCGCTGATCATCACTATCGGCGTGTAGTGCGGCATGTTGCGCGCGCGGCGACACAATTCCAGCCCATCAACGCCGGGCAGCATAATGTCGAAGATCAGGGCATCCCAGCGTTGGCTCTCCAGTAATTGACTACCCGTATCGCCATCTGCAGCATGCGTAATATCAAAGCCTTCATCGCGCAGGTGAATGTGCAACAACTCGGCAATATTGCCATCGTCTTCAACGATTAAGATCTTCTTCGCCATGTTGACCGCCTCAATGAACATCCTTTAAATCTTATACAGAATTGCCCCCCGGAGTTATCACATTTTGTTTAACTCTGCGTGAGGACTCTGTGATCAATATCGGCGCAAAGTCTCTTCATTCCAGACGGCATAACAATATGCAGAGGTGCAGAATGAAATGTGCTCCCGATAAAAAGGTTCATCCGCTGTGGTTGAGATTGACTCACTGGATCAATGCCGTTGCGATGACATTAATGATTCTCAGTGGCTGGCGGATTTATAACGCGTCTCCTTTATTTTCATTTGATTTTCCCAATAGCTATACCCTGGGAGGATGGCTGGGGGGTGCACTGCAATGGCATTTTGCGGCAATGTGGCTTTTTGCCGGTAATGGCGTGCTCTATCTGACGCTGAATCTCCTGAGCGGACGTTTTCGCCAACGTTTTCTGCCCTTAAGTATGACTCAATTAGTAAAAGATGGCCTATCTGCATTAAAAGGACATCTTAGCCATCACGATTTACGCCAATATAATATGGTGCAAAAATTTGCGTATTTGCTGGTGGTCATTGATGGCATGTTATTAGTCTTTTCAGGGTTAGTGTTGTGGAAGTCGGTGCAGTTTCCGTTTTTGCGAGAAGTATTGGGCGGCTATGACACGGCTCGCTTCATTCACTTTTTTGCCATGGCCTTTTTATGTGCCTTTGTTGTTATCCATCTGATCATGGTGGCACTGGTACCTAAAACGTTATTATTGATGACACGCGGACGCTAAAAATGACGATGAAAAAGATTGAACGTCCCAGCAGTGAAACTGACGCCCTGTTAAAAGACGCCACTACGATTCTGGCGAAAAAAATGTCTGGCCATTCACGACGTCAATTTCTGCGCATGGGCTTGAGTGCGGGCGGTGTGGCATTGCTGACCGGGTGCGACATCGACAATAATCCTGACATCGAAAACATTTTAAGCCGCATGTCACGTTTTAATGACCGTATTCAGGGATGGTTATTCAGCGGTTATCAAATGGCGCCAGAATATACCCTAAAAGATATTACGCGGCCCTTCCCGTTTAATGCCTTTTACGGTGAAGAGGATATTCCGCAGGTAAACGGTGATGATTACCAGTTGCAACTGAGCGGACTGATACGTGATAAACGCAGCTGGCGACTGCCTGAGTTATATAAATTATCTCAGCATGAACAAATCACCCGCCATATTTGTGTAGAAGGATGGAGTGCCATTGGCCGCTGGGGCGGCGTTCGATTCAGCGACTTCCTGCAACTGATTGGGGCTGACACCAAAGCGAAATATGTCAGCTTTCGCTGTGCCGATGATTATTACACCAGCATTGATATGGCGACGGCATTGCACCCGCAAACCTTATTAGCACTGAGTTGGGATGGCCGGATATTACCGCCGGAGTACGGTTACCCCATGAAATTACGGATTCCGACCAAACTGGGCTACAAAAACCCCAAACATATTATTTCAATTGAAATCACCAACCGCTTTACCGGTGGCTACTGGGAAGACCAGGGCTATAACTGGTTTGGCGGCAGTTAATCTCCCCAAAACCCTGTAAGGAAATGAAGATGAAAAAGATTATTGCAACTGTATTCGCTGGCGCACTGTTGATGGCTTTCTCTGGCGCTTATGCTGCTGACAATATGGCTAAAGATGGTATGCAGAATGAAAGCGGTATGTCGCACGACGGCATGAAAAAAGACCACATGAAAAAACCGATGAAGAAACATGACAGCATGAAGAAAGATGGCATGTCTAAAGATGGCATGGCTAAAGACGGTATGGCGAAGGATGAGATGTCTAAGGACGGGATGTCTAAGTAACAGTGTCGGTTACCGGGCGTATGCCCGGTAACTGTTTTACTGATATCAGCGGGATTTTTTACAAAGGTCTTCGATTTCGAGATCGGGCAGTTCATCGCAGCTACTGGTGTCGTGTTTTTTCAGCTCAGCCAGTGCGTCAGCCACCGTACGCGTCTCCAGCACTTTCAACGAGGCTTCTTCCGCCTCTTCAGCAATCGATTTGAAGTACCAGCACAGGTTGGCACTCACCAGACAACGCGGTGCGACATCAGGGCGTGAAGCCCAGAGCTTTTTGTCTTCAATCACAGAGGTATAAATATCGCGCAGCGTGATCTCTGCGGCCGGACGCCCGAGGTGAATCGAACCAGTACGGCCAAGCGTAGAGACAATGATGCCATCGCGCGTTAACGGAACCATCAGTTTCCGAATGAAACTGGGGTTCGCTTCAAGACCATACGCCAAAATAGCACTGGTCGAGCGTTTGCCCAGTTGCTCCGCCATCGCTACGCTCAAAACCATCTGCAAAGCTGTCGGGAAGCGGTAATCAAGCATTTCTGTATCCTGAGTTGCGGTTTATCTTATTGTTTTTTTGCCGCGGCAGTGAGTAATCAATGAGCAATAAATATAACAAACACTGTTGCTTTTTAGAAGCGAGCTGCTGTGATCAAGGCACGTATTCATCATTTGATCAGGCAGAAGCGCACAGGCTGCTTAGTTTACGGCTCCCTTTTGCGGTTGCGGATTGGGCGCGGGCAATTTCTGCTTTAGCACGCCCACCAGCACCATATTCACTAACGCCAACAGGCACAACAGCCACAATGTGGCATTCGCCCCGAGCTGCTGAAAAACATATCCCCCTACCAGCGGCGTTAATGCCTGACCAATCAGTGCAGGACGCGCCATGCGCCCTACCACAATGGCGTAGGCCTCTGGTTTGACCATCACCAGCGGTAAAGTTCCCCGCACTATCGCCCGCAAACCGTTTCCAGCACCGTATAGCACCATACTGACCAGCGCGAACTGCGGAAACAAGGTCAACAACAGCAATCCGATGGCCACCAGTCCTACCGAGAAAAACGTCGTCCAGATCGGATGTCCCCGTTTGAACGCGATATCCACAATACGTGACCCAACCTGACAAGGACCCAGAATCGCGCTGATGGCTAAGGCGGCGGTCAATGAGTGGCCGCTGGCTTGTAATAGACTAATCAACTGCACCGAAATAGCGGTCATGATCACTGAAGCAAGGGTAAAAATGCTGCATAGCAGCCAAAATAGCGCCGGTGCCAACTCACCACTGGCGTTATGCTGCTTTGTCGCCGTTTTCACGATGGGTTTAATCGGCACAGGCAGTGCATACCAGTAGGCTGGCAACACGGTGAGGCATAACAGCGCGGCAATGGCGAAACAGGCGCCGCGCCAGTCAAGCCAGTGAATCAGCAGCGCAGTCCCCGGCCACACCAGCGTGGTGCAAAAGCCGGAGATTAAGGTAATGCCGGTAATCGCGCCGCGAGCCTGTCCACCATAAAGCGTTCCGAGGGTGGCAAACAGGGCGTCATATAAACCCATCGCCATTCCGATGCCGATAATCAGCCAGGCAAAGAGAAACAGCAGCAGATGGTGACTGAATCCCATGATCACCAGGCCCAGCGCCATCACCGCCCCGCTCGACGCCAGCAGCGCGCGGCCATAACTGCCCGCAATCAGGCGGCCACTTAAGGGGGCTAGCAGGCCAGAAACCAAAATACCTAAGGATAATGCGCCATACACCCACTGCTGCGACCAGCCGGTTTCCGCGACGATCGGATTCGCCATCACGGCCATAAGATAAAACGAACCGCCCCACGAAAGGATTTGAACGCCTCCCAGTGTCACAATGGCAGGAACCGCAGGTTTAGGGTGATGCTCCACGACAGGTTTCCGTTAGCAGGCAAAGCATTGTTATAACATGTTCATCCTGCTGGAAAAATGTTTGTGTGCCCTGCTTAGCGAAATCACGTTTCAGAGTGGAAGATTGGCACCAAATACGATAAGGTAAATGGTATGTTGTAACTATGGAGCGTAACATGTCTCGCTATGATTTAGTGGCTGATTTGCACGAGTGCGTCAACGCACTGGAGCGCGGTTTAAGTAGCCTGCGCCAGCAAGTCGAACAGCAGCCGTTGCTGATCGCGCGCGCATTCAGCTTGCCCGAAATCGAGAAAGGCCACGAGAATGATGAAATTGAGCGTATCGCCGTGACTCAACATCTCGGGCAGAAAGCGCGAGACATGGCGCTGGCTCACTACTGTCGTCTGTTTATGCAGCATCAGTCGGAAAAACTCAGCACCAAGGCTGCGGTGCGTTTGCCTGGCGCCATCTGTATAGAAGCGGATGAAGCCGTCAGCGAGCACATCAGTCAGCAGGTGGCCGATATCAATGCGCTTAAGCTGCGCCTGGAACACCTGATTACCGTGGAGTCGGGGCTGCCGAGTGAGGCGCGCTTTGAATTTGTTCACCAGCATTTGCGCGGTTTAATCACCCTGAACGCCTATCGCAGCGTGACCCTGCTGCACGGGCCGGATAGCCTGCGCTTTGGCTGGGCCAACAAGAACATCATTAAAAACCTGACCCGTGAAGCCGTGGTCGAGCAGCTGGAACGCAGCCTAAAGGCAAACCGTGCGCAAGCGCCCTGGACGCGCGAACAGTGGGCCGAGAAGGTGCAGCAAGAACTGGAGATGATTTTGTCACTGCCCGTCGATGCCAAACTGAAAATCAAGCGTCCGGTTAAGGTCCAACCGATTGCCCGCGTCTGGCGCGCCAGTAATAAGAAGCAGGTGCAACTCGCCTGCCCTTCACCGCTGCTGGTGCTGTGTCGGGATAAAACTCAGGTACCGATTCTAGGGGAATTGCTGGACTACGATGCCGATAACGTCACGCATCGTCATAAGCCGCTAGCGCAGCCGCTGCATCTGGTGATCCCACGGCTGCACTTGTGGAGTGACAAGCTTTAATGAAGAAGCGGCCCTCAGGCCGCCTCTGTCATCGCTGAACTGAGCGGCATTACCCCTCAGTTATCGCAATAATTATTGCTTCATGCTGCCAACCATCTCTTCAGGACGTACCCACTCGTCAAACTGCTCTTCAGTCAGATAACCGAGCTTCAGCGCCGAGCCTTTCAGCGTCAGCCCTTCTTTATGGGCTTTCTTGGCGATTTCCGCCGCTTTGTCATAACCGATATGGGTATTCAGCGCCGTCACCAGCATCAGCGACTCGTTCAGCAACTGATCGATACGCTCGCGCACCGGTTCGATGCCTACCGCACAGTGATGGTTGAAGCTGTCCATCCCGTCGGCCAGCAAGCGAATGGACTGCAGGAAGTTGTGGATCACCATTGGACGGAACACGTTCAACTCAAAGTTGCCCGAAGCACCACCAATATTCACCGCAACATCGTTACCCATCACCTGGCAGCACAGCATGGTCAGCGCTTCACACTGGGTTGGGTTCACTTTACCTGGCATGATTGAGCTACCCGGTTCGTTCTCTGGAATGGCAAGTTCGCCAATACCACAACGCGGACCCGATGCCAGCCAGCGCACGTCGTTAGCGATCTTCATCAGTGAAGCCGCCAGACCTTTCAATGCACCGTGTGCATGCACCAGCGCATCACAGGTTGCCAGCGCTTCAAATTTATTCGGCGCAGTCACAAACGGTTGCTGTGTCAGATCGGCCAGCGCTTTCGCCACGCGCACCGCATACTCGGGATGGGTGTTTAAACCGGTGCCTACGGCGGTGCCACCCAGTGCCAGTTCGGCCACGTGTGGAATGCTGTGTTCGATGTGCTTGAGGTTATGTTCCAGCATTGCCACCCAACCAGAAATTTCCTGGCCCAGCGTCAATGGCGTGGCATCTTGCAGGTGGGTACGACCAATCTTCACGATGTCTTTAAAGGCTTCAGACTTCTCGCTCAGGGTCTTTTTCAGCACATGAATCTGCGGAATCAGCTGCTCCCGCACGGCGATGACCGCGGCCACGTGCATGGCGGTGGGGAACACATCGTTGGAGCTTTGGCTCTTATTGACGTCGTCGTTTGGGTGCACCAAACGCGACATGCCACGCTCGCCGCCGAGAATTTCACTGGCGCGGTTGGCCAGCACTTCGTTCATGTTCATGTTGGTCTGGGTACCGGAACCGGTCTGCCAGATGGCCAGCGGAAACTCTTCACTGTGTTTATCAGCCAGCACTTCGTCAGCCGCTTTCAGAATCGCTTCTGCACGCTCAGCCGGAAGCAGGCCGAGATCGCGGTTCACCTGTGCTGCAGCGCGTTTGGTCAACGCCAAAGCATGCACCAGTGCGACGGGCATCTTCTCGGTTGAGATACGGAAATGCTCCAGCGAACGCTGGGTTTGTGCCCCCCACAACTTATCTGCCGGTACTTCGATCGGTCCCATTGAATCTTTTTCAATGCGATTCGCTGCCATGACTACGTCTCCTTAGCTCAGATTAGAGGTTTCCGCTCAGGTCGTCTTCCCGCGACGCCGTTGAGCGAGCAAGATTGTCACACACAAGAAATTAACATTATGCGAGCCCATCGCGTTTATTGCACTTGTTGATGTATTTTGTATGGCACTTTCTGCTTTAATAAGCCTATTTACTTACGGTTATTAAGGGTAAACGATGCAAAAAATGAACAATTCGCTGCAAAATTACGCTTGGGGCAGCAAAACTGCGCTGACCGAACTTTACGGCATTGAGAACCCACAAGGATTACCGATGGCGGAGCTGTGGATAGGCGCCCATCCGAAGAGTCCGTCAACCGTTGAGATCAAAGGTGAAACGCGTTCCCTGCGCGATGTCATCAATGATGACCAAACCGCAGCCTTAGGCGCGGCCGTCGCACAGCGTTTTGGTGAGTTGCCGTTTTTGTTTAAGGTGCTGTGTGCCGATCAGGCCTTATCGATTCAGGTTCACCCAAGCAAAGCCGCAGCCGAAGAGGGATTTGCGCGCGAGAATGCCGCCGGTATTCCGATTGGCGCTGCTGAGCGCAACTATAAAGACGCGAATCACAAGCCGGAACTGGTGTATGCCCTGACCCCATTCCAGGCGATGAACGGCTTCCGCGAGATGCACGAAATCGTCTCACTGCTTGAGCCGGTGGCCGGTGCCCATCCGCAGATCGCTCACTTCCTCGAAAAACCTGATGAGGCAAGCCTCGCCAAACTGTTCTCCACCCTGCTGTCTTTAAAAGACGAGCCTAAATCACTGGCGTTGGCGGTGCTGAAATCTGCACTTAACTCGCGTAGTGGCGAACCCTGGCAGACCATCAAAAGCATTGCGGCTGATTATCCGGACGATACCGGCTTGTTCTCGCCGTTGTTGCTGAACGTCATCACCCTGCAGCCTGGCGAAGCCATGTTCCTGTTTGCCGAGACGCCGCATGCCTATTTAAAAGGGGTGGCACTCGAAGTCATGGCGAATTCCGATAACGTTCTGCGCGCGGGTCTGACACCGAAATTCATCGATATTCCGGAGTTGATGGCGAACCTGAAGTTTGAGGCCAAACCGGCTGCCACGCTGTTGACGCAGCCTCAGCAAGTGGGCGACACGCTGAACTTCCCAATTCCGGTGGACGATTTTGCCTTTGCCATCCACGCTCTTTCCGCCACACCACAGCCGTTAGCGCAACAGAGTGCGGCGCTGCTGTTCTGTATCGAAGGTCAGGCGGTGATTGAGAAGTCAGGTGAGCAACTGCTGTTGAACCCCGGTGAATCATGCTTCGTTGCCGCCAATGAATCCCCGGTTAATGCCGCAGGTACAGGACGCCTGGCGCGGGTTTATAACGCGCTCAGCTGATCCGGCTGACGATACCAGCATTAACTGCTATTCTTTCAAACTATTACTTTAAAACGCCTGCGGGCGTTTTTCTTCACCGCCGCCCCCAAGCAGCGGCGTGCGGACCCAAGGATAAGGACGACTCAGCGATGAAAAAGACCAAGGTTGCCGTAGGTGTAATTGTAGCGATCGGCGTGATCTGGACAGGCGCGGCCTGGTTTACCGGCAAGCAACTGGAAAGCCATATGGATCAGATGTTGCAGAACGCCAACACTCAGCTTAATGCCTATGCGCCAAACGCTCGCCTGACGCTCAGCTATCAGGACTACCAGCGCGGCATCTTCAGCAGCAAAACCAAACTGGTGATTCAGGCCAGTTCACAGACGGAAGACAACCCGTTGCTGAAGCCGGGTCAAAGCATCGTGCTGAACGAAACCATCGACCATGGTCCCTTCCCCTTTGCGCAGTTGAAGCGCGGCAGCCTGATTCCGAGCATGGCTTCGGTGCATACCGAGCTGGAAAACACCGATGCGGTGAAGAAACTGTTTGAACTCACCAACGGTAAATCGCTGGTGACCGCTGATACGCGCGTCGGGTACAGCGGTGCCACTGATACCGCACTGGATCTGCTGGCGGTGGATTATAACAACGCGCAGACCGGCGATCGTCTTGCCACCAACGGCGGCACCCTCGAAATCAGCGCCGACAGCAAGGGCGATAAAGTCAGTCTGAATGGCGATTTCTCTAGCATCGCTGTTACCAGCAAAAACCAGGTTGAGCAGCCGGTGCTGTTTACCCTTAACGGCCTGAAGCTGAAGGGTGATACCCATCTCAGCCCGGAAGGTGTGCGCGTGGGGGATCAGTCCATCAGCCTGGATAAACTCGACGCCAGCATTAACGGCCAGGAAGGTTTGTCATTACAGAAGCTGGACACCCAATCCTCCTTCGATAATAAAGATGGCAAAATCGGCGGCGATCTGAATATGAACGTCGGCAACATCAGCCTGCAGAAGCAGCCGTTCGGCGAAGCTAAGCTGGCGATGAAGTTTGCGCAGTTTGATGCGCAAGCGGTGAAAACCTTCTCGGACAGCTACAACGCGCAGATGCAGGCACTGCTGAACCAGCCAGGTTTAGTCGAGGATCCCGTCCGCTATCAGGCTAGCGTGCAGACCATCCTGAAGAATAACCTGCCGACGCTGCTGAAGGGTTCACCGACCGTCAGCATCGCGCCGCTGAGCTGGAAAAACGATAAAGGGGAAAGTACCTTTAACCTCAGCATCGGCTTTAACGATCCCGCTACCGTCACCGGTGAAGCGCAGACGTTGGGCGCAGCAGTGGATCGCGTGCTGAAAACCCTGGATGGCAAACTGAACATCAATATGCCAATGGCTACCGAAGCGATGCGCCATGTGGGGCTGGCTGAAGGTTATCAGAGCGACGATGCGCAGAAGCTGGCGGATCAGCAGGTGAAAGGTCTGGCGGCAATGGGGCAGATGTTCCGTCTGACGCAGCAGCAGGATGACAACATCACCACCAGCCTGCAGTACGGCAACGGTCAGGTGACTATGAACGGCGACAAGATGTCACTGGAGCAGTTCCTGTCACGTTATATGCTGGGCGCGCAGACCAGCGAAGGGATGCCTGAGTAACAGCGATATACCCGCGGCGCGAGCTATCGCGCCGCTAAACGCCCCGCACCAACTGCGGCGGCACAATCAGCGTTTGCACTTCCGCATCCGGTTTCGCCAGTCGTTGCAGCATCCTTTCCCCCGCTCGCCTTCCCACATCACGCGCTTCACTACTGACAAACGTTAGCGAGGAGTCATACGACTCGCGTAGCGGATCGTCATTAAAGCCGACCAGCGCCAGCTTTTGCGTGAAGTAGCTGTCCACCGCATCTTCGCCCAGCGAGCGTCCGCTGTGGATCGCACCAAAATAGCAGCCGAGCGTGGTACTGGCGTTATGGGCAATGATAGCGGTGATGCGCGGATGGTGATGCAGCAGGTCCTGCGTCAATGCCGATACGCTCTGCTGCCGATCGTCGCACTCAATGATCCAGTCTGGACGAAACGGTAAACCGTATTGCAACAGGGTCGCACAATAGCCGCCAATACGTTCCGCGCGCGTCAGTGAAGAACCCAATCCGCCGACCCACGCGATACGCTGATGCCCCTGACGGATCAGATACTCGGTGGCGATGCGCGCCGCCTGGCTGTTGTCCGGACGCAAGGAATCGACCTTGTCGAGGCTACTGGCCCGCGCGGCGCAAATGAGCGCAATCTGTTGCTCATGCGCCTGCGCGACCAGCGTATCCGCCTGCGCAACGGCGCCACCCAACACAATGCCATCCGCGCCCTGAGCGGCCAGGGAATCGAAGCAGCGTTGCAGATGCTGCCCGTGTTGTCCGCTTTGCGTCAGCACCAAAACTTTTCCCTGCTGCTCCAGCACTTCACTCAGCCCCGCCGTCATCGCCGCATAAAACGGCTGGCTGAGATCGCGCACAATCAAACCTATGACACCACTCTCACCGCCACGCAGGATGGAAGCTGAACGGTTACGTACGTAACCCAACTGTTCAATCGCCTGATTAACCCGCTCGGCCGTGGCGGAAGAGATACGTCCTTTACCGGAAAGCACCAGAGAGACTGTCGATACCGATACGCCAGCCGCCTGCGCGACATCGTGAATAGTGGTTTTAGGCTGAGACATCCGGTTCCGTTTCCAACAACTGATGAAGAAACAAAGAGGTAAAACGTTACACTGATTCACGCAAAAATAAAGCCTGGGATTAGTCACGCTTTGTGACTATAGCCACAAAACTGCATGGTAAAACGTTTTATCATTCTTTACCATTTTGAAAATTTGCCGCTTTTTAACCAGGAGAGACTATGTCCGCCAGCCGACCCAAAATGTCACTTTGGGAATTTTTCCAATGTCTGGGTAAAACCTTTATGTTGCCCGTTGCCCTGCTGTCGTTCTGCGGCATTTTGCTCGGGATCGGTAGTTCACTGAGCAGCCACGATGTGCTGACGCTGATTCCGATGCTCGATCAGCCGTTCCTGCAATACCTGTTTATCTGGAGAGAGACGACTAGAAAACGGATTTGGGATGAAGTAGCTACGTATCACGGTTTTTGTCAAAGCCTTACCGCAAGACGATTCACTACATCGCACGTAGTAACATCGTTTTGCGGTAATTTTTTGCCCCATACATGCCCCACTCAGTTACTCACCACAAATTTTCCATAAACCCCTACCGCTTCGCTAGCATTTGCACAGCGTCATCCTAATATCAAAGTGTCGCTTTTACTTCCCTGTACTATCGACAAACTCCGATTGATCATGATTCGCACCCATTGTGCAGCCCGGACGCCTTCTGTGACGGGCTTTTTTATGTCTGGAACTATCACTTCCGAAACGGAACGAAATTCGTTACTCCCCTCAGTAAATTCTTATCATCGATCATTTTGTGATCAATCCCGCAATTGTTGCTATTATAGCGACGTAATACACGCAGCAAACGTGATGTTTTACGAAAGAGAATTTCCCATTGAACGAATTTTCAACCCGCCTCTGTGCGGGTTTTTTTGTGCCTAAGGGGTGGCGATCACATCTTTATCAGTGCCAAGGCGCATAATGTATGAAACCAGAAGGTACGATAGTTTCCTCCAAAGATTGCCCGCGCTTCATCTCACTCGCAGCGCGGGCTTTTTTGCGTAAATAGACTAGATTTGAAGTGGTACTGTCGAAAACGTGGAGGCGAGAATGCGATATCTTTTGCTGCCAGGTATCACTACGGTATTGCTAGTAGTTGTTGTGTTTCTAATGCAAGCACAGTGGAGTCCCATGCTGTGATGATTCGACCCATCTCAGCAGGCTAATAAGAACTATAAAAGTTTTCGCTGAACTCTCCGCACAGGCTGAACTCAAGGGCATCCTGTGCTTTTTTTTGTTCGTGGCATGGCAATTCCTCAACACCATACTAAGCTCAATCGGTTCCCGTTCCCCACGGGACGCCATCAATTGCAGGCATATCATTTGCCGCCCGGTGTCCACTGCTCCGGGCTTTTTTGAAAGTTTCAAATTGGCGATCCATCCTGCTCATGTATTACGGTAACTTCATGCGTCACCACTCCCACAACGGCCACATCTTCAAGCAGGTCATCTTCCAGAGTCAAACCGTCATCCGTAATAATCCGGCTAGGGTGCAGATAAGCGTGCCCCCATTCATACAGGCCTGACATATCGAGCAGAACAGTATCGCCGTTCTGTGGCCGCCTCTTCTCATCCACGATGCAACTCCGCCCCTTCCACTCAACCAGGTAACAGGTTGTGCTCGTTGCCATGACCTTTTGAACCGGCAGCGTCATCTCGCCACTGGCAGGTCCGAATATCGAGTGGTGTACGCCGGTGAAAGCATTTCCCGCTTCATTGCCCACGATTTCTGAGTACCCTGCCCTGCGAACCATAGTTTCCCCTTCCCGCTCTGGTTAAGGCCATCTACAACGCGCATCAGCGCCTCACTGTTGACCTGTGGTTTGTGTTCGTCAAAGAGATTGAGTTGTGAAACGCCCTGACTGAAGAAATCTCCAAGCATGACTCCTGCCTTCATGTAACGCCGGTTATCGAGCCAGATGCGATCAAGCATCTCCATAGCTACCCGGATGATGTCGCGGGTGTCGTTGGATGGAGTCATCAAATTACCCATGGCCTGATTACCGTAATAGATTTCATTTTCTGCATGCGGGCTGGTTCGAACGAATACCGCTACCTGCCTGCAGAATTGACGCTCTCCGCGTAGCTTCTCGGCGGCACGTTCTGCATAAGCACATATCGCCTGGCGCATCTCCATATAATCGGTTATCCGGGAGCCAAACGAGCGAGAGCAGACGATTTGCTGTTTCGTCGGTGCAAACTCTTCTATCTCAAGGCATTGCTCGCCACGCAGTTCTCGCACCGTTCTCTCAAGCACCACATTGAAGTGCTTGCGGATGATATAAGTGCTCTGCTCTGACAGATCTTTGGCAGTGATTATGCCCATCGCGTTGAGTTTCTTGCTGATTCGTCGGCCAACGCCCCAAACGTCTTCTACTGGCACAAGAGCCATTAGCTTCTTTTGACGGTCAATATTGGACAGGTCCAGCACACCGCCTGTCTTCGACCATTTCTTGGCTGCGTGATTTGCCAGCTTCGCAAGCGTCTTTGTTGGCGCGATACCAACGCCAACAGTGAGATGTGTTTCCTGCTTTATGCGAGCCCTTACCCTACGCCCGAAGTCTTCCAGTGGCTCAATCCTGCTCATTCCCTCAAGCAGCATAAAAGCCTCGTCTATTGAATAGATTTCAACAGCTGGCGCCATCTCTTCGAGCGTGGTCATTACACGGTTAGACATGTCGGCGTAGAGCGCATAGTTAGAACTGAAGATGTGGACACCATACCTTCTGAATTCGTCCTTCAGCTTGAAGTAAGGCGCGCCCATGGGCACCTGCAACTTTTTAGCTTCAGCAGAACGAGCTATCACGCAGCCATCATTGTTTGAAAGAACGACGACCGGCTTGCCGCGTAGGTCAGGACGGAACACTGTCTCGCAACTTGCATAGAACGAGTTCACATCAATCAAGGCAAACATCACATACCGCCGTTAGGGTTGAAAACCTGAAACACTCGCTCATCACCATCTTGCGGTGAAATGTCTCGAAACGTGGTTGTGTGCGTCTCGATCCAATTATTGGCATCACGCAGAGAATAATCCCACTTGTAGCGTTTAAGCACTGCTACAAAGTCGAGGGTACTGATAGTGAAACGTCCCTCGGCATCACGCTTAATCGCCTGCCTGAAAGCCATCATAATTTCGTAGTCGCGGGGCATGGTTTGGCCTCCCTGATAGTTACTGTGTAAACATACAGTATTATTGATCGTTGGAACTGATCAAGTGGGAGATTATGTGGATGCGGGAAGGGGTTGGTTAGGAAAGGAATTTAGTTGGGGGATGAGGCGCAATCGAATGTTGACCTTATCGAGTGCATGCACGATCATGATGAAAATCATGAAGCAGGATTAGAAATGAAAGAACAAAAGCCATCCTCTTATTATGGATTGATAGCTCTCAAGTGGCTCTTCAGGGCGCTGGGAGTCATGTCCATTTTGTGTATTCTTGGCGTCATACCAAAGCCCAATGATGATAACTTGCTTTATGCGGGATTCGTAATTATATGGGCGTTATCAGAGTTAGATTGGTATAGAAGAAAAAATAAAATTAAAGAGAGTCAAAAATGAGGTTTTTTACTAGGGTTTTTGGCCTGTTCCTTCTCTATAACATTCTTGTCATGAAGTCATATCTGTGGGAGTCGAAATACTATTTCTATATTGAGATTATCGGAATAGTAATATGGATGGCTAGTGAGTATTCATGGGTAAAGGAAAAAAGAAATAAAAATGATAAGGCCGGATAATTCCGGCCATTTCTAGCATTCAATTTTCTTGCTGATTGATTTCTTGAATAATGACTCAACACTATCCTTCTTAGATAGAATTGGCCTTTCAATAAGCACCCATGATATCGACGCAAGTGCGAAACTAGTTACACTCCACACAAAAACATTATTAATACTATGAGAGGAAACCGGGGTAAATCTTGTGCCAACATACATTTCTGGGACGAGGTTATGGATAAGATAGAATGCATAGCTTATCTTGCCCATTAAAGCTAGAGGCTTAAACTCAAGAAAGTCTTTAACCCTCGATTTTTCATAAGCATAGAGGTAATAAACGATGCACACTGAAAAAACAAGCAAGGCCATATACATGAGTTGAGTGTTAGCCCCATAGTTTTTATGTGACTGAAATATTTGTGTAGAAAAGTATGTAATAACAAAAACAATCAAAGATAAGTTTAGCGTAACTTTCACACCCTTTCTTGGAATATTATATATCTTTTTGTTGTAAACCGCCCAAGCCAGTAGTGCGCCTGCGGAAATCGTATCAAAGTGCGTAAATGGCAGAGCGTAAAATTTCTTTTCAGCCAAGCCAAAAAATGATGTTAACGGGGTGAATACCATTCCCAGCAAAAATGTTGCCAATATCACGTAGACGACTTTATTTTTGGGGGAAAGAAGTATTAACGCAGGCCATATCAAATAAAATTGTTCCTCTACATCAAGAGACCAAAAGTGCCCTGTATACCCAACCCAATCTTGGGTCAAAAAGATATAAATATTTGTGGCATATAAATAATGCCATATGGGGCTAATCTCTGTGAACCAATAAAGATTAAAACAAACCCCTATAGTTATTATTATGTAAAAAACAGGGACGATTCTAAGGAATCTTCTCACATAGAATGATGAGAATTTATACCATAAATAATCATCCCTGTCTTTTTGTTTGAGCAGAATTGATGTAATTAAAAATCCACTTATGACAAAAAATATTGAAACACCCACACCACCTAGTTCATTACTTTTTTCAAGGTAATAGTTAAATATGTAGTGCTGAATCAGAACCATAGAAACGGCAATTGCTCTTAACCCGTCTAAACCTTTGACATGCTTCATTTAAGAAAATTCTCAATTTATATTGAGAGCGAGTTTAAGTATCAGGTTAAGGTTTTGCAAGCATTTGCATTAAGAAAGGTTAAGAATTAGTAAAAATTAATGCCTTTGATTTACTGGTTCTGGGTGGTGTAAGTGCCATCTTTATTGTAAGTGGGGGAGTTAAGGAATTCTTCATCAAAGTAAAATATTTTGTCCTTTAAATTGAAGAACATGCCAGGTTGACAGTAAAGATCACCAACTGGAATGAGGGTGTAGCCATCTATGTTAAAATCATCTTCTGCAACAATCACATTCTCAACTAATGTCTGGTCATTCTTTATTACCGCGAAGACGGTTTTCATCATGCATACTCCCTAATTCTGCAACCACCAGATAGCCCTGTATTGCCGTTATAGGCAGACTGACTGGCACCACGATATACCCCATCAACAGAGGCTCCCCATGAAGTTCCCGGGAAGGGTCCCTGTGCTGGAGCTGTATAGTTGGTGGCTACGCCAAAAGATGCCTGGATAGCGTTTGGAACTCCTCTGCCGTAGATTGAGTTAATGATTCCAGTTCCCGTTGGCGCCGTGGATGATGCTCCGGTGGCTGACGTGATTGTCCCATTGGTGGGGGTAACCGCGTAACTGCCCTGTCCACCGGGACATGACAAAAGAGAACCAAATGTACTCGTTCCTCCCGCGCTTCCTTGCCCAGATGTTCCACCTGGAGATCCTCCGGCTCCAATAGTAACCGTAGTAGGGACTGGGTTGGTGTAACGAGCAAGAGCATATGTACCCTGACAACCTGGTGAGGTACATGCCGTTGTGGTTGATGACGTAGCTGCGCATCCGCCAGTCCCACCACTACCGCCTACCAATTCAACCTCATACATGGTTGTACCGGGCGTTGGCGTATACAAACCTGTTGACGTAAATGTCTGGATGTTTAGCAGGCGGCCTGTCGCCTGCCCTAACTGCATTGCGTGATTGGACTGCGTGGCAGCAGCTACCGGTAACGCGCCGCCACTATTTCCACACAAAACCCAGGCCGTAAGTGTGCTATTCCACTCCACTTCAATCAGTCCATTGGCAATAATCTCGCCGCCCTGCAATGCCTGATTGGCGTGAGAATAAAGGGGATATGCAGAACCGCCATTCACCGCGAGAGTAGACGCGCCGGAGTTAGCCGTTTTCGCCTTGAAGGTGACGCGCATACCGTCAGTCAGAGTTGGCAGCGCAGGAACGAATGACGCCACGTAGGCGTTGGCCGCACCGGTGTCAGCGGCGTAGGTCATTGTTCCCTGCTGAACGGCTGAGAAAATACCTGCCGCCGGAAGGAATGGCGCATTAGCAGCCACCGCAATATTCGATGCGGTGATGGTAGTGGCGCCCTGAGCGACCGTGATGATCCACGCAGCTGTGTAGCCAGTATCAGCTGCTGGCGTGGTCTGCGTACCTGTGGTTGCTGCAACGCCTGCCTTCAATGCAACAGTACAAACACCTGATCGAACCGTATTCTGAGCTGTCCCGGCATTGTTTGGTCCGCTGTACGCTACAGAAGGGTTGGCGGCATTGTAGTAAGGCAGTACGGTCGCGCCTGAGTCCGTATCGCTGTATGCAATCTGGATCAGGTAATTGATGCTCTGCCCCGCCGTGGTCGGCGCTGTCAGCGTAAAGGTGGTGGAGCCGAGGATTACGCCCTGCTTCAGGATGGTGTTAGTTGTATCGGCTGCCAGTGATGAGTAAGCGGTACCGTCAACGTTCTGCAGGCTGTAGATCTGACCTTTGGCTACATTCACCACCATTGAGGCTGGGGAAGATGGCGTGCAGGCCAGCCCGTGAAAATAGGTGTTTGAACCCATTAGTGCTGCGGCAAGCTTTGCCAAGCCCATCATGGCATATTTGTTGGTATTAAGCAGGTCAGTTTCGAGCGGAATCGCGCCCGGATAAACGATTTGACGATCCATTTATATTTCCCAATAAAAAGGCCACCGCAATGGGTGGCCTGTTGAGGATGGCGAATTGATGTGTGTTTACTGCAATCTAACCCAGACGAGGGTGCCTTCCATTTTCACTGCCGCGATGGCTTCGTAGACCTGAGCATCAGTAATACTTCCGGTGATCATGCTTTGCGATGCGTATTCGCCACGGGATGCCGAGTTGTAGCCAGATGGAGTTGATGCATAACCCGCGATATAGGGAATGCCTGAACCTGACGGACGATAAGCGGTGACGAATGCCTGGTATGGAAGCATCAGGGAGCCATAGCCTCCCGTAACGCCATATCCAATTAATGGACCGCCATAAGAACCTGTATCCAATGGTCTCTGAGATTCAAAAATGTACGGCGTCTTGCCGGTCATATCTTCTAAGATATCGATGATCGCCTGTCGCGTGCCTCGCTCCCTGAAAAGGCTTATCTTCATCTGATTCCTAAACAGATCGTCCGACTGTCCTGCCGACCTCTGCAGGTTTTTACCGAAGAAGTCATACGCTGCAATATCCAGCCAGCCATCCGTGGCGGTGCTGATTCGTGTCTGGAGCTTCGCATAAAGATACAGCGAATAGCACCATGCCAGCGCGCTGGAACAGGCAGTGAGTGCGCCAGTCAGGATAGGGTTGCTGTCACCAAACCAGGTGGGTGGCATAAGCCCTTTAAGGCGCGTGTAAATGTCGTTATGATCACCTGTCGCCATTTAGCTCACCGATATCGTGCCAGCGCGGATCACCTGCTTACCGGTAGCGGCAATATCCGCAGTCGCGCCGTTGAGGGTTACAGAGGAGACGTTAGTCACAAGAGAACTGGCGCCATATGCAATGTTGGATAACTTCGAGTACGGCAGCAACTGACCGAGCGAAAGGCTGGCGATGTATTCCTGAATCGCCGCCTGCACCATGGCTACAATCGTTGCGTGGTTGCCGGATGAGTCAGTGGTGATCACCATCACGACATTCGCCGTTACAACCGTTGGCGGAAATACGCCGAAGCTGATCGTGAAACCCCTGACAGCGTCGATTGCAGCATATGCCTGGCTGATAAACGTGCTCGATGGGGTGCCGCTACCGTCATCAACCACCGCATAAAAGTAGCCGGGTTGAGCGGTGCCGTTATACGCGTAATTTTCGGTCAGCGTATACGTAACGCCGCTTTGCATGCTGCTCAGTGCGTAACCAATCGCGGCTTTGGTCGCCTTTGACAAAGAAGCTATCCAGAGTACGAATCGGGCCCGGAAGTCATCGTCGGACTCGGCATCCTCACCGTTAACAAACGTAGTGCTGTTCGTCACCGTGTCGACATACTGGATTGAGCCGGAAATGATGGTGATGGTGCCAGCCTGCGCATTGCCCGCCGCCCCTGCGGTATCAGCCTGTACAGGAACTGACAGTGAACTCACCCCGGCTGCAATCACGTATCCCGACTGTGTGGAGTCGTACGCAGCGTTGGTTGTGTCTGCGATAACAGAGTAAGCCTGAGTACCGTCTGTAGTGGTCACGCCTGACCCGACAGGGATCAGTGCCTGATTCGTTGCCGTAAACCGACCGAACGTCGCCTGGCCTGTCGCCTGCACCGCTGACAGGCGCGTGAAGCTGAAATCAGCCATCCACGAATCCAGATCGTCGCCTGAACAGGTGGCCGCACGGGTTACCACCAGAAGATTCACTATAAGCTGCTGAATCCACATCGCAACGCCAGCATTAGATTCAGCCAGCGCGCGCAGGATGCTGCCGATCGCCAGATCGACGAGCCCCGCAGCTTTAGCCTGCATCGCAGTAACCTGATCGCTGACCAGTGTGGCGAAAGTTTTAGTATTGAGTGATGCCACGTATTACCTCGTTACGTCAAAGCTGAGTGTTTCCGGTGTGCCGGAGGTGGCGTCGGTATATTTCACTGACACGCTGACCCCGCCCTCGATGAGTGCCAGACTGACAGATGGCGCAGGGCTTGATGCGACCGCTTCCTCAAGCAGCATCTGGCCGCTGATAAGCGCCTTCCATTCGTTGAGATTTACGTTTTGCCCAACCTTTTGCCCCAGTCCCGCGCCATATTCCGGATGGAAAACGTATTCACCGGGATTGGTCATCAGGCGGCGCAGTATTCGCTGCTTTCCTCTTTCCGTGCCGGTAACAGGCCGCAGGTCGCCCGCAGGCGAGGTGCTGAGGTCACCGCCCGTATAGTGGTAAATGTCGTACATGAGTCACCGCTATGAGAGTTGTTGGTTTGGCTTGCTGGTAGTGCCGCCGCCGTCGCCATTTTCCGGATGGGTGTGGCCGTTATAGGTAACGCGAACCTTCTGAACCGTGCCGTAAAGGCCGTTGTTGTCGCTGATGTCTTTCACAACAATAAGATTGTTGTCCATCGTCACATCACCACCCGTAAAGTGGTGTGCAGGCGCGTCGTAGGTCATCTTCAGCTTTGCACTCAGAAGTACCTCGCCGGTGTTCAGGAACTTCAGAAGCGATCCGCTTTTGTGGACGAGCCAGAACTCTCCCGAAGGCGGCCCCGGACAGCGGTCTTCATCGTTATAAAACTGCCCCGCCGCCATCCCGGCGCCCATCAGGCCGGAATCAAATTCCACTTCGACCTCGGCACCAATCATTGGCCCTGCCGCCAGCCCCCATCCGTTGCCGACCCACGGAGAGCTAAGCGGTATCCACCCCGTTTCCTCGCCTGTTGGCTGCAGCTGAACCTTTACCGCGTAACTGTCCGGGTCGTAGGCGGTGATAATCCCCTGCCGCGTGCCGCTGTCACCCGCACTTGTTTGCTGAGCATTGGCCGCCATCGCATTCAGTAACGCTCTCATTGTGTTACCTCTAGTGCCGGGCTGTGATTCTTGCCGGTAACGTTCATCGTGTAGCCATTTTCCCAGCTCATCGACCGGCGCACGCTGTCACACCAGTAGCGCTGGTCGAAAGGACTTTGTGTTCCTTCAACACGTACCAGAGTCTGCGGCGTTAAAAGATTATCCCCGGCGGTTGAGCCGCTGAATTTCATCTCATGCTGCACGACCTGCTGATAAATAGTCTGCGCCAGTTCGTTGGCTGCTTCGGGGGAAAGGCCATTTCTGATCACCCGGTAAACCTGCGTTTTCGAGGTAGAGTTTCCGGGCGTGGTGCCTTTGGCATACTTCGGATAAGACGCCACGAATTGCTTGTTCTTGCGCTTCGCATTCCAGCTCAGAACCTCAACGGTGACGCCCTTTGATATCGTCAGTGCGCGAGAGAACGACAGGTCATCTGACATATTGCATTGCGGGTAAGCAAGAGTGCCCGGTGGCTGCCAGCGAATGACGTAATTGTCTGCCTTCGCCGGATCTTTAATGGGTTCAAAATGCAAGTTTTCCCCATCGACATACACGGAGTAATTTTCAATGGCTGCCAGCGTAGTGATTAAGTCCCACTCCGTTTGTTCCCCGGTAAGGTGCGCGCTGTCAATCTGATAGAACTCACCGAAACGCTGCGTGGTTGCAGTGACAACAGGTGTAAGTCCATGCCGCTGTGCCAGCATCGTGGCAATCTGTGAACTGGTGTAGTTCTTGAAGCTTTCGCCGGCAGACTTGGCATCAATCATCAGCGCGGTAAAGTCACGACCGTCAGCCGTCACCTCGAACCGTGCAGGGTCGTAATGCCAGTTGTCGATATTGCCGATAATGAGCTTCTTCTCGTCTGTACCTGATTGCGTGATGATCGAGGCATACAACTCCACCTTGATAGTGGTCTGCGTTGCCCACCAGTTCAGCATCTGCATGTTGGCTGGCATTGCAGACGGCGCGAGAACAAGGTCAAACGTCGATGCGCCACGGAAACCAACATCCTCCACGCTGAACGATACAAACGGGACTTCAGTGCCATTTAAACGACAACGCCCGCTGATATGGCGGGCGCTGGATTCAATTATCGGGTTATTTACGTCCATGGCTAACTCGTAGGGTTGGCTGGAATCGTCAGCGTGTTAATGCCGCTCAGTTGTGGGTCAGTCAGGTCATTGGCAGATGCAATGCTGCTCCAGAGAGAGGCGTCGCCGTACTGATCGGAAGCCACCTGATAAAGGTTGCCTCCGGACAGAGTAACCGTCCTCACGCCGTCCGCTGTCTGGCCAGAATTCACGTTTTTATTCAGGCGCCCTAACACGTTCTGAAGGCTGTAAAGCGCCGGTATGCGCGTGCTCTGATCTGCCTGGCTAAGCAGATTGCTGACCGTGGTTGAAATCGGATTGCCGGGAACCAGTCCACCAAGGGTGGTTATCTGGCTGGCTGCCGATTCGAGTTGGCTGATTTGCTGCTGCACAATGGTCTGCGCGGCGATAATCGGCCTGACCACTGCCTGCACCTGCTCAACCGTTGCGTGCGCAAAGTCAGTAACCTCTTTTACGGCACTCTGTACCGTCGTAACCGCGCTGGTGACTGTCGATACGTCGATGATGTCAGAGAGGCCAAGAGCCTGCCCGATATCGCTGTCCAGCAGCCCCTGCAGCGCGCCGGTCAGCGCATCCACCTTCAGCGGCGAAGCATTATTGGCAACAATGGCCACCTCAATACTGTACGGCCTGCGGTATATGAACTCATAAACCGGTGTGAAAGAGGTGATCACCACCGTGAAGCTGTAATCATCCAGCGTCAGGGTTAACTTCTCCCCTGCGTCGCGCATCCGCTCAAGTGCTTTAACACGATCGCCAGATTCGGAGCCGGTAATAACACCTGACCACGTCAGCGGGTCATATTCCACACCAAGTACGTCAATGACGCGCTTGCCCCCGACCATCTGATGCAGAACCGTCTTTTGCCGACCGGGCAGTGCCAGGCGCTCAGGGACTTCGAAATCAAGAAACTCGAAATCCCCAAGCACAAGGCGTGTTGTGGTCGGATCTAACCCCTGCGCGAAGTTATTCAGGGCGCTAATAAACGACATAGTGGCTTCCTGTGCAATCACTGATCAAACGTCAGGATTACAAAAATGGTGAAGAGGGAATATGTTGAGTGTTCGGAATATTCTTAAGGAAGAAAATATGCTGCACACAGTTCATTTCTTATGCCCAGTAACAGCTCAAACCGTATCCTTTTTTCAGCAAGGCTGCCTGCAGGCCATCGGTAACGGAGCTACATCACTGCAAATACACATTTCAAGTGGTGGCGGAGATTTAATTTCAGGATTTACTGCCTATCACTTTTTAAAATCACTTCCGGTTCCAATCGCCACTCACAATATTAGTAACGTTGAATCAGTAGCTAACGTCATATTCATGGCTGGAACCGAACGACGCGCTAACCCCGGCTCTCGATTCCTTCTTCACCCCCTACATTGGGGTTTCGCTACTTCGGGAGTGGATCACGCCAGAATTATCGAGTGGTCCAAATGTCTCGATAACGATTTCGAGCGTTTTGTTGAGGTTCTCAATCGCGAGACGCAGCGCAACGATGTCGACTGGGGAACATTGATTAATTCCGCGACAATACTTGACGCCGATGCCGCCACCACCAACGGTATGGTTACATCTGTGGCAAGTGCAACACTGGCTGAATCCGCCGCTAATTGGTGGGTAACCTGCTGACATTGCTATTCTCCAAAATAAAACCCGCCAGTTGGCGGGTTATTGAGTTGAGGCTTTACTTACCTGACCCGGATATACCATCAACATTGATGAGTCGAAGGCGCTGGTAGATGCTGGGGCTTTGGTGGCTTCACGCGTCTGGTGTTTGGTAACCACCTGAGCAATAGGCTTGCCATCGAGGTTTACTGTGCTGTTAACCTGTATCGTCTGTCGGCCAGCGGGAGGAACAGCTGGAGTATCTCGCCCCTGATACATGCCTTTCATTCCAGTGGCCATATCAACATGGCCGCCAGAATTACCCTGAGATGCTAACGCAAGAGCGGTTTTTGAACGTGGGGCTTTAGGGCCTCCCGTAATCGCATTAATGTCACCAAGCAAGCTCATTGCATTGCTTCTAACCTGCCTCTCTTGGGTCGTCAGTATGTTGACGCCGGGAAGTTGGTTCAGGTAACCAATGATGGTGTTAAAGAGAGATGCAAAGCCCGAGTCCACCTTCTTGCAGAAGTTATCCAAACTTGTCCAGACACCCCAATTCGCAATATAGCTACCTACCTGCTTAATCCTGCCCCAGATATTGGTGGCAATTCCTTTAAATTCCACCCACATCTCTTTTAGTGCCGGCTTTATTTTGTCCCAGTTTTTGTAAATCAGGACTCCAGCACCAGCAACTGCCGCGATAGCCCAAACTACCGGCCCCCCAAGCATTGTCACCACCGAGCTAACTACACCCAAGCTGCCTACAAGTCGGGCCGCTGTGATTGTTGCACCGAGCAGTAGGATGCCACCGGTTAAGAGCGACAGACCAGCAACAGCGGTTGCTGAGTACATCGCAATTTTGGTTGCCCAAGGGTTATCTTCAGCAAACTTGCTCACTTTATCGATGAATCGAGCAAATCCTAGCGTGACATTTGTGATCGTCGGTAGCAATTGAAGCCCCATTATTGCTTTGAGGTTCGTCCATGCGGAAGAGAGTGCTGAAGCAGCGCCATCAGGGGAGTTTAGGTAAACATCGTAAGCCGAATTAAAGTCTTTGGCGTGCCGGAATATTGCGGCATCCTTCTCCAATTTACTGGCATTGAGAATGTGCTGGCCGAGGAATCCACCGGTGTTCCTGTTAAAGTTTTTGGCAACCATCTCGGCTACTTGCGTGTCCGTTAGTTGCGCGCCATATCGCTCTCTAATTTTAGCTGCCATGGCTGCTGCCAATTGGTCCGGATTGGCAAACATCCGCACATACTCATCTTTAAGCCCGCCACTTAATATCGATTCACCACCGAGGCTTTGCATGTATATTGCGCGCTCACTTGGTGACATTCCGTTCATGGCGTTTTTCATCAGGTTGAGGCGGGCTTTACTCACTCCCTCATCGTACATTCCCAGCTCAGACAAAAATCCTTTCGCTTTTTTGTCCATATGCCCGCCGATAAGCGAACTGAATGATGTCATCAACGCTGTACCGGATTGGAAGCCACCGTTTATGGACATCAGTCCAGCGAACTCACCATAAAGGTACTTTGGATCAAGTAGCGTATAAGCCATTTTGCCCGATTGTGAGGCAGCCAAGAAATCTTTTGGGCTTACACGACCTTTAGAAGCAAGCTGAACCTGAGACATCCATTCAAGCTCTTTTTGAAATTCTGCTGGATTGTTAACGACTGAGCCGCCGCGATGCTCAAGCGCCCTGGCAGCTGCGTTAACCATCCCATCCCTAGCATGATCTCCAAGAGCCATGCCTATGGTTGACTCGTATTTAGCGAACATCGGAGCCAACTCAATTGAATGGTGTAAATCGCCCAGAGCGGTGTGTAAATCTTGAATTAAGCGGATATTACCGGCAATTGTTGTGCCAAGAACCTGATGAGAAACAACCTGCGCTGTAGTTGTAACCGTAGCATTATCTTGAGCAGTTAGATTAATAGTTTTGAAGTCGTTTTGAGCCTTCACAAGGTCGTTAGCGGCCTTGATAGTTGCGTCCAAGCCTTTGGTGATCACTAAGCCTACGGCAGTAAGCGCCCCGCCAGCCAGCGTCATTTTACCAATCTGCTCCATCTTACGCTGGAACACTTCCGCTTGCTTGTTGGTATCACCGAACTTGCGAGATATCGCCAGTAGCCCGGCCGATACGTTTTCGGTCATCGACAGCCTGACCGCTACTTTATAGGCTTCAATGTCCATCACAACTCCAATTATGGGCAATAAAAAAACCCACCAATTGGTGGGCTTTTCTAGTGCATAGCTATTATTTCCGCTTAAGGAACATTCTCTGAATTGAGTAAACTGTTCCACCAGGCGCTTCTACGTTAACCAGCGAAAGGTACTGAGGGTCATTACTAACAACCACCAATCTTATTTTTCTCAAAACTAACAAGTCATAATATTGACCATCAGTTGTGGTCGCTATTCCGCTGTCACCTTTTTTTGCTGTGACAATAACTTCTGAACCGGGCGGGCATGTTTGTCTTGTGCACGACCCGTATAATTCTGCGTATGTTGTATCATTTCTAAAACTTGCAGCCATGTCATCATCAGATGCAGCATGAGCCATACCAATTACTAACATCCCAAAAAGTAGCAATAGCTTCTGCATAAGAACCCCTTAAAATATTAATACCGAAAAGTTAGCAACAGTTGGCATTTAAATTTGAGATATTAATTTTTTAAGAACTGCAACAGCTATTAGACTTTTTCCAATATCCATGTTCAGGTATTTTGGTTCATTACCGTATTGGATTACTAAGGTTTCATTATTATCATCAGCATTAATCACCTTTCCAATCGGACATTCGAAGCTTTTTTCACTACCAGAGAAAATGACCCTCTTATTAGTTATTGATAGCTCCCCCATTGAAATTTTGGTTAAAATTCGCTCTGTATGATAAGACCTCGTACTACCAGTTGAAACAGAAAAACCTTTGGCTACTCTCACCCTTGCAGAGCCAGAACCAGTGCTATATCTCTTGCTTCTCATCTCATAAAGTTCAGCCTCTGTAGAAAAGTGGCAGACTTCATTTTTCTTCAGCAAGGCCTTTAAGCTGAGTTCTACAGGTAGATCGCCAGAATTAATGCGACTGACTAGTAATTGGCTCGCATGGATGTCATTGCTATTTTTTTGATATTCAAGCCGATGCCCAGCGTCTATAAATTCGTTTTTTTTGTGTCGGTAAGTAGAAACGCCTCCAACAGTCAACAATGCAGCAAAGGCTGCACCGGGAAGGTTTCCAGCAACAAGAAAGACAAAAGAAATTCCGCCAAGTATGTAGATAAGACACATCAATGCCTTATTACTGTAATTCTGCATATCCCTATCCCCATCCCCATCGTAAAAGTTAGGAGTAATCCTAGCCCCGACTGGGCGCAATGGGAAGCAAGAAACCCGCCGGAGCGGGTTAAATTAAATCGTCATAACCCAGCGAAGGGTGGATAGCGTGGCCTTTTGTTATTCCCTCAACTGCGGCTTTGCCGATGATGCGCCGGATGAAATTTCCGTTATGGATGACAGCAGGCCCAAGTACCGGGCGCGGCGGCATTCTTGTCGTGCCAAATTCAAACCACGGCGCTTTCTCATCTTTAGATCCAACCACAGCCTCTAATCCATCAACTTCGAATTGCCAGCTGTCACGAAAACCGCCGGTACGCTCCAGAGGAGCATCAGCAGGAAAACCCTTCCGGGCTTTATCAGCTTCAGTGCTATCAGCAAGATCATCCCATTTGTTAAACGGTCCAACTGATGCCTGATAGTGCCCCACCTCATCTTTAGCGGTTTCTGCAATTCTGCGTGCCGCCTCTTCCAGCCCGTTCTTCATGCTCTTATGCAACGCAACATCTAATGCTGCAAACTGCAAGGCTGCACCAAGGAAGCCATTCAGTTCTTTCATTTTTGCTCCTCCCACTGCCAGTTTTGCCAGTTGAACTTGGCGCCATCCAGCTCAGAGAAAACTATCGACATTGCGTCGCGCTCATGAGGCTCAAGTGTGACCACGTCAAAAACAGTCGGGAATGGAACCCCGTTTTTCACAAGCCAGCAACGGCTGCGAAAATCGGGGTTCGTTGCTAGTTTTTTGTGGCCGCCTTAACGCCTTCGCTGTCACCCTGCCCATTGTCGTCTTTAGGGAAGAAGTGCTTTGCAAGCGCATCCATACCCTCACGACCGAGGATGCTGATCATCGCGTCAATTTGAGCCTGATTCTGAGGACATGAATATTCGTCGCCATCAATCTCAGAAACTCGTGCTGCGGGAATCGCATAAACGTTCACGTAAACCGCATTCATTGCAGCTTGACCACCCATCGCCAGAATTAGGCGCGATTCCTGCAAGGGGTCGAGGTCACGATACTTGATGATGCGGCCACGAGCATCCTTCACCTGGTTGGATTTAACTTCTGCTGCCACCGCTGCCGGCTGGTCATTTTCGTGCACAGTTACCTTTGGCATTCTTTATCCTTAATTCACTTTTTTGCGGCGGTTAGCGGTGAATGACAGCGTCTGGCTGACAGTCTTCTCGCCCTGTTTGTTACCGGCATCGGTCAGATGGAATGACACGCCTTCATAGCGATACACGCTGATGGTGCCATTCGATTCTGTGATGCTCTCGGTAATGGTCCCGCGCTGCTGATCGATACCGTTGAAGTAGTTGTTTTCCCACTGCGCCCAGAAGTCATCCAGCGTGCCATCCATGCGCTCAGCGGTGATGGTGCCATTCCAGCCTGTGGGGATTTGCAGTTCATCACTCACGCCATTCAGCGGGGTAATTTTCTGGTTGGAAACCTGCGGCTTAGCGTCGAAGGTCATAATTTTCGGGATGCGCAGTTTCCCGGTTGGCGTGGTGATATCAACAGCGACATCGCGGCCTACTGTGTAGCCAAGTTGCGGCATGGTGTTTCTCCAAAAGAAAGCCCCGCATTAAGCGAGGCCTGAATGGTTAGCTGGATGGGTTGTTGGATACCGCGATAGTTACGCTGCCACCGCCTTCCAGATTGACAAGGAAGTAGCGCACCACGTTCAGATACTTGACCTGCACATCCGCTACCATGTAGCCGAGCGCAGCCTGTGAATCAGAGTTATTCGACGAATCCAGTTTCACAGAGAATGCCGGGCCGCCGTTGGGGTCACCAATCATCTCCTGATCTTCAAGATTAGAGAGGAATGCCTCAATGGTGCTCTTTGTCTCGCGACGCAGTTCGGCCGTCTGGTTCTGGCCCACTACATCACCAAAACTTGCCGCGATGGTCAGCGACAGGAAGTTGGTCATGCGGGTGTAGGTGTCGTCGTTCTGGCTCTGCACAGAGCTGCAATTACGGCCAGAGCGCATGCCGAAGTAATTACCGCCCGGGCACGGGTTGGTGATCACATCCAGTCGAGCTGAGTTGATCGCGCCAATCTCAGATGTCGAGTAAGGCTGATTGGCCAGCTGGCGCTGAGTAGCAATGATATTGCTGATGCGCTTGTTCAGAGTGGAGATATGCGGTGAACGGGCGGCAATATTGGCTGCCTCGAACGTGGCAGGAGCAATCATGCGGTTCACACCGTTGACCGTATCTTTCCAGTATCCCCAGTCGCCCACGATGGCCTTGAAATGCCAGTCATCCACACCGACGTTATTCAGCAAGGTGCTCAGCGCTGAGTACGTGGTACCCGATGCGCCCTGGCTGATCGCAAATGAACCTTCGGCAGTGGCGAACGTTGCCATGGTCGGCCACGCGCTGCTGTCTGTCAGGTCAACAAGGTTCATCACCTGTGAGTTGGTACCGCGCAGCGCATACATCCCCTTGCGGGTAGTGCTGGTGCCGTCAGTGCCGAGCAGAGTGGAGTCAGTGATGGTTGTCACGCCATCGGTACCGCCCGCCATGGTGTAGGTTTTGGTCACATCAGGCAGTGCGGTGCTGGCGCCCACGTTAGCAACAGCCAACTGACTGGCTCCGCGAATGCTGGTCTGTCCGTTGTTTACCGCGCTTACGATGTTCTGCCAGAGGGCAAGGCCCGTGCCGGTGATGTTATCGAAAATCTCAGCACTCTGGCCCGGCAGGTTAATCGTCAGTTTAAACGAGTTAACCGCGGTACCGGCGGTGATAGCCGCCTGCAGCGTGTTGCCGCGCGTGCCGGTGTAAATAGCAGTTAAAGTCAGGCCTGTCGTAGGGGTGCTGGCTACATCCTTCATCGCAACGGTTGCAGCGACATCCGTTCCGTCAGTGACGCGCACGCAGTGCAGATTAGAGGCACCCAGTTGCAGCGAAATAGCCACGGCTGTAGCCAGATCGTATTTGCGTACCTGAGGCGAACCAAGATAAAGCGCCTGGTCGGTGTCGGAACCAATCAGAAACGCGCTGTTTACCGGCCCCCAGCTGCCAATGCCGACGAGGCCGAGGCCATCAGTTGCCACACCATTGATGTAGCGGGTTTTCGGCGCAATCACCTGCACGTACAAATCAGGTGCAGAGAGCGCAGAGGTGTTCAGACTGCCTGCTTGATAAACCGGCATGTTCTTCTCCAATAAAAAACCCGCCATCGTGGGCGGGTCTGGTTGGGACTGAGGTGAATTACGCGGCGCGTTTAATCACGTAGACAGCCTGGTCGCCACCAAGAATTTCTTTGATGGTGGTGACATCTGTAATTTCTTCGCCAATCTGATAATCGGCAAAGGCGATGCGAACGACGAGGATATATCCCAGCGTTTCAGCTTTTGCGGCAGTTGTTGTAGCCGCCGTAGTAGTTGCCGTCGCTGCGGTGCTTGTGGTCTGCGCGCTATCGGTATCAGCCATGGTTTACTCCAGAAGGGTTTTAATCAGGTTGCCTGAGGCGTCAGTGACGTGCATAACGGGAGCGACGATCTGCGGCGCGGCAATAGTTTGGGTGGTGGCATAGTTGACTGTATAAATCAGGTCTCGCCGGTAAATAAGGTAGTTTTCGCTGGCGTCGGTATCAAACTGCCGCGTGTAAAACAGCAAAGATGGCGCACCGTCACCCAGCGAGATACTGCTGCTTTCAGACAACATAGCGTCAACAGCAGATGCAATGAGTATCCGCATGGCCGGTGTGGGTGCCCAGATGGTTATCTGGAAATCCTTTGCCTGCCTGCGAAGCTCGCGCATCGCCGTACCAACGCCGCCAGTACGGGCGACAACAGAGCCACCACTCGCCAGCGTGATGACTGCTCCGCTGCTGGTTGCGCCCGGAATCTGGTTAGCCATAGCCGTGGCAACTGTCGCCAGCGTGTCGCCGCTCTGCACGGGGTAATGATATCCGGTACCGTCAATCAGGAAATACACGTTTGTTGGCACTGAAACAGCGCCGGAAAGCGTAATATTCAGCCCATCAACGGTGGCAATCATCGGCGGGTCGCCCTTCTCGATAACCCTGTACGGCCTGCCCAGCTCGCTACCAATCTTCCTTTCAGATGGCAGCGCCCAGATGGAAATGTGCGCGCCACTGGCGTTGATATCCTCCTGGAGTACGTTAGGCACCGGCCAGCCCGGGTAAATCTTCACAACTGAGCCGGAAATACTCGGTGATGAGGTGCCGTTTGGGTACACCGTTGAGGCGATCATCCCGGCAATCGTGTTGCTTACGTCAGATGAGTCAGCCATATCACACCAGTGCCTGCATTGCGGTTATGCGCCAGCCCATATCAGTGAGTTCAGCGCTGGAAATGACGTAACGGCGGCCAATGTCGTCGGTGATGATGTCGCTGGTACGCAAAACGATGTCACCGAAAGCCGGAAACAGGATTGCGTACCACGGCGTTTTGGCATCTGCGGGCAGATTGACGGGGCTTTTCTCCCCTTTCGTACCCTGCAGGATGCTGGCAGGCCAGCCAGACATTATCGCGACTTCATTTGCTGCAGTCGTGCCGCCATATCCCTGCACACCGCCGCCACCGGGTGCCTGTGACGTTCTCAGCACTTTAATAGTGCGATTGGTCTGCACGCAGTAAATCGGCAGCGTTGTCTGCATAGCGGCCACGAAGAAAGCTCCATCCTCCGGCGACACCAGAAAATCACCCGGTACAAATTCGCGCCCGTCGAACACGCCCAGCCAGGTGGCCTGACCGTACTTATTCGGTGCGCTGTAGGTGAAATTCGTGGTGAAGGATGCTGGCAGCGTCTGCAGAGATGCGGTTTCGAGAGGATTGAATGCGCTGGCTGCCCGATACTGCCGGGCGCTATATCCGATACGCTTCGCTGCCTTACCGTAGCCGATGTAAACCTTCTCTCTCAGCTTTGCAGCATCCATTTCAGCACCTGACTATCTGCGTGGTTCCGTTACCAAGCGCAGTCCCGGGCGCTATGCCAATAAATCCGCACAACTCGCGACGCCACTGATTGAACAGCCGCGTGCGGTCGCGCACTTCATTGGTGTTTCGCTTCCAGACTGCAGCCTGATCCGTATCGAGGTTGTCACCTGCGCCGGTGATGGCTGATTCGAGCGCCTTTAGCGTGGTGACATAGTTCACCACCACGGCCTCTTCCTCAGCGCTTAACGTTGACAGGCGGTGATAAAGTGTCTGCCAGGCACCTGAGGACACCCAGCCGTAAGCCATATCGCTGGTATCCGTGGCAGGAATATCACCCTGCATCGGATAGCCCATAAATCGGCGCACATCCACAAGTTGACCGGCAGTCAGCATTATTCAGCCTCTTCCTGTTTTACCGCCCAGCCACCTGAGTAGTAGTTTTTCACTTCTTCAGGATGAACCTGAGCGGTGTGCGGTGCCGGATGAACTTCCGGATCACGCACCATCGTTACAAACGCTACGGATGAGGCATTTTGCACATCAGCGCCAGCCTCGGCGTTAGTGCCGGTTGTGACTTCAATGCCATCAGTAATGACCTCTGGCGTGTTGTCTTCGGTTCCGTCAGCTTTCTTAGCCATGATTATCTCCGGATTGCAGCCGCCGGTCTCCCGGCGGGTTAAGGATTAGCCCAGCAGAAGTGCGGTGTGCTCAGGCTTGATGTTGGCGCAGCCCCACGCGGCGGCAATTTCGTAATGCACGCGCTTGTACTGGCGGTACATTGACACTTCGAACGCCATGCCGGTACGCGGATCGGTGATGGTGATGCGGTCATCGGCCATATCACCTTCCTGCGGCAGCGCCGGTGCGCGGGTTGCCAGCAGAATCGCTGAGCGGCTGAACGCGAAGTTAGCGGTGAAGCTGGCCGCCAGCGTAACGGTGGCGCCAGTCGCTACATTCTCACGTAGGCCCGGCGCGCCGATAGCCAGAGAGCCACCTGACAGGACGCTGGTCACAACGTACTTGTAGTTGCCGATAGTGATGATATCGCCAGCCAGAATAGTGCCAGTGCCAGTCTGTACCGGGATGATAGTGGTGCCCACGGTCAACGCGCCGTTGGTTACATAGCTTGCGCCGGTGCCCGGAGTGTGAGTGACCACACCTGCGGATTCACGCACTTTGAAGCCGTGAAGCTCCAGCAGCGTACCCTGAGCGCGCAGCTCGTCGGTGCCCGCTTCGTTAGCCTTGGTCAGCTGGGCCAGTGTACGCAGGTTTGCACCCGCTGTGGTGTCGATAACACACTGCAGTTCGCTCAGCGGCGCGCCGTTATCAGACAGGATTTTGCGGACCTGCGCGGTGTCGCTCAGGTCTTTAGCAAATGGCGTGGTGCCAGCGGTACCAGCGGCGCGGGATGAGATCAGGGCCAGTTTACCCAAGTCTGATTCCATCTCGTTGACCAGCGTACGCATTGCCTGCGCAATCTGGTTGCGACGAATATTGGCGTAGCCCGGGCCGTTATTAACACCCTTCTGCTCTTCACCCGTCCACTGGAACGGCACCATGCGGGACTTCTGAATGGTGAATGGCGTGTTGCCGATGTTCTGGTCACCGGTGTTTGGTGGCAGCTGGCCGGGCACGACATCCTGCGCAGCAGCGGCAGGTGCGATCGGGATGCGGATTGCTTCGCCCACCGCTGCACGTTCTGCAGAGGGGTCCAGCGTGACAGCAGGGATGAAGCCGGTCAGTTCGCGGGACACGATATCGCGCGCCGCGAACAGATCAGGGATAAGGCCGGTGAGGTTGTTAGCCATTCAAGTTTTTCCTGTTAATCAGTAATAGTGACACCGGCACCGATCTGGCTGCTCTGGTCCTGAGGACTGAGCGACTCAAACTGCGCACGGCTGATAGTTTTGCCGCCCGTACCACCATTGCCGCCGCTGGAGCCGCCGCCTGATGCGCCGGTGCCTTTGAGGATTTGGTCTTTATACGGGTAATTTTCGACGAGGATGCCCAGCGCTTCATCGAAACCAGCCGGTTCACCGGGGTTGCTGGCGCTGAAAATCTTGTTGCCTGCTTTGTCGTAGGCGATGACGCTGTCACCTTCGAGTTTGAAGCTAGAACCGAAGCGTGATTCCACCATGTCGGCAGGAATGTTCAGCTTGTCGGCGATGAACTTCGAACGTGCGAAGCTGCCACCCACTTTTTCAGCAATCAGGCGACCGCTGAGGTCGTCGCGCTCTTTAACAATGGGCGCGTACTTCTCTTCAACTGCCTTGATCGCTTCTGCGCGGACCTTGTCGACTTCACCGGCATCCACCAGTTTTTTGTCGTCGAGGTTTTTGATGACTTCGAGCGCTTTGATAGCCGCCTTCGGATCGGCAATACCTTCAAACGTTTTCAGGGAGGTCTCTGCCGCTTCAGCGCGCTCACGATGAGATTTGGCCTCACCGTTAAGGCGTGAAATTGACTGGAGGGTGCCTGGTGCGTCAAAAGCAATTTCTTTGCCGTCATCGTTCACGTAGACAGGTTTGCCATCGGATACGACCACATGGCCGTTTTCGTCGAGTTTCAGTTTCATAGCGGGTTATCCAACCTTATCGGTGAGCCATCCGGCCCGTTTCGCCGTTCCGCATCCGCAGATTTCGGCAATAAAAAAAGGCCCATGCGCGAGCATGAGCCTGTGTCTTTGCGGCTGGTAATCAGCCGGTCAGCGTTGTCTTGGTTTCACCCGGGCGAGGTGCCTGTTTCGCGATGCGAGTTTGCTCGTCCGCCCAGTTCAGTTCGATGTCAATCAGCCCACGACGCTGCATCTCGTTAAACAGCGTCTCACTGGAGAGCGCGTTAGCGACATTCATATCCATGAGTAGTGTTGCGGATGCCTCGGCAAGCGTGGCAGCGCCAAAGTCGCGGAAGATGGTGACTGTGCCGCCATCTTTCTCCTTAATCCACTCTGCCGCATACTGCAGGGCCAGATTAGCCGCATCAGTCAGGTCACCAACTATACGCTGTAATGCGCAGGTGCCTGCCTCATTGTCAGCCACTGTCTGTGCGACAGTCTGCCGACCTGGCTTGATGACAAGCAACTCGGCGCCAATCTGCCGCATGAGGTCTTCGAGGTCGCGCAGGTCGGTACGCCCGGCCTCAATGGCCTTGCCGGTGTGCTCAACATATTTGAGGTCGGCGTCATCTTCATCGGAAACGATGGCGTTTGCGGCACCTACCGTAATTGGCGCATCACCAAGCTTACGACCGAACAGGATCGGCACGCGGGCAACATGCAAAATAGTCTGCTGATCGCTGCGAGACTGCCAGTGTTCGATGTTGAGGAAGGCGAGTTGTGCCAGCGGCGGGCGGGATTGCATGAAGCCACGCTTATCGCCGTAGACAGGCACAAACGTGATTTTATTCAGGCTGGTTACGCCTTCTTCATGCAACTGCCACTCCAGAACATTTGAAGCGTTGATTTTCTGGCGATAGGTGCGCCACCGGCCCGGGTTCAGCACGCGAACCTGCTCAATTTCCTTAACGACAAACTCATTTTCCGGATCGCGCTCACTTACTGTCTCGACAAAGCGGAGCATGGTGAATGTCTCGCGCCCGTCAATGCGCTTTGAGTCGAAGTCGAGCAGGCTGTTTGCCCCAATCTTTGCAAAGTAGGGTCGCAGGCCGCGCCTTTTTTCCTCGGCTACCGACAGGTTGCCTTCGGTTGGCGGGTGCTCAACCAGAATGCCGCAGATGCCGTTAGCCATTACCTCTTCACAGATATCGGCCAGGAATGAATGCAGGTTGGTACCCTGCTGATCGATATCAGGGAACATCTGCTGAATGCGCTCAGGCACCTTTTTCTCATCCCACGAAACCGGGCGAGAGAATGGCTTGCCGCTCAACACCTCGACGGTGCGTGAGAAGGCCGGAACCAGCGTGGCCGTAGCGAGGCGGTTCTTATAAAAGCCCTCGTCCTCATTAGGCCACTTGGGCAGATACATTTTGCCCGCATCGCGCATGGCAGAGGTGCCGCCCAGCAGAGCGGCAATCATCGGCCAGCAACCGGCAATGGCCTCGATTTTTGCGGACCGCTTGCGAACGTCATTACTCATTGTGTTTTCCGGTTAGGCAGAGAAAGGTCTGACGGTTACGCCTTTCGGCTGGAACAGTTCGGTAATTGCCCAGACCAGCGCATCAAGGCGGTCTGGTGATTTTTTGGCAGTAGCTGGCACGTATTCCATAAGCTGATTTTCCAGCGTATAGAGGTTGCCGCGATGCGCCACACGCCCCTGCTCATACAGAGCAGATATAGGTTCAGCACGGGCGTATTTGCCTTTGCTGGCGTGCACACGGATGATGCGACCGGTATACCCCGCGTTGCGCAGCGTATCCTCGGCCATATCGCCACCCTGGTTAGTTTCGATCACGATCGCTTCAGCGCGGTGCTCGTTATAAGCCCATATGGCTTTTTTGGCCCAGCCGTTCGGCGAGAATTTGCCGGAGTAATCGCCATTGACCGAAAACAGGCGTTCATTACCTTTTCCGTAGGAACTGGCGGCCACGATACCTGTTTCATCACTGTCCTCATTGTTCACTGCCTGAGGGTCAATAGCGATAACGGTACGGGTCGATTCTATGACGATTTGCAGCGCGTGAGCGCTGGATATCATCGCCTCGTTCCACAGCGCACCTTCAGCATTGAAGCGGCGAGGCTTCTGCATATACTGCGCTTCGGCAGTGCGTCGGTGCGAGAACAGCGATATCCGGTGCGTTTCATTGTGCTTAAACGGCCATAGCCAGCCATCAGGCAGGCCATGATCAATCGGTATCGCGTGAGTGTTTTCCGGGTAGAGCGCGCTGTATGACTGGCTGTTGTCGATAATCACCGGCAGATTGAGGTGATGCCACTCTTCCCCGCTGCCGCCTCGCAGCAGGTAACCGCTCAGGTCGTGATAGTGAATGCGCTGCATGATCACAATCATCGGCGTTGTTTCGACGGCCAGACGTGATTTGATGGTTTCGTTAAAGCGGTTATTCACGCCGTCACGCACGATTTCGCTGTAAGCGTCATCAGGCTTTACCGGATCATCAATAATCAGACTGCCCTGCCAGCCCGGCTCCATATGCCCGGCACGAAAGCCGGTAACCTGACCCGCAGCGGACGAAGCATAAACGCCTCCGCCGAACTCGTTCCACCACATCGCCTTACTGTCTGCGTCATCGCGCAGCGCCATCGGCCACATCGACTGATAAGCCTTCGACTTAATCATGGTGCGGGCAGTTGATGAGTTCAGCAGGGCAAGATTGTGCGAATACGACAGGTGCATGAAGCGCGCGCGGCGGTTAAGCGCCAACCCTCGCCCCATCATGTTGATAGTTGCCAGCTCAGTTTTGGTATAGCCAGGCGGAACGTTGATGATCAGCCTTGTGATTTCGCCATCAATCACCCGGTCGAGCGTTTGCTGAATAACCTTGTGATGCGGCGCTACAATCATTTTGCCGTCGGTGCGCTGCTTAAAGAAGTAACGGGCGAAATACATGCCGTCTTCTTCACACTCAATTTTTCGCGCGTAAATCTTCTGCTCAGCAGTCGTCATCCTCCAACATCTCCCGCCGAGCAGCTTTGTATTCGTCTTTGGTCAGCGTTGCCGACTCAATTGGCCCACCGTCTTTTCCCGTATGCTCAACCTTTTGCTTGTTCGTGTAAGCGTCACCGCACTCTTTGGCAGCCTGTTCAATCAGGGTTGCAGCCAGCGCCATGTTTCGCATGTTCTCAGCCTTGTTCATCATCCGGTCGAGGGTGCGCAGGCGGTAGGCTTTGTTGGCGATCGGGATGTCGGTGATTTCGGTCTGGAAGCGAGTGCGGGTCACGTTGAACAGGTCGACCCACTTCTGACTCAGGCTCTTCGCCATCGCGTTAGCCGGGTCATATGCTGACACCTGCTGACGCGTGACAGTCACCCTGAAATTCTCTTTTACAAGCTCGATCACCTTTGCAGGTGTGTCATAGCATGCGAGGGATTGAACGATGAAGGCTTTAACCTCTGTCGATAAAGCTGCCACAGGTCACCTCCATGACAAAGCAGATAAAAGTTATGCCAGTTTCATCAGGCACGTACCGCATGCTCTGGCTATGTTGATGTTTGCCACTTCTGCCGGTCTGGCAGCGGCCTCAATAAGTTCCTGAACGTCAGCGCTTGCGCCATAGCGGCGAACCACTCCGGTGAACTCTTCCACGTCGTGGCCACGCAAGCACAACTTAGGATCTCCATCTCGCGTGAACTTAGGTACGCCAAACTCATCGGTGGCTTGAGCGATGTGGTAAAGCTCATGCTCTACCAGAGCGCAGAATTCAAGGTCACTGCATTGAGAGCAGTAATCGGCCGCCAGCGTGATGATGAACTTCGGAATTCGACCGAACCATTCATGCATCTGCTGTTCCACTCTGGCTTTCTGCCATCCACCGGCGCGGAGCATTACTTGTTCGGCCTGGCCGAGGACGTAGCGCCCTTTCTTCGCGAACGAGTCAGACGCCCACATGAAGCAGAGATCGGCCTCAACCAAGTGCTCGTGGTCAGGGTTATGGATGCTGCCGGTATCGCTGATGATTTGGCGATTTACCCACTCATGCACTTCATTGGCGGGAATGAGCCGGGTGTATGGATGCCAACTCTCGGAGTCGCTGAAGTTAACTGGCGGATAAGGCCTGCGCTCGTCATCGTTAGCCATGGGTTACTCCGTTGTTACTTCTTCTGTCTGCTCTACCGCTACTGGCGTGAATTGCACACGCTTCACATCGGCAGGAGCGAAATACAGCCACTCGCCCGTCTCAGTCGCCAGCGGCACTAAGCCGTTAACCAGCTCAGGCTGACGGCGTGACATCTTGCCCGTGAAGCTTTCACCTGTTTGGGTGGTTAGCGTGATTTGGTAGATTTCGGACATACCAACCCCCAATATGTTATTTTTTGTAAAGTATTAAGTGTTATTTGTATATATTAAGCTTTTCATTTCATAAGGATGAACTAAATGAATAAGGTAATGGCTTGGTTGTCAGGGTTGTTGTTCTTGGCCGCACTTGGTTATGCATTCTACTTCTCAGAGCGAACGGCAGTATCTTTCGCTTTTTTATTCGCCGCCTTTGCGTGTACTGAGTTATTTATAGACTGGTCTGGAATTAAGGATGGCGGTTTAAAAAAGATCGGGCTTACTATATGTAAAGCTATACCCGTTATAGCAGCAATTGTTCTGGCTTTTAACCCAAACCTCTAATTCTTAGAGGTGTTTATTGCCCGCTATAAAAGTGGGCAATAATTTACCCACTTTCACTGGGTAGTGTCTCCTTCCATCAACGCCACCATGTCTGGATCTATCTGGCTTACAATCCTCTCACGTGCGCAGCTGAGAAGTTTCTTTCTCCCACCAACGCCCCACTTATTCATCGCCCTGGCGCAAGCACTGACCTCTTTTGTCTCAGTTGCTATTAGCAAGTCGAGACGGTTAAGCCGGTTCATGCTGCTAATACCGCTAAGCACAGCTTCTCGGAAAGTTTCGTACACCTGGATTTCGAACTCCGGTTTAATCCATGCCGCATAGCGAATAGCTAATAATTCGGCGGCCCAAACACCTTGGCTCACGCCACCATTAACAATGTTAAGTGATTGATTTTCTTCCAGACGACATTTTTGTCCTCTGGAATCAAGCGCAGAAACGAAACGCTTTACGGCTGCACTCCGAATAAATTTGTTAGGCCTTTGGGATTCCGTCGCCTCTCCATTGACTACGGCTGCGGCATGTAGATCGTTAAGGTTGTATCTTCCTTCCGAGTCAACCCGGACAGAGATACCGTAAACATTCACAGTTTGATTTGTCATGTCGGTAATTACCTTTTAGTGATGAACCTTGTCTCACAGGAAATCCGGCCCTCAGAGGCTCCGACAGCCAGCCGGTATCCTCAAGGGTCATCCTGAAAGGTTCTGAGTGGTAAAATGCGCGTGAGATGCGCGGTAAATACGTATAAAAAAGCCCACACATTTCTGCGCGGGCGATTTTCCTGAAAGTTACATCTCAATTGTTGAGATTCTTTATTTCAGACACTGCTCTTTGATGTAGTCCTGCAAATAACCAACCTGCTTCGTCACTGTGACGATTCGCTCTCTGAGGGTGAAATAATCCCGTTTAGCGGCGTCAGTAAGTAGGGCTCTACTAGCATCATCGGGCGCACTCGAAAATGCGCCCTGTGATGATCTTACTGCTTTGAATGCAGTTAGATACCGCCAAACTCTACGCTATCTCGACTGCAATCGAGTAATGCCATTCCATTTTGCGTTCCGTTGGTGTCACTCCTCTGGCTAAAAGGAACCATCCAAATGTTGTCGCTAAGAGAAGCATTATCAACATCTACTAATAAATGGGCCTTTTGCGCAGCATCCTGAACCTTTGAAAAGTCGTCGAAACCTTCATGCTCACCTGTCCTAGCGGCAACCACTTTTCTGACAATTGTCCGACTGTCGTAGTGCTGGCAGGCAGTAATGTCAGCTGTTACTACTTTGTCAGGCTTGTTGATGATAGGAACGGCAATCATTCCAATTAGAACAATTGCTACGATGATTAGCACTAACAAGACTCCAACACGCAAAGATTTCATGACTATTCCCTATCTTAAGCATTACATTAAGATGAGAATTATACTCATTAAGACTCAAAACTTAACATGCGTTTGACCGTTAATTTCAATTTTATAAGGTACTCCTTTGAAGCGCTCCCCCATCCAGCGACCGATGGTGGTGAGATCTTCATTCGTCTTGGTTCGATGAGTGCTGGCATCAAAGTCATATTTATCAGGAACTTGAGCCCTAATCACACCATCGAATGCCCACGACCCGGTTGCATTTCGAGTAAAGACACCATCCATTTGAAGAGTAATGTTTCCCAGGATGTACTCCATCACATAGTTAGAACGTCCGGTATCATATGGGAATGCAAACGTCATGTTATATGTCCCGGGCGCCCCAATCGCGTTCATTCGGCTATTAAAACCAGGAATTTTATCCGCTGTGAGGAACTGCAAAGCAAGGGTGTTGATATCAACGCTCATAGATTGACCATTACCCCAGAGGAAGTTACCAAAAGCGCTCGCGATTGCGTAAGGAGAGTTTCCTAATTGTTTTGAACCGCCATTCAAAGGAAGATCAGTCCGCTCTTTTGAATAAAATTTTTGAGCAACATAAATTCCATCATTTGGATGTTCAATTTCGCATTTATTCAAGAAAATACAGTTACGGAACCAGATTAGAGAGTTCTTTTGCTTTTCAGCTTCGGATTTTGCGCTTTTAATAATCTTGGATAATGCTGGCAATGAACGGTTATAGTAAGCGCCGGACTGAAAATCAATTGCGATCGCAGCCTCTGGTGGCGGCCCGCCAACCATGCTTCCACTACCGCTAGACATTGGCATTAGTGATGCATCGGGATTTCCAGCAGGTACAGCAGGCACAGTTCCGCTAACAACAATATCGCCCATAAAAACCTCTCCTATATTCGGTTTTAGAAATTAACTGATGATATTTTTAATGAATATCACACGACACACTTTGAGATGCGCCTTGTGATATCCACTTATACAAATAGAAAGCCCGACCAAAGTCAGGCTATACAGATGTGCGCTTATTTATGTGCTTAGTAGGCATATAATCGCGAGGCGATTACAGGTATTTCTTCACCATAGCTACAAGCTCATCTTTAGCTGATGCACCTAATGTAGCGACACCGCTTTCTACAAACGCCAGCGCTGCTTCGAAGTCCTGCACGCCTGCTTTGACTTCTGCTGTCGGGGTGATTACTTCAGCGGTAACAGGCTCTGCTGCAACTGGCTGTACGGTGGTTGCGTCATTCAATGGCTCAGACATTTGGTTGCTCTCTTCTTTAGGATGGATAAACAGGCTCTTCAGCCATGTCAGAAATTTGGTCATTTTTGCCGTTCCAGTTCTATTTTACGGATGGCGGCCTTATCACGGTTGCAGTTGGCAAGTGAGTTGAGCAGGCGCTCGTTCAGCTCCAGACTGTCGCCCCATGTGAACGGTTCAGGGATAAGTGGTACTTCGCAGTCAGCCAGCAGGCTTACCGGTATCTGTACCGGTGGCACCTGAACGTACTTTGTTTCGGTTTGCGCGCAGTTGGTCAACAGCGGCAGCAGGAACAGGCTGAGTAGCGCACGGATCGCCTTTAATCGCCTGACGAATGATGACCACCCTTCCCTCGCTATCTGAGTTACTGGCCTGATTATCATCATGGGTTGCCTGGGCGATGTCGTTGAAGAGTGCTGTGGCTCTCAGAACATTGGTTGTGATGGCCTCGGCCGATGTCTTTTCCTGCTTCAGTTGTTCATTCTGCAGGGTGAGTAATGCCTTTGAGGATGACTGAAGCTTTACCGTGACGCAGAGAGCCATGACCAAAAGGATCAGGACCGCAATAGCGACCGCATCCCATTTGATTCTACTTAAGGTCATTGGCGTTCTCCGCCAGGCACAGTGAACGCTCCATGTCACGGCGGTTCATCAGTCCGCGCCATTTCTGTCCGCCTGCATACACCCATCGGCGCATCTCTTCGCACGCTCCGGTCACATCGCCCGCATTGAGCTTCTTCAGCAGGGATGATTTCGAGAATGCAGATGATCCTACGTTGTAGGTGAAGCTGTAGAGCGCGGCTTTCTGGTATTCACCCAGGGGGATTTTTACCAGTCCGTCAACTGACTGCTTAACCGGCTGAAGGTCAGCGCTCAGAAGGCGATCGCATTCACGGTCGGTGTACTTCTTGCCTTTGATGATGTCGTTGCCGGTATGACCATCGCAGACAGTCCACACGCCAGCCACATCTTTGTAAGGCTCGTACACGCGACCCTCAACGCCATCTTTGCCACCGAGGAACACGGTAGCAATCGCGATAGCACCACCACCGGCAACAGCGATCAGCTTATTGCGCAGATTACTGGACATAGCCATGGGTTAATCCTCGGTGGTGACATCGGGTGCGGTGGGCCAGCGCTGGAGCGCAGCGATTTGCGCGTTGGTGGCCTTGCGTTTGTAATACCAGTTGATGCCGAGAGTAATAAGTGCGACCACGATACCGGCCAGCACACCCACGGCACTCCACTCATCGGGACTCAGCTTGGTAAGCAAGCCGTTTGCTATTGTCCCGGCAGATGCGCCATAAGCTGCGCCTGATGCCAGTTTGCTCATATCGATACTCATGTGACCCCCTCTGTGTTGAGGGAGCTGGCTCAATTAGGAATTGTCTACTTTCTGAACTGAGCAAGCCCGGTTAGCTTTAATCTTGTCGAGAGAGAAAAGCCCGGTTGCTGTTAGGTAGCCAAGATTGAATAATCCGCCTGAGTGCGGATTTTTTTTGCATAGAAGGCGCCCGCTATCACACAGGGAAACCCATGAGGTCGTGCTTGTTGGCAGGGGCGAAATAAAAAAGGCCCGCCGAAGCGAGCCTTTTTGTTTTTGTGCTTTGTGATTTTATAGGGAAGATTGGTGAAACCTAACTGAAAGGTAATACAACCCTAATAAAGTCGTGGTTATCAAGTTTATTAGTATCAAAGAGTAAAGACCCACAAATACTGTTTTTACAAACCAAAGCACTTCTATAGAGCTGAGACCAATGATCCATGCAGAAATCATTTTCCCCAAAAGAATTGACACAAGTCCAACGCTAAACAATATAAAACTCATGAGCGCAAGATATCCAAAAAGAAAGCAAACAAATCTTCTTCGTGTAAGCTCGACTTTGATTTCAGTCCCACGAAACTTTTCTAAGAGAATTGGCGGATCTCCAGCCATTACCTCGTCGATAGACGCATTACTGAAGGTCGAAACTGCGGCTAAAGCAGCAATATAGAACCCTATCAGGACTTGCAGCAACCCATTAACTTGTACTATAAGACCACTGCTACCCACTAAGGGAATTTGATCGTGGCAAAAAAAATAAACTGCCATCGCAAGTACAGCCCCTAGCGACGGTAAAATAAAGTCGTACCATTTTTTTTCGCTATGTCTGATACGCAGATAATTTAATGGTGAAAAAAGTTTCATATTGAAACCTCGATTATAATAGCCCTTTCATCTTCCTCTCCAGTTCCTGGTGTATCGTGCTTTCACACTGATTTATGCCGGAACCGAGAATGATTTTTTCACTTTTTGTAAAGAGCTTAGTTGCTGCATCCTCATTCCTGTCTAAATCAAGGCTAGCTTGACGACCATCTTTAGAATAGCTGATAGATACCTTGCTAAAGCCCGACTGCTGACCTTTCTTTCTTAAAATTTCCAATAACCTTTTTTTATCTGCCAGCGGTGGTTGCTTTACAATCTTATACCTCACTGACCGTTCTGCTAGTTCAGTGTAAGCGGTTTTGTCCATGCCACCTTGCTTACGAGTGCTGACCAGCTTTACATTATGCAGTTTTGCACCCTTCAAAGTGTCCAGCAAGGTTTGCGAGCCATGCGAAAAAATTTCAAGCTTTGGCTTCAGCTGGCACATTGCTTTTGTCGCTGGATTTTTGAACTCTTGACCAATGAATGCATCACGAAGCATTGCATTGAGAAAAGGCTGTAGGATTGATTTGCTTATACCCGGTACTGTCTCAACTAAGGTTTTGAAATGATCTGCGGTATGCTGGGCAACTGTGGTTGAGATCATTACATGGCTTGAAACAGCTATTCCTTCTCCTGCAAGCTTGGGCTCAACGCGAAGTTGCCCTGTCGTGAGTTCGCCAAAAACTGGATCTGACCCGTTTTTATCACAAAGCTGGATAAGCAAGATTGCTTCTGAATCACCAACTTTGTAAGTCATCTCAGAAATTCGCACTGCACGCGTACCTTGATTGTACAGCCGGACAGCGTTTCCTGCATCCACTAGGTTTTTCAGGTTCCTCAGGATGTCGATAACAGGTATATCAGGCGCAGCCGGATGAGTCGGCTGAAACGCAAAATCGAAGAAAGAAACCCATCTTTCATAAGTTGACAACATTGAACAGCCCTATTCGTTAGTAATAGCCCTAGTACAACTTAACGAATTAGGAAAAAAAATAAAGATACAATGAGAAAAACTCTAATTTTTAGCAATTCATTTATGGAGCCTTTAGTCCTAAAAATTCCAGATATTATCCCCGACGCTAAGCGGTAAATACGGTCATCGTCATGACCGAGGAAATATTTGGCGGCCAAAGCATTCGAACCCGCGACCAATCGGTTAACAGCCGAACGCACAACCACTGTGCTTCTCACCCGGATTTCAGGCAATAAAAAAGCGCCTTCGGCTGGTAACCGTGGCGCTTTTAATCACTCACTTGTGATGGAACTGCTCAGTTCGCTTTGCTTCCCGAGCATATATGAATATGCCAGGCTTCCATGCCCTTTGTCTTTAGCTATTCGTGCTATTCATTCTCTTTAGGCAGCTATTTTAGGAATCTCCTTCTCCATTTCTCGCTTAATTGCGTAAAACATTTCTCCTTCGAGGATGTCCAGCGCCCATTCCATTCTGTTTCTTGCTTCCTTGGTGCTGATGCCAGTGAAATAAATCAGCGATGCACCGATGTTTTGCACGCTCTTGCGTTTGCAATATCGTAATCTGGCTACGTTCTTAATCGGGTTGTCCTTCCCGAAGGTTTTAACCATGACAGCTTCAACGAAAGCAGCATCATCTGATTCTTTGGCGAGAGCGATGATGTTTGCTGTTGAGGTTTGTGGCATCAGCAGGTCTCGGGCTTTGCGGAATAGCTCTTCACCACGCAGGCCTTCACAGTGCAGCTCTGACACGATTTTCTCTATCTGCTTACCCTTCTGCTCACTCCATTCGCAGCGCATCATAAGGCGGCCGATAACGTTCACTTCACCGCGATCGTAATCTTCATTGCCGAGGTGCTGGCCCCAAACTGTGAGCATGTGGCGAACCCACGCCTGCTGTGAGATGTTGATGGTCTTCCATCCATTGCCAAACAGTCGGCGCATATCTGCAGAGCTACGCACACCGGCGAGCCTGACGATTTGCTGAAAGTCTCTTTCAATGCGCATGTTTCATCCCCATGATTTTGGCTGTGTGCTTGATGATCCGGTAATCAACCGGGAAGGTATTGCGGGCGCGGTACATCCTGAGAAACCGCCACTTGTCTCGCAGGTAATCGGCGATCATTTCTTCCTCCGCTTGGTGATTTTTTCGGGGCTGGCCGGGTAGCTGGAGCGCTTGCGCTGAACCGGGATCGGATGAACGGGGTTAAATCTGCTGAGTAATCTGGTTAGCCAGGTCATGCGGCTTCGCTCCTTTGTTTGATCAACTCACGGGTTTTCTGCCTGTAATGCGCCGCCAGTTCCTGCAACTCTTCCCGCGTCCACTTTTTCAGCTCTTGCGGCCCCATCAGGCGATCGAATGCAGCCTGACCGATTTTCTTAATCAGGTTTGGCGTGTAGTTTTCGATGTTTCCGGATAGGTGCTGGTTACAGGGAACGCACTGCTTATGGCAGTTGGTTTCGTCGTAACGTGTGGCCGGTGATGCGCCGCGTGTGCGGTAGTGGCCTGCGTCATATTTTCCATCGTGAAAGCGACCGCAGCTTATGCATGGATCGGCGGTGTCGCGGGAGCGGATAAACTCGTTGAAGGCGGCTTGAGCTTGTTGGTGGAAGTGGCTGAGGGGCTTAAGTGCTAACTTGCGGATCTTGAGGTTACGTTTTTCCTGCTGTGCTTCTTTCTTTCTGACCTGCTCCTGCTGATGTATTCGTTTCTTTCTGGCTGCTGTTGCGAGTTGCTTTATCAGTTCGTCCTGGTGCTCATCGCAACACCACCACTGATAAAGAGTAAGGGGCTTATAGCGCTTTTTGCATATTCTGCATTTACGCACCTTCGGTGTTTTCCTTTCTTCAGGCATTGCACCTCTCCTTTTTGCGGTCATCATAATATCTCAGGTCGTCGCCATTGAGCGGCATAAGGTATTTAGAAGGGAAAATACACCAGCCATAATTTCTGAAATCCCTTAACGAGACGGAAAATTTTCCAACACATACAATATCGCCAACACACAGCCAGCCGCCCGTGTTAGATGGCATTTGTCCGCAGGTACCATCTGGTGCATTAAAAAATTCTCCAGCCTCGCACCAACCCAGTAATGTTACAGACTTGCCGACGTTTTCTGGATTCACTGAGTCAATTACCAAAGCAATGCAACCTGCTTCTAGTCCTGATTTCATCGGATTTTCTCCACATGATAACATTTGGCCCTAATTCATATTCATAAGGACCGGGATGTTTTAAAGCTATTACAGGTAAGACATGGTTAATACTTCAAAATTTATCTTTGTTCTAGTTTAAATATTAGGTGGTAAATTAAGAATTGCATGACGGAATTAAGACACTTCATCTGTGCGTTCCTTTTGAACATAATCGGGCCAATATTTATTGAGGATGATTGCCGGTACCTTCAGCTTTAGTCCGAGCGAGTGGGCCTTACCTGTGACAGCAGACACCGATTTGTTTATAGCGGCTGCCATCACGGGCACAGGAACCTTTCCGGCGACGCGCTCGATGTAAGCCAGATCCTTATCTGACCATGTTTTCTTAGGCATTTTGATCGTCCTTCAGTTTTTGATATTCGCTATCGTGCGGAATGGTCAACGCCAGCCCGAACTGTGCGCACCACTGCTCAACCTGATTTAGGAAGAAGTGCATATCTCCTGTGTCAAGGCTGAATGTATGGCGCGGCTCGTAGGAGGTGACCTTCTCGCCGGTAACGAAGTCGGTATAGGTAATCTCTTCGCAGCCAAGGTAAGTGCGCTTTAGGTTGCGCTTTACCCAATCAGGCGTGGCGTCGATACGACCAGACTTGATGAGATATTCGCTGATTTCGCCAAACCACATATGGGCGAGGCTGTTCTGAGAAAAGCTACGTTTTTCTTTCCACGGCCTGAGGATTAGCCGGTAGCAGTCGCCGGATTCGAGCAGGGGTTGAAGCTGTTGCCCGATAGCGCTGAAGTTTGCCTTATGAAGTCTGATGCCCTCTTTTGGTATCTCCATAGCATTACTGATATGATTGGTAATTGCCTAACTTAAGGTTATGAAATACATTTAAGCGTTGAGCTATAAAAGTAATAAATTTGTAAGTCATTTGAAAATACATTTCAGGAGCTCCAATGTCAGTATCAAAAGATTTTCTGATGTCAGTTTATGAAAGATGTAATGAACACATAAAAGAGCAGTCTTCTAAAAGAGATCAAACCATCGCTTTCTATCTTGTTATATTATCGTTTTATATTGGTTCATATACCTCCTTCAGCAAGATGATATCTAGCCAATATTCGGCCATTTTTTTAAACTTAGTCATATGTATGATTGGGGGGATGACAATAAGAACTCTCTCCGGGTTGCGCTCTTGGCAAATGCAATACACAGACTCAGCCCTAGCACTTAACAAAATACTTGCAAGGGATAAGCTTGATTTTGGAGATGTTAACCAAAGCATAAAAGATTTCTTCAAAAAACAGAACCAAAAATATAGCACCATGAGTTTTGAAAAGATGTTAAAAGGTATCGAGAATAGAGTCATATTTTGTATGATCCTTATCTCAGGGTTTCCAACGGCTATACTTGTGAAAGAAATTTTTTCGCTATTGAAGGCTAATAATGAATATTTGACCGCTTCCGCTAAGGTATTGGTCTATTGTACGTATGTCTTTTACTATCTCTATAATACAAGAAAGATTATACGACGTTCTGCCATTCAACCAACCTGGATTGTAAATTTTGAATAAGGTTATTTTCGAAAACAGCATGCTATCAGTCTCGATCGATGAACTGGGTCACCTCAAACTCCACCAAAAAAATGGTGGCGTTGTAATAATACCCATCCATAAAAACCAATACGCAATCATTCAACACCTAAGGAACGGTGAGAATTTGTATGAGTTCCCTCGGGGATTCATTGATTCTGGAGAAACCCATTTGACAGGAGGAGAGAGAGAACTTAAAGAAGAGCTAAACTTAGAATCCTCCAATAGCTATATTCTTGGTAAGTTGTCTACTGACTCAGGTTTAATATCGGATAAAATCCAAGCAATAATTTGTGAGGTTGACGATATAAAAAACCTCACGCCTCAAAAAGAGGAAGGAGTGATTTGTTGTAAATTCCACTCACTTGAAGAGATTTTTGGAATGATTAAACAAGGTTTAATTAGAGATAATTTCACCTTATCAGCACTCATGCTGTTGATTGCAAAGAACCAAAGCTAATCATTTAATATTTACAAGCATCATTTCTCTTTTGAAGTTGAATATGAATATGGGAAAAGTTCATGCTGTAAAATATTATACTTTCTAGATAATTCTCTATAATGACCGCTTCGATTCTATTCCAACTTCAGCACAATTCATTCTTCACAAATCGTTTTGTTGCTAACTATCAAACTTCGGCATAAGCGCCAATTGCTAATGCTTTTTTCCTCACTCATGACTTACCTCGCTTCAGGGTTGCACGCAGCATCGCTACGCCCTCCTGCGCTTTCTCGGTAGTTGATGGGATGGAGAGCTTCAGCAACTGCTTACGCGGCTGTGGTACTTCTTCTCCAGCTTCAATGCGCTGTGACATCTTGCGCAGCTCAGAGCGACATTTCACGCGCAGCTCGGGTTCACTCAGATTGTTAGCTCGCATCATGCTGTACAGGCCGGTGACCATCCAGTATTCGGCGTTGCTGCCCCACGGATAGTCTTCTGCCGTAACGTAACCGCCGCGTCTGGCGCAGTATGTCATCACCAGCGAATACAGCGTATCTTCGTCAGGCAGACCCGCAGCGCAGAATGATGATTGCTTGCACCAGGCGATAAACTGGCCTGGCGATGGCAGAAACGGGGATCCACTGGCACGAGCCTGCCGCATTCCGGCCGCCAGCTGTGTTTTGCTGGTTATGCCATTTTCAGCGAAGGCTGCAATCCACTGACGTTTAGCAGCGGCTTCATCAGCTGGGTTGCGCCATGCAGTGCTGATTGATGCCGGGAAAACCTGCTTCAATCCCTCGAAAAACTCGTTAATCAGCTTTTCGATTTCGTGATGCAAGCGGCGATCGACATGCTGCGGTACATCACCGGCCATGCGCGATAACGCGGCGCCGTCACGGTGGTTCACAGCTGCTTCGAGTTGTCTCATATGAATTTCTCCCAAGCTTCTTCGCTGTTCCAGTGGACAGCGGCATGCTGATCCGTAGACACAGGTCGGTTTCGGTTAGGCTGGTGCATTTGTGCTTTGAGCGTGTCCCACTTCTGGCGAAGCTTTGCAGGGCTCATGACGTTGGTCTGCCAGAAGGCATCGGCGTTAGCCCATTTGAACAATTCGCAGATTTCATGATGTGTGCACTTCAGCGCATTGCGCATCAGGCGGATGTCGTTCGCCCATGCTGGCCAATTGGGTTGCTGGGCAGTAGGCGACACATTTCGAACTTTTGAATAAATCCAGTCGGCCGCTTTGAGATCGTCAGCTGTCCCCCACTTGTCCCCTTTCGGCGTTTGGATGGCTGCATCGGGTCGGATAGCCGAATTATTTTCAGGGGGTGGGTCAGAGGATTCGCCAGAATTCTCTGACGAATAATTACTTTCTTTCTTGTCTTTTGAAGAATGTCTTTTGTGTGTCTCCAATTTAGAGACAGGCAAAGTCTCTAGGTTAGAGACACTTTTTGTCTCTGGTTTAAAGACTAAATTGCTAACTTGGAGACACTTGCTGAATTGCCACGCTGAAACCTCTTTGTTAATCCCGATTTGGCTTCCTTCCATTAACAGGCAATTCATTGAAAGCAGTTCTTTTTTTGCCTTGTTGACGTTCTGGCGAGAAAGCCCGGTGAGTTGGGCAATCTGCTCATCAGCAATGCGATCTGATTTCTTGTTGAAACCGTATGTTTTGCGGACGTATGCCAGCATCAGTTTCAACTGCCTAGCTGTTAAATCGGCACTTGCGATAGCTTCCAGTAGCTCGTTAGCGATTCTGGTGTAACCATTATCGGTATCGACCACACGGCGCTCCACGGCCTCCGTTTCAGGCCTGATTGGTGAGACGTTGCTGTAGGCGAGATTACTCATAAAGTGACCCGCCACTGTTTACATATCCAGTTAGTCCTGGCATAATTTTCTCCAGTTATTTGTGTTCGCAAATTGCTACTAGGCCGGGAATGAGTTGCTGCTCACCCCGGCTTTTTCATTGGTGAGAATGCTCGCCACCTGTCTGGCTAAATGAGCCATCTCGTCATCAACGACACCCCATTCAAGCACTGCCAGTAGCATCGAGAACTTAGGCAGCCAGTCGCGTTTCCAGCGGCTAATCTGCGCTTTATCGACACCCATGGCGGCAGCTGTCTTTTCAGTGCCAATCATTGCGATCTTGTTCAGTAAGGCGCTTTCAATCTTCAGCGCCTCGTTGCGTTTGTTTGCGCGTTCCATTCGTTATATTTCCTTGTGATGTAAGAACTTGCTGTACCTTGCAGTAACAAGGTCAGTTGGTTTTGCCCTGGAGTTCCGAGGGCGGTCAGATTGATAAAGAGCGACGCTGCTTATGCGGCAGCGTTTCTGCTGCTAGGGAAAGGTCGGAGTTCTTCTGCTTCCACGCTTCCATCAGGCTTTGTGGTGATGAAGATCTTGCGACCAACTCGTACTGCTTTGCTGATTGCCGTCTGGTGAACGCCGATAATGTCGGCGGCTTTTGCCTGACCGTTCTCCTTGACGTAATCAGCGAGGGTTACTTTGTCCATCGGTTTCCTCCACGTGATTACCGATGCAGTAATAATACTATGAGTATTAAATAAAGCAATACCTACGGTATTTCACGTTTTAATAACTGAGGTATTAGAATCAGGTGATGAAAAACACCAAGGTTTTGACGCCGGAACAGCTTGATGACGCAAAGCGCCTCAAAGCTCTGTACGAGTCTAAAAAGAAAAATCTGGGCATTACCCAGCAAGATATTGCGGACGCACTGGATATCACTCAGGGCGCTGTAGGCCATTACTTGAATGGCAGAAACGCACTTAACTTAAGCGCAGCTTTAACTTTTTCGCGCTTACTCCAGGTTCCTGTTAGTGATTTCAGTCCATCGTTAGCCAAAGAAGTGGATGCAGCTTCACTCCCTGCCCTCGATAAAAACGTGACTTACGCTGGACCATACGAACCAAAAGGAAGGTATCCTATGCTCAGCTGGGTCAGCGCAGGACAATGGGAAGAGGCCATGGAACCCTATTCGATCAGCGAGATAAACGAGTGGTATGAATCGGATGTACCTATTCAGGGGACAGGATTCTGGCTGAAGGTAGAAGGTGACTCCATGACTGCCCCTATCGGGCAAAGCATCCCAGAAGGCCATAGCGTTCTGGTTGATACTGGGCGTGAGGCAAAAAATGGATCATTGGTTGTCGCTAAACTGACAGACGCAAATGAGGCGACATTCAAGAAGCTGGTCATCGACGGTGGACAACGCTACCTGAAAGGCCTCAATCCTTCATGGCCTATGACGCCCATTAACGGCAACTGCCGGATCATCGGCGTCGTAGTAGAGTCAAAAGTCAGATACGTTTAAAAGCAAGTACCCCGACAAGCCGCCACCGAGCGGCTTTTTTATTACCTGCAAAAAATAAATTCCCTTCAATTACAGCATATTAATACCATTCATATTATTTTTAATACTCTGGGTATTGCCATGAATTAATACCTAGAGTATTGTTTATCTCAACAGCAGGACGCTGGCGAACAACTAAACGGACTTTTGCTCTTTAACAATTTAGCCCTGTGAATACACAGGCCGAGGCGAGTGCTTCGGGCAAGAGATAGGTGGAGCTTACGCCAGTCAGGACGGTGGACCTGAGAAGCCTATGAAGTTCGGAAACGTCACGGGTTCCGGCTCTTGCACCCAAGCACTCATCGAGGAACACCCATGAACGAGAACTACCAGAAATCATCTGCGTATCGTGAAGCCGACCTTTGGGAGTCGATGCGCAACCAGAACGATCGCAACTACCGCCGCGTGCTCAAGAAGCAGCGCGCTAAAGCCGCCAAACGTAACGGAGCAAAGTGATGACCAGAAATCAACGCCGTATGGCGGCCTACAACGCGAAGAAAGCAGCAGAGGCTACCGACGCTAACCGCTTCGGGAAAAAGCTGACTGTGGCTCTCTCAGGATGCAGCTTAAACGTATCCCGCGCCACATCCTCACCAAGTCTGCGTGAGAAGCATGAGAGCACAGCGATGTGCTTACCGGAAATCGCGATTTTTGCCGCTGGATATCGCAAATCAAAAGACATCGTAACGGCGAGATAACGGTATGAGGAAAGAAACGGTTATGTCATGGAGTGACGCAATTGAAGCCATGGAGAACGGAAAAACGGTGCGCCATGAATACTTCACTCGTGAAGAGTGGTTTGAGATGCGCAACGGCAGATTGTTCGCTGAGGATGGATGCCCGATGGATGGATGGTATCGAAATGAAGACTGGCAGAAAACAGGCTGGTCAATCGTCGGCAATCAGTAAATAGCGGAGCCACCCATGAGCAAGACAGAAAACGCCATAGTCTGACTGGTCATTGCTTTGCTTATGGTGGCTGGTTGGTTGAGTAAGGTGCCGTGTTAACGGCGTGGAAGCTTAGTCACTTCCTTCGGCACCGCTCAGAACATTTCTTGACCTCATCCCAGCACTTCTCCCACTTTTTACGCCAAGTAAATGGCCTGCCACACACTGTGCAAATTTTGATTGGGAGTTCGTTTTTATTCACGGTGTTCCTTATGAGATTTGGCCTCAACAAGAATTAACGGACATTTTCTTACCTTACAGGCCTGGGAATAGGCCAGCTCACAGACATCGCAAATGCTTATTACTTCAGATTGATACTCGTACTCCATGTAATAACGGAAGTTGCCACCATTCGCATCTGTACGCCAGAAACGGAGGGGCTCCAGTACTTCATCAAGCTGCCTGAATGTCAGGCCCGTCGGGTTATGAAAACCCACTCTTACGCGATATGTAGTCATGATTTGATAATCCCTAACCCTCTGATTCGTTACAACCCGGTAATTAATCTCGCTGTGATAGGGATTTCCTAAATACACCCGCCTCTGTGCGGGTGTTTTTTTGCCCGCAGGAGAATGAAATGAGTGAAACAACGGATTTAGCAGTACTGGAAATTAAGCCAGAGCAGGCACCAACGCTGTATGTGCCAAACGGTCTCAATGCTTATCTCGATGAGATTCGCAATTCAGTGAATGAAGTGCCTGACCTGAGCACTGCCAAGGGTCGTGCACGTGTGGCATCGCTGGCGGCGCAGGTATCGCGTAGTAAGACAGCCATTGAAAAGCCTGGCCGCGATTACCTGAAGCGCCTGAAAGAGCTGCCGAAGGAAGTTGAGGCAGAACTGCGCCGCTTCGTGTCCGAGTGCGATGCCATCCGCTATGAAACCCGCCGCCCGCTCACTGAATGGGAGCAGGCTGAAGACGAACGCAAGCAGGCATTGCAGCAGCGCCTGGCTGACCTCCGGTCGCTGGCTGATGTGATTGATGATAGTGGTAACTACCTGCCGTCTACGGATATTCAGGCGCGTCTCAGTGAAGCCAAAGCGGTGACCCTGGATGAAACATGGCAGGAAATCGCTACCGAAGCAGGCGTGGCGAAGGATGTCACAGTGCAGAAGCTGGAAGCCGCGGCAGTCGTGGCTAAGCAGCGTGAAGATCAGGCCGCCGAACTCGAACGCCTCCGCAAAGAAGCGGAAGAGAAAGCCCGTCGCGATCACGAACAGAAGTTGAAGCAGGAAGCGGCTGAGTCCGCCCGCCGTGAAGCTGAACAGAAAGCGCAGGTTGAGCGCGAGGAAGCAGCGCGCCGCGAAGCAGAGCTGAAGGCAAAAGCAGAACAGGCAGATCGTGACCGCATCGCCGCACAGGAGCGTGCTGAGCGTGAAGCCAGAGAAGCGCAGGAGCGCACTGCAAAACTGGCGCAGGAAGCGCGTGAGCAGGCTGAGCGTGAGAAGCAGGCGGCAATCGCTGAAGAGCAGCGCAAGGCCAAAGCAGCGGAAGATGCCCGACTGGCTGAAGAGAAGCGCATCGCCGACGAAGCCGCAGCGCGCGCAGCCAATGAAGCGCACAGAAAGACGATCGGAACCGCTGTCGTAAACGCGCTCATCGCCAACGCCGGATTAACCCGCGTACAGGCCATCGACGTTCTGATGCAAATCAAAGACGGCAACATCCCGCATACCAGCATCACCTACTGATTTAACCAATTCAACCAACACCAAGGAATCACCCATGCAGGCATTCGCTATCGCTGGGGCCACCCACATGGGTGGCTTCAGTTTCAACACGTCTCAATTAGACCGCATCGTTAGCCGCATCCGTTCTGGCTGGCGCTCATTTATGGACACTTTAAATCAGCAGGGACAGCCATGATCAAGCAAACGCCAACCAAGCAGTATCAGAAGCAACAGGAAGAGCTTGAGCGCCAGCGCCAGATGCTGGAGCAGACAAAGGATTTCACTTTTATCAACCAGATGCTGAAAGCTATCGGCATGGGAGAGCGCAAATGAAATTCCGGTTGCACGATAAAGACGGCAAAGAGGTTCAGGCCATCGCCGACAGCCTGCTGGATGACGAGTTGCAGATCATCGCCGCTCGCGTTGACAGCATCTTAGCCCAGCGTCACATGAGCCCAATCGTGGCGCCAGCCTGCGCCTATATGCTTCGCCATTTCGATCACGAAGCCATGGGTATGTTCGACATGGATGATGAACTGGAGATGGCTGCCGACGCATTCATGCGCGACATGATGATCACCGCTGCGAAGCGCGAACGGGCGATTGAAATCTGGAAGCACAAACACAGTTACGACGAGGTGGCGTGATGGAGCCTGGCATTTATTTCGACATCAGCAATGAGGCGTATCACCACGGTGCCGGAATCAGTAAATCACAGCTGGATGACATTTCGATAAACCCGGCCATTTTCCAGTGGCGCAAAGAGGCACCTGAAGACGAAGAGAAGAAATCGGCGCTCGATATGGGCACCGCGCTTCACTGCCTGCTGCTGGAACCGGAAGAGTTCGATAAGCGCTTTATCGTGGCGCCGGAGTTCAACCGCCGCACCAACGAAGGCAAAGCGAACGAGCAGGCGTTTCTGAAGGACTGCTCAGGGTTGGGCATGACGGTTATGGATGCCGAGCAGGGGCGCAAATTGAAACTGATGCGAGCCAGCGCCCTCGCCCACCCCGCCGCACGCTGGCTTCTAGAAGCCGAAGGCCATCAGGAAGCTTCGATCTACTGGAACGATGACCAAACCGGTGAACTTTGCCGGATCCGTCCGGACAAATTCCTGACCGGGCAGCCGGTGATAGTGGACGTGAAGAAAGTGGCGGACATGAGCCGATTTGCGCGCCACGTCGAAGAGTTCCGCTATCACGTTCAGGACGCCTATTACCGCGAAGGCTACAGCAAGCACTTTGGCGAATACCCGCTTTTCGTTTTCATCGCCGTCAGCGAGTCAATTGATTGCGGCCGGTACCCGGTGCGGGTGTTCCAGTTGGGCGAGGATGACGTTTCAGTCGGTTATGACCTCTTCCGCCGCGACCTGACCGCCTACCACGAATGCATGCAGTCCGGTAACTGGGGCGGCATTGAAGAAATCACGCGCCCGGATTGGGCCAAGAGAAAGGATAATGTATGAGCAATGACCTGATTCATGCGCCAACTAATGAGGCAGACACTAGAGCAGCCATCTTCAGCCCTACAGGTTTGCAAAAGCTTCAGGCGTTCGCCGATGTGATGGCAAAAGGTAAAGCGACTGTTCCTGCACATCTCGCGGGCAGTCCGGCGGATTGCATGGCTGTGGCCCTTCAGGCTGCTCAGTGGGGTATGAACCCATACGCAGTGGCTCAGAAGACACACCTGATTAATGGCGTTCTGGGGTATGAGGCACAGCTAGTGAATGCGGTGATCACCTCGATGGCCCCTACTAAAGACCGTCTTCATTACGACTGGTTTGGTCCATGGGAAAAAGTGATTGGCAAATTTATCGAGAAAACATCCCAGAAAGGTAATAAGTATATCGCCCCGAACTGGTCCATGGCAGATGAGCAAGGATGCGGCGTGAGAGTATGGGCCACCCTGAAGGGTGAAGACGAACCACGCGTGCTCGAGTTGCTTTTATCTCAGGCTCAGGTGCGCAACTCAACGTTATGGGGCAGCGACCCGAAACAACAACTTGCGTACCTTGGCGTAAAGCGCTGGGCGCGCCTGTACTGCCCTGATGTGATTCTCGGTGTGTACACGCCAGATGAGTTTGAGCCCCAGCAGCGAGCAGAGCGCGATGTCACCCCGGCGCGCAGCCGTGCCGACCTGAATAACCTGATCAACAACAAGCCTGAAACACAGCAGCCTGAGCGCGAAATTAACCCGGCGACGAGCACCAATGATGCACCGCGCACGCCGGATCAGCTGCTTGCCGATTTCACAGAGGCTTCAGCCAATGCTGATTCAGTTTCGAGTCTCGACCGCTTCTACAAGTACGCGGCGAAGGTGCTGGCTGACAGCACCGGGCATCTTGAAAAAGCCACTGACGTTTACCTGATCCGCAAAGCTGAACTGGATGAAGCGGGAGCGTAGCCATGCGCAAACTTGCACAGTACCGGCGCAACGCTGCGCCTAACAGCGGTTTCAAGGAGCGAGCCGTCTGGCAGTTGAGTAAGGGACCAAAAACAGGGCGCGAATTAAGCGCCCTTTTTCATATGTCGCTGGGCCAGTTCAACAGCATCATGCGCGGCTGCCTGCGCGGTGAGACGGCGGTGATTACTGCCAGCAACCCGGTGCCGGTTGATGGATGCACCGACTTCACTTACACGCTGGTCAGCACCAGACGCATCACTCACAAGAACCCGAAGGCAATCGTCGTTTCATGGCGCGCTTTCGGCATGGCTACCAATGACAGCCAGCGCATAAACACAGAGGCGGCACAGCGCCGCGCCAGATTAATCAAGGCTGGCCTGTGGCCGGTTGGAGAATGAAAATTTTTGTTCGAATTATCTTACTGCCTATCAATTCCTAAATATCATATGTTCATAAGATTCATTAGTTAATAGTTATGAATTTCTCCTGGAAGTAAACCATTATTTTCATCAATACTTGAATTTAACTGTTGATCGATATTAAATTATTATGCATTTTTGTAACAGGCCCTAAATCTGAGGTTTCGATGCAAAAATATCACTCCCAACTGGTTGAAATATCTGACGAACTCGTCAAGTTCAAGTCGCAAGGTAATATTTGCATTGAGCTATCTGAGGTCGACAGTGAATATGGATTTAATGAATGGATGCCGTACCTGTGCCTATGTTGCGAATGGTTCGATAGAGCGCACGCTTTAGCTATGATTTCTGCTATTGAAAAATTCAAATTGAGCCAAGAGGTGTTGCATTGACTAATAACCTTGCAGCACGCAGCAGAGAAGAACGCGATAAGATAAACGTGGACTTAGCTGCGTCTGGTGTTGCGTTTAAAGAGCGCATGAACCTGCCGGTTATCGCCATGGAAGTGGAGATGCGGCAGCCGGAAGCGTTGCGTGAATACTTCAAAGAGCGCCTGCAGCATTACAGGAATGTCGCGTTGCAGTTACCGCGCGGCAGCGATCCGGTTTATCAGAAGGAGGAGAAGTGATATTCGATTGCATAATTATTAAGGATGGAGTTACACCTCATATCCACCAAGTTGGTGCGACTAATGCTAATTTCTGCATAGTTGATGAATATCGACGAGTTATTGAAGAGTTTGCTATTCAGCAATTTGAACTACCCGATCCGGAAAGTGGCCGAAACGCACTATTTCTATTTGCATTAAAAATGGATTGCCAAAGAGAGCAAATGATTGAACAAATAGATATTCTTCGGCCAAGACCTGTAAGATTTATTGATTAACCTGCTCCGGCAGGTTTTTTTACGCCCAAATTCTGGAGTACCAGCATGACAAATCCATATGTTGCCGCGCTGGAAGCGCTGCGCGCACAGCCGACCCATAAGCTCAAGCAGGTTGGCGACCAGTGGCGCACCCCTGATCAAATCTGGTGGGGCATTAATTCGCTTTACGGCCCTTTTGTTCTCGACCTGTTTGCCGATCGCGACAACGCAAAGTGCGAGGCCTATTACAGCGCGGAAGACAATGCACTGACTCAGGACTGGTCTGTCCGCCTGGCTGAACTGAATGGCGCAGCGTATGCGAACCCACCCTACAGCCGTGCCAGCGAACACGATGGACAGTACATCACCGGCATGCGTCACATCATCGCTCATACCATGGCAATGCGGGAATTGGGCGGGCGCTATGTGTATTTCATTAAAGCCGCAACCGCCGAGACATGGTGGCCGGAAGAAGCGGATCATATCGCATTTGTTCGCGGCCGCATCAGTTTCGACCTGCCCGCATGGTACCGGCCGGAGGAAGGCCAGCCTTTAGAGTCATCAGCCGGGTTCGGCGCGGCGATCGCTGTGTTCGATAAGGAATGGCGCGGACCAAAATTCGATTATGTCAGCCGTGACAATCTCGAGGCGCGCGGCGCGGCATTCATGGCGCAGATTGAGAGAGCAGCAACTCGGATTAGTCATTCAACTACGCCAGTTAATATCCCCATCACAGCTAACGATGTCTGGTCAGCAGAGGTTAAGTTGCTCTCCAACCAGGTGGAGAGCATCGAATTATTGCCTGCTGATCATCAGAGAAAAATTAAGCATCACATCAATCGCATGGTACTGGAACGCCAGCCAACAGGCGTGATCATTGCCGCCGCGCAGTCGCTTGCAACAACTTTTGGAGAGTATGCTCAGTGAGAGAAATCATCGTTGATAACTTCGCCGGCGGCGGCGGAGCCAGCACCGGGATCGAAATGGCTACCGGCCGCAGCGTGGACATCGCCATCAATCACGACCCGAACGCGATCGCCATGCACACCACGAACTACCCGGACACGCTGCACTACTGCGAATCGGTGTTTGATATTGACCCGGAAACGGCGACCGCTGGCGCGCCGGTTGGTCTGGCGTGGTTCTCGCCGGATTGCCGCCACTTCAGTAAGGCCAAGGGCAGCAAGCCAGTGAAGAAGGAGATTCGCGGCTTGGCATGGATTGTCATTCGATGGGCACTCGCGAAGCGCCCACGCGTTGTGATGCTGGAAAACGTGGAGGAGTTCAAAACTTGGGGGCCGCTGCTGGAGAGCGAAGAACGTCCGGATCCGGCGCGTGCGGGAGAAACATTCTCGGCTTTCGTTGGCATGCTTAGCACCGGCGTTCCGGCGGATCACCCGGCGCTGGATGAGGTGTGCGACTTCCTGCAGATTGGCCGCCATAGCGCAGACGCCCGCCGCCTGGTAGCTGGGGTAGGTTATGACGTGGAATACCGCGAGCTGCGCGCATGCGATTATGGTGCGCCAACTATCCGCAAACGATTCTTTATGGTGATGCGCTGCGACGGCCAACCAGTGACGTGGCCACAGCCATCGCACGGGGATCCAAAAAGCCTGGCTGTGCAGTCCGGTCATTTGAAGCCATGGCGAACTGCAGCTGAATGCATCGACTGGTCAATTCCCTGCCCCAGCATATTTGGACGCAGTAAGCCGCTGGCCGAAAACACGATGAAACGCATAGCGCGCGGCATTCAGCGCTTCGTGATCGACAACCCGACGCCATTCATCGTGAAGTGCAATCACACTACTAGCAAAGGCGGTTATGACTGTTTCCGGGGCCAGTCGCTGGACGACCCGCTTCAGACAATCACCCGCAAGCATGGGTATGCCGTAGTCGCGCCGATTTTTGCTGGTACCGGCGGATCAACATTCCAGATGAAGCCGCGCCCCGTCGATAAGCCGTTTTTCACGCTGCTGACTCAGAACCGCACAAATGTTGTCTGCCCGATGCTTGCACCGATCATCTCCCGTCAGTTCGGTAACAGTGTTGGTCATCCAGTTGATGAACCTGCGGGAACGGTCATGGCAAACGGTGGTGGAAAGAGTGCGCTGGTTACCGCGTTCATGGCGAAGCATTTCGGCGGAAACTATACCGGCCCCGGTGCCGCGTTGGATGGACCGGCACACACGGTGACCACTACCGATCATCATGCGTTGGTTACGTCGAACCTGATTAAGTTTCGCGGCACCAACACCGGCCAACCAACCGACACTCCGCTGCACACCATCACCGCTAGCGGCACCCACCTGGGCGAAGTGCGCGCCTTCCTGATGAAGTATTACGGCAACGAGAAAGGCGGAGTTGGGCTGACTGAACCGCTGGGTACAGTCACTACCAATGACCGCTTCGGCCTGGTCACTGTTGACGGCGATTATTACGAGATTGTCGATATCGGCATGCGCATGCTGCAGCCACACGAACTCTACGCAGCGCAGGGCTTCCCTTCCTGGTATGTCATTGATCAGGACTTTCGCGGAACGAAATACGCGAAGGATAAGCAGGTTGCCCGTTGCGGCAACGCCGTGCCGCCTCCGTTCGCTGAAGCGCTGGTTCGCGCCAACCTTCCTGAGATGTGCTCACCGCTCGCAAGGGAGAGAATTGCATGATGTCGACACAAACCGAAAATGCGCTCCGGGCGGTAGCGCGCAAGTGCCGGTCAGATATCTTGGCTGCGCTGAAAGGCAAGCCGCGATCAGAACGGGACAGCATCATTACCGCCATCCTCGATCGCCACGCCAAAACGATTGATTGCCTGCCACCGAATACGTTCCGGCCAAAAGCCTGGCTGATTCATTACGTGCGGCAGATTGATAAAGAAATGCGGACGGCAAAATGACTGCCACATGCGATGAAGTAGACACGGGCTGGGTTATCGCAAACCTGGCCCTTTTTATTGCCCTGCTCTTGGCATGGATCTGGCCACCTAAAGAGTAAATGTTGCCATATAGCCACATCTCACCCGATTAACCCTATTTGTTGTCATATACCAACATCCGGAGAGCCAATGGAAAGCGTTATTCAACTGACGCCCAATAAATGGGTGTCTGAGTCTGTTCTCACCACAGTAACCGGCATGACCAAGCACATGATTCAGCACGCGCGCCGCGCTACCTGGATGGAAGGTCGCGAGTATAAGCATGTATCGCCTGACCTCGCGCCGAAAGAAAACAGCACCATCATGTACTGCCTGCCGGAAATAAATCACTGGATAGAGAGGCAGCGCCCGGCGATCCGCAGGAAGATTTCTGCTTAAATGTCGGCTCCATTAACAACCGGGGAAAGAGAATGGCTAGCTATCCAACCGGCGTAGAGAACCACGGAGGGTCTTTGCGCATCTGGTTCATATACCAGGGTAAGCGAGTAAGGGAAAGTCTTGGTGTGCCGGATACACCAAAGAACAGGAAGATGGCCGGGGAGTTGCGCACATCAGTGTGCTATGCGATCAAGACGGGAAACTTTGATTACAGTAAGCAGTTCCCTGATTCGGCCAATATCGAAAGGTTTGGGGGCAAAAGGCAACCTGTGACGTTGTCACTGTTAGCTCAAAAGTGGATGTCGTTGAAGGAGCTTGAGCTTACGAAAACGGCGCGCGTCCATTACCACTCCTACATCAGGTCGGTGTTTGAGGTGCTTGATGGACAACGGTACGCGAACAGCATTACGCAGGAAGATATGCTTCAGGCGAGAAAGGCGCTATTGAATGGGTATCAACGACCGAGGGGAAGAGACCACCGGCCACTGGAGGGAAGGAAGGCAACAACAGTGAATGGATACATCGCCTGCATGAAGGGTATGTTCTCGTTTGCAGTGCGTAATGGTTACATGGATCAAAACCCGCTTGATGGGGTATCGCCACTCAAGAAAGAAAGGCCAAATCCTGATCCGCTCACACGGGAAGAGTATGAGCGTGTATTAGACATGTGCCCTTCTGACCAGATGCAGAACATGATCATCTTTGCCGTGAATACCGGCATGCGACACGGTGAGATTTATGCCTTAGCCTGGGAGGATATCGACACTGTTAACTGGACGGCCAAGATAGTGCGCGGCGAGGCCCTTGCCAATCACTTTACACCACCTAAGACAGAATCGGGGATCAGGACGGTCCAATTGTCAGTTCCGGCTATTGAAGCTCTCAAACGCCAGATGATACTGACCAGGATGGGTAAGCAGCACGAAATCAAGGTTCATCTGAGGCAGAACGGTGAAAAGCGTATCGACCTCTGCACTTTCATATTTGCGCCGCACCTGACCGCGATGAATGGCAGGTCAGAGGATTATTACACTAACGGTTCTCTTGGCGCAGCATGGCGAACCATTCTGCGCCGGGCAGGAGTCCGACACCGAAAAGCCTACGAAACGCGCCACACGTTTGCATGCTGGGCATTGAGTGCCGGAGTCAACCCGAACTTTGTAGCTAACCAGATGGGCCATTCATCCGCACAGATGCTTTATACCGTTTATGGAAAATGGATGACAGAAAACAACCTTGATCAGATGGCGGTTTTAAACGCTGAATTTTCAAGAAATGCCCCACAGATGCCCCACAGTAAAACCGCCTGAATGTAACTATCTGTTTTTAAACTCACTTCCTCCCTCAGTCGTTATTCATCTGGATGGCGAAGCTGGGTTCATTTGCCTTCAGTTATCTGCCGGTGATGTTCGCGATTGCGATTCCACTGGGCATGGCGCGGGAGAACAAAGGCGTCGCTGCCTTTGCCGGTTTTGTCGGCTACGCAGTGCTAAACCTGAGCGTGAACTTCTGGCTCAATATCAATGGCATTCTGCCAACCACCGACGCAGCGGTGCTGAAAGCCAACAACGTACAAAACATCCTTGGCATTCAGTCGATCGACACCGGTATTCTCGGCGCGGTGATTGTTGGTGTGGTAGTGTTCTGGCTGCATGAACGCTTCCACAATATCCGTCTGCCGGATGCGCTGGCCTTCTTCGGCGGTACGCGCTTTGTGCCGATTGTCACCACCGTGGTGATGGGCTTACTCGGCTTAGTGGTGCCTCTGATTTGGCCATTCTTTGCGCGCGCCATCACCGGCCTCGGCTGGATGATCAACAGTGCCGGTGAATTTGGCCCGATGATCTTCGGCACCGGCGAACGTCTGCTGCTGCCGTTTGGTCTGCAACATATTCTGGTGGCAATTATTCGCTTCACCGATGCGGGCGGTACGCTCGACGTCTGCGGCAAAAGCGTCAGCGGTGCCCTCACCATCTTCCAGGCGCAGCTGGCTTGCCCGGATACCCACGGCTTTGCGGAAAGCGCCACGCGTTTCCTGTCGCAAGGCAAAATGCCGGCCTTCCTCGGTGGTTTGCCGGGTGCCGCACTGGCGATTTATCACTGCGCACGTCCTGAAAATCGTCACAAAATTAAAGGGCTGCTGATTTCGGGTGTGGTGGCTTGCGTGGTCGGCGGGACTACCGAACCGATCGAATTCCTGTTCCTGTTCGTGGCTCCGGTGCTGTATTTGATCCACGCCCTGTTGACGGGTCTGGGCTTCACCGTGATGGCGATACTCGGCGTGACCATCGGTAACACCGACGGCAACGTTATCGACTTCTTCGTGTTCGGCGTGCTGCACGGCCTCTCCACCAAATGGTATTGGGTGCCGGTGATTGCGGCGGTGTGGTTCGTGGGTTACTACGCCATCTTCCGTTTTGCTATTACCCGCTTCAATATCAAAACACCGGGTCGCGAAGCAGAAACCAGCAGCGTGGAACAGCAGGTCAGCCGCGCGGGCGTGGGGAAATCAGGCTACAACACCCCGGCGATTCTGGCGGCTCTGGGCGGTGTGGAAAATATCACCTCGCTGGATAACTGCCTGACGCGCCTGCGTCTTACCATTGCGGACATGAGCAAAGTGAACGATGCCGCACTGAAAGCCAATGGTGCAATTGGTGTGGTGCATCTCAACCAAACCAGCCTGCAAGTGGTGATCGGTCCGCAGGTGCAGTCGGTGAAAGATGAAATGGCACACCTGATGAGCGCGACGGTGTCATGACGCAGAGGTTTGATTTCGACCAGGCCGTGGATCGCCACGGCAGCTGGTGTACGCAGTGGGATTTCGTGGCGGACCGCTTTGGTGTGGAGGGCTTATTGCCCTTCACCATCTCCGATATGGATTTCGCGACGGCACCCTGCATCATTGAGGCCCTGCAACAGCGGTTAAACCATGGCGTATTGGGCTACAGCCGCTGGCAGCATCAGGACTTTACCTCGGCGATTCAACACTGGATGAAGAATCGTTTTGCCACAGAGGTTAAGTCGCAATCGCTGGTTTACGGCCCGTCGGTGATCTACATGGTGGCGCATATGCTGCGCCACTGGACAAAACCCGGCGATGAAGTGCTGATTCATACGCCTGCCTACGATGCATTTTATCACACCATCAACGGTAATCAGCGCCGCGTGCTGGAACTGCCGCTCCAGCGCCAGGGTAATGACTGGCAGTGTGATATGACGCAGCTGGAACCGCTGCTGGCACGACCCGATTGCAAAGTGATGCTGCTGTGTAGCCCGCACAATCCTACCGGCAAAGTGTGGCGGCGTGAGGAGTTGCAGCAAATGGCCGCGCTCTGTGCGCGTCATGATGTGAAAGTGATCAGCGATGAGATCCATATGGATATGGTGTTGGGCGACGCACACCACACCCCGTGGAGCCAGGTGGCGCAATCTCCCTGGGCGTTATTCACGTCGGCATCAAAGAGTTTCAACATTCCGGCGTTGACCGGCGCGTGGGGCATTATTCCGCATGATGCCGATCGCCAGGCGTGGTTCCACGCGCTGAAGCAACAGGACGGCCTATCGTCACCGGCGGTGATGGCCGTCGCGGCGACCATTGCCGCGTATCGTGAAGGTTCAGCCTGGCTGGATGCACTGCGCGATTATTTGCAGGCGAATATGCAGCACATCGCGCAACGGCTGAATGCCGCGTTTCCCGCTCTAAACTGCCAGCCCCCTGCCGCCACCTATCTGGCATGGATTGATCTTACTCCGCTGGGTATTGATGAGCAGGCACTGCAACAGCAGCTGATTCATCAGTACAAGGTGGCGATCATGCCGGGTTCGACTTACGGTGATGCCAGCCGCGGTTATCTGCGCCTCAACGCGGGTTGCCCACGCAGCAAGCTGGATGACGGGCTGGATCGCCTGATTGCGGCTTTAAAATCGTATTAAATGCGCTCGGATGCTGATTAATTCAGCATCCATTTCACGACTTGCGCAAATCACTGGCGCTGTTGCGCAAGATGTTTTTATAATGCTCTGCACTTTATGAAACTTTAGCGAGTGCGACATGATTGACCTGAAACTCCCCCTGACCGACATCCACCGCCACCTTGATGGCAACATCCGCGCACAAACCATTCTTGATTTAGGTCGCCAGTTTAATCTCGCACTGCCAGCCAATTCGCTCGACGATCTGCGTCCGCATGTGCAAGTGACGGCCAATGAACCTGACCTGGTGAGTTTCCTGCAGAAGCTGGATTGGGGCGTAAAAGTGTTGGGCGATTTGGATGCCTGCCGCCGCATTGCGTTGGAAAACGTGGAAGATGCCGCACGCGCCGGTATTCACTATGCAGAACTGCGTTTCTCACCGGGATACATGGCGATGACGCATAACCTGCCGATTGCCGGTGTGGTGGAAGCCGTAATTGATGGCGTGCGTGCTGGCGTAAAACAGTACGGCGTGGATGTGAACCTGATCGGCATTATGAGCCGAACCTTTGGTGATGAGGCCTGCCTGCGCGAACTGGAAGGTTTGCTGGCACACCGCGATGGCATTACTGCTGTGGATCTGGCTGGTGATGAGCTCGGCTTCCCGGGCAGTGAGTTCCTCAGTCACTTCAATCGCGCGCGTGATGCTGGTTTCCGTATTACCGTGCACGCCGGTGAAGCTGCTGGCCCGGAAAGCATCTGGCAGGCGATTCGCGAACTCGGCGCGGAGCGTATTGGCCATGGTGTGAAAGCGATTGAAGACCGCGCGCTGATGGATTTCCTGGCTGAGCAGCGCATTGGTATCGAATCCTGCATGACCTCGAACATTCAGACCAGCACGGTAGCTTCACTGGCCACTCATCCGCTCAAAGCCTTCCTGCAACACGGCATTCTCGCCACCATCAACACCGATGATCCGGCAGTTCAGGGTATTGAGCTGGCGCATGAGTATGAGCACGCTGCGCCGCAGGCAGGACTCACCGCCGAAGAGATGCGCCAGGCGCAGGAAAATGGTGTGACGATTGCCTTCCTCAGTGATGCAGAGAAAGCGGCACTGCGTCAGCGCGTGGCGGGATAACGCGCCTTAAAGTAAAAAAGGTGCGCAGCGATGCGCACCTTTTTAATCAAGCCGCACCAGGGTGAACTGAGCTTTTGATGGGATCGGTTCCCGCAGGGTGCGCTTTCATTTAGTCACCTCAGCGACATCGTCTGGCGCTTCTCAGCGGACTGTAACCCGAGTTCAATCAGCTCCATCACCTGAATCGCCTCTCCAGCCTGTACCGGGTTCTCACCGGTGCCCGCAATCGCATCACGGATTGCCGCATAGTAAGCCGGATAGTTACCCGGCAGCGTCAGCAGCTCTTTCTCCACCATCACATCGCCTTCTGCCAGCGTCAGGGTACCGTTGCGCATGTCGTAGCCCCAGTCTTCCTGCGGTGGACGTTCACCCGCTTTCAGACGATCTTCCTGCGGATCCAGGCCGTATTTGACGTAACTGCCCCGCGTGCCGTGCACCACGAAGCGCGCCGATTCTGCCGCCACCAGCATGCTGGCGTGCAACACTACACGACGGGTAGGATAGGTCAGCACTGCGTGGAAATAATCGGTGGTTTGCGCACCCGGACGCAGTTCAGCCATATCCACATTGATCGCCACCGGCGGACCAAATAATTGCAGCGCCTGGTCTAACACATGCGGTCCAAGATCAAACCAGATACCGCTGCCCGGGCCTTTCATCTCACGCCAGCGCTGACGAACTTCAGGGCGGAAGCGATCAAAATGCGATTCGAGATGACGCACATCACCTAAGGCGCCATCAGCCAGCAAAGTTTTCAGCGTCAGGAAGTCACTGTCCCAACGACGATTGTGGAAAACGGAGAGCAGCAGCCCTTTGGCCTTAGCCAGTGCATCCAGCTCACGCGCTTGTGACAGTGTCACGGTAAACGGTTTATCCACCACCACATGTTTACCGGCATTAAGCGCCGCTTTGGCTAACGGGAAGTGAGTATCATTTGGCGTCGGTATCACAATCAGTTGCAGTGTCGGGTCATCCAGCAGGGCTTGTGGATCAGAGACCACCTGCACCGAGGGCCAATCTGCATGCACCTTGCTGGCATCGCTGCTGGAGACGGCTGCCAATTCAACGCCTGGCGTACCGACGATCAAAGGAGCATGAAAGGTTTTGCTGGCAAAACCGTAGCCAATCAGGCCGACACGTAATTTATCGCTCATTCTCATTCCTCTTGTTCGTTACCAGACTGATTTAAGACGAATCAGCCGGTAACAACAAGGCGGAATCACCTGAAAACTCAGGAGATCGCACTCCGTGCCGGTTGCCAGCTTTCCTGCGCCACCAGGGCATCGTGCGCATCCTGACTGCGACGGCGGAAATCACTGGGGCTGACGCCGACCCGTTTGCGGAACACGCGAGAGAAATAGAGCTGATCGTCATAACCCACTTCGCGCCCGACCGAGGCAATGGGCTCCTGCGTGGTTTGCAGCAACAGTTTAGCGCGGATCACCCGCTGATCTTCGCGCCAGCGCAGCAAATTGATCCCCATCTGTTCGCGAAACAGATGCGCCAGTCGTGACGGGGAAAGACACACATGGCGCGCCACTTCCTCGATTTTCACCTCGCTTGCCAGATGGTTGGTAACGTATTGGCAGGCCTCAATCACGCGCGGATCGCGAATTTGCTGATGACTGCGCGGATCCTCCTCCACCGCACGCAGCAGCAGGCGCTCCAACAGATTCATCGCCAGTTCCTCGGCAAAGCGACGGCCTGAATTGTGGGTTTGCTCAATGCTGGCAAACAGACGATCAAACTCGGCACGTTGCGCTTCCGGCAAGCGTAACCGCCCCACGCCCTGGCTCTCATCCTGCCACTGCAACCAGTCCGTCCAGTAAGCCCGTGGACGGAAATAGACCCAGCGATGGAACCAGCATGGGCTGTCTGGTGAACGGCCATAGTAGTGCGGGGTTTTAGGCTGGAACAGCAGCAAGTCACCGGGTTCGCAGTCAAACGCCGATTCGCCATCAAAAATGCGGCCCTGACCTTTGATCGTCAGATTAAGGATGTAACCCTTCATGCCGAGCGGTCGGTCGATAAAGAAGTCCAGCTGATCGTTGGCATTGATCGGCGTTAAGCCCGCCACCAGCCAGGCATTAAACGGATAGCCGGGTAGCAGTGGGTTCTGCTGCTCACTAGGGGGTTCACGATGGTACATAGTGCCCTCACGGTAACCTGTAAATGCGCAGTGCCGCGCGCCAGAAGGACGACCATTTGGCCGCCCTGCCTTATCTTTTACGGCTGGAATCAGGCCGCTTTGTTTTTCTGTTTGTAGCGGTCAAAAATCACCGCCGCTAACAGTATCAAACCGCGCACCACATACTGTGAGAACGGCGAGATATTCAATAAATTCATCGCATTCTCAACCGTACCCAGAATCAGCACGCCCGCCACCACATACGAAATCTTACCGATGCCGCCTTTCAACGAAACGCCGCCCAGCACACAGGCTGAAATCACGATCAATTCATAACCGAGTGAAGTCATCGGCTGACCACTGGTCATGCGTGAGGCCAGAATAATGCCCGCCGCCGCCGAAACCAGTCCCGAAAGAATGAAGATGATGATACGGGTACGCACCACTGGCACCCCGGCCAGACGAGCCGCTTCTTCATTACCGCCAATCGCCAGCGTGTTGCGGCCAAAGGTGGTTTTATTCAGCACGAAACCAAACACAATCATAGTGGCGATGGTGAGCCAGATCGGCGCTGGCAAGCCGAGCCAGTTGGCATAACCGAGGGTGAAGAAGCGTTCATCCTCGATGCCGACCGCTTTACCGTCAGAGAAGATATAGGCCAGACCACGCACAATCTGCATCGTCGCCAGCGTGGTGATCAGCGCATTGATCTTCAGCCGGGCAATCACGAAGCCATTGATAAATCCGGTGGCCATGCCGAGCACTAAACCGGCTGCGACGCCCAGCCAGAGGCTCTCCGTCATGTTGATCACCACGGCGGTGACCACACCGGCACAGGCGATGACCGACGCGACGGAAAGGTCAAAATCGCCTGACGCGAGGCAGAACAACATGCCGCAGGCCACCATGCCGGACATCGACATGGCAAGTCCCAGCCCTTTCATATTGATGAACGTGCCAAAGTTGGGTACGAAGATGGCGCAAACGATAAACAGCAGCGCGAAGACCACCAGCATGCCGAAGTTATCCCAGATACGCCCCAGTTGCAGGCCGTTACGCTGCACCGGTGGCGTGTTGGAAGTGGTAGATGAAGCCATTGTTGCTCTCCTTTACATCAGGCCACGGCGGCCGCTTGAGGGGTTTTCGGCATCGCCAGGCTCAGCGTCAGCTGCTCCGTGGCCGCGTCGTGTGGCAGTTCTCCGGCAATCTCTCCTTCACGCATCACCACGATGCGGTCAGCCAGGCCCATCACTTCGGGCAAATCGCTGGAGGCAAACAGCACCGCGATCCCTTTATTTGCCAGTTGGTATATCAGGTTGTAAATCTCATGCTTGGCACCGACATCAATGCCGCGTGTTGGCTCATCCAGCAGAATCACGTTCATCTCTTCGGACAACCAGCGACCCAGAATGGCCTTCTGCTGATTGCCCCCTGACAGGTTCATGATCAGCTGCTGCGGACCTGGCGTTTTGATATTCAGTGAGCGGATGTGAAGATCGGCGTTTTTCGCCTCCCAGCCGGGTTTAATCAGACACCCCGCCGTGAGATTGTGGCGGCGTGCACTGATATTGATGTTGTCGCGCACCGAGTGCACCGGAATAATCCCTTCGGATTTACGATCCTCGGGACACAGCATGATCCCCGCGCGGATCGCATCGATCGGCTGACGGATGTTGAGCTTTTTGCCATCCAGCGACACGCTGCCACCGCGCAGTTTGGTGGCCCCAAACAGCCCTTTCATTAATTCGCTGCGCCCCGCCCCCACCAGCCCAAACAGGCCGACGATTTCACCGGCTCGCACCGTGAGCGAAATCGGCATGCGCACGCCTTTGGCTTCGACCTGGTCAAGCTGCAAACGCACTTCACCCAAGGCGCGCGGCGCATAGCCGTAGATATCGCCAAGGTTACGACCGACCATCGCCTGCACCAGGTCGTCATGATGCGTATTCGGCATATCAGTGAAAGTGCGCACATAGCGACCATCTTTGAACACGGTGATGGCATCGCTCAGGGCAAAGATCTCCTCCATACGGTGCGACACATACAGCACCGTACGGCCCTGATCGCGCAGCTGACGAATGACGCGGAACAGATGCTCGATTTCACGCGCTGAAAGTGAACTGGTCGGCTCGTCAAAGGCGATGATGCGCGCATTACGCGCCAGCGCTTTGGCGATCTCCACCATTTGCCACTGGCCGAGCGACAGATATTTCAGCGGCATATCAGGATCGATATCCATGCCGAGATTTTTCAGCTGCAAATCCGCTTCGTAGCGCAGCAGTTTGCGATTCACCAACCCACGTTTGTGCGGCAACTGGCCGAGATAGATGTTCTCCGCCACGCTCATCTCCGGCACCAGATGCAGTTCCTGATAGATGATCGCCACGCCCGCATCCAGCGCATCCACGGTGTTGTTGAAACTTTTCACTTCGCCTTTGATGCGAATCTCACCTTCAGTCGGCTGATAACTGCCGCTGAGAATCTTTAGTAGCGTGGACTTTCCCGCGCCGTTTTCGCCCATCAGCGCATGCACTTCCCCGGCGCGGCACTGGAATGAGATATCCTGCAGCGCCTTCACGCCCGGAAAGGTTTTACTGATGCCATGAAAGGACAGAAAAGCTTGATCAGTTTCCATGGAAACTCCTCTTCGCCTCCATCCTTCGCGCCGTTGCTGTGTTGTCTTCGCGCTTTGCCCCAGCCATCAATGAAACGGGCGCAAACGCGATGGCCAACCTGCTGCAACACCCGGGATGGAGGCTGCGTTTATCAATCAGGCGACTTACATCAGCCCTTTCTTCGCCAACTCAGTTTTGAAGTTGTCGCGGGTAATCAGCACCACATCGGTGACTTCGGTGAATTTCGCGGGCTCTTCGCCTTTGGTCACCCAGTTGTAGAGCATCTGGCTGCTCTTATAACCGTGCACATCCGGGCTTGGCAGCAGCGAACCGTAGAAGCCGGTTGGTGCACCTTTAGACAGCTCGCTCACCGCATCCACACCGTTAATGCCAATGCCAATCACGTCGGGCGCTTTAAAGCCCTGGCCTTCAGTCGCGCGCACGCCACCCAGCACGGTGTTGTCATTCATGCCGACAATCAGCCAGTGTTTTACTTCTGGATGCTGCACCAGCAGCGAGTTACCGGCATCAAATGCCCCCGGAATATCGTTGGATTTGGTCGGCACCTGATAGATTTGCGTCTCCGGGAATCCAGCCGCTTTCAGCGCTTCCATCGAACCGCCGGTGCGACGACGCGCAGTGTCCAGCTCATTGGCGGTAATCGCCATGACGCCGGTCTCTTTCGCATCCCAGCCGCGTTTCTGCATCTCTTTGTAGAGTTCCTGGCCCTGGCGCTCACCGATCTTGGTTGCGGCCATCATCACCAGCGGCACGGTGTCCATTGGCTTGCCTTTGGCGGTAACAAACTGGTCATCAACCGCAATCACTTTCAGGCCATAGCTACGCGCTTTCGCCACGATGGCTGAACCCAGCTTCGGGTCCGGGGTGCAAATCACGAAGCCTTTGGCCCCGCTTGCCGCCAGGCTATCAATGGCATTCAGGGTTTTCTCGCCGTCGGGTACGGCAATTTTGATCACGTCAAAGCCGAGATCTTTGCCAGCCTTATCAGCGAACTTCCATTCGGTCTGGAACCAGGGTTCCTCCGGTTGTTTGACGAGGAAACCGAGTTTCATCGTCTCGGCGATAGCGGATTGTGACATAACCGCGGCGAGACCTACCGCCGCCAGCGCTTTAGTGAATTTATGCATGATGCTCTCCGGCACAATGATGTTTTATCGCTGTTAATAACGAATCGGTGTAAACGCTACCAATTGGATTTCACGTTTGGGTACAGCGCAAAATCAGCGCGTTAGCTCAAAGGTTGTACAAAGGCTGTGCAAACGCTGGGCTAGTTGTAGCGGTAATGGCGAAGAAAAATGTAGAGCGGTATCACATCCCAAAACGATGACCAATTCCTCCATATATTCAGCGAAATTAACCAGTCATTAACTTTTGCTGCCGATCACAGAACGGTTCCGATGGCAGAAAAGTGCATATTCTCAGCCAGCGATGACTAACCGCTTATGCACCCGCATTCCAGGATAGAGCCAGATAACTCACACAGGAGAATCCTAATGGGTGCTGGCGCCATAACAATTGGGCTGGATTTTGGCAGTGACTCGGTGCGTGCCCTCGCCGTGGACTGCCACAGTGGTAAAGAGCTGGAAAAGGCGGTGGTGAACTATCCACGCTGGGCGAAGGGTGAATTCTGTGACGCGCACGCCAACCGTTTTCGCCAACATCCACAAGACTATATCGACGCGCTGGAGCAGGCGGTGGTCGCGGTGGTGCAAGCGCTAACTCCCGAACAACGCGCTGCCGTGGTGGGGATAGGCGTGGATTCAACGGGTTCAACCCCTGCACCGATTGACCGTGACGGCAACGTGTTAGCCTTGCGCCCGGAATTCTCCACCAACCCCAACGCTATGTTTGTGTTGTGGAAAGATCACACCGCGATCGAAGAAGCGGAAGAGATTAATCAGCTGTGCCGTAACGGTCATTTCACCGATTACACCCGTTATATCGGCGGCGTGTATTCTTCGGAGTGGTTCTGGGCCAAGATTCTGCACGTGTCACGCCAGGATGCAGCAGTGCGTGATGCGGCAGTGTCTTGGGTGGAACTCTGTGATTGGGTACCGGCACTGTTGAGCGGTCGCACCGCCCCAGCACAGCTGCAACGTGGACGCTGCGCCGCCGGGCATAAATCGCTGTGGCATCCTGAATGGCAGGGTTTACCGCCCGCAGATTTTTTCCGCGCACTCGATCCGATGTTGGTTGAGCAGCTGGATTCTCCATTGTTTACCAACACCTTCACTGCTGATGTACCGGTGGGCACGCTTTCCAGCGAATGGGCGCAGCGTTTGGGATTGTCTGAGCAGGTAATTTTGTCCGGTGGGGCCTTCGACTGTCATATGGGCGCGGTCGGTGCGGGCGCGCAGCCTTATACACTGGTGAAAGTGATTGGCACCTCAACCTGCGACATTTTAATTGCCGACAGCGAGAAAGTCGGCGATCGCGCCATTAAAGGCATTTGCGGCCAGGTGGATGGCAGCGTGGTACCGGGCGCCATCGGCTGCGAAGCGGGTCAATCGGCGTTTGGTGATATCTACGCCTGGTTTAGCCGCTTGCTGGGCTGGCCGCTGCAGCAGGCCGTGACGCGCCATCCTGAGTTGCAGCCGCAACTCGCCGAGATGCAGCAGGATTTAATCCGTTCCCTTACCGAAGCCTGGGCTGCCGATCCCCAGCTTGATCATCTGCCCGTGGTACTCGATTGGTTCAACGGGCGTCGCACACCGGATGCCAATCAGCGCCTGAAAGGCGTGATCACCGATTTGAATCTTGGCACCGACGCGCCTGCGTTGTTTGGTGGTCTGGTGGCCGCCACGGCGTTTGGTGCCCGCGCCATTATGGAGTGTTTCGAGCAACAGCAGATTCCGGTGGAGAGCATTCTGACGCTCGGCGGCATCGCGCGTAAGTCCCCTGCCATTATGCAAGCCTGTTGCGACGTGATGAACCGTCCGCTGGATATCGTGGCTTCTGATGAGTGCTGTGCGCTGGGCGCTGCCATTTTTGCCGCCGTCGCCGCGAACGTGTATGCCGATGTGCCTGCCGCACAGCAGGTGATGGCGAGTCCGATCGCCGTGACCTTGCAACCCAACAGTCTGCGCGTGGCGGGCTATCAACAACTTTATCAACGCTATCAAAACTGGTGCCAGGCCGCTGAACCTCAGTATGCCGCCCGCGCCACATCCGCTAAGTAAAGGAGCGAGAAATGGAACAGAACGTTTGGTTTGTGATTGGGACTCAGCATCTCTACGGAGCGGAAACCTTGCGCCAGGTCGAACATCACGCACGCCAGGTGATGGACGGATTGAATCAGGCGGGCACACTGCCGGTACCGCTGGTGTTGAAGCCACTGGTGAAATCACCGGATGAAGCGCTGGCGCTGTGCCGCGAAGCCAATCACGACAATAGTTGTGTCGGCATCATGACCTGGTTACACACATTCTCACCGGCCAAGATGTGGATTGGTGGGCTGAGTATCCTGAATAAGCCGCTGTTGCAATTCCATACCCAGTTCAACGCAGAAATTCCGTGGGACAGTATGGATATGGACTTTATGAACCTGAACCAGACCGCACACGGCGGCCGAGAGTTCGGCTTTATCGGCGCGCGCATGGGCTTACAGCACAGCGTAGTGACTGGCCACTGGCAGGATAAGACCAGCCAGCAACGCATCGGACGCTGGATCAATGCGGCACTAGCGAAGCAGGCCAGCCAGCAGCTGAAAGTGGCGCGCTTTGGCGACAATATGCGCGAAGTGGCGGTGACCGAAGGCGATAAGGTGGCGGCACAGATTCAGTTTGGTTATTCGGTCAACGGTTGGGGCGTCGGCGATCTCGTTGAGGTGGTGAACAGCGTCAGCGATGGCGATGTGCATGCGTTGATCGATGAATACGAGAGCCAGTATTTGTTCAGCGAGGCTGCCGCCGTGAATGGCGAGAAGCGTCAGAATGTGCTGGATGCGGCGCGCATTGAATTAGGTTTGAAGCGTTTCCTCGATGATGAGGGCTGCAAAGCCTTTACCACTAATTTCCAGACTCTACACGGCATGACGCAGTTACCAGGCTTGGCCGTTCAACGTTTGATGGGCCAGGGTTATGGTTTTGCCGGTGAAGGTGACTGGAAGACCGCTGCGCTGCTGCATATTTTGAAGGTGCAAGCCGGGAATCGTGCGGGCGGCACTTCATTTATGGAGGATTACACCTATCACTTTTCCCCGGGCAACGATTTGGTGCTGGGTTCACATATGCTGGAAGTGTGTCCATCGATTGCCAAAGAGGCGAAGCCGTTGATTGATGTGCAGTTCCTCGGCATTGGTGGCAAAGCCGATCCGGCGCGCATGATTTTCTCCACGCCAGCTGGTCGCGCGGTGAATGCCAGTGTGATTGATATGGGCGATCGTTTCCGTTTGCTGGTAAATGTGGTGGATGCGATTGAGCAGCCGAAACCGCTGCCGAAATTGCCGGTCGCGCGTGCCTTGTGGCGTGCCCAGCCCTCACTGGCTACCGCTTCCGAAGCCTGGATTTTGGCCGGCGGTGCGCACCATACGGTGTTTAGTCAGGCACTGGATTTGGATGATATGTATTTGTACGGCGAGCTGAACGGCATTGAGGTGCTGGTGATTGATGAGGATACGCGTTTGCCGGCGTTTAAAGATGCATTGCGCTGGAACGAGGCGTATTACCGGTTAGCGCGCTGATCGTGTTATGACCTGTTGAAGCCGCGTTGAGTCGCGGCTTTTTTGTGGCTAAAACCTGCGATCCAGGCAGCATAAGTAGGCGTAGTGGTTAAAAGTGTGCGTTCTAGTCAACGAAGGTGAGTGCTGTGACTAAAAACGTGCGCTCCAGTCAACAAAGGTGGGCGTTGTGACTAAAAACGTGCGGTCCAGTCGACAAAGGTGGGCGTTACGTAAAGTCGGCGTGAATACATCCCTGTAGCCTCGGACGCCGCATCCATGCGGCGTACGCTTTACTCCACTACCCACCTTTGTCTCCTTTATGCAAGTTCGTTGCGGTTTTTTTGGCGCTGAATTTGAATCGAACGCTCATGTTTACACTGACTACAGCAATAACAGCCCTGACCACCGTTGTCTCTATACGGAGGCTTGGTGCGATGTTTTATTGGTCCAGTACTGAACAGAACTTTCAAGTTTGCACGGACTACAGCAATGACAGTCCCAACTGCGCCATAAAGGCCAGCCCGAAGAGCAAAGCGTTCGCGCCAGGGATGGCGCGGTCGATCTGCATGGATGCGGGGTTCCTTTGCGATCGGGCTGGCCTTTAGGGGGCTTCGCACCCAACCATCAGCAACTCCACCTAACTTTTAAAGATGGCTGCTGTGGCTAAAAACGCGCGGTTCAGTCGACAAAGGTGGGCGTTACGTAAAGTCGGCGTGAATACATCCCTGTAGCCTCGGACGCCGCATCCCTGCGGCGTACGCTTTACTCCACTGCCCACCTTTGTCTCCTTTATGCAGGTTCGTTGCGGTTTTTTGGGAGTTGAATTTGAATCGAATTTTCAGGTTTGCACTGACTACAGCAATGACAGTCCTACCCACCTTTGTCTCTCTTATGCAGAATTATTGCGTTTTTTGGGAGCCGCATTTATATCGAGCATTCAGATTTGCACTGACTACAGCAATGACAGTCTCAATTGCCCCATAGAGGCCAGCCCGAAGAGCAAAGCGTTCGCGCCAGGGATGGCGCGGCCGATCTGCATGGATGCGGGGTTTCTTTGCGATCGGGCTGGCCTTTATGGGGCTATGCACAAAACTTTCAGCAACCCTACCTAACATTCAAAATATAAGCGCCAACCCCTGCAATCCCCCCCAACATCCACAATTCTGAGCAACAAGCCTCCAACATCCTCGAATCGGCGAGCCAAAACAAAAAAGGTGCGCAAATTTGCGCACCTCCTGAAAATGCCACTAACAACTACGAAGTTAAACGCTTAACCGGCGCATTCTTCTGGCGATCCCACATCACGGTCAGCAGACGCTGCAGTGCGATAAACGCGAACAACAGAATACCGATGGCGATCTTCGTCCACCACGAACTCAACGTGCCGTCGAAGTTAATCCATGTCTGAATCAGCCCCTGAATCAACACCCCAAACAACGTGCCGAGCACCGTGCCGACACCACCGGACAACAAGGTGCCGCCAATCACCACCGAGGCAATCGCGTCCAGTTCCACGCCCAAACCTGCCAGGGCGTAGCCTGCTGAGGTATAGATCGAGAACACAATCCCCGCCAGTGTAGCCAGGGTGGTGGAAAGCATATAAATCTTGATGGTGGTGGCGCGCGTCGAAACGCCCATCAACTGCGCTGATGTCAGATTGCCGCCAATCGCATACACCTGATTACCAAAACGCGTGCGATGCGCGAGGATGATCCCGCCAATCACCACCACCAGCATAATCACCGCCAGTAGGCTAAGACGCCCACCGCCGGGGATCTTCCACGCCAGGCTCGACAGTGTGGAATACAGCGGATGATCGATGGGAATCGAATTCTCCGACACCAGATAACTGCAACCGCGCAGGAAAAACATCCCCGCCAGGGTAATAATGAAGGCCGGGATCTTCAGCGCATCAATCAGCCAACCCATCATGGCGCCAAACAGTGCCCCCATCGCCAGCACAATCGCGAAGGCTAGAATCGGATCCACATGATAATCGCCAATAATCTTCGCCAAAAACACGCCGCTAAAGGCGATAACGGCCCCCACTGACAAATCGATACCGCCAGACAGAATCACAAACGTCATACCCACGGCGATAATGCCGAGAAATGCGTTATCGGTCAGGATATTACAGATCACGCGTGTCGAGGCAAAGCCAGGAAACTGACTCAGGCAGAACAGATAACCGGCGACAAACACCAGCAGCGTAATCATCAATGGCAGATGGCGCTTAATCATTTTGGTCGTCTCCCTTTCAGCATGGCGATAAAGCGCGGCGATTGCAGCAACAGCACACACATCACCACTACCGCTTTCACCACCTGATTCAGCTCCGGCGGGAAGCCAGACAGCAAAATACCGGTGTTCATCGACTGAATAATCAGCGCGCCAACCAGCGACAACACCAGATTAAAACGCCCGCCCATCAACGATGCACCACCAATCACCACAGCGAGAATGGCATCCAACTCCAGCCATAGTCCGGCATTGTTGGCATCGGCACCCCGAATGTCTGCGGCCACGATCAGGCCCGCGACAGCCGCACACACACCGCTGATGGCATAGGTGGACATCACTACTAACCAACCGTTAACACCGGCATTGCGGGCAGCACGCAGGTTAATCCCCACCGCTTCGATAAACAGGCCCAGCGCGGTTTTGCGCGTCAGCAGCCACACTAACAGTGCCACCAGTAGCGTTATCCACACCGGAACCGGCAGCATCCACAGCGAGCCGCTGCCAAACCAGCCGAGGCTGTCGCTGTTAAAGGTCACAATCTGGCCCTGAGTAATCAGCTGTGCAATACCGCGTCCGGCCACCATCAAAATCAACGTGGCAACAAACGGCTGAATCTTCAGCAGCGCCACCAGCACGCCATTCCATAAGCCGCAGGCCAGGCCGGTGCCAAGGGTGGCGAGAATAATAAAACTCAGGCTGTGTCCCGCAACGGTCAGGGTGGCCGCCGTCGCGCCCGCAATCGCCATCACCGCGCCGACTGACAAATCAATCCCGCCGGTGGCAATCACCAGCGTCATACCGACCGCCAGTAAGGCGACGGGTGCAGCACGGTTGAGGATATCAATCGGGCTGCCGAACAGGCGGCCGTCCTGAATATGCACGGCAAAAAAATTGTTGGCGACCAGGCTATCCACCAACAGCACCAGAATCAGCGCGATGATTTGCGGCATGCCTGGCGGTAACTTCGGCTTACGCCGTTCAGGTTTTGGATGTGTCATAGGGGATTCAAGCATGTTGTGCTCCTCCATCGGCGATGGCATTGACGATCGACGCCACCGACAGCTGCTCCAGCGGGATTTCAGCCACCTGCTTCAAATCACGCATGATCAACACGCGGTCGGCATAGCCCACCAGCTCTTCGAGTTCAGAGGAGATAACCAGTAACGCCAGTCCATCGGCGCACAGGGTTTCAATCAAACGAATGATCTCGGCATGTGCACCGACGTCAATGCCGCGCGTCGGTTCGTCGAGAATTAAGAATTGCGGCTTCGTCACCAGCCAGCGTGACAGCAGCACCTTCTGCTGATTACCGCCGGAGAGTAATTCCACCGGCTGATCGGCATGTGGCGTGCGAATCCCCAGGCTTTTGATAAAGCGATCGGCGATGGCCTGCTGCTCACGCCGTTTAATCGGTCGCAGCCAGCCGCGTTGGGCCTGTAGCGCCAGAATAATATTCTCGCGCACCGATGCAGCGCCGATAATACCGTCGGTTTTACGATCTTCCGGGCAGAACCCCATGCCCAGATGGGAAGCTTTAGCCGGTGTCCGGATGTGCTGCACTTTGCCTTTGATGGTGGCAGTACCCCGATCCGCTCGACGGATACCAAACAGCACTTCGGCGGTTTCCGTGCGCCCCGATCCCAGTAATCCGGCTAAGCCCACCACTTCTCCCGGACGCACCTCCAGGTCGAAAGGTTCAATGGTGCCCTTCTTGCCGTAATCTTTAAATGACACCACCGGTTGATTGCTCTTCAGCGTGCTGCCCTGACGCTGCAGGGCAGTTTCCAGTAACTCGCGCCCCAGCATCAGTTTGATCAATTCGATTTGCGGCAGCGATGCCGTATCACGCGTGGCTATAAACTGGCCATTGCGCAAAACGGTAATACGATCGGTGATGCGATATACCTGATCGAGAAAATGAGTGACAAAAATCAGGCTCATCCCTTTGGCTTTCAGTTGCGCCATCAGGGTGAATAGCATTTCGACTTCGCTGGCATCGAGGCTGGCGGTGGGTTCGTCGAGGATTAACACCTGAGCCGAGAGATCCACGGCGCGGCAAATCGCAATGATCTGCTGCATCGCCACCGAGTAATGGCCCAGAGGACGCGTCACGTCGAGGGCAAAACCGTAGTTGCGCATCAGCGCATCGGCATCGCGCACCATACGCTTGCGGTCAATCATGCCAAAGCGGCGCGGCTCGCGGCCGATGTAGAGATTGTCTGCCACCGACATATTCGGCAGGAGATTCACCTCCTGATAAACCGTGCCGATGCCCATTTGCTGTGCATCGGCGGTATTGTGCGGTGAAATGGCAGTGCCATTCAGGGTGATGGTGCCTGCATCACGGGTGTACACGCCGGTCAGCACTTTAATCAGCGTGGATTTCCCGGCGCCGTTTTCGCCCAGCAGCGCCATGATCTCGCCTTTGCGAATGCTGAATGACACATTATCCAGCGCTTTCACGCCGGGGAAACCTTTGCTGATACCGTTGAGAGTCAGGAGTGCGGATGCATCTGCGGTGCTCATCAGGTTCTACCTCGCCTTACGTCATGAAAAACCGCCCCGAAGGGCGGTTGCGGGGATCAGTAACCCATGCCTTTTTTGGTGTCGAGCTGTGCCTGCGCTGAGTCTGGCAGATACAGTTTCGATTCGGTTTTGATGATTTTTGGTGGCATCGTGCCGTCTTTTTTGAATTTCTCCAGCGCATCGAATGCCGGACCCGCCATGTTTGGCGTCAGCTCGACGTTGGCATTGGCCTCACCCGCCAGCATCGCTTTATAGATATCCGGTACGCCGTCGATAGAACCGGTCAAAATATCTTTGCCTGGCTTCAGACCCGCTTCTTTAATGGCCTGAATGGCGCCGATCGCCATATCATCGTTGTGCGCATACACCATGCAGATGTTCTTGCCGTTGTTTTCCGCTTTGATAAAGCTCTCCATCACCTCTTTACCTTTACTACGGGTAAAGTCGCCGGACTGCGAGCGGATCACTTTGATGTTGTTGTGGCCCGCGATGGCTTCGGCGAAGCCTTTTTTGCGGTCGATGGCTACGCTGGCACCCACGGTGCCTTGTAACTCAACCACATTACACTTCTTATCGCCGACCGTTTTCACCAGCCAGTCACCAATCAACTTGCCTTCCAGCACGTTGTCTGCGGTCACCACCGCCATATACAGCGACTTATCTTTCACCACGATGGCGCGGTCTAACAGGAACACCGGGATTTTGGCGTCTTTGGCTTCTTCCAGCACCGGTTCCCAACCGGTTTGTACTACCGGGGCGATGAAGATGGCGTCAACGCCCTGCGCGATAAACGAGCGCACCGCTTTGATTTGGTTTTCCTGCTTCTGCTGACCATCGGCGATTTTCAACGTGATACCGCGCTTTTGCGCTTCGCTTTTCGCCACGTTGGTTTCTGCTGAACGCCAGCCAGACTCCGAGCCAACCTGTGAGAAGCCCACCGTCATATCAGCGGCAAGTACAGACGTACTGAGTGCTGAACTGACCATGGCGGTTAAGAGTAAACGTTTCCACATAATTTCATTCCTCTGAAGGGAGTGTGCTGTAGGGGTACAAAACGCAGATTAAGCCTGGCGCAAAAGCGAGAAAACAAGCGCGACATGCCTCACAAAATAGAATGAATTAAAGGAGTTACGAAATTATGCATGTAAGAAGTCATACCAGCCATATGGACAATTTGCCTGATATTTATTTCAGTGTCGGTTAAATAAATGTAATAAACAGAATCGGTTAGGATGGTGGCTACTGGAAGCGATTACAGACGCTGCGTAAAGAATGGTTATCGACTGCGGGCACAAGCAATGATCAGTTTTGTGATTATTCGCACACTACATGATTTACAGTTTCAAAGCGTGTAGATGCCATTGCTTAACAGTTCGACATAAATCGGCCTAATAAACGTCTTATATGAATGAAAGTCAGTGCACTAAGCCTGATAAAAAATGACAACTTTCATTTGCGTTAAGGGTGTGAGCTTTTTTCACATTATGCCGTCTGTCAGGGTTAAATTTGTCTTAATCCCGTCTGGAAATGCGCGTTTAAAACGGCAAAATGAAGAAAAAATGTCTTTTGATGAGCGAATTAGCTCACGTTGTCTGATTTTTGAATTTTTTTAACGCTGGCGTATGGACTCTGTCAGTGTGCTCCCTATACTTGGGCACTTCCGAGCACTTTATTTTTAAATGGCAATCATGACTGCGCTAGATTACCTGCTGAAATTCCGCAAAGTGAATAATCTCGATAGTCTGGAAAAACTCTACGACCATCTTAATTATTCGCTGACCGATGACAATGACATCATCAATATGTATCGCGCTGCCGATCATCGTCGTGCTGAACTTGTTTCCGGCGGCCGCCTTTATGATATGGGCCGCGTGCCGAAATCAGTCTGGCGCTACGTAATGTAATGGGTTTTCCCCGCCTTTTTCTGCACTATTGCGTTGTCCATGTCGGGCGTGCCCCGTTTGGACATACAACGCCTTCTTAATTTCGCTACAGGATCCGCAAGATGACCGAATCGGTAAACCCGCCGCGTATTGCTGGCTGGCTGTTGTTGCCGCTAGCCTGGTTGATTATGACGATGCTGACCAGTGCACTGGTGGTGGCCATGTATCTGAGCCCGTTGTTTGATACAGAATTGCGTACCACGTTGTTCACTCATGCCAGCCAATTGTTCACGCAATGGGCGATTTCCCTGCTCACCGCAGGCGTGGTTTGGGTCTACAGTATCTGGGTTTGCTGGATGTTCTGTAAACGTTCGCGCCGTCTACCGCGTCATTACATCCTGTGGTTGCTGATGACGGTGTTACTGGCGTTGAAAACGTTCGCTTTCACCCCGGTGGCGGATAACAAAGCCATTCAAACGCTGTTGTTGTCACTGCTGGCGGCGGCGGTCTTTGTGCCCTACTTCAAACGTTCTCAACGTGTAAAAGAGACGTTTATCCAGCCATAACGGCGCGAGTTTCGTCAGGAATTTAATTCTGCGTGCTCTCAACATCCACAGATTTTGTGTAGAGGTTGAGATGCACCTCTCAATTCCGGATAATAGACGCCTTTCGGCTTCCCAGGTTAAAAAATGACCGATTACTTACTTCTCTTTATTGGCACTGTGCTGGTGAACAACTTCGTGTTAGTGAAGTTTCTCGGCCTATGTCCCTTTATGGGCGTGTCAAAAAAATTGGAAACGGCCATTGGCATGGGACTCGCCACCACTTTCGTGATCACCCTGGCGTCGATTTGCGCATGGCTGGTGAACCATCTGATTCTGGTGCCGCTCGATCTGGTGTACCTGCGAACCCTGGCGTATATCCTGGTGATCGCCGTGGTGGTGCAATTCACCGAAATGGTGGTGCGCAAAACCAGTCCGTCACTCTATCGACTGCTGGGCATTTTTCTGCCGCTGATTACCACTAACTGTGCGGTGCTGGGTGTCCCTTTGCTGAGCGTCAATCTCAACCATACCTTTATGCAGGCTGCGGTCTATGGCTTCAGTGCCTCGCTCGGCTTCTCCCTGGTGATGGTGCTGTTCGCCGGTATGCGTGAACGTCTGGTATTGGCCAACGTCCCTGCGCCGTTTAAGGGCAACTCCATTGCATTAGTCACCGCAGGTTTGATGGCGCTGGCCTTTATGGGCTTTACCGGGCTGGTGAAATTCTAATGACCGCGATTTGGATTGCTATTGTGGCTATTGCTGCGCTGGGCCTGGTTTTTGGCGCCCTGCTCGGCTATGCCTCGCGCCGATTCGAGGTAGAAGAAGATCCGATCGTTGAACAGATCGACAGTATTCTGCCGCAGAGTCAGTGCGGCCAGTGCGGATATCCGGGCTGCCGCCCGTACGCCGATGCCGTGGGTAATAACGGTGAAGCCATTAATAAATGCGCCCCCGGCGGCGAGCAAACCATGCTCAAGCTGGCCGCACTGCTCAACGTTGAACCGCAACCGCTGGATGGCGCTGAGGAAGTGCAGGAACCGATCCGCACCGTGGCCTGGATTGATGAAGCCAACTGCATCGGCTGCACCAAATGTATTCAGGCTTGCCCGGTAGATGCGATTGTCGGTGCGACCCGTGCCATGCATACCGTGCTGAGCGATGTCTGTACCGGCTGTGATTTGTGCGTTGCTCCCTGCCCGACCGACTGTATTGAAATGCGTCCGGTTGCCACGACCACGGCCAACTGGAAATGGGATCTCGAAACCATTCCTGTACGGGTGATCCCGGTAGAAACTCATGCTTAATTTGTTAAAACTGTTCCGCAAAGAGAAGCTGTGGGATTTTCAGGGCGGCATTCATCCGCCGGAAATGAAAACACAGTCTAACGGCACGCCGTTAAGCCAGTTACCGCTGCCTGAACAATTTATCATTCCGTTAAAACAGCATATCGGGCATGAAGGCGAGATTTGCGTCTCACCGGGCGATCACGTCTTGCGTGGTCAGCCGCTGACGTTTGGCAGCGGACGCATGCTGCCGGTGCACGCACCGACCTCCGGCACCATCGAAGCGATTGCGCCACATATGACCGCGCACCCTTCGGGTCTTTCCGAACTGTGCATTTTCCTGCGCGCCGATGGTGAAGATCGCTGGACCACCCTCGATCCGCAACCTGACTTCCGTTCGCTTACTCGTGAAGATGTCGTCAAGCGCATCCATGAGGCAGGCGTCGCCGGTTTGGGGGGTGCAGGCTTCCCGACCGCCACCAAGCTACGTGGCGGATTGCGCGGCGTCAAAACCCTGATTATCAATGCCGCAGAGTGCGAACCTTACATCACCGCCGATGATCGTCTGATGCAGGACTGCGCGGCTGAAGTGCTGGAAGGTTGTCGTATCCTCGCCTGGGTATTGCAGGCTGAGCGTGTGCTGATTGGCATCGAAGATAACAAACCCGAAGCGATTGCAGCGCTGAAGCAGGCTTTGGGTGGTGACCGCGAGTTGCAACTGCGTGTCATCCCCACCAAATACCCTTCTGGCGGTGCTAAACAACTGACCCAGATTCTTACTGGCGTTGAAGTGCCGCACGGCGGCCGTTCCACCGATATTGGCGTGCTGATGCAAAACGTCGGTACGGCCTGGGCGGTAAAACGCGCCATTATCGATGGCGAGCCGATTACCGAACGCGTCGTTACCCTGACCGGCGAAGCCATTGCGCAACCGCGTAACGTTTGGGGACGCCTGGGTACGCCAGTTAGCCATCTGTTGCATCATGTGGGTTTCGCACCGGGTTCACGTCAGATGGTGATCATGGGCGGCCCGCTAATGGGTTTTACGCTGCCGTCACTGAATGTGCCGCTGGTTAAAATCTCCAACTGCATTCTGGCACCTTCTGCCAGTGAAATGGGCAATAACGAAGAAGAACAGTCTTGTATTCGTTGCAGTGCCTGTGCGGATGCCTGCCCGGCGAAACTGCTGCCTCAGCAGCTGTTCTGGTACAGCCAGGGCGGCGATCATGAGAAGGCGCGCGCCCATAACATTGATGACTGCATTGAGTGCGGTGCCTGTGCATACGTCTGCCCAAGTAATATTCCGCTGGTGCAATATTATCGCCAGGAGAAGGCAGAGCTGCGTGCTATCGATCTCGAAGCGAAGCGCACCGCCGAAGCTAAAGCGCGCTTTGAAGCGCGTCAGGCGCGTTTAGAGCGGGAAAAACTGGCGCGTGAAGCGCGTCATGAAGAAACTAAACAGCGTGTGGCACGTAGCGATCAGGGTGAACGTGACGCGGCGATTGCTCGCGTGAAGGCGCGTGCCGCCAAAACACCGGAACAGGAAACTGCCGAGCGTGAGGCTCGCCATGCACAGGCGTTAGCTCAGCAGGCGGAAAAACAGTCTGAAACGCAGGCGCTGAGTCGCCAGTCTGGCGATCCGCGTAAAGCCGCGGTGGAAGCGGCCATTGCGCGAGCTAAGGCGAAGAAGTCTGGTGTGGCTGAGCAACCGATCAGCGACGTTGCTGAAACACCTGTTGCTGAGGCTGATCCACGTAAAGCCGCGGTTGAAGCCGCCATTGCGCGCGCTAAGGCGAAGAAAGCTGCGGCTGCGGCTGGTGAACAAGTTTCTGAGCCTGCTAAAGCAGCCCCGGCCGCTGAAGTTGATCCGCGTAAAGCGGCAGTTGAAGCTGCTATTGCGCGTGCTAAAGCGAAGAAAGCCGCTGCGGCTGTCGAACAAGCGCCTGCACCTGCTAAAGCAGCCCTGGACGCTGAAGTTGATCCGCGTAATGCGGCAGTTGAAGCCGCCATTGCGCGCGCTAAGGCGAAGAAAGCTGCGGCTGCGGCTGGTGAACAAGTTTCTGAGCCTGCTAAAGCAGCCCCGGCCGCTGAAGTTGATCCTCGTAAAGCCGCGGTTGAAGCCGCCATTGCGCGCGCTAAAGCTAAGAAAGCCGCTGCTGCTGGCGAACAAGCGTCTGAACCTGCTGATACAGCACCGACCGCTGAGGTTGATCCTCGCAAAGCAGCAGTTGAAGCCGCTATTGCCCGTGCTAAAGCCAAGAAAGCCGCTGCTGCTGGCGAACAAGCGTCTGAACCTGCTGATGCAGCACCGACCGCTGAGGTTGATCCTCGCAAAGCAGCAGTTGAAGCCGCTATTGCCCGTGCTAAAGCCAAGAAAGCCGCTGCTGCTGGCGAACAAGCGCCTGCATCTGCTGATGCAGCCCCGGCTGCAGAAGTTGATCCGCGTAAAGCGGCGGTTGAAGCCGCCATTGCTCGCGCTAAAGCGAAGAAAGCTGCGGCGGCTTCTGGTGAACAAGTGTCTGAGCTTGCTGACGCAGCACCTGCCGCTGAAGTTGATCCGCGTAAAGCAGCGGTTGAGGCCGCCATTACTCGAGCTAAGGCGAAGAAAGCGGCTGCGGCTGCGGCGGCTGAGCAGATTTCTGAACCTGCTGACGAACCACACGCACCTGAGCCTTCTGATGCAGCACCTGCCGCTGAAATCGATCCGCGTAAAGCCGCGGTGGAAGCGGCCATTGCGCGCGCTAAAGCGAAGAAAGCTGCAGCGGCCGCAGAGCAAGCTTCTGCGTCTGCTGAAGCCGCACCTGAATCATCTTCTGAAGTAGAGGCTGCTGCCTCTCCTGACTCCGCCGACCCACGTAAAGCGGCCATTGCCGCCGCGGTCGCCCGTGCCAAAGCGCGTAAAGCGCAGCAGCAGCCTTCGACGACTGAGGATTAAATGGCTTTTCGTATCGCAAGTTCCCCTTATACCCACAATCGCCGCAGCACCGGCAACATCATGCTGCTGGTGGTACTGGCTGCGCTGCCGGGTATGGCCGCGCAGTGGTATTTCTTTGGCGTGGGTTTTCTGATTCAGGTATTGCTCGCCACCGCCACTGCGTGGATCACCGAAGGCGCCATTTTGCGTCTGCGCAAAACACCCGTGGTTCCAACACTTGCGGATAACTCCGCCCTGCTTACTGCATTGCTGCTCGGCATCAGTCTGCCGCCGCTGGCACCCTGGTGGCTGGTGGTCATTGGCACCGTGTTTGCCATTGTTATCGCGAAACAACTGTATGGCGGCCTGGGTCAAAACCCCTTCAACCCAGCGATGGTCGGTTATGTGGTCTTACTGATCTCCTTCCCGGTGCAGATGACCAGTTGGTTGCCGCCGGATACATTGCAGGCAATCAAACCCGGCCTGCTGGATTCTCTCAGCATGATCTTCACCAATCACACGCTGGCCGGTGAAACCATGCAGCAGTTGCAGCTCGGGGTGGATGGCGTCAGCCAGGCCACGCCGCTGGATACCTTTAAAACCGGCTTGCGCGCCGGACATAGCGCAGAACAGTTGCTGGCGGAACCGATCTATACTGGTGTGCTGGCGGGATTGGGCTGGCAGTGGATCAACCTCGGTTACCTGCTGGGCGGTATGCTGCTGCTGGCAAAAAATGCCATTCGCTGGCACATACCCGTCAGTTTCCTGGCGTCGCTGGCATTCTGCGCCACCCTTGGCTGGTTGTTTTCACCGGAATCGCTGAACTCGCCGCTGATTCATTTGTTCTCCGGCGCGACCATGCTCGGCGCATTCTTTATTGCCACCGATCCGGTCACCGCCTCGACGACTAACCGTGGTCGCCTGGTTTATGGAGCACTGATTGGTTTGCTGGTGTGGCTGATTCGCAGCTTTGGCGGATATCCGGACGGTGTGGCCTTCGCGGTTCTGTTGGCGAACATTTGCGTGCCGCTGATTGATTACTACACCCAGCCGCGCGTTTACGGCCATCGTAAGGATTAATGATGTTCGATGCTATTCGTAAAAATGCCGTGACGCTGGCGGCGTTTGCGGTGATCACCACCGGCGTCACTGCGGTAGTGAACTATGTCACCAAGCCGACGGTGGAACATCAAACGGCACTGCAGCAAAAAAACCTGCTCGATCAGGTAGTGCCTACCGAGATGTATGACAACCACATTCAGCAAGAGTGTTTCCTGGTGACGGATGCAGCGGCATTAGGCAATAACCAGCCGCATCATCTCTATCTGGCGCGTAAAGGTGATAAACCCGTCGCGGCGGCGCTTGAGACTACCGCGCCAGACGGCTATTCTGGTGCGATTCAGATGCTGGTCGGTGCCGATTTTCACGGCAAAGTATTAGGTGTCCGCGTAGTGGAACACCATGAAACGCCTGGACTGGGCGACAAGATTGAACTGCGCATTTCCGACTGGATCAACAGCTTTAACGGCAAAGTGGTGCACGGTGCCGACGACAAGAACTTTGCGGTGAAAAAAGACGGCGGTGAATTTGATCAATTTACCGGCGCGACCATTACCCCGCGTGCAGTGGTGAATGCCACTAAACGTACCGCATTACTGATTGAAACGTTGCCAGCGAAGCTCTCTTCGCTGCCCGAATGTGGAGATGCACCATGAGTGAAGCAAAATCCCTGCTGGTTGGCGGCCTGTGGAAGAACAACTCCGCCTTGGTGCAACTGCTCGGCTTGTGTCCGCTGCTGGCCGTGACCTCAACCGCCACTAACGCCCTCGGCCTTGGCCTGGCCACCACGCTGGTGTTAACCATCACCAACAGCGCTATCTCCGCCTCGCGTCGTTGGGTGCCGGCGGAAATCCGTATCCCTATTTACGTAATGATCATCGCTTCGGTAGTGAGCTGCGTGCAGATGCTGATCAATGCTTACGCTTACGGGCTGTATCAGTCATTGGGAATCTTTATTCCCCTGATCGTGACCAACTGTATTGTGGTGGGCCGCGCGGAAGCGGTGGCGTCGAAAAGCAGCATCCCGCTCTCGGCGCTGGATGGATTTGCCATTGGTATGGGCGCGACCTGCGCGATGGTGACGCTAGGTTCGATTCGTGAATTGATCGGTAGCGGCACCCTGTTTAACGGTGCTGACCAACTGCTGGGCCCCTGGGCCAAAGCGCTGCGCATTGAAGTGTTCCATTTCGATTCACCGATGTTGCTGGCGATGCTGCCGCCTGGAGCTTTTATTGGCTTAGGCATGCTGCTGGCCGGTAAATATCTGATCGATCAGAAAATGAAGCAACGAGCCGCCCTGCGCGCTGCTGAACCTGAAGACGCGCCACAAGGTGAAACCGGGAAGGCCGTGTGAACAAGGAAAAGCGACTGCAAATTCTCACGCGCCTGCGTGATGACAATCCGCATCCCACCACGGAGCTGTACTTCAGTTCGCCGTTTGAACTGCTGATTGCGGTGCTGCTGTCCGCGCAGGCCACTGATGTCAGCGTGAATAAAGCCACGGCGAAGATGTATCCGGTGGCAAACACCCCCGCCGCCATTTTGGCTTTGGGTGTTGATGGCGTGAAAGAGTTCATCAAGACCATCGGCCTGTTTAACAGCAAAGCGGAAAACGTTATTAAAACCTGCCGCATTCTTATTGAGCAGCACGGTGGTGAAGTACCGGAAGATCGCGCGGCATTAGAAGCCCTGCCTGGCGTCGGACGCAAGACCGCCAACGTGGTGCTGAATACCGCCTTTGGCTGGCCGACCATTGCCGTGGATACGCATATTTTTCGCGTCAGCAATCGCACTCGCTTTGCCCCCGGCAAGAATGTCGAAGAAGTCGAAGATAAACTGATTAAAGTGGTGCCATCTGCCTTTAAAGTCGATTGCCACCATTGGTTAATCTTGCACGGCCGCTATACTTGCGTGGCACGTAAACCACGCTGCGGCTCCTGCCTGATTGAAGATTTGTGTGAGTTTGACGCTAAAGAGTCTTAGTGTCCGCCAGGGGCTTCAGCCACGGCTCCCACAGAAAGACTGAGTCCGTCGCCAGCGCGCGAAGATGGTCCGCATCCGCACCGCAAGCGTTAATTAGGGATTGCAGGGTCATGAGTCTTCCTCGCTGACAAAGGTTTCATCCGGCACGTCCGGGGTGTCACTGATAATGAATATGTCCGCCGGGAGCGTGAAGTTGCGCAGCTTCAGCAGCGCCAGCGGCCCCTCACCCGCTTCTGTTCGCAGAATGTAGTTCAGCGGGCGGCCGTCGGGAGCCTGCCAGGTGAGCCGCCAGCTGCTGCGGATGCCCGGATTGGCGCTGACCTGAGCCTTATCCAGCAGGCGAATCAGGCCCCAGCTGCCCGGCATGTCGCCGTACTGGCGGGTGCCGGCCTTCGTGCTTATCCAGCTCAGTGATGCACCCGGCGCTTCTGTGTCGGCAGGCCAGGTGAAGCGCTTCCACACCGGTTGCTGATTCATGTAGGTGAGCTTCTGACTGTCGATAATCAGGTCAGTCTGCATCACGTCTGCAGCCGTACCAGGACGCAGCTCAAAGTGCAGCCCGGCCTCGCCGCGGGTAAACACCACGTCAGAAATCCGGCTAAGCTGATTAAGCGCCTGCAGAAAAGCCGGGTTAAAAGTCAGCCCCTGAGCGTTGATGCTGTCCGGTATCCAGCGCGTGCCTTCGCGGTGCAGCACACCGCTCAGACGCGACTGCAGGAAGCGGGTGATGCGACCGTTGTCCGCATTCAGATATTTCGCCAGCAGCGGCAGTGACACTTCACTGCTGACATTTTTAAACGGATAGCGGCCGCCAAACGCGCTGTTCCACTCATTCACCACCGCCTGCTGCCACTGGGCGTTCAGGCTGCCCGCAGCCGGCACCAGCACCTGCTGCCAGGCCTGCTCCATCGGGCGCACAAACACCGCCTGCCCAAAACCGCTCCACTCCTGCCCCAGCCCGGCGGCGACCAGGCTGCCATAATCACGCGTGTCAGTGAGGTCCACGGTTTTCCCCTGAAACACCGTCTGCGCCAGCGTCTGCGTCATGGCCTGCGGGTCTGCCGCGTTAGTGACCTGCTGCAGGCGCAGACGCACCTGAGTCACGCGCGTCAGGAAGGTGCGCAGGTTCATACTGCTGCTGCCCTGACTGTCAGTCAGCGCCAGCAGCGGGCCGAAAGTCGCATCGAGTGGGCCGCTCGGGCCGCTGTTCTGGTCAATGGCAGGGCGCTTTTCCCGACTGAGCAGGTTCTGCGCAGACTTCACCAGCGAGTCAGCAATAGCATCCCCACTCTGCCCGGTCCGTCCCTGCACGTTGAGCGTATTCATCAGCGCCACCAGCGGTGACTGCCTGACGTCTGCCATCAGCGTGAGCTGATCGATCGCGTCTGAAAGCGTCGGTGCCGGCTGCAGGCGCAGGCTGTTGAGGAAATTCAGCCAGGCGGCGCTGTAGTCGGCAAAGTATCGGCTTGTGAGCCGCGCCTCCAGCGCTTCGGGTGAGGAAGCATCACCGGCGGGCGGCGGCGCATCACTGAGTACCCAGTCCATCTCTTCACGCCGCTCCCGCGCCACTTTTTCAATCGCGGGTTTAACGCCATCTTCCCAGGCCTGACGGGTGAACATGCCGGGAACAACTTCATCGGTGGTAAACAGCCGACCGGCATCCGTATCGCCGGTCATATCGGCCAAGCGCATATCGGCATACTGGTGCGCCACCTGCGCCAGCACCCTCTGATACTGGCGGGACTCGCTGTTGGTCACCCCCATCTGGCGAACCAGCAGGGCGCGCACCTGCCTGACCAGCTCCGGGTCTGCTTTCAGCGCCCATTCAGGGTGAGCATTAAGATTCTCTGCATAGAAAGCCAGCAGCGGACTCCCGGCGCCTTGCCAGTATGCCTGGTCCAGACCCTGCCGCTGCGTCCAGTTCTGCATCAGTGCCTGGCTGAACCAACTGGGGTCCATACGTTCAGGGCGCGTCAGCATCAGATACAACCTGAGCTGCGTGTAGGCCTGCTTTGACTGCGTTTCCCGCAATGGGCTGTCAGGTGGGAGTGAGGCATAGGCTTTCAGTGCGTCAGTAAGCTGCAAGGCTGCTGCATCGCGTAGCAGGGGCGGCGCCGCCTGACGGTAGCGCGGCCACAGGGCAGACAGCAATTCTTCGTTCTGATTCAGTCCGAGGCGGCTGTACCAGGGCGTACCATGCTCCTGGCGATACTGTAATTGCCCGATCGTATCCTGAAGCACGCCCATCGCAGCAAGCCGTTGTTTTAAAGACTGACTGCTGTCAGAAGCGTTTTCAGTCACCTGTACGGCATCACCGATAATGCTGCGATTGGCGGCGAAAGAGACCAGCATTCCTACTCCCCACAGTACCACCAGCACACAGGCGGCTGCGGCGAGAATGCGATTCCACTGCATGCCATAGCGAGACGGGCGAAGATGAGCAGGGAGTTCATTTGAAGACGCAGGCAGCGCATCCCAGCATTTATCGCGTATCCAATGGTGTGGCACCGTAAGTGCCGTACCTTCCGATTGCGGGCTGAACACCATCCCCGCCAGCGGCAGAGAGCGATGAACACTCTGCAGCGGAGAAAGCAGCGTAGTTATCGATTCAGGCACACGCGCCAGCTGGTCCGCGAGGCTCAGCAAAAAGTGATGCTGCGGCGAGCCCGCCACCTGCTGGGTCCCCTGCGCGATGAGATCCGCCGCCAGTGCCGCGAGCAATGCATCGTGATTATTGGTTGTGGAAGTCTGGAACCCAACGGCCTGAGTTATACGGCCAGATTGCTTTCCAGCCCGTGTATGCAATGACCAGACGAACAGCGGCAGTCGCCAGCCGAGCATATTGCAGCGAGCCGATAAGGCATGTGCGGTGGCATCAATCGCGGCACTGGAAGGTTGCGCAGTAGTGGGCAACCCGCCAATGTCGTTAAGCTGGTCAGCAGCAGAAGTCACCCAAATTATCGCGTCTGCAGGACGGCGACGCAGACGCTTTAAAGCAATCAGCCAGTTTTCATCAGTTTGAGAGGCGGGATCGCCGCCCCACAACAACAGCGTACCACTGTCCTCTTGCCAGAGTTGATTGGTCAGGCCAGGTGCCAAGCGTTCAACGTCTGACACGCTGCCCGTGATGAGAAGGATGTGAACTTTGAAATTCCAAAGACGGCCGTGTTGTTGGTGGAGAGCATAATGGAGATGCTGAAGAATAATCCGGTGATTTTCAGTTGAAGTGGTTTTTTTCTTATCTAATTGCTTGTCGTGCCCAATTATTTTTTGAGGTAAATATTGCTCATGCTCTTCGCCAATTGACTTTTTCTGAGAAAAATGAAGAGTAAAGACAGCTATTATTAAAGCTATTACACACATCCCCCAGATTAACCAAACATATTCAACATTTACGCCTAAGATATCCATACCACTTCTGAAAGTAGTGATCAGGAATGCACTTACGCATGCAAGCGCCACGACTAATATTGAATATCCTGTTACACTAAAACGCCGAATGACCGGCGAAGCTGTTGATGTCATAAAAACAACTTCCTTGTAATCAGACAAAATGAATAGGCTTTATCCTTGCCACCTGATATTAATAATTGAGTTTCTCCCGTTCTAATTGCAGCATCAACTAATAATGAAATAGAAACAGGAAAGGATAGTGGTCCTGGCGGGCCAAATGAATGATTAACAACCAAAAATGGATATCGAGAAGGAAGTGCCCATTTTTTTTCTTCAGCATAGCGTACGATTGTAATCTTATCAGCCTCCTCAACTCCCGAAAGCCATACATGCTTCATTTCTGAAGCCTCCAACCTGTTATACTCTGTCAGAGTATCAAGTGATTTCGTCAGAGAGTTTGAATGCAAAAATCTCCCTACACCTGCTTTGACAAGAAATGAATCACTCTTGATCATTTCTGATGAACATATAAGACTTGCGTTAATGAATTCACTATATCCACATTCAACAGAGTTAGGCCAATCCTGTAAGGTAATAATCAGTGCCATTTCTTTAATCGAACAGAATTCAGAACCTGAAAAGTATTGGTCAGTCACAGATACAATATTAGGGACAATATCCCATTGTTTAAATACAGCCTCAGAAATGTGAGATGCATCATGCTTTTCTGTTTTGAGTAAAATGATGTCATAAAGACTATTTCGATAACCAGGGCATTGTCTTTCCAGATTTTCATCTAAAAAAATAAACTTAGAGCTTAAATTTAAAAAATCGTGGTGTAGATGCCTGCATTTAACCGGATATGCTGGAATATTAGAAGGATCTCCAATTAAAGCTTCGCTTCCATTTTTTTCAGGACACAAGATTATATTTGCTATAATCGGCCTTTGCCACATAGCCCAACGCTGCCAATGAGATTTGGTAAGTTGAGTCTGAATACCCCATAATATAGCGGCATTGGAAGATTGATCATAGCGAAACCAAATAATTCCCACGAGACATAGCCATATCAACCCTGAAGGTAGCAAACCATTGATTATTATATCTCTGTAATCATGAACTTTCAGCAGAAAAATTGAAGTTAATGCACCTAAGCAAATCAAAAGAATAAAAACAATCGACAAGAATTTAATGGATGGTTTCTTCAAGATTTTTTTTGGTGGGATATCTGGAATTGGCCAATTCATTTTATTTAATCTACCATCTCATTTCGAAAGCTGATAACTTTGCAACCACATTCACATACGCAGTCGTGAACAACCACCTGAACGCCATTATCAAACACTGTAGGATCGCCCTGCTGAATGTGGTTAGAACCATGCAGTGGGCATGAAACGCTATCTCCTACTAATGCCACTTGTACACCTTCGACATACATGGTTGATGTGGCTGATATAACCTTACCGCCGTGTGTTGTTGCATCGCCTAAGCAAGTCAGTGCTGGCATATACTTTTCCTCCTATTTTAAATGGTGAGATACATCATTAAAGGAAATCAATAAATCAATAAATCAATAAATTTCAAAATTTAATAGCTTAAAATAATAAATAATAACCGCGAAACATACTTTACTGCTTAATAACAACCAAAGGATTACTAGTTTAAACTTATAGACTCACTATATCGATCATATACAAAAACGTTATCGCATGAAATTTAAACTGCGGCATTCCTATTAATCATAATTGAACACCCTATTAAATGAGCATGCTCTCAACAGAAGGTGCAATGGGTTAAATAAATATGAGCAATCTTTAATGGTATAATTCGAATCGGGCGCATCACCGCCCGACAGCCATTACTCCAAAGTATTCTCAACGTTATTATTAACCGGTATCCCTTGTTCTGTGAATTGGTTATCACGGGTATTCTTCTGCACGGCTACTGCACCAAATAGCGCCATGAAGAATGACACACCGTAAAACCCTTTTTCGCTAGGCATCAGTGTTGCATTCACCAATCCGATAACCAGCAGCGCAACTGAAAGACCAAATGCCAGTAGGCACACTCCGTAGTAAAGGCGAGTTGTGGGGATATTTTCCTGGCGATCGCGAACCGTTTTTTGCAATGAAACCGCAGCAAACAGCGCAAGAATCAGCACAGAAAAATAGTAGCCTTTTTCATTTAGCTCCATCCCTGCCTGCCACAAACCGGCCAAATAAACCACACTGCCGCCGATCATGGCAATCCAGGAAATAGCGATAAATGCGGGTGAAACAGGGATATTCTGCGTTTTCATAGGATTTCCTTTAATTTATTGAAAATAAGTTAAAATGTTAAAAAGACCTGCCGCCGGAATTAAATTCAGACCAATGCACCAGGGCATTGCGCCCTGTGCGCATTTTTCAAACAGCCGTTGACTAAAAACAGTAAAAATATTCGGATTGAATAGGTGGTTGACATTGCATGGGAGAATGCCTGGCAATAGACAGGCAGCACTCAGTACATAAAACAACTTATATGTCATGCGGTTGTACTAATGATTAGGTAAAGCAGGCTATTTTGCTATCGCATTTGGGCGGATACGGATAGTGTCGGTAATCTGCTGCCAGATACTTACAGCTTCGGCCTCTGTAAGACGTCCCTCGCCCTCAAGGCCCTGCTGCAGGAACGTCAGAGATAACATTGGATGCTTGGGCGATGCCGTTTTTTCATTGATATTAATGACAAATCGCAGGGCTTTTTCACCGTAGGTGTCACTAAGCAATCCCTTTGCCAGCCACTGTTCTGCATACAATCCATTGATGTTACGGGGTCCACTGGCGATCGTATTGCCTTCGGCTCGCTTGATGTTGCGCTCCATCATGGCACTTCTCTCCAGCAGAGAATCATCAGAGTCACTGTAGTTATCGCTATCAAAAAAAAATCTAACTTCAGGGTATTTTTGAGAGATGTAGTTAGCACTAATCTCCTCATTTGGCTTAGTTATTCCATCCTTTATAAACAATTCTGGCAGACAGAATCCAGATTCATTTGGTATTTCGTTCTCTTGCTTACCGGAAATACGCCTTAGCAAATCTGTTATCTCAACCAGTTTATTAGGAACAGTATTTCCATAGATTTCAGGTGTTTGTTTACGTTCTTCATCATAACGCGACGATAATCCATTATCAGCTTCAATGGTGATTTCAACAGCAACACCATTAGTGTAAAGGTGAGCTTCAAGGATACGTGAAGCGTCAACAATTTGGGTACTCTCATTTCGTTCAAATATCACCCCCTCCATACCATCAGGTAAAGAATAAACTTCTTTGAGATAAGGCATATCCACTGGCTTCAAGGTTTTCGTAGCTGATAGTTCAGCCTCTCTTAAGCGGATTTTGTTTTCGAACGCTGGACGATAGATCCGTTTGTATACTAATTGTGATCCATCAATAAACACCAATACATCGTCAGGCTTAATAATGAATGTTTCCGGCAGGTCAATCAAATAACGCCCGATACATCGGGTAGTTCCTTCCTGTAAAAAATGTATCACGTTTTTACGCTCCTCTGAGGTTAAATTTACTCTTGGTGACCACCAGCTATATCCGTACCATCTAATAATACCAACACCCAATACAAGCAAAGTGGCGGTGACCATTTTGATTCTCATTCTTGCCTCAGTGTGATTTATTGTATTTTCTGAACGATTTTCACTAGAGCACGTAGTGTAAACTGTTGTGCCAGTAAGTTCTGGAAGGCTGGTTCATGTTCGACTGAAACCTGAAACCGTGCTTGTAATGAGTGTTCATTGATGCGCCCTGAGCGCACGGGTACAGTACCGTCTCCCGCCTCTTCTGCAGGCAACAACTTGTAAGTCTGATGAATACCTTTTGCCCAGCCGCTACCGGACAGGGAAGAGGCAACATTTCTCTTGTCTGACATTTCTGTTTTATTCACAGCACGACCAGTCAGCCCATCACGCTGGCGGTTCCTATTAAGCCATGCTTCAATCTGTGGAGTACTTGCCTGCCAGCTAACATCTCCATAGGATTTGTATGACTCATCTGCACTGTAGAAGGACCAGGTGTTATGGTGAAACTTTCCAGAGAGATCCTCAATAAAAGGCATAACTTCACGTTGTAATATTTTTTCAAACGTTCTCCAGTCCCTATCCCGGTCTGCCTGACTAAAGCTTTTACCGGGATTAATAAACTGATCCTCGCACAGTCCCCACCACTGGTCCTGTTTAAGATAAATTTCGCTATAGGGACATTCGTTTGGAAGTGCATATATTGTTTTGTCGTCTATTATCTTTAACCAGCCTAGGCCATATTCTCTCCCCGGCAACAATTGCAGAGGTCCGGGAGCCTGAGAGAGTACAGCGGTCATAGTTTCAGCATCTGAGCCCAATACTTTCGCAACTCCCCAGCCTTTAACGTTACCTGCACCGTTTTCTGTCCCAGCCTTCATTCTGCGATAAGTGGCTGCGGCTCCCAATGCTGGCATCACGCCATGTATCACGCCAAGTACCTTATTTTCTCCTCCGAGGATTTGTGTATAGTGCCGAGCAACAAGCCCCCCCATAGAGTGGGTAATCAAAATAACCTTCTCGCACTGCCGTCCTTTTAGCCGATAGAACTGGATTTTTTCATCAATGTATTTGTTCAACGCAACAGCTGAAACGGCGTTAGACTGGAGCCAATTATACCCCATAGCAAAGACAGGAAAGAGGTAACGGAAAGTCAAATCTACCTCTTCCTTACTAACTGATGTATCACCCACTTCTAGTTCAAGCGCGGTTTTAAGCAGATTAGTGCGCTCATTAGAATGACCATTTTCAAAGTCATTGAGAGTGTTTTGCAGCCAGTCAAGAAAAGTACCATAACTTTCATAACCTACTGTTCCCCACCCACGTTCCCGGCGAGTTTTAAGTAAAAAGGGTTCTTTTTTATCATCTATTTTTCCACCGTCATCCACAGTTGTCTTTTTTGGATCCAACTTTTTTCTTCGCGTTTTCGCATTTTCACCAAACCAGTACAAAACAAGTTCTTTTTTACTATCTAGCCGCCAGATATTTCTTGCTTGCTTATCGTTATTTCTCAAATTGCTGCCCATTACACCCGGTATAAAAATGACTGGAATAACCCGATCTGGATACACGACACATTGCTGTAAAATGTTTTTTTCTTTAGGCGTACTAAACAACTGATAACAAGCATTACCATCCTCATCAAATGTCGGCTCAATTTTTGGTATCGTTTTTTCCTGAGACATAACTAACGCTCCTTGTTCAAGTTTAAATTGATGCTGGTAATGTCAGGAAAGTTTTGATGAGCTATTTTTCCTGCACCATCTGAAGTAGCTAATGTCTTCCCGAGATCACTAATCACATTCCCCTGATGACTTTTTACCGCTTCTTTAGTTCCTGCCCGGATGAGTTGCGTGTTGAGTTCATAATTACCCTGTTGCCAGGAACTAAACATTTCGCTTGCGCTTTGACCACCGAATTTTTGCCATACCGCTGCGCGCTGAATAATTTTATCCGGGGCACCGCTCTCTACTTCACCGTCTCCTATTCTCAGATAAGCACCACCGCTACCTACCAGCAAAATATCCTGTTTTGCACGTATGATAACTTTACCTTCGCTACTACTGATACGTACATCCTGGAATGCGTCCAGCAACATCTCATCACTCTGAGACTGAATTTCGACTTTCCCCTTAGCCGCTGGTAACTTCAGTCCCAGCTTTTGTGCAAACAGGCTGATTCTTTCGCCCGCTGCCACCGTAAAAGCTTTCATTACGCTGAAGTCAGTGTTTTTACCGCTGGTTGCAATGAGGTTTTCACCTGCTGACAGTTGCAGGCTTTTAGTCGTGGCCTGCGCGATGCCACCAGGCGCTGAGAGTAGTAACGCAGACTGCCTAAGATCGGTGATGGCATCACTCAAAAGCGACTTCTGGGTTTGTAAATCCGCCAATTCGGCTTTTGCCATCTCTGCTGCACTTCGCAAGGACTCAGTTAACTGCTGCGCCTTTTGAAGTTCGCTAAGAGCATCTTGCATCGACAACATCTTCCCATGTGCCTGAGGCTGAATATCCGCAGTGATAAACACGCCTTTGCCACCACGGATAGCGATATGATTATCAGTCCGTAGCTCTGCTCCTTCGCCACGAAGTTCACGCCGCGCATCGACATTGTGCCCCAGATTCAGCTGCGTCTTGCCCCCATACTCCGTGCTGAGCTTGATATGCTCCTCACCACGCTTATCCTCCATACGCAGTTTATTCAGCCCTGCCGTACGGATAACATTGCGGGTGCTGTTTTTCTCGGTGACGTGATCAACATGACGAGAATCATGTAGCGCATGAGCAATATACGGCTGGTCCGGGTCACCCTCACGAAACGCTATTGCCACCTCCGTCCCCTGTATCAGCGGGAAGTGGAAGCCGTACATATCTCCACCGTAAGGTTTCGCGAGGCGAACGGGCATGCTTTCCAGGCCGCGCTCTCTACCCTCCTCGTCCGCATCAAACACCACTCGGTATAACCCGGATGCATCCTGCCAGGCATAGATGTCGTTGTCTTTCGCACTGGTCACGCGCGCCGTCATGGTACCGCTGACTTTAGGACGAGCAGGCAGTGCGGGGCGCCAGCAAAGCGTCTCACTGTAAGGCACAGCATTCAGCGTTGCCTGGAAGGCCGAACGTCGGCTCGCACTGACATTGATTTGGGTGATTAAAACGGGACTCTGCAACTGTGCAGGCAGCGTGGGTATGCCTGTTTCGGTAACAGATAAAACATGTCCGGGGCCGATAAAAGTATCGTTGCAAATACCGGATATCAGCGTCTGCCGGGCAAGAAAACGTTCATGATCGAGACGGGCATAAATGTTTGCGGTCTCGGTCTCCGGAGCAAACTTATCGCCGCTGTAAGGATGGCGGGGACGATAGTGATAAACCTCCCCGTAAGAGATGTTGTCGCCATCACCCCGCGTCATATCGGCCTTCACCGACCGCAGCACGCGCTGTGCCTCACGGTGGTTGTAATCCTTTGTTGTCACACCCGCTTCAACCACGTTATGGGTCAGATTCAGGTTCCAGACAGATTCCTGAGCATTGTCTTCAAGACCTGACGGGCTGTTCAGCGGCAGCGACTTCTGATCGGAATAAGCGCTCTGCGCGTCACCAAAACGGATGACCTCAGTCTGCGTATCGGGCTGAAGTGTGAAGTGATAGAAAATGCCGATTTCAGACAACAGACGCTGTACAAACTTCAGGTCACTTTCCTGATACTGGTTAATCTGCTCTCTTTTGGGGTAGTCATGCTTCAGGCTGAATTCATATTCCCACCCCTGAAAACCATGCTCATCCAGTATCTGACTGACAACTTCCGGAACGGATTTATTCACAAAGAAGCGGTGTGAGCGGAATTGTTTATCCAGAAGCGAGAAGCGGGGTTCAATAATAACAAGATAGCTGACCTGGTCTGCGGAACCCGTCAGACGCCGGAAGTCGGTGATGTAGCCGTGAACAATCTTCTGCGATTCGAATTTCTGCAGAGGTCCAATGCCCATAATCAGCGTCACCGCTTTGCGCAGCATCCGGTCTGGTGAAATGTCATTATCCGGGCTGGTGAACATCACGCTGTAAAGGTAGTTCTCGCTCAGCGCTTCCATGCCCGTAAGATTTTCCACATCAATCGGTGAATTGCAGGCTGGAATCAATAAAGAATATCGATTGAGCGTAGAGGAAATTACCGATGCTGTTTTTTCTATTAGGCCAGAGGGGATCATTGTCATTCTCTCCTTGATGACGAATTGTTATGTCTCCCACTAATTGCAGAGAGAATAACGTCAGTAATATTTTTATTTCTTGATTGCCGATAATTACTTCTTTGTCAAGCTATCAGGGATTAACGTCACCGATATCGCATGCTTTTCCATAGGGAAAAACCGCCCCCCAGTGATTGTCATACGGCTGCTGCGACTACTAAATTTGATAAATTCTCACTCTGTTTCAGGCACGCTACCGCCCCTGGCCGTTAACCGAGGCCTATAAGGTCTGAGGCATCTGTAAATCGGTGTATTTTTCAGAGGCGTATCTGCGCGCAGGCGAACCTCTGAAAAAGCGGACAGTGAACCACCCACACGGGCTTACGCGAAGGCGCGTTCGTGCAATGAATTGGAATGAATGATTTTGACATCCTTGTAAGTCCAGGTTTTTATTCGCTGCGCAATTCAATCTGCTTCAGGTAGTTGCGCTTCTTTTTATAAGTGCCCTTGATGTCGTGCATCACAGGGTTAACCTTCACCACCCTTGCGTTCTCCTTATGAACGAGAGAGGAAGCTCGATTGACTTATGCGCCCCTGCGGTGTGCAGGCACTGGCGTAAATTGGAACGGACTTTCAAAGCCCCAGTTTGATAACCCACGCTTATGATTCAATCGTATAAATAGTGGAGAAAAGCATTAAGACCCGACTTTTCCTGTAAGTCCGTGCACGAATATAAAGTAATCAATGGACCTAAAGCAACAGCCTGACACGTTCTCTTATTGCTGATTTATATAAGGAAATTCTTAGATTTGGCTTTAAGTCATTGTTAGATGACTCATAATTTAGCCAGAAATATCTGAAAAAAATTTTTGAGAAAATTTATTCTCAGGCGGTCACTTCATTCAAATGAGGACAAACCAGTAAGCAAACATAACAACTTTCTCCGAGGGATTATTTTGGAGGGGCGATTGCCGTGATCGTTGCGCCCGGTACACATTGCCGAGGTTGAGGGTGCGGTGAAAGCGCCACCGCTATCTCTGTTTCACAAATAGCACTCAGTTTGGGACACATTTTCCTCTCTATCAGAGATGCCGGCAGATCTGGGCTTTAACCGAAAGGATATAATCCATTGCATTAGCGGGTTGCTATTAATGGAAAAAAGCAAAAGTGGTCATGTAGAATTATAAGAAATCGTCCTTAAGCTAAAACCTCATGACATTAAATAATGGTTATTTAGGACTTCACCATCCTAATTCGACGCCAAAACCGAAGTCTGAGTCCATGCCGATAACGGATCGCAATCTCGCGCTCTGGTATCGGCAGTTTGGCGATCCTGTTGATGTACTGACGCTGGAATCCTCCTCTTTATCCTCTTGTTCCGCTGACCTGCTTCGCGTGCAAATGCACTATGCGCCAGTGAACGCATCTGATCTGATCCCGATTACCGGTGCTTATCGTCATCGTGTCGCACCGCCACAGGTCGCTGGCTACGAAGGCGTGGGCACCGTGATCTCCGCGCCCTCTGCTTACTCACATTTAGTGGGGCAACGCGTGTTACCACTGCGTGGCGTGGGCTGCTGGCAACGTTATGTGGATATCTATCCACAGCTCGCTATTCCGGTACCAGAGGATATTACGAGTACGCTGGCCGCGCGCGCCTATATCAATCCGCTGGCCGCTTTGCTGATGCTACAGCAATGGCCGGTCAGCGGTAAAAATGTCCTGGTCACTGCCGGTGGTTCCGCCTGCGCACTGTTGCTGGCCCAGTGGGCTAAGCTGCACGGTGCACGACGTGTGGTGATGGTGTATCGCTCGTCAACACATGCAGAAAAGTTGCACGCCCTCGGCCTGACTGCGTTGCAGGAGACTGCGCGGGATGCGATTAAAACAGTGAGTGCGCAAACCGATATCGTGTTTGATGCTGTCGGCGGCGATGTGGGGCAGTTGATCTGGCGAACGCTAGCTGAGCACGCACAGTTTGTGGCTTATGGAGTATTGAGCGGCACGCCAGTAAAAGTGAATGCTACCCGCCCGGTGCTGCACTGGTTTCATGTGCGGCACACCTTGGGCGATATTGGCGCGGCACCGTGGCAGCAGCTTTTCATAGAACTCTGGCCGTTGCTGCGCGACAGCGAGTGTGGTGAGGTGGAAATTTTCCCAATGAGCGAGTGGCGCGCGGCTATTGAGAGTTATCACCAGTCGGGTCGCACGCGCAAACCTCTGCTGTGTCTGGACGAGTAAAGAGAGGCTAAGCAGCCTCTCTGTTCAATCGATTATTTAGCCGCAGCCTGCAGCCAGGCGACCACCAGCGGGGATAGCCGATTTTGCAGCGCCGCCCGTTCTGACTGGAACAGCGTCGCGACAAAGAACGGATGATCGGTCAGTTCAACACCGCGTACGTCACGATCCAAATCCCATGAAGTAATCTTTAGATTATTAGTGGCCAGCGCGTCACTGAATTCCGGGTTCACGCCGAAATTGCAGTGATACCCTTCATCACTTTCCAGCGCGCCGTAAGCTTGCGCAATCCGTGAGCCCGGTTGGAAAGTCACCGTGCCACGCTGTTCCACCAGCGAACAGGCCAGCGGCGCAATCACCCAGCGCCCACCTTCATCCGTTTCCGCATGCCCGGCATCTTCCCAACCCAGTACATTACGTGCGTACTCCACCACCGCATACTGGAAACCGCCACACGAACCGAGGAACGGTTTGTGGTTTTCACGCGCCCAGCGGATCGTCGCAAAGACACCTTCGTCGTTGAGATACGGGCTACCTGGCACGACCCAAATGGCATCGTAATCGTTCCAGTTGTGTTGATGGATGTCGGGAGTGGCGATCCAGTCGGCGGTGACGTCGAGCGAAAGGAATTTTGCGGCAAACTGTACAGCAGGAGGAATGGCTTGATGTGCAACGGCATTGGCACGGAAATCGCCAACAAGGGCGACACGAACTGACTGCGTCATGGCTACGTCCTTTTAGGGAAAAAACGAGGTTACAGCAAACATCACGACCTGTCTAAGCGCATTTCAGCGCGATATTACTCACTTTCGTTTGCGCGCATTTTGGTTATAGCCTGCTTTTTATACGGCTAAACATTCCTCTTTGTGGTGATTAACTCGACGGATGTTGACTACGCAATCGTTTACTTCTTTTACGGTTTTAATTAATTCGTAATTTTGTGCGCAGGATCAACAAATTAGCCATTTGGAAACTTTAGCCAGCCTATTACGCTCAACAATCAAACAATTGTGCTCAGTAAGTGCGCACGTGCGGTCTTTATATTGGTATAAATTATCATCTATAGCGTTATGTTCTGCAAAATGCGTCTTAAGCGGTTTATATCAGGAAAATGATCCCTGAGATCTCCAGTTAGCACGATTATTCTGATATAATGGCACACAGCAATATTTAACACTGATTTACAACTTCTTATAACGGCATTAACCCTACCTGTTACAAGTATTTCAGCGTGCAAAAAATGCTTGCCCTGTTGGCCTGATTCAGCCAAATTAGGCGCCGTTTTTCCTTTCTAATAACAATGTTGCGCGGGATTACTCAGCCCGACGCAGACTTAATTCCTGTCGTAAAACAGGCTATGTATAAACTGAGGTACATGTGTCAACTGCAAACAAACACACTGACGAGGCAGTAAGCCTCAACGCGTTCAAGCAACCGAAAGCGTTTTATCTGATCTTCTCCATCGAACTGTGGGAGCGTTTCGGCTACTACGGTCTGCAAGCCATCATGGCCGTTTACCTGGTGAAACAGCTGGGCATGTCCGAAGCGGACTCCATTACCCTGTTCACCTCGTTCAGCGCCCTGGTTTACGGCATGGTCGCGATTGGCGGCTGGCTGGGCGATAAAGTATTGGGTACCAAACGCGTGATTGTGCTCGGCGTGATCGTGCTGGCGCTCGGTTATGCACTGATCGCTTTCTCAGGTCATGACACTGCGATGGTGTACGTCGGTATGGCGACTATCGCCGTGGGTAGTGGCTTGTTTAAAGCCAACCCTTCTTCTCTGCTGTCTACCTGCTACGAGAAAGATGATCCGCGCATCGACGGTGCGTTCACCATGTTCTATATGTCGATCAACATCGGTTCTCTGTTCTCGATGATGCTGACACCGTGGTTGGCTGCACATTACGGCTGGGGCGCAGCGTTCTCGCTCTCCGTAGTGGGTCTGGTGATTACCTTACTGAACTTCCTGTTCTGCCAGCGCCTGGTGAAAAACTACGGTTCTAAACCGGACTTTGCGCCACTGAATGTCAGCAAATTGCTGATGACGCTGGTAGGTGTGGTGGCGCTGGTTGCCATTGCCGCCTGGTTGCTGCATCACCAAAGCATTGCGCGTATGTCGCTGGGCGTGATCGCCATCGGCATCGTGCTGGTGTTCGCGAAAGAAGCCTTTGCCCTGCAGGGTGCAGCACGCCGTAAAATGATCGTCGCCTTCCTGCTGATGCTCGAAGCGATTGTGTTCTTCGTGCTGTATATGCAGATGCCAACCTCACTGAACTTCTTCGCTATTCGTAACGTTGAGCATGCCATTCTGGGTATTACCTTCGAACCTGAACAGTTCCAGGCACTGAACCCGTTCTGGATCATGCTGGCCAGCCCAATTCTGGCAGCGGTTTACAACAAGCTGGGCGACAAACTGCCTATGCCACACAAGTTCGCGATTGGTATGGTGCTGTGCTCTGCTGCGTTCCTGGTGCTGCCATTTGGTGCCAAGTTCGCTAACGATGCCGGTATTGTGTCTGTGAACTGGTTGATCATCAGCTATGCACTGCAGAGTGTGGGCGAACTGATGATTTCCGGTCTTGGCCTGGCAATGGTGGCGCAGTTAGTCCCACAGCGTCTGATGGGCTTCATCATGGGTTCCTGGTTCCTGACCACGGCGGGTGCTGCAATGATTGCCGGTAAAGTGGCGAATCTGATGGCCGTACCGAATGATGTGACCGATCCGCATGCTTCACTGGAAGTTTACAGCCAAGTGTTCCAGCAGATTGGTATTGCGACCGGTGTGATCGCTATCCTGATGCTGATCACCGCGCCACTGCTGAACCGCATGACGCAGAGTGATGCTTCACAGCCTGAACTGAAAAGCGCTAACGCCAATCAGTAATGAAGGTGATGTGAATAAGCCGGGCAAACGTCCGGCTTTTTTATTTCCTGTTACTCATTTCTTTCCACCGCTTTAACGTTTCCTGCTGCCAAAGCTTCGCTTTTTATCCACTTCCCCGCATGATGACGGCTTCCTGTTAAACGTGCTGGAATCATCATGGATAGATTTGAAGAACTTCAGGTATTTGTTGCGGTGATTCAGCAAGGCAGCCTGGCCAGTGCTGCACGTTTTTTACAGCGCTCCCCTCCCGTTATTACCCGCACATTGAATGCCCTCGAGTCCCGGTTGGGCACGACCCTGATTGAACGCACCACTCGTCAAATGGCGCCCACAGAAGCGGGCTGGCAGCTGTTCGAACGGGCTCAGCAAATATTAGGTGATTATCAGCACGCGCTCGATAGCGCGCATCACAGTGGCCTGCAGGGGCTGCTGCGCATCACCGCACCCGTGCCTTTCGGCCGCCGCCATATCATGCCGCTGGTGAATGCATTCTTGCAGCAACATCCCGAGATGCAAATCGAAGTGGTGCTGAGTGACAGCTATCAGGATCTCATTGAGAACGGGTTGGATATCGCGCTGCGCATTGGCGAATTACAGGATTCTTCAATGGTGGCACGCAAAGTAGGCAGCGTGCGTTCGACGTTGGTGGCGAGCCCGGAATATCTTCGGCTTGCGGGTGCTCCCGCCCATCCGGCAGAGCTGCAGCAACATACGGTGATCACCAGTTTGCGTCACACACGCGAATGGCGCTTTGCACAGGATTTACGCGTGCGCATTTTGCCTCGTCTGCGCGTAAACGATATTGAAAGCCAGTTGGAAACGCTGCGTGGAGGCCAGGGGATTGGACGTTTGCTGTCGTACCAGGTGCTGGATGATATTCGTGATGGCAAACTGATCCGTTTATTACCCGAGTGGGAGCCTGCCCCCTTGCCGGTACAACTGGTCACACAGCGGGTTAAAAACATGACGCCTAAGGTGCGGCAGTTCTGGGACTATGCGCTGGAACAATTGCCTGCGCTACCTTGTTTTACGCAGGGAAAGTTTAAAGCGGACCGTAATTCCTGATCGCGGTCACTGGTAAAAAATTTTCGCAGATTTATGCTAATTCGATCACAACCACACTTCCAGGAGAAGCCATGATGAAACTCTATTGCAAACCCGGTGCCTGTTCGTTGTCACCGCATATTGTTGCGCGTGAATGCGGGCTGGACTTTACCCAGGTCAATGTCGATCTGCAGAAAAAGGTCACCGAGCAGGGAGAAGATTACTGGCAAATTAACCCCAAAGGACAAGTTCCGGCGCTGCAGTTTGATGACGGCAGCTTGTTAACCGAAGGCGTTGCCATTGTGCAGTATCTGGCGGATCTGAAGCCGGATCGCAATTTACTGGCACCGACCGGCAGCCTGACGCGCTACCACACCCTTGAATGGTTGAGCTTTGTCAGCAGTGAACTGCATAAAACCTTCTCGCCGCTGTTCCGTCCGGACACGCCGGAAGAGTACAAAGTGATTGTGCGGGCGCAGTTAGAGAAAAAATATCAGGCGGTGAATGAAGCGCTGCAGGATAAGCAGTGGCTGATGGGACTGCGTTTCACCGTGGCCGATGTCTACCTGTTTGTGGTCACGCGTTGGGCAAAAGCCATCAAGCTGGATTTGAGCGGGTTAACGGCACTTGAAGCTTGGTTTGATCGCGTGGCGGAGCGCCCTGCGGTGCAGGCAGCATTGAAAGCGGAAGGTTTGGTTTAAGCCGATTCAAGCGCACCCTGTGCGCCTGTTTTGCCTCGTGTCTGCAGGCCACCGGGTGGTCGCCTGCAGATTTCGCAGCCGTTACAGCCTCTCAGCAGCAAAGTGCTGAGTCGGTTGTGCAATTGCATCCTGCGCTGCCACCAGTTGCAATTCGTACTCGCCCATCTCGTGAGTTTTCAGCATCACTTCATACACTGCAGCGGTCACGTGTTCCAGTGCATCCTGTAACGATTTGCCGTGCAGCAGATCGACCAGCAGCAAACCACTGGTGAGATCGCCCACGCCCACCGGCTGACGAACCCCGAAATCCACCAGCGGACGGCTGATATGCCAGCACTCGTCAGCGGTGACCAGCAGCATCTCAAAGCGATCGCTGCGACGTCCGGCACGCGCCAGATGTTTCACCAGCACCACTTTCGGCCCTTGCGCCACTAACGCGCGTGCCGCCACTACCGCCTGCTCAACATTCGCCACTTCGTGGCCGCTGAGCATTTCCAGCTCCAGCAGGTTCGGCGCGATGATATCGCTGGCTGGCATCGCCATCTTGCAATGGAACTCCGCGACGCCAGGCGCCACAATGCAGCCCTTCTCGGGATGGCCCATCACCGGATCGCAGAAGAACCAGGCGTTGGGGTTAGCGGCTTTCACCTGACGCACGATTTCCAGAATCTGCTCGCCCTGCTCAGCAGACCCTAAATAGCCGCTCAGCACCGCATCACAGGTCTTCAGACGGTCAATCGCCGCGATGCCTTTGACGATGTCGGTGAGATGCGTAGCGGGCATCACAGTACCGGTCCAGTGACCGTATTGCGTGTGATTAGAAAACTGTACGGTGTTTAACGGCCAAACGTTTGCGCCCATACGGCGCATGGGGAATTCGGCGGCGCTGTTTCCGGCGTGGCCGTAAACCACATGAGACTGGATTGCGAGGATATTTTTCATTATTGCCCTGTACTGCCTTGCCATAAAAAAGGGCCGGAAACCGGCCCTCGAACCTTACTGCCAGTTAATCAGGCAGTAGTGCTTTTTACCGCGACGCAACAGCGTGAAGCGACCAAACAGTTTGTCGCTGTCGCTGAAACGATATTCGGCGTCAGATTGTTTTTCACCGTTGAGAGAAACGGCGTTGGAACCGATCATGGTACGCGCCTGGCCACGAGATGGCACCAGTTCAGCCGCCACCAGCGCCTGCTGCAGATCGTCTTCCGCTTTCAGGTTAATCACTGGCATACCGTCCTGTGCTAACTGCTCGAAGTCCGCTTCGGTCATCTCGGTCAGGCTGCCTGAGAACAGGCTGTCGGTAATACGCTTAGCGGCCGTCAGACCGGCTTCACCGTGCACCAGACGTGTTACCTGCTCTGCCAGCACGTATTGGGCGCGTGGCGCTTTACCGCTGTTCTTGTCTTCTTCTTCCAGCGCATTGATCTCTTCAATGCTCATAAAGGTGAAGAACTTCAGGAAGCGATACACGTCTGAGTCAGCAGTGTTAATCCAGAACTGGTAGAACTTGTATGGGCTGGTTTTCTTCGCATCGAGCCACACTGCGCCACCTTCGGTTTTACCGAATTTGGTGCCATCAGATTTGGTGATCAGCGGAACGGTCAAGCCCCACGCCTGCTGCTGATGCAGACGACGCGTCAGATCGATACCTGACGTGATGTTGCCCCACTGGTCAGAACCGCCAATCTGCAGCACCACATCGTGACGCTTGTTCAGCTCCGCAAAGTCGTAACCCTGCAGCAGGTTGTAGGAGAACTCGGTGTAAGAAATCCCCTGATCTTCACGGTTCAGACGCTGCTTCACCGCTTCGCGGTTGATCATCTGGTTCACCGAGAAGTGCTTACCGATGTCACGCAGGAAAGTCAGCACGTTCATGCCGCCAAACCAGTCGTAGTTGTTCGCTGCGATAGCACTATTATCGCCGCAGTCGAAGCTGAGGAAAGGCGCAACCTGGTTGCGGATCTTCTCAACCCATTCGCCCACGGTATCCGCGGTGTTAAGTTTACGTTCTGCTGCTTTAAAGCTGGGATCGCCAATCAGACCGGTGGCACCACCCACCAGCGCGACCGGCTTGTGTCCGGCGTCCTGAAAACGTTTCAGGCAGAGCAGCGGCACCAGATGGCCCAAATGCAAGCTATCAGCGGTCGGATCGAAGCCGCAATAGAGTGCAATTGGCCCTTGCGCCAGTCGCTCTGCTAACGCTTCCTCGTCCGTTACCTGGGCGACTAAGCCCCTTTCTTGCAATTGTTGTATCAGGTTACTGCTGGTCATCACTGACTCCAAATTGATCAGACTGCACCTAGGCTGGTACACAGCTTTCCGCTGAGATGCGGATACGAAAAAAATGAGGGCTATAGCATAAAGCGCTGACGCCAACTGCGCCAGCGTTGAAAGGGGGTAAAACGCAGTTTTACGGCGCTAAACGGTCAATCGTCCAGCCGTTGCCTTCACGTTGGTAGAGGAAGCGGTCGTGCAGGCGATGTTCGCCGCCCTGCCAGAACTCCACGGTATGGAATTTGACGCGATATCCGCCCCAGAAACTGGGTAAAGGCACTTCGCCTTGCTGGAATTTTTGCTTAAGTTCAAGGAACTTGCCTTCCAGCACACCACGCGCCGAAATACGGCTTGATTGCTTTGACACCCAGGCACCGATCTGGCTATCCCGTGGGCGGCTGCTAAAGTATTTCAGCACTTCCAGTGGCGACAGTTTTTCCACTTCACCCAATACCATCACCTGGCGTTCAAGAAAGTGCCATGGGAAATGCAGCGAGATGCGCGGATTGTCCGCCAGTTGCAGCGCTTTGCGGCTGCCCAGATTGGTGTAAAACACCATGCCTTGTTCATCGTAATGCTTCAGCAACACAATACGCTGATAAGGCTGGCCGCTGCTGTCCACAGTGGCGACGGTCATCGCCGTGGGATCGGGCAGTTGGGCATCGCACGCCTGCTTGAGCCAGTGTTCAAACAACGCCAGCGGATTGTCTGGCAGATCGTTACGTCTAAGCCCGCCGCGAGTGTACTCACGACGTAAATGGGCAATGTTTTGCAAGCTGTCACTGTCGCTCATGCTGATTCTCTTCGTTACTGGGCGGACGTATCCGCATTTTGCAATTCACAGTCATTAATCACGATTTTGTCATTACGCTCAACAAAAGCGCCATTGCCTTTCGACCAGAAGACATAAGTGCCGTCGCTGTAGCGCGCGCCGGAAGCCGATACGGTTTGCGTTAAGGTGAGCGGTTTACCATCCAGAATAAAGCTCACCTGCTGCTTCGGATTGTCCAGTGTCACCGTTAACGGTAACGTGCCGCACTGATAGCGCAATGTCTGTGGTGTAGGCTGCTCTTTGTGCATCATGCCGCAGCCACTCATCGCGACGACACAGCTCAACAGAATAACGATTTTTTTCATCTTTCACTCCTTAATGTGTCAATCGGGCATTCGCCGGATAAATGGCGCCCAATACACTCATTTCCCGTGCACCGGTGACGGCAGGCAAATTGCCTGGCAAACCGGACAAGGTGCGAAACGCCAGCCAGGCGAAGGCCAACGCTTCCATATCATCACCACTGATCCCGGCGTCATCCGTCGTCCCCACTTCTGTACCCGGCAAATGGGCCGCCAGCCGCGCCATCAGCAATGGGTTGCGACTGCCGCCACCACACACCAGCAGGCGATCGCAGCCATCATTGAGCTGAACTTGTTGAGCAATGGTCAATGCGGTGAGTTCGCTGAGTGTGGCCTGCACATCCTGCGGTGCCAGCGCCGGGAAACGCTGTAATTGACGTTCAACCCAGCCGAGATTGAAGTATTCACGACCGGTACTTTTCGGTGGTGGCAGCGCGAACCAGGGGTCGTTGAGCATTTCCTCCAGCAGTGCAGGCACCACCTGACCACTGCGCGCCCAGCTAGCATCCTTATCATAGGGCACGCCCTTATGACGCCAAATCCAGGCATCAATCAACATATTGCCAGGCCCGGTATCAAAGCCACGCACAGGCTGACCGGGGATCAATAACGACAGATTGGCAATACCGCCAATGTTGAGCACCATGCGCCGTTCAACGCTGTCCATCAACAGCGCCTGATGGAACGCGGGAACCAGTGGCGCGCCTTGTCCGCCTAAGGCCATGTCGCGACGACGAAAATCGGCCACCACGGTAATTCCCGTGGCGGCGGCGATTTGATTGCTGTCCCCAATCTGTAGCGTATTCGGGGCGTCGCTCTGCGGCTCATGCCACACGGTCTGACCATGACAACCTATTGCCATGATGTCGCTGGCTTCCAGCGATTGCTGCTGCATTAGCGTTAACACCGCTTCGGCAAATAGCTTGCCCAGCCGTGTATCCAGTTGGCCGAGTTGCGACAGCGTCAACGATTGCCCCTGACAGATTGCCAGCACCTGTTGCCGAATCTCCTGCGGCATCGGGTGACAATAGCTGGCCTGCTGCGCGACCATATGATTATCAATCACCGCCAGTACCACATCGACACCGTCGAGGCTGGTGCCGGACATCACACCAATATAGCGTCCTGATTTCATAGCGGTTCCTTACTCACGCGCGAGTCTTCAATTTGATTCTGTTTAGCCTGGCAAATATCAGCGGCTAATTCTATGATAAAATTCCGCTTTTCAACCGCACCGCACATGGCATTTCAGCGATAAAATATTTTCAGCACGAAATTGAATTTTTGTTGAGGGGCAATGGTCTATCCTTCGCCTCAGCCGCGTAATATTTGGACATAGAGTCAATTGCCAGCTTTCTGTCTTATACTCTTGCTGTAGAGGACGAGAACATGGCGTTTTTTTGCATTAAGGAGCTTTCTGATGATTAAGCGTTTTGTAGCCGTGGCACTGACCGGCCTGACGCTGGCAGGTTGTGTCAGCAATGACACCCTTTCCGGTGATGTGTATAGCGCCAATGAAGCCAAACAAGTACAAAGTGTCTCATACGGTACTCTGGTGTCGGTTCGCCCGGTTAAAATCCAGGGTGGCGATGAAAATAACGTGATTGGCGCGATTGGTGGTGCGGTGCTGGGTGGTTTCCTCGGTAACACCATTGGTGGCGGCACCGGTCGTAGCCTGGCCACAGCAGGCGGTGCGGTACTTGGCGGCGTAGCAGGCCAGGGCGTGCAGGGTGCGGTCAACAAGTCTGACGGTGTTGAGCTGGAAATCCGTAAAGACGATGGCAACACCATTATGGTGGTGCAGAAGCAGGCCGCAACCCGTTACTCAGTGGGTCAGCGCGTCGTCATGGCGTCGAATGGCAGCCAGGTGACCGTTTCACCACGTTAAGCGAACAGATAAAAAAAACCGACGCCAGCGCGTCGGTTTTTTTATTTCTCGCGGTTTTGGAACTCGAGAATGTTTTTTTCCAGTCGAGCAATCAGCGTGACCATTTGATTAATCTCTTCGAGGCTGATGCCCGAAAGGATGTCATCGCGGGTCGCATCAATCACATTTTCAACCTGCTCGATAATCGGCTCGGCCTGCTTCGTCAACTTAATGCGTTTGGCACGACGGTCGTTAGCACAGGTGGCACGCGTGATGAGTCCCTTCTCTTCCAACTGATCCAGCGTACGCACCAGCGAAGGTTGTTCAATACCAATGGCTTTGGCCAGCTGGATCTGCGACTGCTCTGGCGGAAGTTGATGAATATTGTGTAACGTCACCCAATGCGTTTGTGTCAACTCAAGCGGCTTCAAACGCTGGTCAATCAAGGCACGCCAGATGCGTACCAGCCGAGACAGGTCTGTACCGAGGGGCGTATCCATTTCATCTCCTTATAATTAGCTTGCTAGCTATCAAGCCAGATTTTACACTATTCTGCGAGTTTACAGGACAAATTACAAATCCCAGGCCAGACGGCACGCTCTCTTCTACGCTAGTTTGAGAGAGAACCTGGGACAATGAAGGATGAAGACACGTGTCCATTACCGCACTTTCCGCCACCGCTCCGCTTACCGACCTGGTATTTGGTGCCTCGCTGTTCTTTCCGCCGCTGTTTAAAGCTGTGCTGCTGGGTTTCTTTTTCTGGTTACTGATTCACCCGTTGCTGCGCGGCTGGATGTACTCCGGCGACATCTGGCATCCCACCTTAATGGATCTTTCCCTGTTTGTTCTGTGCGTCACTGGCGCACTGTGGATACTGAGCCTCGGATAAATCACCATGAAATTCAACCCTTTTAAATACTTTTCAACACTGGTGGTGTTTGCCCTGGCCCTGATTGCCGGCTGGTGGATGTGGAACTACTACATGCAGTCACCGTGGACACGTGATGGCAAAGTGCGCGCTGAGCTGGTGGATATCACACCGGAAGTGTCTGGCCGCATCATTGATCTCAAGGTGCATGACAACCAGTTTGTGCATAAAGGGGACATCCTTTTAAAGATCGATCCCGTGCCCTGGCAAATTGCGCTGGATAATGCAGATGCCCAACTGGCGAAGGCGCAATCCGATTTGGCCAAAGCCCAACACGAAGCCAATCGCCGTGCCAGCCTGCCACGTAATGTGATCTCAGCAGAAGATATGGATGCCGCACGACTGACAGCGAACGCCGCAGCAGCAACGGCTAAAGCGGCACAGGCGAGTCTGGATCAGGCGCGCTGGAATCTGCAACAAACCACCCTTACCGCGCCCACCGACGGTTGGATCAGCAACCTGACGCTGCGTCCCGGCAACTACGCCACCGCCGGAACACCGTTGTTCGCCCTGGTGGATAGCCACTCCTATTATGTAATGGGCTATTTCGAAGAGACCAAACTGCGTCACATTCAGCCCGGCGCCGACGCGCAAATCGTACTCTACAGTAATGGCACTCGCTTACAGGGAAAAGTGGAGAGTATCGGGCGCGCTATTTACGATCAGAGCGTTTCAACCGATGGCGGTTTAGTGCCAGACATCAAACCCAACGTGCCTTGGGTGCGCCTGGCACAGCGTGTGCCGGTACGCATTCGTTTGGATGCGATCCCTGATGATGTTCCGCTCGTGGCGGGCACCACCTGTACGATTTCCATCGCACATTGAGGCCGTCATGAATCTGCAGTGGCTGGCCTGGCAAAATCTGCCGTGGATTAAAGCAACCGGCGGCGAATGGCGCTATGCCTTGCGTAATGCGATTGCGATGTGTCTGGCGCTCACCATCGCCTATGCGCTGCAACTGGATGAACCCTATTGGGCGATGACCTCCGCCGCCGTGGTGAGTTTTCCCACCGTCGGCGGTGCGATCAGTAAAAGTCTGGGGCGTATTGTCGGCAGTCTGCTCGGTGCCACCGCCGCGCTGCTGATTGCCGGGCATACGCTCAACGAACCCTGGCTATTTGCCTTTTTTATGGCCGGCTGGCTGGCGTTTTGTACCTGGATCGCCAACCACTATCAAAACAATGTCGCCTACGCATTCTCTCTGGCCGGGTACACCGCAGCGATCATTGCCTTTAGCAGCGTCAATATTACCGATGTGACCCAATTGTGGGATATCACTCAGGCGCGCGTTTGCGAGGTGATTTCAGGCATTTTATGTGCCGGACTGATGATGATGGTTTTGCCCAGTACATCAGATGGCAACACCTTGATGACTTCACTGCGGCAGATGCACGCCCGTCTGCTCGACCATGCAGTTTTACTGCTGCAACAAAGCAGTACTGATAACGTGCGCACCGCGCATGAGAATGTCATCAGCCAGATTCTCACTATGAACTTGCTGCGTATTCAGGCCTTCTGGAGCCATTACCGCTATCGCCGTCAGAACAACGTGCTTAACTATGTTTTGCACCAGCAGTTGCGCCTGACCAGCGTTCTCTCCAGCCTGCGCCGCATGCTGCTTAACTGGCCCGACGCACCACCGGAACTCTACACCGCCATTCAACAGTTGTTACACGAACTCGCATTGCCGCAGTGTGATAAATATCGTCTGGCGCGCATACTGCGTAGTGTAACACCGGACGCCACCGGCGATTATCGTCAGCGCGCGTTTGTTCAGCGTTTACGTTATTTCTGCTGGGTTTACCTCAACGTTAATCGCTGGATACGTTTGATTGAGCGCGCAGACGCCGATACGCGCTTTCAACCGCCAAAAGTGCCCTCTCTGGCACGTGAAAGCGACAGCGCTGAAGCCGGCTGGAGTGCGTTGCGCACCTTCAGCGTGATCTTGCTGGGCTGCGCTTTCTGGATTGGCACACAATGGGATGCGGGTGCGGCAGCCCTGACGCTGACGGCGATTGCCTGCGTGCTCTACTCTTCCGCTCCCTCCCCCAGCGGCAGCGTGTCACTGTTGCTGAAAACCCTGCTATGGCTGTCGGTGTTTAGTTTTCTGCTGCAATACGGTTTGATGGTACAAATCAGCGCCCTGTGGCAATTTCTGCTGGTGCTGTTTCCGCTGCTGATCACCTTGCAACTGTTTAAGCTGCAGCAGAAAAAACGCGCGGGGATGTGGGGACAATTTATTGTGTTTATGGGTTCATTTATTGCCGTCACCAACCCGCCAGACTGGGATTACCAAAGCTTTCTCAACGATAATCTGGCCAAAGTGTGTGGCGTGCTGCTGGCATGGATGGCTTTTCAGGTACTGCGCCCCAGCTCCGATGCGCGCCGTAGCCGCAGGCATATTCGCGCGTTACGCCATGCATTTCTTGACCAGCTGCGACGCCATCCACGTCTCAGCGAAAGCCACTTTGAATCGCAGATCTACCATCACATTAGCCAGCTGAGTAGTAGCCGTGATGAACAGGCGCGTGTCTGGTTACTGCGCTGGGGCGTGGTGCTGCTCAACTGTTCTCATATTGTCTGGCAATTACGCGAATGGCGGCCAGCCTCAGCCACTCTGGCGCAAATGCGCGATAGCAGTTTGCAGGATCTGCAACGGATTATGAGCCTGCGCGGCGTGCGTCATACTTCGTTGCAGGCCACGCTGGATGAGCTGGAAGGGATGATTGCGCAACTGCAGCAGCAGCCTGATAGCGAAGCCAATACGCTGGCGGGCATTTTATGGCGCCTGCGCTGTTCGTTAGCACAGTTAAGTCAGGCGGTGCCGGATTAATTACTGGCAATATTGTGTGGTCTGGCGGTTAAAATCGTCCTGCAACTGCTGCAAGGTTTTGTGCCCTTCAAAACGGGTTTTGTCTTGCTCGGTCATCGGCTCAATCACCAGGTATCGCTCCTCATACGAATAGATAAAGCGACGATCGAGAAACGTGCCGGTGAAACTTTTCCCCCGGATTGAGCCGCAAACCGTGGTTAACGTGCGGTGAAAAAACTCGGTGTGCAGGAAATTGGTTTCGGTGGCGCTACGCAGCACATTCTGACAGCCCTGTGCCTGTAACTGTTCGAGCGTGTGCGGGGTAAGCCACTCCCGTCCGCGAGCGATATCTTCACAACTTGCACGCAGCGGGTTGGTATCAATGGTGCGCTGTAACTGGCGGCTGGTGTCTAACCTCAACTGCGTTTCGTTGGGTTGATCACATCCCGCGAGTAATACACATAACAGCAAAATCCCACGCGTTTTCATTCCTGCCCCTGAGAGGTTTTATTCCTGAATCAACATCATAGGACGGATAGCGTGCGGAGTGTAGCGGGAAAGTGGGTCAGACTTTTTCCGGCAGTGAAAAGATGCAGACGGCAGATTGCCTGCCGCCTGAGAGTTTAAATCACACCGCAGGCAAATCGGGCACCGCCTCCCCCTAACGGTTGCGGATGATCTGCATGATTATCGCCACCCACATGAACCATTAACGCCTTCCCTTTCACTTCGCTCAGCGATTTTATACGCGGCGCCACCACCGGATAATCGGCCTTGCCATCGTCAGTGACATACAGAGCAGGCAGATCGCCCAGATGACCGTCGGCGTAAGGCCCGAGATGTTTGCCGGTGTTTTGTGGATCCAGATGTCCACCCGCTGCGCCGGCCGCAACAGTTTTGCCATCCGATTGACCAGGCTCACAACTGCCTTTGGCATGCACATGGAAGCCGTGAATACCCGGTTTCAGGCCGGTTAGTGCGGGCGCGAACTGCAAACCATATGGCGTTTCACTGATAGTGACTTTACCAATGGCGGCGCCGATACCCTGTGCGGTGACCTCATGCAATGTCACCTCTTCAGAGGCGGCCTGAGCGCCAGCAGCACAGACCAGCGCCAGTGTGGCGATGAGAATTTTTTTCATAACGTCTCCTTACGGTTGAAATGCCCTGTAAGCCTGGACCGGAATAGGCCAGGCTGCCGTAATTTGACGTAGTTTTACGCTTCAGGGCACATCAAAACCGAGTGCCGCTTTGCGAATGCGGAACCACTGCTGACGATCGAGCGTCAGTTGGCAAGCGCCTGCCGCTTCGCTGACGCGCGTGGCTTTACCGGATCCGATGATTGGCAGTGGGCGGCTTGGCAATTTCATCACCCATGCATACACCACCTGTTCAATGCTGCTCGCGCCGATTTCCTGTTTGACCTGCTCAAGCTCATCACGCAGCGGCTGATAATGCGCATCGTTAAACAGACGTCCACCGCCTAAACAGGACCATGCCATCGGGCGGATGCGCACCTGCTGACACTGGTCGAGCGTGCCATCGAGCAGCGTTGACTGTTCCAGCGGTGAGATTTCCAGTTGGTTGGTCACCAGGCTAAACGGCAGGCGAGATTGCAGCAGCGTGAACTGGGAAGCGGTAAAGTTCGACACGCCGAAGTGACGCACTTTGCCGCTCTGATGCAGTGCCATAAAGGCTTCGGCCATTTCATCTGTATCCATTAACGGATCCGGGCGATGAATCAGCAGCAGATCGAGATAATCGGTGTTGAAGTAGCGCAGGGAATTTTCCGCACTGTGCAGGATGTGGCTGGCCTCGGTAATGTAATGGCCAATTTTATGTTCCGGTTTGGCGCGTGTTGCAATGCCGCATTTGGTGACAATCTGCAATTTTTCACGCAGCCCCGGCGCCAGACGCAGCGCCTCGCCAAAAGCGGCTTCACAACCGTAGTTACCATAAATATCGGCGTGATCGACAGTGGTGATGCCCAATGACAGATGATGCTCGATAAAAGCCACTAACTGCTGCGGCGTCATGCCCCACTCCAGCAGGCGCCAGTAGCCAACGATCAGCGGTGAGAATTGAGGTCCCTGCGGGGCGATAGTTTGCGGTTGTAACATCGGTAAACTCCCTTGAACGCGAAAGCGGAAAGCGAAGCTGGGAGTATAACGGAAAGGCAAATCATCGTTTTCTTAAAACAGTGAGGGTTGTTCCGGATCATGATTCTCATCGACTTTTTGTTGTCGATGCAGGCGCAGCCAGCGTTGGCGACATAACCGCAACACATCACGTTTTTGCGCATCGGTAAACTTCATCCAGTTAAAGCGTTCCTCACGGCTACGCAGACAGCCGCGACAATAGCCGCGCGCATCACTCTGACAGATGCCGCGACACGGGCTGGGAACAGGAAAGAACTCTAATTGCTCGGCCACATCCACTCCGGTTTAACAATAAGCTTTATATTGATAACAGCTTAGTGACATTGTGCAAAGCGTATACGTAGTTCGCCCAGATTTCATCCAGTCGTCACCACGGAAATGGATATTTACCATTGATCTCAGCGCAAAAACCCTTGGTTGGGTACTGTTTAATAAGCGTTAAGGTTTTCCTCATATTGAATTCATACGATTGTCACATTCCATCCTGCTACTGAGTTTTCATGAAATTCCCGAACAAGTTACAGTGCCATGCCAACAGTTTTAATCTGATTGCCGCCCTGTTTTTTACCCTCGTGCTCAACGCCCTGTTTCTACTGCGGGCGTGGGAAATTATCCCTTACGATCGCCTTCACGATTACCTGTTTGCTGCCAGCATTCCGGTGGTGCTGGCCTCTGCGTTCTATCTGATTTTCTCGTTGCTGGCATGGCCCTATGTTCGCAAGCCGCTGCTTATTCTGTTGGTGCTGGCCAGCGCCGCCGCTAACTACTTTATGCACAGCTTCGGTACGGTGATCGACACCAACATGATCGAAAACGTGTTTGAGTCAGATGCTCAGGAAGCTGGAGCACTGATCAGCAGTGGTTATGTGGTGTGGATGATCTTGATGGGGTTGGTGCCCGTCGCCGCCATCTGCATGGTGCGCATTAAAACGGGCCAACGCTGGTGGTGGAGCCTGCTGCAACGCCTGGCCGGGGCGCTGGGTGCGATTTTGCTGATTCTACTGATGGCGGTGCTGTTCTACAAAGATTACGCTTCGCTGATTCGCAACAATAAAGGGCTGGTGAAAATGATCACCCCGGCCAATATTGTCAGCGGCACCGGTCATTACGTTGATCAGCGTTATCTGCAAGGCAGCCAGGCGTTGGTCAAAATTGGCCAGGATGCCAAAAAAGGCCCGCTGATCGCCGCGGAACCGAAGAAAACGCTGGTGGTATTAGTGGTCGGCGAAACCGGACGTGCTGAGAACTTCTCTCTTGGCGGCTATGCGCGTGAAACCAATCCTGAACTGAAAAAACAGCAGGTTATCTACTATCCCGACGCCAGTTCCTGTGGCACGGAGACCGCCATTTCAGTGCCCTGTATGTTCTCCAACATGCCGCGAGAGCATTACGACGCCAACCTGGCGCATCATCAGGAAGGCGTGTTAGATATTCTCGCCCACGCCGGGGTCAGTGTGTTGTGGCGTGAAAACGATGGCGGCTGTAAAGGCGCCTGCGATCGCGTGCCGCACACCGATATGACGCAGTGGAATTTGTCGCAATATTGCCACGATGGTTTCTGTCTCGATGATGTTCTGCTGCATCGTTTTGATAACTATGTGGACAGTCTGCACAATGACGGGATTATCGTGTTACATCAAATGGGCAGCCACGGTCCAGCCTATTATCAGCGCTATCCGGCGGAATTCCGTCGCTTCACGCCAACCTGCGATAGCAACCAGATTCAGGATTGCGATCATCAGGCGTTGGTGAATACCTATGATAACTCTCTGTTGTACACCGACGATATGGTGAGCCGCACCATTGATAAACTCAAAGCTTTGAGCGATCGCTTCAACGTAGCGCTGGTCTATCTCTCAGACCACGGTGAATCACTGGGTGAACACGGTATGTATCTGCACGGTGCGCCTTATATGTTTGCGCCCTCACAGCAGACACATATCCCACTGTTGATGTGGATGTCACCAGGCTATGCGTCGGCGTTCCACATTAACGAGACCTGTTTACGCCAGCAGGCCGCGAGTGAGAAAGTGTCGCAAGACAATCTTTTCCATACGGTTTTGGGCATGTTCAACATCCAAACGCAAGAGTACCAACCGCAACTGGACATGATCAGATCGTGCCAAAATGCCGGATAAGGTTTGCATTAGACCGACTGGTCTAATACTGTGTGGCCCATGAACAAGACTGTGCAACGCAACGAAACCCGTGAACATCTGCTCGCTACTGGCGAGCAGGTTTGTCTGCAACGCGGTTTTACCGGCATGGGCCTGAGCGAAATGCTGGCGCTGGCGGAAGTGCCAAAAGGATCGTTTTACCACTACTTCCGCTCCAAAGAAGCTTTTGGCGTGGCGTTGCTGGAACGCTATTTCGTTAACTACCTGCAGCAGGTCGATCAGCAGTTAAATCATCCGGGCTTGTCAGCGCGGGAACGTTTGCTGGCACACTTCCGCTATGGCGCCACGCTGTTTATCGAGCAAGGCCATATCGTGGGCTGTTTGGGTGTGAAGTTATCGGCGGAAGTCTGCGATTTATCAGAACCGATGCGTGATGCCTTGCAGCATGGTGCCAGTGCCATGATCGCGACTTATGCCCGCTGTTTGAGCGAAGTCGCCGCTGAACAGCCGCTGCCTTGTGGACAAACGCCCGAGCAACTGGCACAGCGCTGTTACCTGTTGTGGTTAGGCGCCAGTTTGCAAAGCAAAATTTCGCGAGAGTCAGGCCCGATTACCCTGGCACTTGAAACCATTGAACAGTGGCTGAATGGCCACTGATTTTTAAAAACCGCAGTTTCTAGACGACCGGTCTACTTATAGGAGTCATCATGGCGAGTAAACAGCTGTTCTCCCCACTCAAAGTGGGCGCGATTACCGTACCTAACCGTGTATTTATGGCACCGCTGACGCGTCTGCGCAGCATTGAGCCGGGCGACATCCCAACCCCGCTGATGGCAGAATATTATCAGCAGCGCGCCAGCGCCGGTCTGATCATTACTGAAGCAACGCAGATCTCTTTCCAGGCGAAAGGTTATGCTGGTGCACCGGGTTTGCATACTCAGCAGCAAATTGCCGCGTGGAAAGTGATCAACGAAAGCATTCATGCGGCGAAAGGTCACAGCGCGGTGCAACTGTGGCACACCGGCCGTATCTCGCATAACAGCGTTCAGCCGGAAGGCAAAGCGCCTGTTGCACCTTCAGCTCTGGCTGCGGGCACGCGTACCTCATTGCGTGCTGAAGATGGCACCGTTTACCGTGAAGATACCTCCCTGCCGCGTGAATTGAGCGTGGCGGAAATTCAGCAGATCGTAAAAGATTTCGGTCAGGCGGCGGCAAACGCGCGTGAAGCCGATTTCGACCTGCTGGAGCTGCATTCTGCCCACGGCTACCTGATGCACCAGTTCCTGGCACCGGGTTCCAACCAGCGTACCGATGAATACGGTGGTTCGATTGAGAAACGCGGTCGATTCGCGCTGGAAGTGGTGGATGCGGCGATTGCTAACTGGTCTGCCGATCGTATCGGCATTCGCATCTCGCCAATCGGAGCCTTCCAGAATCTGGAAAATGGTGCCGATGAAGAAGCTGCCGCGTTGTGGTACATCTCCGAGCTGGGCCAGCGTGGTCTCGCGTATCTGCACCTGTCTGAACCAGACTGGGCCGGTGGCCAGCCTTACAGCGATGCTTTCCGTGCAAAAGTGCGTGCGCTGTTCCCAGGCGTAATTATCGGTGCGGGTGCTTACAGCGTTGAGAAAGCTGACGACCTGATTGCACGTGGCTTGATTGATGCCGTGGCCTTTGGTCGCGACTTTATTGCTAACCCGGATCTGGTTGAGCGTCTGCAGCAAGACGCACCGCTGAATCCACAGCGCCCGGAAAGCTTCTACGGCGGCGGCGCTGAAGGCTATACGGATTATCCAAGCCTGTAAGAATCAAGCTGCCGCACCGGATGTGCGGCAGTGCTGTTTCTTCAGGGCATTAACTGGCTATACTTGCTAGTCTTTGTCATTCCCTGATGACTTTTCAAAAGAGGATGTTATGCGTTTACTTCACACCATGTTACGCGTTGGCGATCTGCAACGTTCTATCGATTTTTATACCCGTGTGCTGGGCATGCGCGTACTGCGTCAGAGCGAAAACACCGAATACAAATACACCCTGGCTTTCGTGGGTTACACCGAAGAGAGTGAAGGCGCGGTGATCGAACTGACCTACAACTGGGGCGTGGACAAGTACGACCTCGGTAATGCTTATGGTCATATCGCGCTGGGCGTCGATAACGTCGCTGAGACCTGCGAGCGCATCCGCAGTGTCGGTGGCAACGTGACGCGTGAAGCCGGTCCGGTAAAAGGCGGCACCACCATTATTGCCTTTGTTGAAGATCCCGATGGCTACAAAATCGAGCTGATCGAAAACAAACATGCTGGTCACGGCCTCGGTCACTGATGCCGTTAGTCAGTCTGCTAATTTGCAGGCTGACTTCCCTCTCCTGCTGCACCCTCCTTTAATTTTTGCCATAATGCGCGCTGCCCCATTTCTTGCTATGAGATCCTGATGTCTGAATCGAACGCCTTAAACGCTCTTCATCAACGCTTCCGTGGTTTTTATCCTGTGGTTATTGACGTCGAAACCGCCGGCTTTAACGCGCAAACCGATGCACTGCTGGAAATTGCGGCCACCACGCTCAAGATGGATGAGGACGGTTGGTTACACCGTGATGAAACCCTGCACTTTCACGTTGAGCCGTTCGAAGGCGCGATCCTGAATCCTGCGGCGCTGGCGTTTACCGGTATCGATCCCTCCAACCCTTTACGCGGCGCGGTAAGCGAATACGAAGCGCTGCATGCTATCTTCAAGATGGTGCGCAAAGGCACCAAAGATCATGGCTGTAATCGCGCCATTATCGTGGCGCACAATGCGACTTTCGATTTGAACTTTGTGATGGCCGCCGCCGAACGCGCCAGCCTGAAGCGTAATCCCTTCCATCCTTTTGCGACCTTTGATACCGCGGCACTGAGCGGTTTGGTGTTGGGACAGACGGTGCTGGCAAAAGCCTGCAAAGCGGCGGGGATGGAGTTTGATAGCACGCAGGCGCACTCCGCGCTGTACGACACCGAGCAAACGGCCACGCTGTTCTGTGAGTTGGTGAATCGCTGGAAACGTTTGGGGGGCTGGCCACTGGCTTTCAGTGAAGAACAGACTGAAGACGATGCCTCTGCCTGATGGGTTGATTGGCTGATTGCCGGATGAGTGCGCAAAGAAAAGGCCGACATGTGTCGGCCTTCGCAATTATTCCGCTTCTTTATACTTCTCAGCGGTTTCTTTTACCAGCGGCTGCAATTCGCCACGCTGGAACATCTCAACGATAATGTCGCAACCGCCGACCAGCTCGCCATCCACCCACAATTGCGGGAAAGTCGGCCAGTTGGCGTATTTTGGCAATTCTGCACGGATATCCGGGTTTTGCAGAATATCCACATACGCGAAGCGCTCGCCACAGGCAGAAAGCGCCTGCACAGCCTGTGCAGAGAAACCGCAGCTTGGCAGTTTCGGGGAACCTTTCATGTATAACAAAATCGGGTTTTCTGCGATCTGGCGCTGAATTTTTTCAACAGTACTCATTATTGCCTTCCTTAATACTTCACTTCGTGTTTGTTTATTGTAGCGACTTCAGCCCCGCACTGAAAACGGGATTTTGCGTTACCGACCAGCTGATCGCCATGTTTGTTAAGTGCTGAGGGTACAGATAACATTTTCATATCATTAATAAGCATGAACAAATTAATAATTAGCAATAATTTCGCTGCGTTAAACAGCTGAAATCGCTCAATTTAGCGACATTATCTACCTGGTAACAGATTAATAGAAAAAGGCCTTACCTTTTGGAAAAAAAGTGGATTAGAATTGCTTCGGCGCTGATCGTTGATCAGATTTCTCTTACTCTGCCGCAGCCTGCTTTTTGCCAGACTGCTTAACCTGTACCGGACTATGCGTTTACTGATTACGCTTTTCATACTGGCTTTTGCGCAACTGTTTTTTAACGTGGCTTCTGCTTCGCAGCATGCCCCGATTAATGCCAGTTTGCATAACGCCGAGAAAAAAAGTGCGCGCGAAGATGAGCGCCGCAAGCGACGCCCGGTTAAAACAACGGCTAAAAAGTCTCGCCTGACCACCGTGCAGAAGCTCAAGCTGAAAAAGCAGAGTAAAACCGAAACCGCCTTAAACAAATCCAGCCGCAAAAAATCCCTGCTGAAGTCGCCATTGAAAAAGTATGGCCATCAACGCCTCGCGAAAAAGTCCCCGGATGTGGACGATGAAGTTCAGGGACTCACTGGCATCAAGATGAGCAAATCCCACCGCCTGCGCTACCAAAAGGCACGCGAAACCGCGATGACGAAGTTGATGGGACAACTGGGCAAGCCTTACCAGTGGGGTGGCACCTCACCCCATACCGGTTTCGATTGCAGTGGTTTGGTCTGGTATGCCTATAAAGATCTCGTCAAATACAAATTCCCACGCACGGCGAATGAGATGTATCACCTGCACGATGCCGCGCCCATTAAGCGTGAGATGCTGGAGAAAGGGGATTTGGTATTCTTCCGCATCAATAATCGCGGGACTGCCGATCATGTGGGCGTTTACCTCGGCAACGGTAAATTTATTCAGTCACCCCGCACCGGTAAAGACATTCAGATTAGCGCATTGGGCGAAGACTACTGGCAGAAACACTATGTCGGTGCGCGCCGTATGATGACTCCAAAAACTATTCGCTAATTGTTGCGCAACATCCTGTGGCTCTCGCCACAAAAAAAGCCGGACGCTTAATCAGTGCCGGCTTTTTTTATTGATGCGCTTTGAATTAATGAAGAATGGCGGTGAAGCTAAACGCAATAATCATCAACAGTGCGCCAACCGTGGTCATTAGCGCCAGCTTTAAATCTGTACTCATCACTACTCCTTAGTCACACATTTATTAGGGTTAAAACAATTTTCGCACAGCGGTGGGCAAAAATCTCGTCTTATCCGCGCTGGCTTGCTAGAATCGCCGCCTTTCGTTGCGCAACTGATTTTTGCGCATGCTGTATTTACAGCCTGCTGAAGTGATTTTCCCTGCCTGAAACGGCAGATTTGCCCCCCCCTTTAGGGCATAAAACCCTTCGCAGACGCAAACGTTTAACAAAATACTTATCAGTAAGTTGCGATAAGCCGGGGAGTACCTTTTTCATGGCAACAATTAAAGATGTAGCGAAACGCGCGGGTGTATCTACCACCACCGTTTCGCATGTCATCAACAAAACGCGTTTTGTTGCAGAGGAAACGCGTAACGCCGTATGGGAAGCGATTAAAGAGCTGCACTATTCGCCGAGCGCCGTTGCGCGTAGTTTGAAGGTGAATCACACCAAAACGCTGGGACTGTTAGCCACTTCCAGCGAAGCGCCCTACTTTGCCGAAATTATCGAAGCGGTTGAGAACCACTGTTTCGAACGCGGCTATACCTTGATTCTGGGCAACGCACATAACGATTTGCAAAAGCAGCGCGCTTACCTGTCGATGATGGCGCAAAAGCGTGTGGATGGTCTGTTAGTCATGTGCTCAGAGTATCCTGACGATTTGCTGCAGATGCTGGAAGAGAACCGCAACATTCCGATGGTCGTGATGGACTGGGGCGCCTCTCGCGGCGACTTCACCGATACCGTACAGGATAACGCCTTCCAGGGGGGTTACCTGGCTGGACGCTACCTTATCGAGCGCGGTCACCGAGATATCGGTGCGATTCCGGGTCAAATGGAGCGCAACACCGGCGGCGGGCGCCATGCGGGCTTCCTGCAGGCGATGAGCGAAGGCGGTGTGACCGTGCGGCCGGAATGGGTTGTTCAGGGCGACTTCGAGCCAGAATCGGGTTATCAGGCGATGCAGCAGATCCTTAATCAGAAACAGCGTCCGACCGCCGTGTTCTGCGGGGGCGATATCATGGCGATGGGCGCGATCTGTGCCGCCGATGAGATGGGACTGCGCGTGCCGCAGGACATCTCCGTGATTGGCTATGATAACGTGCGCAACGCGCGCTACTTCACCCCTGCGCTCACCACAGTTCACCAGCCGAAAGCGGAGTTGGGCAAAAAAGCGCTGGAAATGCTGCTGGATCGCATCACCAGCAAACGCGAAGAGCCGCAAACCATTGAGGTCCAGCCTACACTGATTGAGCGTCGCTCCGTGGCGGACGGTCCATTCCGTGATTACCGCCGTTAAAGCTGATTTTCGCTGAGCCACTCGTGGTTCAGCGTTTCAGCATCGCCAAGATAGGCGAGTAACCACTCCAGCGCGGGTGACGCACGCTGTTCTGACCAACTGACGCAGCAGGGACTTTCCGGAAACGGCTGCGGCAGTGATAGCTCGACCAACGCCCCCCTATCCAATAATGGCCGCGCCAGGTGGCCCGGCACCATGCCCACGCACAATCCCGCCTGCAAACAATCCATCCCTGTTTCCCACTCTGGCACCACTAAACGCCGCTGATTATCCAATGTCCAGGTCATGCGTCGTGGTAATGCGCGAGAGGTATCTTCCAGTACCAGCGATGGCCAGGCACGCAGCGCTTCTTCGTTGAGATCGGCACTCGCGGCCAGAGGATGATCAGGACTGACCACACAACGCCAGTTTAGAGCACCCATATCCTGAAAGGCAAAACGTCCACCCACCGGGATCGCCTGGGTGGCGCCAATCGCCACATCGACCCGCCCGTCCGCTAAGGCATCCCATACACCGTTAAATACCTCGTAGCTGATGATCAATTCCATATCCGGGAAATGACGGTAAAAATCCTTTACCAGTTGTCGGGTACGCTGGGGTTTTACAATGCAATCCACGGCAATACTGAGCTGTCCGCGCCAGCCATTCGCCAGTTGCTGGCACTGCCTGCGGGTTGCCAGCATTTTTTTGATAACAGATCGCCCCTCCCGCACAAAATGCTCGCCCGCCGGGGTTAACACCACCTCACGGTGCTGACGCTCAAACAACGGCACGGCCAGCCAGGTTTCCAGCTGACGCACCGTATAGCTGACGGCAGAGGGCACGCGATGTAATTCCTGCGCCGCTGCGCTGAAACTGCCATTGCGCGCGACGGCGTCCACTACTTCCAGCGCATACTCAGACCACATACTTTTGCCTTCAAAAATTTTAATAGCACTGCGCAAATATTAGCGTTTCACAAAGAATGACGCACTCTTTTACACTCCCCGACGTTCAATCTGCCAATGAGAATTACTATGTTGTCGTCAAAAGGATTTATGCCCTATCTTGCCGTGCTCAGCATGCTCGGCTTCCTCGCTACGGATATGTATCTGCCTGCCTTTGGCGATATGCAGCGTGACTTCGCCACCGCGCCGGGCACCATCAGCGCCAGCCTCAGTCTGTTTCTCGGTGGTTTTGCCTGCGCCCAGGTATTCTGGGGACCGTTGTCAGATCGCTTTGGACGTAAACCCATTTTATTGGCAGGTTTGACGATTTTCGCCCTGGGTTGCCTAGGGATGGTATGGGTGACGGACGTCAATATGATGCTGGCGCTGCGCTTTGTGCAGGCGGTTGGCGTGTGCGCCGCCGCGGTCAGCTGGCAGGCACTGGTGGTCGATCGCTACCCCAAAGCCCAGGCCAATAAAGTTTTTGCTACCATAATGCCACTGGTTGCCCTTTCTCCTGCGCTGGCACCTTTGTTAGGTGCATGGCTGATGGGCCATTTCCACTGGCGCAGTATCTTTGTCGTGCTGACGATTATTGCCGTGCTGCTGGTCATCGGCACGCTGCAGCTTGCTGCGCCTAAAAAAGCCAAAGCAGATAATGCTCCGCAACCCGACTGGCTGAATCTGCTCTCCACGCGTGTCTACAGCGGCAACGTGCTGATCTACTCTGCCTGTTCTGCCAGTTTCTTTGCCTGGCTAACCGGTTCGCCGTTTATCCTGGCGTCTGCGGGTTTAACTCCCGCCGATATTGGTCTGAGCTATATTCCGCAAACCATCGCATTTTTGATTGGTGGCTTTGGTTGCCGCGCGATGCTGAGCCGATATCAAGGATCGCAACTGCTGCCGTGGCTGTTAGTGCTTTACAGCCTGAGCATATTAAGTCTGTTTGTCGTCGCGATGCTGCCTGCGCCTTCGTTGATTGCTCTGTTGCTGCCTTTCTGTGGCATGGCACTGGCCAATGGCGCCATTTACCCGATTGTGGTTTCCAGCGCATTAGCGCCTTTTCCGCACGCCACGGGCAAAGCCGCAGGTTTGCAAAATCTGCTGCAACTGGGTTTGTGCTTTATCGCCAGCCTGTTGGTCTCTGCCGGATTACAACAGGCGCTCTACAACACCACACTGGTGATGGTCGCCACTGTGGTGCTGGCCTGGGCTGGCTTCATCTGGCAACGCAGCTTAAACGCACAAAGTGATATTGCTCACACCTCCCGTCCCTGCGAAGATAATCACTGATGCAACGATTATCGTTAGCAAACTAACGATAACTCGTTGAATATTGACCCACGTGAGCATATACTCAGTGGGTCAGCATTTCTGCAACAAATCAATAACATAATTGCATTAATTTTAAGCGACTCTGTCGCTGGGATGGCGTCTGCACGATCTTCCTCTCCTGATTGGTGCCAGACATTTCTATTCAGATTCATACCTCTGTAAAACGTCGGATATCTGGCGCACGGATTTTCCGTGAGATCTCTCACAGGCCTTAGGAAATTGACTATTATTTCCACAGGTTCAAATCGGAAGGGTGATGGAGAAGCTATGAGTTCATCGTGTATAGAAGAAGTGAGCCTTGAAGAAAACCACTGGTTTCGCATCGTCAACGAATTACTGGAACGCGCTGATGTTGCGGTCAATGGCACACGCCCCTGGGATATTCAGGTCAAGCATCCGGATTTTTTTAAACGTGTTTTGCAGGAAGGATCGCTAGGTCTGGGTGAAAGTTATATGGATGGCTGGTGGGATTGCGAACAATTGGATGTCTTTTTCCATCGCGTTCTGCTACAGCATCTGGATAAACAACTCCCGCGTCATTTTAAAGATACCTTGCGTATTGCGGCCGCGCGTTTAACCAATTTACAGTCTAAGAAACGCGCCTGGATTGTCGGGAAAGAACATTACGATCTCGGTAACGATCTTTTTTCACTGATGCTCGACCCCTTTATGCAGTACTCCTGCGGTTACTGGAAAGACGCTGAAACACTGGAACAGGCTCAGTATGCCAAGCTGGATATGATCTGCCGTAAATTGCAGCTTGAGCCCGGCATGACGTTGCTGGATATCGGCTGCGGCTGGGGCGGACTGGCTGAATTTGCCGCGCGCAATTATGGCGTAAAAGTGCATGGCGTCACCATCTCGGCTGAGCAGCAGAAGTTAGCCCAGCAGCGCTGTGAAGGGCTGGACGTGACTATTTTGCTGCAGGATTACCGTGATTTGAATTTGCAGTTCGATCGCATTGTATCCGTCGGCATGTTCGAACACGTGGGGCCGAAAAACTATGCCACTTATTTTGACGTTGCCGATCGCAATCTCAAACCAGACGGCATATTTTTACTGCACACCATTGGTGCCATCACCACCGATATGAATGTGGATCCCTGGATTGATAAATATATCTTCCCCAACGGGTGTTTACCGTCTGTGCGTCAAATTGCTGATGCCAGCGAGAAGCATTTTATTATGGAAGACTGGCATAATTTTGGTGCGGATTATGACACCACCCTGATGGCATGGCATGAACGATTCCAGAAGACCTGGCCGCAACTGGAAGAAAAATACGGCGATCGCTTCAAACGGATGTTTAGTTATTATCTCAATGCTTGCGCCGGCGCTTTCCGCGCGCGTGACATCCAATTGTGGCAGGTGGTATTCAGTCGCGGTAAAGAAGGTGGTTTACGCGTTGCACGGTAATCAAAGATGAGAATTTAAAAAGGCGCCGCGGCGCCTTTTTTTATTGGATTACTCAGCGTCTGCGGCTTGCGCCAGCGCGATAGCCGCGGCTTCACGTTGGGCCAAAACGCGTTCCACCGTCTCGACAATCGCCTGAGTATGGGGATCGATCTCAATGTTCACTTTGTGCCCCAGTTTTTTCGCACCCAGCGTGGTGCGCTCCAGCGTTTCCGGAATCAGGTGCACACAGAATTTGCTTTTAGTGACGTCACCCACGGTCAGGCTGATGCCATCGATACCGACGAAACCTTTATGCAGGATATATTTGATCTGAGAAGCATCCTGTAATTTAAACCACACTTCACGGTTATTTTCAGACTGGATGATTTTGCAGATTTCTGCCGTGGTCATAATATGGCCAGACATTAAATGTCCGCCAATTTCGTCACTGAACTTCGCCGCGCGCTCAATATTCACCACATCGCCCACCGCTAATTCACCAAGGTTGGTAATGCGTAGGGTTTCTTTGATAAGGTCGAAGCTCACGCGATCGCCCTCAATCGCCGTCACCGTCAGGCAGCAGCCGTTGTGCGCCACCGAGGCGCCCAACGCTAATCCCGGTAAAAGTTCTTCCGGCAGACGTACGATATGGGTACGAAACAACTCTTTTTCTTCTACGGCGATAATTTCGGCCGTGCCCTGCACAATTCCAGTAAACATACTCTCAGCCTCTGCGAAGTTTGTGTCAGTTTATCACAGCTTGAGCAGCGCGGTTTAATTTGCCGGAGTTCAAACTTTACACAATTAACTTAACAAAATGCGATCAAAGTTTGGTGGAACGCAGCGCTACCGCTACACTAGCCGCGCATTCTTTGGGGATATCTCCCCTCTTCTCTTCTTAATTTAAGCAGGTGTTACGTGCAGAAGTATTTAACAGAAGCGCGTCAATTGCTGGCCCTCGCGATCCCGGTCATCCTTGCTCAGGTGGCTCAGACGGCGATGGGTTTTGTGGATACCATTATGGCCGGTGCGGTGAGCGCCACGGATATGGCCGCCGTTGCTGTCGGCACCTCTATCTGGCTTCCCGCCATTCTGTTTGGTCATGGTCTTCTGCTGGCGTTGACGCCCACCGTTGCGCAATTCAACGGTTCAGGACGCCGCGAACGCATCGCGGAACAAGTGCGTCAGGGTTACTGGCTGGCACTGGCCGTCGCATTTCTGATCATTGTGGTGTTGTGGAATGCCGGCTATTTGATTCATGCCATGCACGATATCGATCCGCAACTGGCGGCTAAAGCCGAAGGCTATCTCCATGCATTACTGTGGGGTGCGCCCGGCTACCTGTTCTTCCAGGTGGCGCGTAATCAGTGCGAAGGTTTATCAAAAACCAAGCCAGCCATGCTGCTGGGCTTTTTAGGTTTGCTGGTTAACATTCCCCTGAACTACGTCTTTATTTACGGTCATTTCGGTATGCCCGCACTCGGGGGCGTAGGCTGTGGTGTCGCCACCGCTTCGGTTTACTGGGTGATGTTTATGGTGATGCGTTTCTGGCTGAAACGCATGGCAAGCATGCGCGATATTCGCATGAACAGCCGCTGGTCACCGCCCTCACGCGTCATCTTGTCTCGGCTGTTTACCCTCGGGTTACCGGTGGCGCTGGCACTGTTCTTTGAGGTCACCTTGTTTGCGGTGGTGGCACTGCTGGTCTCTCCGCTGGGGATCGTCAAAGTCGCGGGTCATCAGATTGCGCTCAATTTCAGTTCGCTGATGTTCGTTCTGCCACTGTCACTCGGTGTCGCGACCACCATCCGCGTGGGCTATCGTCTTGGGCAGGGCTCAACGGAACAGGCGCGCGTGGCGGCATGGACGGGACAAGGTGTCGGTATCAGCATGGCCGCTATCACAGCGATCTTCACCATCACCTTCCGTGAACATATCGCCGCACTGTATACCGCCAATCCAGAAGTGATTACGCTGGCCGCCCAACTGATGCTGCTCGCTGCCATCTATCAGTTCTCAGATTCCATTCAGGTCATTGGTAGCGGGATTCTGCGCGGCTACAAAGATACGCGCTCCATCTTCTTTATCACCCTGATTGCCTATTGGGTACTGGGTTTACCGGTGGGTTATATTCTGGCGCTGACCGACTGGGTGGTACCGCAACTCGGTCCGGCGGGATTCTGGTGCGGATTTATTGTCGGCCTGACGTCTGCTGCCGTGATGATGATTTGGCGTATTCTTCGGTTGCAACGTTTGCCGGCGCAGATAATTTTGGCGCGCGCGGCCCGCTAAGTCGCTGAACAGGCCGTTATTTGCCCCCGCAATGCCTAAAAAAACAGCGGGTCGCACAGATGCTGGTCAGTCGTCATGGAAAATCATTTTTTCCCTTGCCAGCATCGCGGCCTGCCGTTAATATTCGTCCCCGCTGTCGCCCTGACAGCATGTTGCGCTCTTAGCTCAGTTGGTTAGAGCACCACCTTGACATGGTGGGGGTCGATGGTTCGAGTCCATTAGAGCGCACCAAGTGCGTCCGTAGCTCAGTTGGTTAGAGCACCACCTTGACATGGTGGGGGTCGGTGGTTCGAGTCCACTCGGACGCACCAAATTTCTAAAATGCGCTCTTAGCTCAGTTGGTTAGAGCACCACCTTGACATGGTGGGGGTCGATGGTTCGAGTCCATTAGAGCGCACCACTCTTTGTTTTCTCTCCCTTTGCGCAACACCCCTTTCCTTGATCTGTATCGTTTTCTCTCTCAGCTTTTATATTGGTTTTCGCATACTTAGCGTCTATACTATGCCGCGTTGTCCACCTGAAAGGTTTCAGCGCTAACGTGCCTATGCCAACAACTCAAATGATTTGCGCAACACTGCTCTGCCAGTTCCCTCGCGTACTGCATAACTTCTCTGCACGCTTAGCCTCTGTCACCTATTCTTACTCCTGTACGATCCAAACCAACACCATACACATTTTCACTTCGCTGCCAAACGCCGCGAATCCCGACCTCTATCATCCATCACAACTTACAGAAAACCTGACATGAAAAAGACCAAGATTGTTTGTACTATCGGTCCGAAAACCGAATCTGAAGAGATGCTGACTCAACTGCTGGAAGCGGGCATGAACGTCATGCGCCTGAACTTCTCACACGGGGATTATGCCGAACATGGTCAGCGCATCACTAACATGCGTGCCGTCATGGAAAAAACCGGTCGTCAGGCCGCGATTCTGCTGGACACCAAAGGTCCTGAAATTCGTACCATGAAACTGGAAGGCGGCAACGATGTTTCATTAAAAGCCGGCCAGACTTTCACTTTCACCACCGATCAGTCAGTGATTGGTAACAGCGAACGTGTTGCTGTGACCTATGCAGGCTTCACCGAAGACCTGAAAATCGGCAACACCGTGTTGGTCGATGATGGCCTGATTGGTATGCAGGTTACTGAAGTGACAGAAAACACGGTCGTCTGTAATGTGCTGAACAACGGTGACCTCGGTGAAAACAAAGGCGTTAACCTGCCAGGTGTTTCTATCCAGTTGCCAGCGCTGGCTGAAAAAGACAAACGTGACCTGATCTTCGGTTGCGAGCAAGGCGTTGATTTCGTCGCGGCTTCCTTTATCCGTAAACGTTCGGATGTACTGGAGATTCGCGAGCACCTGAAAGCCCACGGCGGCGAGCACATCCAGATCATCTCTAAAATCGAAAACCAGGAAGGCCTGAACAACTTCGACGAGATTCTGGAAGCCTCTGACGGCATCATGGTTGCACGTGGTGACCTGGGTGTTGAGATCCCGGTTGAAGAAGTGATCTTCGCGCAGAAGATGATGATCAAGAAATGTAATAAAGCACGCAAAGTGGTCATCACCGCGACGCAGATGCTGGATTCGATGATCAAGAACCCACGCCCTACCCGCGCGGAAGCAGGCGACGTGGCGAACGCCATCCTTGATGGTACTGATGCGGTTATGCTGTCGGGTGAAAGTGCTAAGGGTCGTTACCCGCTGGAATCTGTGACCATCATGGCCACTATCTGTGAGCGTACCGACCGCGTAATGAAATCTCGCATTGGCGAGCTGCAGGATTCACGCAAACTGCGCATCACCGAAGCGGTTTGCCGTGGCGCAGTGGAAACAGCAGAAAAGCTGGAAGCCCCAGTGATTGTGGTGGCGACCGAAGGCGGTAAGTCTGCTAAAGCGATTCGTAAGTACTTCCCGGACGCCACCATTCTGGCGCTGACCACCAATGCGACCACCGCACGCCAGCTGATTCTGAGCAAAGGCGTGGAGACGCGTCTGGTGACTGAAATTGCCTCAACGGATGATTTCTACCGTATTGGCAAGGAAATGGCGCTGGAAAGTGGCTATGCACAGAAAGGCGACGTTGTGGTGATGGTATCAGGTGCACTGGTTCCAAGTGGCACGACCAACACCGCTTCAGTCCACGTACTCTGATTTTTGCCTGAAGTTTTATTTAAAAGCGCCTTTTCGGGGCGCTTTTTTTATTCTTGCGCTAATACAAAATCCAGATTTTTCCAATCGATAATAACTATTCAATATCCCGCACAATTAAGGTTAGTCCGATTAAATCTCTCTGTTTTAGCTAAATATTTTCATCATCTTCTGCGAAACGCTGCTTCTTTGAGCGAACGATCAAATTTAAGCATGTTCTCATCAAAAATTTATTCTCAACTCAAAAAGCTTTGTGTAATACTTGTAACGCTACATGGAGATTAACTCAATTCTAGAGGGTATTAATAATGAATCGTACTAAACTGGTACTGGGCGCGGTAATTCTGGGTTCAACTCTGCTGGCTGGTTGCTCAAGCAACGCTAAAATCGACCAGCTGTCTTCAGACGTTCAGACTCTGAACGCTAAAGTTGACCAGCTGAGCAACGACGTGAACGCAATCCGTTCTGACGTTCAGGCTGCTAAAGATGACGCAGCTCGCGCTAACCAGCGTCTGGACAACCAGGCTCACTCTTACCGTAAGTAAGAGTTCTGGTTTGAAAAATGGTGCCCATGTGGCACCATTTTTTTTGTCCTGATTTTGGTCCTTCCTGAATCAGGGTTTAGCGCCACTCTCACCCATTGCCTGGCTAATGGTCGCTTGTCCTGCCCCAGCGCCACTCTGCTGTGTTTGCAGCACATCCGGCAACACCGTGTCCTGCGTGACGGGTTCGCCGCTGCTCACCAGTACAGGCATCCCTGAACGACGCGCCATCGCCTCTTTGATCAGTGCGGTATCACTCTTCTGACTATTGATAAATGCCTTAGATTTCGCAGTCAACGCAATTGGCATGGTTTGCGGATCGTCCTTCTCATTGCGCGACAACGGCTGATGCACCTCAACGTAACGCTTGCCATCCGGTTCCACCGCATACTTGATCGGCTCGTTAACGATCTGCACCCTCGTTCCCTTTGGCACGCTGTTGAACAGCGCTTCGATATCATCCGGACGCAAACGAATACAGCCCGAGCTCACACGCATCCCAATACCGAAATCGGCGTTGGTGCCGTGAATCAAATACTGGCCGGTACCGCGCGCCAGACGCATCGCAAACAAGCCCATCGGGTTGTCTGGCCCGGCCGGAACGACACCCGGTAAGGTAATGCCCTCTTTCGCGTAGCGTTTGCGGATATTGACGGTAGGCGTCCAGGTGGGATTGGGGATTTTCTGGCTGATGCTGGTGACCATACTTGGTGTCGCGGCGCCCAACTGGCCAATACCGATCGGATACACCACCACGCGATTCTCCCCTTTCGGATAATAGTAGAGACGTAGTTCCGCAAGGTTAATGACGATACCTTCACGGGGTGCATCAGGCAGCAGCATTTGTAATGGAACCGTCAGTTGCGTCCCCGCTTTGGGCAGCCAGGGATCGACGCCAGGATTGGCCTCCAGCATGCCGAGCATCCCAATCTTATAATGCGCTGCAATGCTCTCTAAGGGCCGTTTGTCGTCAGGGACAGTGGTCAGGGTATTCTCGCCAATTAAACGGCTGTTATCGGCTGGCAGGGGATATTCCGTTGCAAATGCAGGTGCAGAAAGTCCGAAGCAGGACAACAGCAATGCACCGGCTAAACGTAACGCTGGTTTCATGCAATTTTCTCTTTGTCGGATGGAACAGACCCCGGTCATGCCGGGGTCTGGAGAGTGTAACTTAGCTGAGGCTTTGAGCGTTATGACGGATCGCGCGAATCATCGCTTCCAATCCTTGAGAACGTGTAGGAGTGAGGTGTTGAGTCAACTCTAATTCTGCGAACCAATGACCGACATCCAGCGCGAGAATCTCCTGCGCTTGCAAGCCCTGATAGAGGCTAAATACTACCGCAATCAAACCTTTAACAATGGCGGCATCACTGTCGCCTTCAAAGGCGATGGTGCCATCAGCTTGTGGGGTCATGCGGATCCACACCTGACTCTGACAACCCGAAATCACATACTCTGGCTGCTGTAAGCTTTCAGAGGATTCTGGTAATTTCGCACCGAGTTCAATGATGTAGAGATACTTCTCTTCCCAGTTTGCGCAACGGTTAAAGTTGCGCACCAGCTTCTCTTTTTCTGGCAAATTCGCCATGGATAACTCCTGAAATCTGCTCAACCGCCCAGCAGACGATGAATACGCGTCAAACCTGCTGCCAGGCGATCGGCTTCTTCTTCACTGTTATACAGCGCAAATGAGGCACGGCACATTGCGGGCACCGCATAGTGGCGCATCAGAGGCATAGCGCAATGATGTCCGGTGCGGATGGCAATGCCGTATTGATCGAGGAAACTCCCGACGTCAAAGGCATGATGCTTACCAAGGTTGAATGCCACCACGCCACTGCGTTGTGCCGGACCGTAGATAATCAGGTCGGGTACCGACGCGAGCTTATCTAATGCGTAACGCATCAGAGAGGTCTCACGTTCGTTGATGACATCCAATCCCAGCTCACTGATCCAGTTCAGCGCCGCGCCTAAGCCGATGATGCCACCGGTATTCGGTGTGCCGGCTTCAAAACGCCACGGGGCAGTGTTCCAGGTGGTGCCGGTTGGCAGCATCACCTGATCGATCATTGAACCGCCACCTTCCCATGGAGGCATGATCTCCTGTAACGCTTTACGCGCATACAACACGCCGATACCGGTCGGGCCATAAATTTTATGGCCAGAGAAGACGTAGAAATCGCAATCGATATCCTGCACATCCACTTTGTGATGCATCACCGCCTGCGCACCGTCCACCAGCGTGACAACACCCGCGGCTTTCGCCTGCGCCACGATGGCTTTCACCGGATTGACTGTACCGAGCACGTTAGAAACGTGCGTCACTGCCAGCAGGCGCGTGCGGCTATCAATCAGCCCGCTCAGCTGCTCAACAGCCAGTTCGCCCTGCTCGTTAAGCGGCAGAACGCGAATTTCAGCCCCGGTGCGCTGCGCCACCATCTGCCACGGCACGATATTAGCGTGGTGCTCCATCTCCGTGATGATGATGTTATCGCCCGATTGCAGCTGACTGCCGCCCCAGCTGTTGGCCACCAGATTGATGCCTTCAGTGGTGCCTTTAACGAAGATAATCTCTTCTGGCGATGCCGCATTGAGAAAACGCGAGGCTTGGGTGCGCACGTTTTCCATATCGGTGGTGGCTTGCGCACTCAGCGAGTGAATGCCACGGTGCACGGCTGCATAGCCGTGCTGGTAAAAATAACTTTCCGCATTGATGACCGCGAGCGGGCGCTGAGCGCTGGCCGCGCTATCAAGGTAGGCCAGCGGATGTCCGTTGACCTCACGTTTCAGAATCGGAAATTCCGCTCTGATTCGTTCGAGATCGAAAGTCATAACTCAACTCCAGGGAAACGCGCACTAATGCGTTCCAGCACCAGTTGGCGCAGCGGTTCTTCTTCCAGCAGTTCGGTCAATTCAGCCGCGAACGCATGGATAATCATCTGCTGTGCGGCATCTTCAGGGATACCACGCGAGCGCAGATAGAACATCTGCTCATCGTCGATACGGCCGATGGTCGCACCATGGCTACACTTCACGTCATCCGCATAGATTTCCAGCTGCGGCTTGGTATCCACTTCCGCCAGGCGACCGAGCAACAGGTTGTTGTTGGTCATCTGTCCGTCGGTTTTCAGTGCATGCTTCGCCACTTTAATGTGACCGTTGAAAATCGAACGGCCTTTATCGCGCGAGATGGTTTTGTGCAGCTGACGACTCAGGCAGTAGCCTTTGTTGTGTTCAAGATAGCTGCGGGTATCCGCCACTTCTGCGTTGATCGGCAGCACCAGACTGTTCAGTGACAGCTGGGTGTTTTCACCGTTGAGCTGCACGCTGGTGTTGTGACGAGACAAGCCAGCACCCAGCAGGAAGCTGGTGCTGCTGACCTGTGCATCACGACCAATGACGATGTCATTGTGTGCAAAGTGATAGCTACTGCTCTCTTCGAACGCCAGCTTGATGTGTTTCAGCTGGGCATTGTCGGCGACAGCAAAGGTAAAGCGTGCACCGGTAAAGTGGGCCGCACCGTTCAGCGTCACGTAATGCTCAATCACTTCAGCTTCGGCGCTCTGCTCCAGCTCAAGATGATGGCGGTGATGAACGGTGTTCAGCGCATCGGCTTTGCCGCTGGTGATGTGCAGTAAATACAGCGGACGTGCCGCCGATTTGCCGCGCGCCAGACGAATGGAAGTCACTTCTTCCGCCAGGCTTTCGGTGAGATGCAGGAACACTTCTGGCTGCACCGCAGCCGGCAACGGGCGGCGTTCAGCCGCACGGCTGTGCTGCACGTCAAACAGATCGGTGTCGCGCGCGCTCAGCTCAGGCTGGAAGCGGCCATCAACAAACACCAGACGCACCGCATCCACCGGTAGCGCCAATTCAGCAACCTGTTCCGCCGTCACGGTCTGCGCTTCTGGCAACACGAACTGGTTGGCGAACAGGCCATCCAGCGCGGTGTATTTCCAGTTTTCATGCTTACGGGTCGGCAAGCCGACACGCATTAATTGCTGCCAGTGCTGCTGTGCCTGCAGAGAACGCACCTCACCGCGCGATTCAAACAGGTGATGCCACTGTTGCAGGGCGTTATCACTCTTCGTCGGTAAGCCAGCCATAGCCTTGCTCCTCCAGCTGTTTAACCAGCGAGAAATCGCCAGACTTAACGATTTTGCCCTGATACAGCACGTGCACGTGATCTGGCTTGATGTAGTCCAGGATACGCTGGTAGTGGGTCACGATAATGAATGAACGCTTACCGTCACGCAGGCTGTTAACGCCTTCAGCGACGATTTTCAGCGCATCGATATCCAGACCGGAGTCGGTTTCATCCAGGATGCACAGTTCTGGCTCAAGAGCAGCCATCTGCAGAATGTCGTTACGCTTCTTCTCACCACCGGAGAAGCCGACGTTCACTGAACGGGTCAGCAGATCTTCAGGCATCTTCAGCAGTTTAATTTTGTCTTCGATGAAGTCCTGGAAATCAAAACGGTCCAGCTCTTCCTGCTCACGGTATTTGCGCACCGCATTCACAGAGGTCTGCAGGAAGAATTGGTTGCTGACGCCCGGAATTTCGACCGGGTACTGGAACGCCATGAAGATGCCTTCGCCCGCGCGCTCTTCTGGCTCCAGCTCAAGCAGGTCTTTGCCATGGAAGCTGACAGAACCACCAGTCACTTCGTAATCTTCACGACCTGCCAGCGTTGCAGACAGGGTACTTTTACCTGAGCCGTTAGGGCCCATGATGGCGTGGACTTCGCCTGGTTTCACTTCAAGGTTCAGACCGCGCAAAATCTCTTTGTCTTCAACGCTAACCTGTAAATCTTTAATGCTTAACATACTCTTTCCTTCACATTGCTTCCGGCAACGCGTGTGGCATCAGCCCACACTGTGCTCAAGGCTGATAGCCAACAGTTTTTGCGCTTCCACGGCGAATTCCAGTGGCAGCTCGGAGAAAACGTCTTTGCAGAAGCCGTTGACGATCATTGAGATCGCATCTTCTTCGCTAATGCCGCGCTGCAGGCAGTAGAACATCTGGTCTTCACCAATACGCGAGGTCGTGGCTTCATGTTCCAGCTGTGCCGTGTTGTTGCGCGTTTCCACATACGGGAAGGTGTGCGCACCGCATTCGGCACCAATCAGCATCGAGTCACACTGGGTGAAGTTACGCGCGTTGGTCGCGGTTGGCATGATTTTCACCAGACCACGATAGGTGTTCTCACTCTTACCGGCGGAGATCCCTTTCGAGATGATGGTCGACTTGGTGTTCTTACCAATGTGGATCATCTTGGTGCCGGTATCCGCCTGCTGACGGCCGCTGGTCAGCGCCACGGAGTAGAACTCACCCACTGAATAGTCACCGCGCAAAATGCAGCTTGGGTATTTCCAGGTGATGGCTGAACCGGTCTCAGACTGCGTCCAGGACATCTTGCTGTGGTCGCCTTCACACAGCGCACGCTTGGTCACGAAGTTGAGGATACCGCCCTCGCCTTCACCGCCCGGGAACCAGTTCTGTACGGTGGAGTATTTCACTTCGGCATTTTTGTGGATGATCACCTCAACCACTGCGGCGTGCAGCTGGTAGGTGTCACGCACCGGGGCTGAGCAGCCTTCGATATAGCTGACATAGCTGTCTTCATCGGCGATCAGAATGGTACGTTCGAACTGACCGGTTTTCGCCGCGTTGATACGGAAATAAGTCGACAGCTCCATCGGGCAACGCACGCCTTTAGGGATGTAGACAAAAGTCCCGTCTGAGGCCACAGCAGAGTTCAATGCCGCGAAGAAGTTATCGTTGTGGGGAACCACAGTACCGAGATACTTCTGCACCAGCTCTGGATGATCGTGAATCGCTTCGCCGAATGAGCAGAAGATAATGCCTTGCTCAGCCAGTTTGTCACGGTAGGTGGTGGAAACGGATACGGAGTCAAAAATCGCATCAACCGCGACTTCACGTCCTTCACGTACCGGAACACCCAACTGATTGAAAGCGTCTTCCACTTCTTTGGTCAGGTAATCGCTTGACGCGACGCTGCCAGAGGTTTGCTTCGCACCCGGTTCAGAGGCGCAGCTATCATCGCAATTGCCGCAAGACGGCGCGGAATAGTAGCTGTAATCCTGATAATCGAGTGAGGCGTAATTGGCTTTCAGCCAATGTGGTTCTTCCATCTCTAACCAGGCACGGAAGGCCTTGAGGCGGAATTCCAGCATCCACTCAGGTTCGTTACGTTTGGCCGAAATCGCACGCACCACATCTTCATTGATGCCGTGTGCCAATTCGTCGGTTTGCAACTGGGTAAAGAAGCCTTCTTTATAATTCAGGCTACCTTCCCACGTTTGTACATCGTCAGATGCTTCGCTGTGTCGTGACATTTTACTTACTCGACGCCAAAGCTCTCACCGCACCCGCAGGCGTGCTGAGCTTTAGGGTTGTTGAATTTAAAAATCTGGTTCAGGCCTTCACGGACATAATCCAGTTCGGTACCGTCAACAAACGGCATAGCCTGAAGAGGCACAAATAATTTTGCGCCGAATTGCTCAAACGTCAGGTCGTCATCGGCTGGCTCTTTTGTCAGATCCATAACGTACCCAAAACCGGCACAGCCGGACTGCTTCACACCCAATCTAAGGCCCTTAACTTCAGGATCCGCCTCAACCAGGTTAAGAATCTGTTTCGCTGCCGATTCGGTCAGCGTAAGCCCTTTCCAGACGAAATCGTCGGGTGAAAAGGAAGCTGCATTTACTGATGACATAGTGCTACCTCGTAAGTCTGGGCCTTTTCAGGCTATCCCCCTATGGTAGTGATATCAGATACCACTTCAACCTCTTGTTTTGCAGGGATAATCATCTCGTGCTGTTTTTTACTGTTGCTTTATTAAGCATAGTCTCTTCAATCGAGCTTGTGAGCGGCATTCCCGTGCGCGCCACACCCGCGTAACCCGTTAAAATGACGTAAAATTTAGAAATTCAACTTTACGACATCGTCATGATTGATAGGTTACGCCTTTCTTCAATGTAAAGAGATTGTTATTGCCGATTTTAGTAACAGGCAAAGGAAATCAATAAAATTTCATTGCGGGAATTGCATTCCTGACGCGGTTGAATATGATAATGATTATCATTAACCCATTTAAGGTAGCGACATGACGCTTACCGTCTCAGCCTGGTTACAACACAAAATCGATGAATATAAGTTTTCAGTGCGTGATATCACCGTCGACTTCTACATGGCTCAGGCTAAGCTCAACCGCACCGATTGTACTATTGACCAACTGCGTCGCTTTAACGACACCTGTCTCGACATGGCAGAAATCTGCGAGCTTAACGGCGACGACCAAAGCTATCTGCATGCCATGGGCAAGCTCCATCACCGCTTAGTGCAGGAGATGGGCAATGCCGATCGCGACCGTTTATTCCGTATTCAGGCCTATCAACTGGCGCGCCTGTCGTTGACTCGCTTGTGTCATCAACTGGCGCTCAGCGGCGAGTGGGATAAAGCCACCAGCCTGCAGAGTGATTTCGTCCGTCACGCAGGCTGGATATTCTAATCCAGCTTTGTGACGACTCCTACAATTTGTTTACATCAATTCCAGTAATGCCTGCAGCGGATGGCGCATGCCATTGCCCTCGGCGCGTTTCACCTGGCTGCGACAGGAGAAACCTGTCGCCAGACAACGCTGACGTGGCAGTTTCTGTAGCTGCGGATGCCATGAGAGTTCGTAGATGCCGAGCGAATTTTCGAGGTTCTTGCTCTCATGTCCGTACGTCCCCGCCATACCGCAACACCCGACGTTGACGTTTTCCAGCTTCGCACCGAAACGCGCAAAGATGTCCTGCCACTGATTCGGCGTTGAGGGCAGCGCAGTGACTTCAGTGCAGTGTGCAAACAGATACCAGGCCTCGCCGCTGGCAGTCTGCACCGCGCGCGCATCAAGGGCTTGCTGCAACCATTCGTGGACCAGTTGCACCTTGAACTCACCGCGCTGCTCACCCAGCACTTCCTGATATTCATCGCGATAACACAGCACCGTTGCGGGATCGACCCCAACCATCGGCATTCCCAATTGGGCGACACGATTAAGAAACTCGGCGGTTTTGCCGGCAGTGCGCGCAAAGCGCTGCAGGAAGCCTTTCACATGTTGTGCTTTGCCATTGGGTGAGAAGGGTAACAGCACCGGGCGGTAACCCAGCTTCTCAATCAATTTGACGAAATCGGTCACCAGCTGCGCTTCGTAATAGCTGGTGAACGGATCCTGCACCACCAGTACACAGTTTTCACGTTGCGCACTATCCATCGCTTCCAGCTGTTCCAGCGTCAGGCTCATCGCCGGGTGCCCACCGAGCTGCTGTTTCAGGCTTGGAGATGAAAGCAACGGCAGATCGACCATGCCAATGTGGGTTTTACTGAGATCGCGCACCCACGGCTGCTTGAGAAAGAAGTTGAACACCTTTGGCGCTTTAGCCATCAATGGCGCATAACTCTCAACGGTGGCCACCAGATGATCGCTCATCGGACGCAAATAGCGCGTGTGATAAAGCTGCAGGAAGCGCGAGCGGAAGCCCGGTACATCAATCTTAATCGGGCACTGCGTCGAACAGGCTTTGCAGGCTAAACAGCCTGACATCGCCTCTTTCACTTCATGAGAAAAGTCATACTCGCCCTGCTTCGCGTGCCAGGAGTTACGCGTGCGTTGGATCAGTGTGCGCAGGCTGGCACCCTGTTTAGGCAGCGCCTGTTCCAACTGCGAGGGATCAACGCCCTGCTCTGACAGCAAACGCAACCATTCACGCGTTAGCGTCGCGCGTCCTTTCGGCGAATGGATACGGTTGCGGGTAATCTTCATCGACGGGCACATCGGGCTGCGCGCATCAAAGTTGAAGCATAAGCCGTTGCCGTTGCACTCCATGGCGCCGCGCCAGTCAGTGCGCACCGTGACCGGAATCTGACGATCGTAAGTGCCGCGTTTCACCGCATCCACCTGCATCATCGGCTCGTTGCTGCCCAGCGGGGTGCAAATCTTGCCGGGGTTCAGGCGATTATCAGGATCGAAGGCGGCTTTAATTGCGCGCAGTTCGTTGAACAGCGTCTCGCCAAAAAATTCCGGGCTGTACTGCGCGCGGAATCCTTTACCGTGTTCACCCCACAGTAATCCGCCGTAGCGTGCGGTCAGCGCCACCACTTCGTCGGAGATTTGCTTCATCAGCATCTCTTGCTGCGGATCGCACATGTCGAGCGCAGGACGGACGTGCAGCACACCGGCGTCCACGTGGCCAAACATGCCATAACTCAGGCCATGGCTATCGAGCAAGGCGCGGAAATCGACGATGTAATCCGCCAGTTGTTCTGGCGGAACTGCCGTGTCTTCCACAAACGGAATCGGCTTGGCGCGCCCTTTGGCGTTACCCAGCAAGCCCACCGCTTTTTTGCGCATATTATAGATGCGCTCGATACCGCCTAAATCATTACACAGTTGATAGCCGATCACACCGCCCTGCTGCTGCGCCATCAGCTCATCCAGTCGACCGCACAGGCTGTTGACCTGCTGTTCAATCAATTCGCCGTTGTCACCGGCAAATTCAACAATATTCAGGCCGAGCATTTCCTTGTCCGGCACATCGGTAATAAGCTCTTTTACCGAATGCCAGACAATATCCTCACGTGCCAGATTCAACACTTTAGAGTCCACGGTTTCTACTGACAGCGCTTTGGCTTCCACCATGAAAGGGGCATTACGCAGTGCAGAGTCAAAGGAGTCGTACTTGATGTTCACCAGACGACGCACTTTCGGGATCGGCGTGATGTCCAGACGCGCTTCCGTAATAAAGGCCAGCGTCCCTTCTGCACCGCATAACAAACGCGTCAGATCGAAGGTTTGCATGTCATCGCTGAACACATGACGCAAGTCATAACCGGTCAGGAAGCGGTTAAGCTTAGGGAATTTATCCAGAATCAGATCACGCTGATCACGACAGCGATTCAGCACCTGATGATAGATACGCCCTTCTGCTGTCGGTGTTGTTGCTAATTGCTCAGCCAGTTCGGTGGGCATCGCGCGGGTATCCAGGATATCGCCACCGAGCAGAACCGCCCGCAATCCCTCCACGTGATCCGAGGTTTTACCATACACCAGCGAACCCTGCCCGGATGCATCGGTATTGATCATGCCGCCTAAGGTAGCGCGATTACTGGTGGAGAGCTCCGGCGAGAAGAAGAATCCATAAGGCTTCAACCAGGCATTGAGCTGATCTTTCACCACGCCCGCTTCCACACGCACCCAGCCCTGTTCAGGATTGATTTCAAGGATGCGATTCATGTAGCGCGACATGTCGACCACAATGCCCTGATTGAGTGACTGACCGTTGGTACCCGTTCCGCCGCCGCGTGGGGTAAACACCAGGCTGTTAAAGCGCGTTTCACCGGCCAGCCGCGCGATTAGCGCCACGTCCGCCGTCGAACGCGGAAACAGCGCGGCATCGGGTAACAGCTGATAAATGCTGTTATCGGTAGAAAGCGAGAGACGATCGGCATAACTGGTGGCGACATCGCCGGTAAAGCCTTGTTCTTTTAATGACTGCAGGAATGTCAGCACCAGTTGAACGAGGCCTGGCGCCTGGGAAATCTGTGGGATCATTATTGCGTGACCGAGATGTTGTAAACGTTTGCGTGGTTATTTTTTTCAACCACTGGTTTTATCATATTTTTTTAATGGCTGCTGTTTTTTCAGGAAAGACCTCCACGACACCTGCTTTTTTCTGTTTAATTTTCAGGAAATAGCTCATCATTGATCAGGGCCCACGCGGTCCACCACGAAGGATTAATTGAGGTCAAAACGTTGTGATGAAAAGCCTGCAACGCGGTATGGATCTACCGCAACTGCTATTCTCGTTGATGTTCATTCTCATCATGATCATCGCCTGCCTGTGGGTGGTACAACCCTTTATTCTGGGCTTTGCCTGGGCCAGCATGGTGGTGATTGCGACCTGGCCATTGATGATCCGTTTGCAGCATTTGCTGTGGGGACGACGATCGCTAGCGGTGATCGCCATGACCATTCTGTTACTGCTGCTGTTTATTATTCCCATTGCCCTGCTGGTGAGTAGCCTGATCGACAACAGCGCACCGGTGATTGCCTGGGCCACGCAGCGACATCTGGTTTTCCCGGATTTTGTCTGGCTGCGCGAAATTCCGTATGTCGGCAACAAAACCTACTCCAGCTACCATAAAATGGTCGATGGCGGCGGGACGGCGATTCTGAATCAGCTGCAACCTTACATTGGCCGCACCACAGGCTTCTTTGTGGCGCAGGCCGGCCACTTCGGCCGCTTTATGATCCACCTCGCCGTCATGCTGCTGTTTAGCGTGTTGCTCTATTGGCGCGGTGAGCAGGTCGGCCACGGCATTCGTCACTTCGCTTATCGTATGGGCGGACGTCGCGGCGATGCGGCGGTGCTGCTGGCTGGGCAAGCGATTCGTGCCGTGGCGCTGGGTGTGGTGGTGACGGCGCTGGTGCAGGGTGTGCTGGGCGGCATTGGCCTGGCGATTTCCGGCATCCCTTATGCCACCTTGCTCACCGTGCTAATGATTCTGACGTGCCTGGTGCAGTTGGGGCCCTTGGTGGTGCTGGTACCGGCTATCATCTGGCTCTACTGGAGTGGCGATACCACCTGGGGCACGATATTACTGGTGTGGAGTTGCGTGGTCGGCACGCTCGATAGCGTATTGCGTCCGATGCTGATTCGTATGGGCGCGGATCTGCCGATGATTCTGATCCTTTCCGGCGTTATCGGGGGATTGATCGCCTTTGGCATGATCGGACTGTTTATTGGCCCGGTGGTGTTAGCGGTATCTTATCGTTTGGTTTCCGTGTGGATGCATGAAGCACCTGCCCCGGATGATGACCCGCAAACGGCCATCGAAGCTCTTGCCGAACATGAGGAAGAGCAACCTTAAAGCTGACCTTTTCCGCGAGCGGTGCAGATAAATGCACCGCCTTCTTCTCCCACTTCTGATTTGCCTTACCTACTGCGCTGAAAGCAACTTAATCGCTGTCACATAATTGCCTACACCACCCTTTATTTTTCATAAGCGATTTTTAAGAAAAAACGCAGATTTAGGCGCTTTAGGTGGATTTCGCTAACGGAATGATTATTTTTCGAACTGAATCATCAGGCGCAACCGTTAAAAAAGCTCAGAAAAGATTATCAGCTTTAAACTAATAAGAGGATTCTTAAAGACGCCAGCAAGCCTGATGAATAACATGAATCCTATGTTTGAGATCAAACCACTGATTTTTAAACAACCTTTTTCCCCTGAGTAAAGTGAAGAATTGCTGTGTGTAGTCTTTGCCCATCCCCTGTGATGGGCTTTTTTTTTGTATTTTTTATGGATAAAAAAAAGGCCAGCAGCGCTGGCCTTAATGATTTCATCAAGGACGCTTCAGATTTACCCCGAACACGCCCTAATTGATGTCTGATTACTGCTTAGCCGCATCCAATTCCGCCAGATTTAACCAGGTTTGCACCACGGTATCTGGGTTCAATGACAGGCTATCAATACCCTGCTCCATCAACCACGCAGCGAAGTCTTCATGATCTGAAGGACCCTGGCCACAAATTCCAACATATTTGCCTTGTTTCTTGGCGGCCTGAATCGACATCGACAGCAGCGCCTTCACCGCTTCGTTGCGCTCATCAAACAGTGCAGACACCACGCCAGAATCGCGGTCCAGACCCAGCGCCAGCTGTGTCATGTCGTTCGAGCCGATAGAGAAGCCGTCGAAATACTGCAGGAACTGTTCAGCCAGCAAGGCGTTTGACGGGATCTCACACATCATGATCACCTTCAAGCCGTTCTCACCGCGTTTCAGACCCTGCTTACCGAGTTCTTCCACCACGGCCGCCGCCTGGTCAACGGTGCGCACAAACGGAATCATAATCTCGACGTTAGTCAGACCCATTTCGTTACGTACTCGTTTCACCGCTTCGCACTCCAGCGCGAAGCAGTCGCGGAAGCTGTCCGCCACGTAGCGGCCCGCACCACGGAAGCCCAGCATCGGGTTCTCTTCTTCTGGCTCGTAACGCTCGCCGCCCACTAGATTGGCGTATTCGTTCGATTTGAAGTCTGAGAGGCGCACAATGACGCGCTTCGGTGCAAAGGCCGCGCCCAGGGTGGCGATGCCTTCGGTCAGACGAGCGATGTAAAACTCAACCGGATCATCGAAGCCCTTCATCATTTGACGAATCTGCTGCTGCAATTCCGGTGTCTGCTGGTCAAATTCCAGCAGGGCTTTCGGATGCACGCCGATCATACGGTTGATGATAAATTCCAGACGTGCCAGACCGACACCTTCATTTGGCAGACAGGCGAAGTCAAAGGCGCGATCCGGGTTACCGACGTTCATCATGATTTTCAGTGGCAGGTCCGGCATGGTATCCACTTGCGAACTGGTCACTTCAAAGTCCAGCAGATCCTGATACACATAACCGGTGTCGCCTTCAGCACAGGAAACGGTCACCTTATGCCCATCTTTCAGATAATCGGTGGCATCGCCACAGCCAACGACGGCAGGAATGCCCAGCTCACGCGCGATGATCGCCGCATGGCAGGTACGGCCGCCGCGATTAGTGACTATCGCGGAGGCTTTCTTCATGATCGGTTCCCAATCCGGGTCAGTCATGTCAGTGACCAGCACATCACCCTTTTCGATGCGGTGCATTTCGCTGATGTCATGAATCACTTTCACTTCACCCGCGCCAATGCGATGGCCGATGGCACGGCCTTCCACCAGCACCTTGCCTTTCCCTTGCAGGTTATAGCGCTCCATCACCTGACCGTTAGAGCGCACGGTTTCCGGACGCGCCTGCACAATGAACAATTTGCCGGTGTGACCATCTTTCGCCCACTCGATATCCATTGGGCGCTTGTAGTGCTGCTCAATCAACACCGCCTGGCGCGCCAGATCCTGCACTTCGTCATCGGTCAGGCTAAAGCGGTCACGCTGCTCCTGATCGACATCTTCAATGCGCACCTGCTCACCGTGCTCCTGAGAATCGGCATACACCATGCGGATCTTTTTGGAACCCATGGTGCGACGCACGATGGCCGGGCGATTGGCTGCCAGCGTGGGTTTGTGCACGTAGAATTCATCCGGGTTCACCGCACCTTGCACCACCATCTCACCAAGACCGAACGCCGAGGTGATAAAGACCACCTGGTCGAAACCGGATTCGGTATCAATGGTAAACATCACGCCAGAAGACGCGAGATCGGATCGCACCATGCGCTGAATACCCGCTGACAGGGCAACGCCACGATGGTCGTAGCCCTGGTGCACGCGGTAAGAGATCGCACGATCGTTAAATAAAGAAGCGTACACGTGCTTCACGGCCACCAGCACCGCATCAAAGCCCTGCACGTTAAGGAAGGTCTCCTGTTGCCCCGCGAACGAGGCATCGGGCATGTCCTCAGCGGTGGCGGATGAGCGCACCGCAAAGGAAGCGTCGGCATCATCAGAGGAGAGTTGCTCATAGGCAGTACGAATCGCCTCTTCCAGCTCAGGCAGGAATGGCGTGTCCACAATCCATTGACGAATTTGTTTACCGGCCTTAGCCAGCTCTTCAACATCATCAATATCCGTTTTGTCCAGCAAATCATAAATGCGCTGGTTCAGTCCGCTTTGATCGAGAAACAGATTAAAGGCGTAAGATGTCGTGGCATAGCCGTTTGGCACGGAGACGCCCAGTGACGACAAGTTAGTAATCATTTCTCCCAGGGAAGCATTCTTGCCCCCCACCCGATCAACATCATGCATGCCAAGCTGGTTGTACCAGAGCACTAGCGACTGTTGGTCTTGATTGGACATTGAGATTATCCTTCATTTAAATGATTGGAGCACATGGAACATTTTGCTATTCGCCAAAACAGCCTGGCACAATCAATAAATAAAGACTAAGTGTTGAATCGTTAAAGCAGAAAAAGAAACGCAAATTCGGACTAGTTCCCGCTGGCATCAAAGTTGCGCAACAGGCTTATTTAACGCCGGCACATTGCCGCAACGATATTTTTCCCCTTTTCAGAGGGTTAGCCATTGCTTTTTGTTGCGCAACAGATTCAGACTTTATTTTTACCTTGTGATAAAAATTGCGGGGAAATAGCCGTTTTCAAAACAGCATTTCATCTAATATTGTTCATCACACAAATCAAATTCCAGCAAAAGCGCTAATGATATGGATATTTCATTTTATTTTTAATTAAAATGAAATATCACCAATGACATTGTTACGCAAAAGTAAATGAGAGGGGATTTCGCCTATGAGCTCTGAGCGCAGTGTGTTCTACATTTCAGACGGTACCGCCATTACCGCGGAGGTATTGGGGCATGCCGTTCTGTCGCAATTCCCTGTGAACATCAATAGTGTGACCCTGCCCTTTGTTGAGAATGTTCAGCGAGCTCAGGCGGTTAAGGCGCAGATTAACGCGCTTTATCAGCAAAGCGGCGTACGTCCGATTGTGTTCTTTTCCATCGTCACCCCGGATGTGCGCGAAATCATTCTGGAAAGCGAAGGATTTTGCCAGGACATCGTGCAGGCGTTAGTGGGTCCGCTGCAAAGTGAGCTTGGCGTATCTTCAATGCCAGTGGCGCACCGAACCCATGGTCTGACGGCGAGCAATCTCGGCAAATATGATGCGCGTATTGCCGCGATTGATTACACGCTTGCGCACGATGATGGTATCTCACTGCGTGGTCTGGAGGATGCACAGGTCATTTTGCTCGGCGTCTCTCGCTGTGGCAAAACACCCACCAGCCTCTATCTGGCGATGCAGTTTGGTGTGCGTGCGGCAAACTATCCCTTTATCGCCGATGACATGGATAACCTGAAATTACCGCCGGCGTTACGCGCCCATCAACATAAGCTGTTTGGATTAACCATCGACCCTGAACGTCTGGCGGCGATTCGGCAGGAGCGTGCAGAGAATACCCGTTATGCCTCGATGCGCCAGTGCCGCCTGGAAGTGGGGGAAGTGGAAGCGCTCTTCCGCACGCATCAGATTCGTTACCTTAACAGTACCAACTATTCTGTAGAGGAGATTGCCACCAAAATCCTCGACATTATGGGTCTGCGCCGCAGCATGTATTGATCTGTACGCCAGGCCGTAAAGCCTGGCTTCCGTCTTGTTTCGCTCACCTTTCTTTTTAGCGGGTTGAATTCGCGGCCTATTGGTTTATTGTGACCACCATCACTTCCCGGTATTTCACCGTTGCGAAGAACAGATTTTGAGAATCTCAATGAACAAGACTGATGAACTGCGTACCGCGCGCATCGGCAGCCTGCTAACGCCCGCTGTGCTAGCGCAAGAACACCCCATTTCACCGGAGGTGGCAGCCACCGTCACCGCTGCGCGCCAGCGTATTGCACGCATTTTGACCGGTGAAGATCCACGCCTGTTGGTGATTATCGGCCCGTGCTCGCTACACGACCCTAAAGCCGCGCTGGACTATGCCGAACGCCTCAACGTGTTACGCGAACGTTACCAGGATCGTCTGGAAATCGTGATGCGCGCTTACTTCGAAAAACCGCGCACGGTGGTCGGCTGGAAAGGATTGATCTCAGATCCGGATCTGGATGGCAGTTTCGACGTTAATCGCGGCATCGCCATTGCTCGTAAACTGTTGCTGGATATCAACGCCACCGGTATGCCGACCGCCACCGAGTTCCTTGATATGGTGATCGGCCAGTTTATTGCCGACCTGATCAGCTGGGGCGCCATTGGTGCACGCACCACGGAGAGTCAGATCCACCGTGAAATGGCTTCGGCGCTGTCGTGCCCGGTCGGATTCAAAAACGGTACAGACGGCAATGTGCAAATCGCAGTGGATGCGATTCGCGCGTCACGCGTCAGCCATATGTTCCTGTCTCCAGATAAACACGGTCAGATGACGATTTACCAGACCAGCGGCAATCCGCATGGTCATGTGATTCTGCGCGGTGGCCGTCAGCCTAACTATCACGCCGAAGATGTCGCGGCCGCAGCCGCAAATTTGCGTGATTTCAATTTGCCGGAACAGCTGATCATCGACTTTAGCCATGGTAACTGTCTGAAGCAGCATCGCCGCCAGCGCGACGTCGCAGATGATGTGGCAGCACAAATTCGCGCGGGATCACGTGCGGTGGCGGGTGTGATGATTGAGAGTTTCCTGCAGGAAGGTAATCAGAAAGTGGTGAGCGGCGAGCCGTTAAACTACGGTCAGTCCATTACCGATCCCTGCCTGAGCTGGGAAGATAGCGCCGAAGTGCTGGAGAAACTGGCTGCCGCGGTCGACAGCCGTTTTTAATCACCTTAGCTGGAGCAACTCACCTCCAGCGTTTTGCCCCACTCTGGCGGCCGTTGGCGTAACTCTGCGCTGACGGCCGCATCATCAAATGGCTGTTGTAAAGCCAAATGGAGCCGCTCCAGCGCCGCCTTCTCACCCTGCTCGACTTCTTCAATCACCTGCTGTGCCAGATAATTGCGCAACACCAGCGCTGGGTTGGCCGCCTTCATGACCTGTTGGCGTTGTTCATCTGATGCCTCATCCTGCAGCAGACGCTGACGATAGCCGTCGTACCAGTGGTCAAACGCCTCGCGGTCAATAAATTCATCACGCAGCGGCGAACGCTGTTGATGCTGCTGCGTCTCACTCAGTAAGCGAAAGGTCAACGTGTAATCGCTTCGCTCTTGTGTCATCAGCGACAGCAGTTGCGTCAGAATCGCGTTGTCATTGGCATCGGCAGTCAGAAGGCCCAGTTTAGCGCGCATTTTCTCACCCCAGACCCGCATAAGTTCCGTTTCATAATGGCTGAGCGCCTGTTTTAACTGATCCGTGCTCATCAACCCTGACAATGCATGCGCCAGACGATTGAGGTTCCACAAACCAATCATCGGCTGATTCTCAAAGGAATAACGCCCCTGATAATCGCTGTGATTGCAGATGAATCCGGGTTGGTAATCATCAAGGAAGCCATAGGGACCATAATCCAGCGTCAGTCCGAGGATCGACATGTTGTCGGTGTTCATCACGCCATGCGCAAAGCCTACGCTCTGCCAGTGGGCGATCAGGCTGGCAGTGCGTTTCACGATATCGGTAAACCACAGCACATAGCGGTCAGCGTCATCGCTTAACTGCGGCCAGTGATGATGAATGGCGTAATCTGCCAGTTGCCGGACCTTATCCTGCTCGCCGCCATAGTAAAAATGTTCAAAGTGACCAAAACGCAGATGACTCTCAGCGATGCGCATCAGCATTGCCCCGCGTTCCTGCGTTTCACGCAGCACTGGCTCATCGCCAATCGCCAGAGCCAGCGCGCGAGTGGTGGGAATCCCCAAATGGTGCAATGCTTCCGAAGCCAGGAACTCACGCACGCTGGAACGAATCACCGCCCGGCCATCACCCATACGCGAATAGGGTGTCAATCCCGCCCCTTTTAAATGCCAGTCGAGTTTACGTCCGTTCGTCAGTTGCTGTTCACCCAGCAGAATGCCACGCCCGTCGCCCAGTTGGCCGGCCCACACACCAAATTGATGTCCGCTGTAAACCTGCGCCAGCGGGGCCATACCTGGCAATAGCTCACGACCACTCCAGACGCCGTGCCCCTGCCCAGTGAAGAGCCCGGCATCCAGTTCCATTTCTGCCGCCAGCGGCGCGTTATGATAGAACAGGCGCCCGCCTTCCAACGGCGTTGGCATCAGCGCCGTATAGCATCCCGGCAGCTCTTGCTGCCAGCTATTAATAAATTGCATCACCACTCCAGAAGGTGCACACAAAAAGCACCAACAGTGAGTTTAAAGAATAGGGTTCAGTGTAACGCTGGGCGTCAGCGGATGACAGTTGAAAGGACTACTGCTGTGAAGGGGTGTGCGAAGTCACATCAGGATAAATAAGATCACCTAACCGTTCCGCTTTGACAACCGGGAACAAATTGCCTTGCAGTTGAGCTCCGCTCAGCATGCTGACTTTCTCCAGCATGAGGTTATCGTCAACACCACATATTATGAGCTGATCGGCATAATCTGAGAAATTATCGATGACCGTTTGGATAAATGGTGTAAAAGATGCACGTTTAGCCAGGCCTTGTATAAAGGTTTTATCCAGTTTCAGTACACTAAAGAGATTATCGTAAACTGCGGTCGCAGGTGCTTTACCCGCACCAAATTGGGAAAGTGATAAACGGAATTCCTGCTGTAATGTTGCCAGAAGTGGCTGCGCTTTTCCGCGCGCTAATTGCGGAAACGTTTCGCTAATATCGAGAATAATAAAAGGAAGTTGTTTAAATTTCCTTAACAGAAATTCACTTTCAAGCAGCGTTAACGCCATCGAATCATCAATACGAACCAAAGCGGTAATTTGATGTAGCTCAAAAAAGTCACGGTACTTTTCCAGTAAAGAAAGCTGGCTCTGCATTAACCGTAATTGCTGCGCATCGTCTAATTGCGGCAACAGCAAATCCTGCGGCAGCGTAATAGGTGCGCTGTCGTGGACGAATTGCGTCACCAGCTCGACCGCAGTCAGCTGGCCCGCCAGTGTATAAACTGGATAGAACCAGGTTTCCGACTGATAGTCGGCAGATAAATGGACTTTCATTTTAGCAGCCAGAAGCAGTGGCAATTGGCGCATCGTATATCAATGAAAACGGTCAGGCAATAGGACCAAACGTTAGAAGAGACGCAATTTTGTGCCTGATTAAACCGTTTTAAGCCATAAATAAAACTTAAGCCAAATAGCCTGAGTGGTTGTCCATACTCATTAAATAAATTCAGTCTTATTTTTAGTATTTATGCGAGCACAGGTAAAGTGCCATTTTAAATGAGAGTTAAATTCGAGGGGAATTCAATAATAAACCGGCTGAAAAACCATGAAGAGAATAGGTCATTCAGCACTGGTATGGTAATCATTCAGATACGACGTGCCTGCCAAAATACCTTGCGCCAATAGACATTATCCAGTGAAGAGCGAATCACGCCCTGGCTGGTCGAAGCGTGGATAAAGGTGTTATCGGTATCATAAATACCCACATGCAGGCCATTCTCTCCGCTGCCCGTTTTAAAGAAGACCAGATCACCGGGCAGCAAATCGCGTTTATCAATGCGAGTGCCAATATCCGTCTGGTCAACGGTAGAACGCGGCAGTTGCATATCGAATTTATCGCGGAAGGTCAGATAAACAAAACCAGAGCAATCCACACCGCCTCGACTTAACCCGCCGTAGCGATAAGGCGTGCCACGCCAGCGACCTAACTGATCGTTGAGTTGAGCAATCACGGTGATGGAATCAGAAAGGCGGCCATTCGGCGGCGGCGCGTGATGGCTACTACACCCAACCAGCAGCAGCATCAGAAGAAATACCGTTATTCGCATCAGAATGTCCCTAAATCCGTCGCCCGGATGACACTTTAGCGGCAAATCTGCTTAACAGGCAATGTTAATCAGGGAATAAACAGCAGAGGGCCTTGCGGTGTATCTAATTGTTGAAACTCGGTTTGGTACAACGGAGAGAGATTGGCGGCGGTTAAGACGTCCCGCGCACTCCCCTGCATCACCACTTCCCCCTGATGCATCAATCCTACGCGGTCGGCATGGCGCAGACTGTGGTTAAGATCATGGCCGCTGGCAATCACCGCAATACCGGCGTGGCACAGCTGGAACAACAATTTATCCACGGCTCGCTGCTGCGCGACATCCAATGCCGTCATCGGCTCATCCAGAATTAAAAGCTTGCCGTGAGGATTGATCGCCGGATGGATTTGCATCACCACCGCAGCCAGTCGCACACGCTGCCATTCGCCTCCGGAGAGCTGCGTCAGTTGACGGGTTAATTTGTCCTGTACGCTGAGTTGCGTCAGCACATCATTGAGTGTGACATCTACCTGCGGCGACGCCGAAGAGAAATGCAGACGCAGATAGTGCCAGACGGGCATGGTCCCTAACGCGGCCTGTTGTTGCGGTAACCAGGCACGCCATTGAGCCAGTGCAGCCCCGCTTAAGCGGCTCAACGACGTTCCTGCAAGCTGAATCACGCCTTGAGCCGGCAATAATCCCGACAGCGCACAGAGTAAAGTACTTTTTCCCGCGCCATTCGGGCCCACCAAATGTATCCATTCACCTGCATTGACGCTGAGATCAACCGGAGCCAGACGTCCCGCGACGCTGACTCCCTGACACTGCAACAGCATTTACTCTGCCAGCGCCTGCTCAACGCGTTTCAGGATGATCGGATCATCAGGCGTCATATCCGGAGAGAAACGCGCAATGACCTTACCCTGTTTGTTGATGAGGAATTTTTCGAAGTTCCACAAAATGTCGCCCTCGGCTTTTGGTGCACGTCCTTTGCTCACCATACGCTCGAGGAAACCGCTGCCTTCAGGACGTTCGGCTTCAGGCTGTGCCGCCGTTAACTGCGCATACAGCGGATGACGATTGGCACCGTTCACATCGGTTTTATCGAACATCGGGAAAGTCACACCATAAGTGGTGCTGCAGAAGGTTTTGATCTCTTCGTTGCTGCCCGGTTCCTGCTCCAGAAACTGGTTGCAGGGGAAACCCAGCACGCTAAAGTTTTTGTCCTGCCAGGCTTTCTGCAGTGACTCAAGCTGCTCATACTGCGCCGTCAGCCCACATTTTGACGCCACGTTGACCACCAGCAGTACGTTGTCCTGATACTGTGCCAGCGTCGTTTTTTCGCCGTCCAGGGTAACCAGTTCTGTCTGATAAATGCTCATTGTCGATTCCTGTTGTTGAGACCAAGATGCCAGCCATTGCTAGCGCGAAGATTTCACTAAAAGCACGATAAACAGCGGAGCGCCGAGGGTGGCGGTGACCACGCCAATCGGCAACTCAGCCGACGTCAGCACCAGCCGGGCGATAATATCTGCCCCGAGGAGCACCGCAGCCCCTGCCAGCGCCGAGGCGGGCAGCAGGTATCGGTGATCGCTAAAACCGCTTAAGCGTAACAGATGAGGGATGACCAATCCGACAAATCCGATGGCACCGGCCATCGCCACGCTGGCGCCTACCAGCCAGCCCATCGCCAACACTAACAGGTTACGCCATAACAATAACGGCAGGCCTAGCTGACGCGCCGAGATTTCCCCCAGTGAAAGTAAATTCAGCGTCCGAGCGGTGGCTGTCAGCAGAAGAGTGACCGGCAACAGCGCCAGCATCATCCAGCCATAGCGCCAGTCAATACCGCCAAAGCCGCCCATCATCCAGTACATTAACTGCCGCAGATCGAGGCTGGTGCTAAAGTACACGGCCCACGTCATCACTGCGCTACAGATAATGCCGAGCGCCACGCCCGTGAGCAGTAAGCGACTAACGGAAAGCTGACGATGGGCAAAGTGCAGCAGGATCAGCGTGATCAATAATGCGCCCGCCATCGCCGCCAGCGCCAGGCTCCATAGCGAGCCATTGCCCAGCATCACACCCAACACTAACCCAATGCCCGCGCCATTGGATACGCCAAGCAAGCCGGGTTCCGCCAGCGGATTGTTGAACAGCGCCTGCATCACCACGCCACACACCGCCAGCGCAGCCCCCACCAGCAGCACCGCCAGCGTGCGCGGTAAGCGCAACTGCCAGACGAAGAGTTCACCGTTAGAGGAAAACCATTGGGTTGGCGATATCCAACTGTCTCCGGCGCACAGGCTGAGAATAAACAGCAGCAGCAGAATGGCACTGAGCAGCATCAGCCAGCGCTGGCTACGACGATCGGCCTGACGGGCAAGCTGGTCCAACAGAGTCATAGATAAGATTGGCTGAGAAAACAGAAAATCGATTGTAGTGGGATTGTGGCAAAAAGAAAGCGGCACCGAGTGGGTGCCGCTGAGCATTGCTTATTGATGAGGCGGGATCGGTTGACCGTGATTATCACGCTGATCGTGGTTATCACGCTGGTCATGATGCTGGTCGCGCGGCTGCGGTTTGTTATCGTGGTGCGGCGCATTGCCCGGGTGCTGTGACTGCCAGCCGTTACCGTTCCAGTAACCGTGCGGGCCTTTGGTGCCGATGCGTTGATTGTGGTGCTGTTTCCACCAGGTTGGCGCACGCCAGTCGTAGCCATCCCAGTAGTAGCCACGTTTATCCTGATCACCGATATGAATAGAAACACCCGGTGTGTTGATGTTAACGGAAACATTGGCGCTAGCCAGCAGCGGCATGCCTAACAGGATGCCCAGTAAAAGTGCTGTCTTTTTCATCAGCAATACCCCTTGTTATGTGATGGCGCTGTTATAACAAATGGATTGCCGCAGTCACTATCAGCCAGTGCCGATTTTCATCCTATTTTCCGGATACTTACGAAATCCTGACATTATGGAAAGATTACGCAGAACGGCTATTTTACAGCCAATAAAAAAGGCCGCTAAGCGGCCTTTTTGTCATACTGAAATTAGTCAGCGTCCTTCGGTGTCGCGTTCTCAACGCGACTTTTCAACTTCTGTCCCGGACGGAAGGTCACCACTCGGCGGGCAGTGATAGGAATATCTTCCCCCGTCTTCGGGTTACGGCCCGGACGTTGGTTTTTGTCACGCAGATCAAAATTACCAAATCCGGACAGTTTAACCTGTTCTCCGTTTTCTAACGCGCGGCGAACTTCTTCAAAGAAGAGCTCAACCAACTCTTTGGCATCGCGTTTGCTCAACCCGAGTTTTTCAAACAGGTACTCTGACATTTCAGCTTTTGTAAGCGCCATAGGTTCAATCCCTCAAGGTTGCCTGGAATCGCTCTTTTAATGCCGCAACGCATTTGGCAACGGTCGCGGCAATCTCCTCTTCTTCGAGTGTCCGGCTGGTATCCTGCAAAATCAGGCTAATCGCGAGGCTCTTTTCGCCCTCGTTCACGCCCTTACCACGGTACACGTCAAACAAGTTTACGCCAACTACCTGATTTACGCCAACTTTCTTACACTCCGCGATGATATCTGCTGCGGGCACGTTTTCAGCCACTACCACAGCGATATCACGACGGTTCGCCGGGAAGCGTGAAATCTCGCGCGCGTCAGGCAGGACGCGGTCTGCGACCTTATTCCAAAGCAGTTCAAACACTAAGGTGCGGCCGTTGAGATCCAGCTTACGTTCCAACTCCGGATGAACCACTCCGATAAATCCGATTCGTTCGCCGCGTAAATAAATTGCCGCGCTCTGTCCCGGATGCAGTGCCGGATTGGCTTCTGCACGGAAAGAAATCTCATCGAGTTTACCGGTCAAATCCAGTAACGATTCTAAATCGCCTTTTAAATCATAGAAGTCAACTGTCTGACGCGCCAGATCCCAATGCTCTTCATAGCGATTACCGCTCAGAACGCCCGCCAGCATAAGATCCTGGCGGATACCGAGATCGGCCTGCGTATCAGGAACAAAGCGTAAACCGCTCTCAAACAGGCGCACACGGCCTTGCTGACGGTTCTGGTTATACACCACCGCACCGAGCAGACCGGTCCACAGTGACAAGCGCATTGCCGACATATCGCTGGAAATCGGGCTTGGCAGGATCAGCGCTTCTTCACCCGGATGCAGCAGCTGCTGCACTTTCGGATCAACGAAGCTATAAGTAATGGCTTCCTGATAGCCTTTATCGACGAGCAGGTTACGCGCACGCTTCAGCGACAGATCCGCTTCGCGATGCTTCGTCATAATCAGGCTGGCTTTCACCGGCACGTCTGGAATGTTGTTGTAGCCGTATACGCGGGCCACTTCCTCAACCAGATCTTCTTCAATCGCCATATCGAAACGCCAGCTTGGTGCAACGGCTGTCCACTCGCCATTGCCCACGGTCACTTCGCAACCGAGACGCGTCAGGATATCGGTGACCTGCTCATCGCCGATCACGTGGCCAATCAGGCGGTCCAGCTTTTCACGACGCAGGGTAATGGTGGCGCGCTCAGGCAGCTTGCTGGCGTCGGTTTGATCGATAACCGGACCCGCTTCGCCGCCACAAATGTCCAGCAGCAGTTGGGTGGCCCGCTCAATGGCTTTGAATTGCAGTGCCGGATCAACACCACGCTCGTAACGGTGTGACGCATCGGTATGCAGGCCCTGACGACGAGCACGGCCGGTGATCGCCAGCGGTTCAAAGAAGGCGCACTCGAACAGCACATTTTGGGTTTCTTCATTCACACCGGAGTGCTCACCACCAAAAATGCCGCCCATCGCCAGCGCTTTCTGATGGTCAGCAATCACCAGCGTGTCGCTGCTGAGTTTCGCTTCGGTACCATCTAGTAAGGTCAGGACTTCACCCTCTTCCGCCATGCGCACCACGATGCCACCGTCAATGCGGTCGAGGTCAAAGGCGTGCATCGGCTGACCGAGTTCCAGCAGAACGTAGTTGGTGATATCCACAACCGGGTCGATAGAACGGATGCCGCAACGACGCAGTTTTTCACGCATCCACAATGGCGTTGCCGCTTTCACATTGATGCCTTTTACAACGCGGCCCAGATAACGTGGGCAAGCGTCGGTGGCATCTACGCGAATCGGGAAGGTATCAGTAATGGTCGCTTTAACCGGCTCAATCGTTGGCTCGGTGAGCGGCAGACCGTTGACTACCGCCACATCGCGCGCAATACCAATAATACCGAGGCAATCGGCACGGTTTGGCGTTACGCTGATTTCGATGGTGTTGTCATCCAGCTGCAGATAGCTGCGGATGTCAGTGCCGATAGGCGCATCAGCAGGCAGTTCAATAATGCCGCTGTGATCGTCGGAAATACCCAGCTCAGAGAACGAGCACAGCATGCCTTCTGAAGGCTCACCGCGCAGTTTCGCGGCTTTGATTTTGAAGTCGCCTGGCAGTACAGCGCCGACGGTTGCCACGGCGACTTTCAGGCCCTGGCGGCAGTTTGGCGCACCACAGACGATATCCAGCAGGCGCTCGCCGCCCACGTTGATTTTGGTCACGCGCAGTTTGTCGGCGTTCGGATGCTGGCCGCACTCCACCACTTCACCCACGACCACGCCATGGAACGCACCGGCGACCGGATCCACGCCGTCCACTTCCAGGCCGGCCATGGTGATTTGCTCAGACAGCGCAGCGCTGTCCAGGGCTGGATTTACCCATTCGCGTAACCAGAGTTCACTGAATTTCATTGGATAACCTGCCCTTATTTAAATTGTTTGAGGAAACGTAGATCATTTTCGAAGAAGGCGCGCAGATCGTTCATGCCATAACGCAGCATGGTGAGACGCTCCATTCCCATGCCGAAAGCGAAGCCAGAGTAGACTTCCGGGTCAATGCCCACATTGCGCAGTACGTTCGGATGCACCATGCCGCAGCCCAGCACTTCCAGCCACTTACCATTTTTACCCATCACATCCACTTCCGCAGACGGTTCGGTGAACGGGAAGTAAGAAGGACGGAAACGAATCTGCAGGTCTTCTTCAAAGAAGTTGTTCAGGAAATCATGCAGCGTGCCTTTCAGGTTGGTGAAGCTGATGTCTTTATCGACGATCAAACCTTCCATCTGATGGAACATTGGGGTGTGGGTTTGATCGTAGTCGTTACGATACACGCGACCTGGCGCGATGATGCGGATCGGCGGCTGCTGGTTTTTCATGGTGCGGATCTGCACGCCAGACGTCTGGGTGCGCAGCAGACGGGTGGCATCGAACCAGAAGGTATCGTGGTCAGCACGCGCCGGATGGTGGCCAGGAATGTTGAGTGCGTCGAAGTTATGATAGTCATCTTCGATTTCCGGACCAGTGACCACCGCAAAGCCCAACTCGCCGAAGAAGTTTTCGATACGATCGATGGTGCGGGTCACCGGGTGCAAACCGCCGTTCTCAACGCGGCGACCAGGCAGCGAGACATCAATGGTCTCTGCGGCGAGGCGCGCATTCAGCTCAGCGCTTTCCAGGGTGTCTTTACGTGCGTTAAGACGATCCTGCACCTGCTGCTTCGCTTCGTTAATCACCGCGCCTGCTGCCGGACGGTCTTCCGCTGGCAGTTCACGCAGGGTGGTCATTTGCAGCGTCAGATGCCCTTTCTTACCCAGGAATTCGACGCGCACGGCGTCCAGGGCGGCGATATCCGACGCCTCGTCGATAGCGGCCGTGGCACGGGCCACCAGGTCTGCGAGTTGGGACATGATTTCCTCTTCTTCCAGCCGGGCTGGTCAGTTCTTGTTAGGACCGTGAGATCCGATAAAGTGTCGCCAGAAACAAAAAAGCCTCCACGAGGGAGGCTTTCAGCGCGATTTTTCGTTTCTTTTCTTATGCGCAAAAGCCCCCGATTGTCAGGCGCTAAAGTAAAAAAAGAAACGGAAAATAGCAGCGTGCATGCTTGCGTTACCTTGTCTTGATAGAAACCGCACTATTGAAAAGCCCAGCGGTTAAAATGTCAATCTTTTGCGTGAGTTGCAGGCAATAAAAAAGGGAGCAAGCTCCCTTTTTCATCTGACTTACGCCAGAGCTGATTTTGCTTTTTCGACCAGTGCCGTGAAGGTCACTTTGTCGAACACAGCGATGTCAGCCAGAATCTTACGGTCGATTTCAATAGAGGCTTTTTTCAGGCCATTGATGAAACGGCTGTAAGAGATACCGTTCTGACGGGCCGCAGCGTTGATACGCGCGATCCACAGCTGACGGAACTGACGCTTACGTTGACGACGGTCACGGTAAGCATACTGACCAGCTTTGATAACAGCCTGGAAAGCAACGCGGTAAACACGTGAACGTGCACCGTAGTAGCCTTTAGCTTGTTTTAAGATTTTCTTGTGACGTGCGCGAGCAATTACACCACGTTTTACGCGAGCCATGTGAGCTCTCCTATATCATATTCTGTGATGCCCTATTCCCTGCAGTACGCAAAGTGTTCAGGCAGATTTATAAAAAGTTTACTTATGCGTACGGCAGGCAGGCAACAACCAGACCCAGATCGCCTTTAGACACCATGCCTTTCGGACGCAGGTGACGTTTACGCTTGGTAGACTTCTTAGTCAGAATATGACGCAGGTTCGCGTGCTTACGCTTGAAGCCGCCAGAAGCGGTCTTCTTGAAGCGCTTAGCCGCGCCACGGACAGTTTTAATCTTTGGCATTTTTACAAATATCCACTTCGCATTGTTAATAAAATGAATCAGACAGGCGAATAAGATTCCGCACAGCGCGAACGCTGCGCGGAATTATTACTTGAAGGCCTACTGTTTCTTCTTCGGTGCGAGCACCATGATCATCTGGCGGCCTTCGATCTTAGTCGGGAAGGACTCGACAATGGCCAGATCCAGATCTTCACACAGGTCTTTACGGACGCGGTTAAGCACTTCCATACCGATCTGCTGGTGCGCCATTTCACGACCACGGAAACGTAGCGTGATTTTGGCTTTATCGCCCTCTTCCAGAAAGCGAATCAGGTTGCGTAGTTTGACCTGATAGTCGCCATCATCGGTACCAGGACGGAATTTAATTTCCTTAACCTGGATAACTTTCTGCTTCTTCTTCTGTTCCTTAGAAGACTTACTCTTTTCATAAAGGAACTTGCCGTAATCCATAATACGGCAAACCGGCGGTTCGGCGTTCGGGCTGATTTCAACTAAATCTACGCCAGCTTCTTCGGCTTTCTCAATTGCTTCGCGCAATGTCACAATGCCAAGTTGCTCGCCGTCTACGCCAGTTAAGCGCACTTCGGTAGCACGGATTTCGCCGTTGATACGGTTCGGACGCGTCGGTTGTACTCGTTTTCCGCCTTTAATAACCTTATTCCTCTAATTGGTGAAGATGTCGGCTGCGAATCTCTTGTTGCAGCTTCTCAACAAACACATCTACGTCCATGCTCCCGAGGTCTTTACCACGGCGGGTGCGCACGGCAACTTTGCCTGCTTCCACCTCTTTCTCACCGCAAACCAGCATATAAGGGACGCGACGTAATGTGTGCTCGCGGATTTTAAAGCCTATCTTCTCGTTTCTCAAGTCTGCTTTGACACGAATGCCCGCTTTCTGCAATTTCTTTGTCAATTCACTGACATATTCTGCCTGACTGTCGGTAATATTCATCACCACAGCCTGCACGGGGGCCAGCCAGCTCGGGAAGAAGCCCGCGAACTCTTCGGTCAGGATGCCGATAAAGCGCTCCATTGAACCGAGAATCGCACGGTGAATCATTACCGGCGTCTGACGATCGTTGTTTTCGCCCACATAAGTGGCGTCCAAACGTTTTGGCAGGGAGAAGTCTAGCTGAACGGTGCCGCACTGCCATGCGCGGTCGAGGCAATCGTACAGGGTAAACTCAATTTTCGGGCCGTAGAAGGCACCCTCTCCTGGCTGATATTCGAACGGAATTTCGTTCTCCTTCAGCGCTTCTGCTAAATCCACTTCCGCACGGTCCCACATTTCATCGGTACCGATACGTTTCTCCGGACGGGTCGACAGTTTCACCACGATTTTTTCAAAACCGAAGGTGCTGTACATGTCGTACACCATACGAATACAGCTATTCACTTCATCACGAACCTGATCTTCGGTACAGAAGACGTGCGCATCATCCTGGGTAAAACCACGGACGCGCATCAGGCCGTGCAATGCGCCTGATGGCTCATTACGGTGGCAGCTACCAAATTCCGCCATACGCAGCGGCAGGTCACGGTAGGATTTCAGACCCTGATTAAAGATCTGAACGTGGCCAGGGCAGTTCATTGGCTTGATGCAATATTCACGGTTCTCTGAAGAGGTGGTGAACATCGCTTCTTTGTAGTTTTCCCAGTGGCCGGTTTTTTCCCACAGCACACGGTCCATCATAAACGGACCTTTCACTTCCTGGTAATCGTACTCTTTCAGCTTGGTACGGACGAACACTTCCAGTTCACGGAAGATGGTCCAACCGTCGTTGTGCCAGAACACCATACCTGGCGCTTCTTCCTGCATATGGTACAGGTCGAGCTGCTTACCGATTTTACGGTGATCGCGCTTCGCCGCTTCTTCCAAACGCTGCAGATAGGCAGCCAGCTGCTTCTTGTCGGCCCACGCTGTACCGTAAATACGCTGCAGCATTTTGTTGTCGCTGTTGCCGCGCCAGTAAGCACCGGAGATTTTCTGCAGTTTGAAGTGATGGCAGAAACGCATGTTCGGCACGTGCGGACCGCGGCACATGTCGATGTATTCTTCATGATGATACAAACCAGGTTGATCATCGTGGCTGATGTTTTCGTCAAGAATGGTGGTTTTGTAGCTTTCGCCACGCTCAGCAAACACATCACGTGCTTCCTGCCAGCTCACCTTTTTCTTCACCACATCGTAATTAGTCTCAGCTAACTGGTGCATACGCTTTTCCAGCAGCTCAAGATCTTCCTGCGTCAGGGTGTGTTCGAGATCGACGTCATAATAGAAGCCGTTATCGATCACCGGACCAATCGCCATTTTGGTATTCGGCCACAGTTGTTTAATCGCATGCCCTAACAGGTGCGCACAAGAGTGACGAATAATTTCCAGACCGGCTTCATCTTTGGCGGTGATAATTGCCACCTGAGCATCTTCGGTGATCGGATCAACCGCATCCACCAGCTCGCCATTTACACGACCGGCAATACAGGCTTTCGCCAGGCCCGGTCCGATATCCATCGCGATGTCCATCACGCTGACCGGACGGTCAAATACGCGCTGGCTGCCATCAGGAAGAGTAATTACTGGCATTTCATATCCTTAATTGCAGTGGTAAGCCACACGAAAGCCTACATGCAACATTGAGTTCTGTTTGAGTAACCCGGCGTAATGTCAGACCCACGTTGTCGGAATGACGCCAGGAATGTAAAGCGCCGGAGATAATAGCAGCTTTCTGCCGCGATCTAAACCCGCGAAAAATGCGCTAAGCCATCGACAGATAAAAAAAACCGCTGCGCGGCGCTGGCCGGCAACGGTTTTTTCATCACGGCTCGCTTACATCGCGTAAGAAAGCTGGATGGTGGTTTTGGTGTCGGTACGATCCGGCGCAGACTCTGGCGGATTATTATTCCAGGTCACGTTGTAAGCCAGCTTCAACGCGAAGTGTTCGTTGATGGCCACCTGCAAGCCGGTTTCGGAGTTCAGCGTTGTATCTTCACCGAAGCTGCTCAACACGGAAACACCCTGGATGAATTTGGTCGTGTCAGTCAGTTGCCACTGGTAGCTCACAGCACCGTATCCCAGCGCCTTGGTTTCGTGACCACCTTCATGGAAATCATCGTAACGTACACCGGGACCGAATTCAGCTCGCAGCGAGTGCACAGGACCGTTCAGCAACTGGCGACCATAACCGGCAGTCAGTACATCGCGCGAATCATAACCGTTGAAACGGTCGCTCAACCAGCTCGCCTGACCGAACAGATAGTCCGCGCTGTTCATATTGTAACGGGTACGACCACCGATGTTGTAAGTCTCTGAGGAACGCTCATCGTTGGATGAGTTGTTCGCGGCGTTGCCCCACAAGCTGTAAGCGGTGTTGGTCTGATACCACGTCATGTTGGTTGAGGCGCTCAATGATGAACTGGTGGTATTCCCTGTCTGTGCCAAATAACCGGCTGACGCGCTGCCTTCAAACGGTTTTTTTGCCGTTGAAGGGTCATCCATAGAGGTAAAAACGGTGTTATCAGCAAATGCCTGGTGACAAAATGCTCCAGCAGAGAGCAATAAAACAGCGGACAGCTTATTAAAGGCTTTCATTAAATGTGACCCGTACGGCAGTTTAAAAAAGAGTGAGTCTGAAGAGTTTTCCCAGCCAATCAATGCAATTTACGGTAAGTTTTGTAAAAAAGTATGAAGATGCCAGAAATGCCAGGTTCCGCGCTGGAACCGCATGGTTAATAGGAGCTTTCCCATTTCCGCTGCGCATTATAAGAGGCAATTAGCGAAATAGCAGCCCAATTGATACAAGAATTTTCTGAAGCCTGTTGACGCAGATTTACGCTCCCTTTTCCCACCTGAATTGCGCAGAATTCGCTCTATCCGCAGCGCTGGTCTACGCTGAAATCTGTTCCATTACAATGAGGTGAATGATGAGTGACCACGACCTGAAACGTTACATTGTCACGCTAAGCTACCCTGATGAGAGCTTAGGCGATCTGCAATCCCTTAACAGCGTGATGGTCAGCGGCGGTTACACCACGACCTTGCATGATGATGAAGGTCATTCGCATGAGTTGGGAACCAACAGTTTTGGCATCATCAGTGCATTGGAACAACATGAGATCGCAGAACACGCCGCCGGGCTGGCGGATGTTGCCCTGCATCGTAAAGCGGAGGTGAAGATCACCACGCTGTCCGAATTTCTACAGGCAAAACCCTGACGCGCCACAAATAATCGCCGCACCACTGGTTTTGCTGAAGTTTTGAGCGCTACAATCAAACTTACGCAGCGAATAAAGAGGATTACCCAATGTGGTCAGCCATTAGTCGTCTGTTAAGCGAACACGCCGGTGAAGCTGAAATCACTGAACGTTACGAACTCCCTGGTGGCGATGTGCATCCTGCCTGGCGCCTCCGCTACGGCGATCTCGACGTTTTCGTTAAATGTAATACGCGCGATATGCTCACTCTGTTTAGCTGGGAAGCGGACCAGCTGGGATTGCTGGCGCGGACACAGACGGTCCGGGTGCCGAAAGTATATGGCGTCGGGAATGACCGCGACAGCAGCTTCTTACTGTTGGAGTATATTCAGCCAGAGGCGCTGAACGAACAGAGCGCCTTCCAGCTTGGCCAGCAGTTGGCTCACCTCCATCAATGGAGCGAGCAACCGCAGTTTGGCCTCGATTACGATAACAACATCACCACCTCCCCCCAGCCCAACAGTTGGCTACGCCGCTGGTCGGTGTTCTTTGCTGAACAGCGTATTGGCTGGCAACTGCAACTGGCCGCTGAGAAAGGGGTGCAATACGGCAATACCGAATTGATCGTCGATTGCGTGCAACGCGCGTTGGCCAATCATCATCCTCAGCCTTCTCTACTACACGGCGATTTGTGGCCTGCTAACTGCGCGGATAGCAGCAGTGGGCCATGGCTGTTTGACCCCGCCTGCTATTGGGGCGACAGGGAGTGCGATCTCGCGATGTTGAATTACTACGTCGAATTGCCACGCCAGATTTACGAGGGATATCACTCGGTGTGGCCGCTGGCGGAAGGGTTTTCGCAACGACAGCCCGTGTATCAGCTTTACTATTTGCTCAACCGCGCCAACGTGTTTGCCGGTAACTGGACAAACGCGGCACAATTCGCGATTGACCAGTTGTTAAATGAAGATGCATTGGGACAACGTCAGGCCAGGCCGGCCTGACGCCTTACAGCATGCCCAGTAATTTCAGGACAAAATAACCCGCAATAGCAATCACAATTGGCAGGATATAGAGCGGGAAAATTTGCAGCAAAATAGTATGTCGCGGGACATGGATCTTCTCTTCCAGCTGAGCACGTGTGCGCCCTTCAGCTCCTTTGGCTTGTTCAAGAATCAACTGATCTTCAATACCTTCCTTGATGTGACGCGACTGACGCCACATGCGCGCGCCTGACGCCTGCAGCGCAATGCCGACGAAAATCAGGATGTAGATGACCCAGAAGCCAATATTGGCACCGCCATGAAACTCCGGTACCGGTGAGTTTTGCCAAAACAGGTTCAAAAACGGCGTATTGAACTTGATCATGTCGACCATGACATGGACAAAATCAAGCATCACTGCATCAATGCCCGGCTGCTTTTCACTGTGTTTAAACATGAAGCCGAGAATTGAGATAATGGTGGATAGCAGCGCCGGAATAAAAATTACCCAGCCAGCCACTCGCTTAAGGATGGCGATGCGGCCAGCCTGTTGGTAAGTCATGGTGTCTCCCTTCACATACAATAGTTTTGCCCTAAGTCTACCTGCACTGCGGCTTTTTTTCCTGAAAAATGCGTAACCTGCCGTGAGTCGGATTTCCCGGCTGCGCATGATAAGGTAGGGCAAATTTCAAACGGAGCTGTTGTATGTCTTATCGTCGCCCGGTGTTGGCCGCTATTTTTGATATGGACGGATTGCTGATCGACTCTGAACCCTTGTGGGATCAGGCAGAACTGGATGTGTTTGCGAGTCTGGGGGTGGATATTACCCGCCGCCATGAACTGCCCGATACGCTGGGTTTGCGCATCGATCAAACCGTCCGTATGTGGTTTGAAGCTTTGCCGTGGAACGGCCCGGATCAGGCGGAAGTGACGCAACGTATCATTGCCCGCGCGCTGGCATTGGTTGAGGAGACGCGTCCATTACTGCCCGGCGTTGAACAGGCATTGCAACTTTGCCAGCAGCAGGGATTAAAAATCGCTCTCGCTTCTGCGTCACCGCTGTTTATGCTGGAGCGCGTGCTGGAGATGTTCGACCTGCGCAAATACTTCGACGCCATTGCTTCAGCCGAAAGCCTGCCGTACAGCAAACCTCATCCACAGGTCTATCTGGATGCGGCGGCGAAGTTGGCGGTGGATCCGCTCAACTGTGTGACGCTGGAAGATTCGTTCAATGGCATGATCGCCACCAAAGCCGCGCGCATGCGTTCGATTGTGGTGCCAGCAGCCGAGTACGCGGATGATGCGCGTTGGGCTCTGGCCAATGTGAAGCTGGCGAGTTTGGCCGAGTTGAAAGCTGAGCATCTGTTCAATTAATTCTGATACACCTGTGCCGGGCCAGGACTCAGCCCCTCCATTCTCGTTGCCCATCTGTGGGCAACACTTTCCATTGTTCCTGACACCCACTACGGCAATAACTGCGCGTATTTGATCACTCACACAATTAAATAAAACAACGTTTCATTTTTATTGAATTCACATCCCATCCTGCCTAAGATGCCCAAAGACCCACTTCGGGACACTTCCTTCAACTTTGAGAGGTCTGAGATGGACGTTCGTCAAAGCATTCATACTGAGCATGCAAAAAATCTGGACACCGCCGGATTACGTCGCGAATTTTTGATCGAGAAAATTTTTGAGGCAGACCATTACACCCTCACTTACAGCCACATTGATCGCATCATCATTGGTGGTGTCATGCCAATCCAGCAGTCGGTGACGATCGGTGAAGAAGTCGGCAAACAACTGGGCGTGAGCTATTTTCTTGAACGCCGCGAACTGGGCGTGATCAACATTGGCGGACCGGGCTTGATTGACGTCGATGGCAAAACCTGGGAGGTGGGCCATCAGGAGGCGCTGTATGTTGGCCAGGGCGCCAAAAGCGTGGTTTTCCGCAGCAGCAACGCCAACCTTCCAGCGAAGTTTTACTACAACAGCGCACCCGCACATACCCGTTATCCGGATAAAAAGATCACCCTGCAGGATGCAGTCAAAGCCACGTTAGGGGATGCCGCGACCTCAAACCGTCGCACCATTAATAAATTTATCGTGCCGGATGTGTTACCCACCTGCCAGCTCACCATGGGACTCACGCGTCTTGATGACGGCAATCTCTGGAACACCATGCCGTGCCACACCCACGAACGTCGTATGGAAGTGTACTTTTACTTTGATATGGCGGATGACAGCGCCGTTTTCCACATGATGGGCCAGCCGCAGGAAACGCGCCATTTGCTGGTGCACAACGAGCAGGCGGTGATCTCACCAAGCTGGTCAATTCATGCCGGAGTAGGCACACAGCGCTATACCTTTATCTGGGGCATGGTGGGCGAAAATCAGGTGTTCGATGACATGGACCACGTCAGCATCAGCGCGCTGCGCTAACAGGAGCGAAAGATGATCCTTAACGCATTTAATCTTGAAGGCAAAATTGCGCTGGTCACCGGCTGTAATACCGGTTTAGGTCAGGGGATGGCCTTAGGGTTGGCGCAAGCCGGCTGTGACATCATCGGCGTTAATCGAGCCGGTCCTGCCGATACGCAGTCTAAAGTTGAAGCCCTGGGGCGCCGCTTTTGGTCGATTCAGGCCGATTTGACTCAGCCGAAAGGGGTGCCGCAAATTGTTGAGCAAGCCGTGGCTCAGGCCGGACGTATCGATATTCTGGTGAATAACGCGGGCATCATCCGCCGTGAAGATGCACTTAACTTCAGCGAGCAGGATTGGGATGATGTGATGAACATCAACAGCAAAAGCCTATTCTTCCTTTCTCAGCAGGTGGCGCGTCAGTTTATCGCTCAGGGCAAAGGCGGCAAGATTATCAATATCGCCTCAATGCTCTCCTTCCAGGGCGGTATTCGCGTGCCTTCTTATACTGCGTCGAAAAGTGCGGTGATGGGCTTAACGCGTCTGATGGCCAATGAGTGGGCGAAACACGGCATTAACGTGAATGCCATCGCTCCAGGCTATATGGCAACCAATAACACCGAACAACTGCGTAATGACGAATCACGCAACGAAGAGATCCTCGGGCGCATCCCTGCCGGACGCTGGGGTATTCCGGATGACATGATGGGTCCGATCGTGTTTCTGGCTTCTGACGCTGCAGATTATGTGCACGGCTACACCCTGGCCGTCGATGGTGGATGGTTAGCACGCTAACCTGTTCTTTTCCCGCGTCATTATGACGCGGGAAAGCGAAAAATATTAACGCTTCGTTACAGCGTCACCGTTCTATTTCACTGGATAAATCCCTATACTGGATGCATCGACAGTTTTTGCAGCCAGGTTTCATCATGACGGCCGAAGGCCATATCATTTTTGCCATTGCCAGCGCGATTTTTGCTAAGCGTGCGGAGCTGACGCCAGTGATGGCCAGCGCCGACTGGTGGCATCTCGTGCCTGCTGCACTGCTGACCTGTCTGCTGCCTGATATTGACCATCCTAAATCTGTGTTAGGCCAGCGCCTGAAATGGATCTCACAACCCATTGCGCGCGCCTTTGGTCATCGTGGATTTACCCACAGTTTGCTGGCGGTAGCGATCAGCCTGTGGCTATTCCAGATTAACGTTCCGGCGGACTGGTTCCTGCCTGCTGATGTCTTACAGGGGATGACGCTGGGTTATCTCAGTCACATCGTCGCCGACATGTTGACCCCCGCAGGCGTCCCCTTGCTGTGGCCGTGCCGCTGGCGTTTCCGTTTGCCGCTGCTCAATAGCCAGAAAGGCAATCAACTGGAGCGCGCACTTTGCCTCGCATTGGTCGGATATGCATTGTGGTTTCCCGCAGGTATGCCCTCTTTTGGTGCCAACGGTTGGCCCGAGCAACTGTTTAATACGCTGCAAAATGGTGTCGGTCGGCTAGTTAATGGCCAAGGCGGTCAATAACCAGGCAAATCAATCAATAAAGTTATAAACCATTCCTTTTGAGTATAAGCCTGCACTTTCCTGAACTGGTAACATTCCTGACATTCCCTGACGGGAACTTACTGTTTTCCGTGCCAGCCAAACGTGCTGCGCGGCACACCTCTGGAGTCGAGTATGGATTTTCCCCTCATTATTAATATCATCGCCTTCGTTGCGTTGCTGATTCTTTTGAATCGTATTGGCAACCAAAGCTGGAGCTTGTCGAAACGCGTGCTGACTGGCTTAGTGATTGGCGTGCTGTTCGGTCTGGCGCTGCAAACCATTTATGGCGAAAACAGCCCGGTGGTGAAGGATTCAATTAGCTGGTTCAACATTGTCGGCAACGGTTATGTCCAGTTGCTGCAGATGATTGTGATGCCGCTGGTGTTTGCGTCAATCCTGAGCGCGGTAGCGCGTCTGCATAACGCCTCTTCACTCGGCAAGATCAGCGTGCTGACCATTGGCGTATTGCTGTTCACCACCGCGATCTCCGCGCTGGTGGGTGTGATGGTCACCGGGCTGTTTGGCCTGAGCGCAGAAGGTCTGGTGCAGGGTGCGCAGGAAACCGCACGTCTGAGCGCGATCCAGAGCAACTATGTAGGCAAGGTTGCCGATCTCAGCACGCCGCAGCTGCTGCTCTCCTTTATCCCGAAAAATCCGTTTGCCGATATGGCGGGTGCTAACCCCACCTCGATCATCAGCGTGGTGATCTTCGCTGCCTTCCTCGGCGTGGCTGCATTGCAGTTGCTGAAGGATGACAAAGTCAAAGGCGAGCGCGTACTGGTGGCAATTGATACGCTGCAGTCCTGGGTGATGAAACTGGTGCGTTTGATCATGAAGCTGACGCCGTACGGTGTGCTGGCGCTGATGACCAAAGTGGTGGCGGGCTCTAACCTGCAGGACATCATCAAGCTGGGTGGTTTTGTGGTGGCCTCTTATCTCGGTCTGGCGATCATGTTTGGCGTGCACGCCCTGCTGCTGTCAGTGAACGGCATCAACCCGATGCGCTTCTTCCGCAAAGTATGGCCGGTGATCACCTTCGCTTTCACCAGCCGTTCCAGTGCGGCCAGCATTCCGCTGAACGTCGAAACGCAGACGCGCCGTCTTGGTGTGCCCGAATCGATTGCCAGCTTCTCGGCTTCCTTCGGTGCCACCATTGGTCAGAACGGTTGCGCCGGTTTGTACCCGACCATGCTGGCGGTGATGGTTGCGCCAACGGTCGGCATCAACCCGTTTGATCCGATGTGGATTGCTACGCTGGTCGGTATCGTTACGCTGAGCTCAGCCGGTGTTGCCGGTGTAGGCGGCGGTGCCACCTTCGCCGCGCTGATTGTGCTGCCTGCGATGGGCTTACCGGTGACCCTGGTTGCGCTGCTGATTTCCATTGAGCCGCTGATCGACATGGGCCGTACCGCATTGAACGTCAATGGTTCGATGACGGCCGGTTCACTCACCAGCCGCTGGCTCGGTTTGACCGATAAAAAAGTGCTGGAAAGCGACGAGCACGCTGAACTGGCGCATCGCTAATTCCAACGCAGCAGAACAACGGCAGGCCTCATCGCCTGCCGTTTTTTTATGGCTGAAACTCCGCAATTCCCCCCGATCGTGGCGCTAGCGTCAGGAAAGCGTTAAGCATGGTAAACAGACGAAAAATCAGCCACTTTTCACTTGAGTTTTGTCGTCAGAAGGCTAATTCTGCTATCAGTCATAGCAGGAGAATCACCGATGAAAAACGTTATCGCCTCGGTGCTGGCGTTAACCTTATTAACGCCCGCCATTAGTTTTGCCCACCCTTACGGCTGGGGCCCCGGCCCAGGTCCACATTGGGGTGGTGGCCCACGTTGGGGCGGTCCTGGTCCGCTGCGCTTCTTACCTGAGGCGGCGACAGCGGTGCTGATAGGCGGTCTCACTTATTACATGCTGAATGGCAACTACTACCAGCGTCAGGGTGATACCTACGTGGTGGTTCAGGCGCCTGAAGCGCCGCCAGAAGGCGGGATGCGCGTACTCGATTTCAACGGGAAACGCTATTACGTGCAGGAAGGCCACTACTATCAGCGTGAGATGGGCGGCAATTATGTTGAAGTGCCACGCCCTTACGGACTGTAAGCGTTAAACGAAAAAAGGCCCGTCATTGACGGGCCTTTTTGCATTCGGCAAGAATTACTGAGCAGCTTGCGGATCGGTATCGTAGTCTTTACAGCTCTGGAAACCGTAGTTCATGACACGGCCCACATCGTTGTAACTGACAAAGTAGGTCTGTGCTTTACCATCACGCTCGCCGAGTATATAGGTCTGGCAAGTACCACGGGCGTGTACCATGGTGATTTCAGTTGATGGCGCACCCGCAATCTGGCGAACCTGATCGCGTGTCATTCCTTTTTTCACATCCTTAACCACCGGCTTAGTCACATAGCTTTCTGCTTTGTCATAAGTCGTACAACCAGACAGGGCTACCAGCGTCACAGCGGCAGCGATACATCCCAGCACTTTATTCATCTTTATATTCCTCATTCTTTGTCCATGTCACACTAAGCCTGGAACATAAATCCAGATTTATCAACTCAATGGCTTCGCTTTAAGCCCATTCTGAAGCGTTAGTTTTTCGTAAAGTTGCTGTGTTGCCGCTTCGCGCTTCGTATAATCCCCCGGAAAAAAAATCTCAAGACATCAAGAAAACAGAGGATCAATGACACCTGCACACTCTAATCGGTTGGTTTACGCCATTACGCTGGGCCTGCTTGCGGCACTCGGGCCGCTCTGCATCGACCTGTACTTGCCTGCCTTACCTGAACTGGCGCGCGATCTGCACACCGAAACCGCCACCGCGCAGTTAAGTTTAACTGCAGGTTTGCTGGGCCTCGGCGCAGGACAATTGCTGTTTGGGCCGATGAGCGACAAATTTGGCCGTATTCGCCCCCTGATGCTGTCACTGGTGTTGTTATTTATCGCTTCAATTGGCTGCGCGCTGGCAAAAGACATTCACTCGCTGCTGGTGGCTCGCTTGTTTGAAGGCCTGGCGGGCGCTGGCGGTGCGGTATTGTCACGCGCCATCGCACGCGATATGTACAGCGGCCATGAACTGACGCGTTTCTTTGCCCTACTGATGCTGGTGAATGGTCTGGCGCCGATTGGTGCGCCGGTACTCGGCGGCGTGTTAATGACGGTGCTGAACTGGCGCGGCATTTTTGTGGTGCTCGGTTGTATCGCCGTACTGCTGGTCTTCCTTGCGCGCTGGAAACTGCACGAAACGCTGCCCGCCGAACGTCGCAGTCAGGGCTCGATCTTTTCAGCCTGGGCAGCACTCGGCCAGGTGATCACTCATCGTCCCTTCATGGGCTTCTGCCTGACGCAGGGCTTTATGATGTCCGGCATGTTTGCCTACATTGGCGCTTCCCCGTTTGTATTACAGCAAATCTATGGCCTGTCGCCGCAGGCGTTTAGCTTCTGCTTCGCCGCCAATGGCTTCGGCCTGATTATTGCATCTCAAACCAGTGCACGCTTGTGCCCGCTGTGGGGTGAATATCGCGTGCTGAAAGGTGGACTGACGCTGGCGTTCGTGGCGTCAGGTTGCTTGCTATTAGCTGGCCTGACCGGTGCACCATTGCCAATCATTCTGCTGGCACTGTTCTTCACCATCGCCAGTAACGGTGTGATTGCCACTACGGCTTCGTCATTGGCGATGCAAAGTCAGGGACACCGTGCAGGCAGCGCCTCGGCGGTGATTGGCGTCACCATGTTCACCTTAGGTGCCATTAGCGTGCCCGTCACCGGTTTGGGCGGCACCTCAGTATTGAGCATGACGGGCACTATCTTTGGCTGCTTTATGCTGGCAATTTTGATGTTCATCCTGTTGGCGCAAAAACCGAAAAGCGCCTGAAAAGCCTGCAAATAAGTGCGACAACAAGCCATGCGGCTTGTTGTTTGCCAGCGGAGGCGTTAGCTTTAGCAGATGATTCGTATTGTGCCGTCAGGCTACTGACTTGAGGAGAGGTTCATGTCACTGCAGCAGGAAATCATTGAAGCGTTGGGTGTTAAACCCGTTATCGATCCGCAACAGGAAGTCCGCGTCAGCGTCGATTTTCTGAAATCCTACCTGAAAGCCAATCCATTCCTGAAAACCCTGGTGCTCGGCATCAGCGGCGGACAGGACTCTACGCTAACCGGCATTCTGTCACAAACCGCCATTCGCGAGTTACGTGAAGAGACCGGCGACAAAGATTACACCTTTATTGCGGTACGTCTGCCGTATGGCGTGCAGGCCGATGAGCAGGATTGTCAGGATGCGCTGGCGTTTATCCAGCCGGATCGCACCTTGGTCGTGAATATCAAGGAAGCGATTCTCGCCAGCGAGCGCGCGTTGAAAGAGGCGGGCATCGTGGTTTCCGATTTCGTGCGCGGCAACGAAAAAGCGCGTGAGCGTATGAAGGCACAATACAGCATCGCCGGCATGACCAAAGGCGTGGTGGTGGGCACCGACCATGCGGCCGAAGCCGTGACCGGTTTCTTCACCAAATACGGTGACGGCGGCAGCGATATCAACCCGATTTTCCGCCTGCACAAAGGTCAGGGAAAACAGCTGTTAAAAACCCTCGGCTGCCCGGAACACTTGTATCTGAAGCATCCTACTGCCGATCTGGAAGACGATCGTCCTGGCTTGCAGGACGAAGTGGCACTCGGCGTCACCTATCAACAGATTGACGCTTATCTGGAAGGCAAAACCATCGATGCCGCCGCCGCGAAGATCATTGAAGGCTGGTATCTGAAAACCGAACACAAACGTCGTCCGCCGATCACCGTGTTCGACGACTTCTGGAAAAAGTAACCGCTCTACGTTTCCCGCCGCTGTCGCGGGAAACGCCCTCCTCCTGCCGCTGACTGGCGAGAAAAGCATCACGCTGATATACTGGACAGACAACCAGTAATCGGAGTGTGTTTTGGTCAGACGTGCAGCCAGCCACCGCCTCGAATTTGATGCGGCCGCGATTTATCAATATCCCGAACATTTACGCCAATGGCTGGAAGGTTTGCCCAATCAGCCTGGCGTTTACACCTTTCACGGTGACAGCGCTAACCTGCCGTTATATATCGGCAAAAGCGTCAACCTGCGCAGTCGGGTGATGTCGCATTTTCGCACCCCGGACGAAGCCAACATGTTGCGCCAGGCGAGACGCGTCACCTGGATCCCTACCGCGGGCGATCTTGGCGCGCAACTGCTGGAAGCGCAGATGATCAAAACCCAACAGCCGCTGTTTAATAAGCGCCTGCGCAAAAATCGTCAGCTGTGTTCATTGCAGCTTGGCGATGGCCCTCCGCAGGTGGTGTACGCCAAAGATCTCGACTTCTCGTGCTCACCGAATCTCTACGGCTTATTTCGCAGTCGCTTTGCGGCCATGGAAAAACTCAAGACGATCGCCGATGAACAGCGCCTGTGCCATGGATTGTTGGGGTTGGAGCGTTTAACGCCGGGACGTGGCTGTTTTCGCGCCGCACTAAAACGCTGCGCTGGGGCGTGTTGCGGCAACGAATCCATTGAAGCCCATCAGCAACGGTTGCATGAGGCATTGGAACAGATGCGCGTGGTGTGCTGGCCGTGGCAAGGCCCGATTGGCATGGTGGAAGTGGGCACGGAGATGACGCAGATTCACGTCATCGATCACTGGTTCTGGCTCGGTTCGGTCGCTACCGAAGCAGAGGCCCGCCAACTGCAGCGCGCACGCCAGGGTTTTGATCATGACGGCTATAAAATTTTGTGCCGCCCGCTACTGTCCGGGGTTTTCCCGCTGATTGAACTCTAAAACAAAACCGCCGACGCTGCCCAAAGCATCAGATGCAGTGGACAACGTCGGCGGTCTCAAACCGATTAGCTAAACGGCTTATTCACCATCAGCCGGCGGTGGCGGCATTTTACCGTCATGCGGGCCTTTCTCTGTCAGACGTTTCTCAAAGTTGGCGTTGTACTGTTTTTTCTGCTCAGGCGTCAGCACGTTGTAAATCTTGTTCTGTGTTTCCATCATGCTCACCGCACGATCTTTCGCGTTGGCGGTCATTTTCTCAGCCTGCGCTTCGGCTTTCGCTTTATCGAAAGTATCTGAAGCGATGATGCTGTGGTTGGCACGACGCTCTTCCAGAGATGGACGTTTCATCTCTTTATGGCTGTCACGCATGATGGTCTTGATCTGCGCTTTCTGCGCATCCGTTAAATTCAGGCCTTTGAACATCATCTCCATACCGTGATGATGCATTGGCGGCTTGTGCATCGGTTTTTCGCTACCTGCTGGCGGTGGTGTCAGATTGTCCGCTGCAGCGTGGACGATGTTGGCAGCACCAAGAGCCATTGCAGTAGCCAGGAACAGGGAAGTGAGTTTACGCATAATATTTGTCCTTACTATTCAGTTTCATGACGACAAGGTGTGTCGCGTCTTCGGAAACAAGCATACGACGCCAAACGTCAACTACTCAGAGTCTGAGTAAAGCCCTGAAAGCATAAAAGACAGTAATCAGGCAATCATGGAGAGAAAGAGAAGAAATACGTGAGGAATTGCAAAAGAGTATGACAATCAAAGGGAAATGCGCAGGAATTAAGGAGGAGTGTAACGGTATTGTCGGATTTGCGGAAGGGAAAAATGGGTGAATTTTCTTCACCCACCTTATTTATAACGTCAGTGCCTGCGTTTGCTCGTTTTCTTCCACCAGCATCAAGCCAGCACGCAGTCCTGCGGCAACATTTGGGTTGGGAAACAGCACATATTCGCGCGCCTGCTGCACGTAGTAGCGCGTCTCCCCCTCTTCTGCCAGCAACGTGCCTTGCGGGAAGGCAGTGAAATTCAGGGTCTCTGGCCCCATGTGCAGCACAAACGCGTCACCGTGGCGGGTAATCTGCTGCGCCACGCGATAGTGGCGGGGTTGTTCCCGCACCTCTGGCAGTGGCTCACCGTACAACAATGCTGCCAGCGCCAGCTGCACGGCCGCAAACTGGCTGAGATCATTTTCACCAAACGGCAGCGCTTTACCCAGCTCCAGCGTGCAGCTGGCCGCATCGTGATGTTCACAGCTGTAATGGGTAAAGGTGCCGCCTGGAGAACGATGAAACACCAGCGCTTCCAGCTCAGCCGCCGCCAGCCAGTGCAGGAAGTCCTGCGGCCACGGCTGAGGATTCAGCGGCATCACGCCGAAACGCGCATGGTATGAGCCGCGAATCGCGGTATGCAGATCGAGATGCCAGCGCACTTCATGATCGCGACACTCGCGCCAGAACTGTTCCAGCGCCTGCTCCAGCCGCAGCGTGCGTTGAGCTTCAGGCAAATCGGAGACCTTCTGCCAGCGCCCTCCGAACAAACGGTTAATGTCATATTGCTGATAGCGCTTGCCGCTACGTAGCGCATCGGGATTGCCCAATATCACCAGCAAGCGCACCGCTAACGGTTGTTCTCCGCGTAGCAGTGGCGTCAGCAACAGGTTAAGAATCTCAACCGGGGCCGTTTCGTTGCCGTGCACGCCCGCTGACAGCACCAGCGCCTGATGCGTCGGTGCATGGGGGGTCAGGGATAGAATGCCCTCATCATGCCACTGCCACTGTAAATGGGCATTGCTGCCCTGCCGCTGCTGCGGCGGCTTACCTGACAGGGTTTGTTGTAGAAAATCCTGCATGTACACTCCTTTTCAACTCAGAAGCTTCACTTACCCTCTGAGGTTAACGCTGAAATGCGTAGACACTGCCTAAGTCTAGCAGCTGTGTCAGCTCATCCAGCGCGGTGCGTCCTTCACGCAGTAATTGCGGATCGGCCAAATCGGTTTGGGTGAGGCGATCGCGATAGTGGCGATCCACCCAGCTGTTCAGGGTGTTGAACATGCGATCATTCATCAATACCGCTGGATTCAGGGCCTGACGCTCCGCTTCATTCAGTACCACGCGCAAACGCAAACAAGCTGGCCCACCGCCGTTGCACATGCTCTCACGCAGATCGAACACCGTGAGCTCACGAATCGGCCCGCCGCTCTCCACCAGCCCGGTCAAATAGCGCCATACACCCGCGTGCTGGCGTGACTCTTCTGGCAGCACCAGTCGCATGCCACCTTCAGGATGCTGCAACAGTTGGCTGTTAAACAGATAGGTATTCACCGCGTCGGCTACTGACACTTTATCGCGCGGCACCACAATCGGCTGGAAACCGGGCACCCGCGCAGCCAGCTGTTGTAATAACGCCGGCTGATCGACAAACGCCTCTTCATGGCAGAACAGCACCTGCTGGTTGCTGACGGCGATGACATCGTTGTGGAATACGCCCTGATCGATCACCAGCGGGTTTTGCTGTGCAAACAGCGTGCGATCGTCGTCGAGCTGATGCAGGCGCGCCACCGCGGCACTGGCTTCCCGCGTCTGACGTGCCGGGTAACGTGCCGGTGCAGCACCCTGCTGTTGACCATCACGACCATAAACAAACAGCTGAACACCCGCATCGCCGTAGTCCGCACCAAAGCGGTTATGGTTGGCGGCACCTTCATCGCCAAACAGCGCCACTTGTGGCAAAGCATCATGCACGCTGAAATGTTGCGGATCGCGGAAAATGGCGCGCAGCAAGTCGGCGGTTTCCGGCGCTTCGATGGCACGGTGGAATTTATTGTTGAGGTTAGCCACGGTGAAGTGCACGCGGCCATCGGCGCTATCAGCCGAAGGCGATACAGTGGCGGCATTGGCCACCCACATTGCCGAGGCAGAACTGGCAGCAGACAACAGCTGCGGCGCCTGCTGAGCCGCTTTCGCCAGTACCTGTTCGTCCGAGCCAGCAAAACCGAGCTGGCGCAGTAGCGGGATATTCGGCCGCTCATGCGGAGGGATCACCCCTTGCACGTAGCCCATGTCCGCCAGCGCCTTCATTTTCAGCAGGCCCTGCTTTGCGGCCAGGCGCGGGTTTGAAGGCTGCAGTTGATTGCGCGTTGACGCTTCATTTCCAAAGGAGAGCCCGGCGTAATGGTGCGTCAGGCCGACCAGACCATCAAAATTGGCTTCAAACGCTTTCATTATTCAGTTCCTTCCGCGGAGAAATCGAGTCCCGGCGATAAGCTGCCCGGCAAGGCCAGGCTTGGGCTCTCTAAAGATGCCATCGGCCACGCGCAGTAATCCGCAGCATACCAGGCACTGGCGCGATGGTTACCGGAAGCACCCACACCGCCAAACGGCGCTGAACTAGCGGCACCGGTTAATGGTTTGTTCCAGTTAACAATGCCGGCTCGCGCTTCCAGCAGCAGCTGGTCAAACTGCGCACGCTGCGGAGAAATCAAGCCACAGGACAAACCGTAACGCGTCTGGTTAGCGATACGAATCGCCTGATCGTACTCGTCGTAACGGATCACCTGCAGCAGCGGACCAAACACCTCTTCGTCAGGCAGTTTCGCCACGTCGGTCATCTCAATAATGCCTGGAGTGATAATGGCGCTGTCGCGGTCGGGCCAGTGCATCGCCAGCAACACCTTACCGCCCAGATCGATACGCTGCTGCCAGGCTGCGTAAATATGTCCGGCGGCGGCGGGTGAAATCACGCTGCCCATAAAGGGTTGCGGTTCAGCATTCCAGGCGCCAGGTTGCAGACGTCCGGCCACTTCCACCAAACGCTGCAGGAAGGCATCGCCTGCTGCTCCGCTTTTCACCAGCAGACGACGTGCACAGGTGCAGCGCTGCCCGGCGGTAATAAAGGCAGACTGAATCGCGATGTGTACTGCACCATCAAGGTCTGAAGGATCTTCAACAATCAGCGCATTGTTACCCCCCATCTCCAGGGCCAGCATTTTCTCCGGCTGCCCGGCAAACTGACGATGCAGGTGATAGCCGGTTGCGGCGCTGCCGGTAAACAGCAGGCCATCGATTTGTGGCTCATGCGCCAGTGCCTGCCCGGTTTCGCGCGCGCCCTGCAACAGCGCTATCACGCCCGCTGGCAGTCCCGCCTGATCCCACAGTTCGACAGTTTTTTCCGCGGTCATCGGCGTGAGTTCACTCGGTTTGAACACCACGCAGTTACCCGCCAGCAGTGCAGGAACGATATGACCGTTCGGCAGATGGCCGGGGAAATTGTAAGGACCAAACACCGCGAGCACACCATGTGGACGATGGCGCAGCGAACTTTCGCCGTCGGCCTGCTCTCCGGTACGCGTGTGGTAGGCTTTCACCGAGATGGCAATCTTATTGATCATCGCCTGCACTTCGGTCAGGGTTTCCCAGCGCGGCTTGCCGGTTTCTTTAGCAATGGTCTCTGCCAGCGCAGTTTTGTGGCTTTCAAGTAATGTGGCGAAGGCTTCCACTACCGCCTGACGTTCCGCAAACGGCCTGCGTGCCCACGCGGGAAAGGCCGCGCGCGCCGCTTCACAAGCCGCCGCCACCTGCGCACCGGTCGCTGCCCGACCCTGCCACAATGTTTCACCGTTCACCGGGTTTTGTTTGGTTAACGCTTCCGCGCCGCCTGTCAGCCATTGACCATTAATGAAGTGCGTCATGCTTTTTTCTCCTCGCGGCACAACGTGACCACACGCAATGCATCGCCATAATCGCAGCGCAACGCCGTGCGCTGATGTTCATTGATGCGGACTTTCCCGCTTGCCATATCGACAGGCAGCAGCACCACGCGGAAATGCTGGTAATCACCGTTGGCGACCAGACACAGCGGCCAGCTTTCATCCGCTTCCCCGGCTTCGGCCTGAAGCAGATGGCTTTTACGAATGGCGCGAATGCGATCAATCTCGCACTCCAGCGTTGGGCCGCCGTCAAAGATGTCGACGTAATTGAGATAACGAAACCCTTCGGCTTCCAGCACGGCGCGCGCGGGGGCCGTTTTCGGATGCACTTCACCAATCACCTTCTGCGCCGCTTCGCTGAGATAGTGGATATACAGCGGATGCTTTGGCATCAGCTCGGCAATAAAGGCTTTCTGCCCGGTGCCGCTGAGGAAATCGGCCTCACGAAACTCCATCGAGAAGAAACGGCTACCGACGCTGTCCCAGAACGGGGAATGACCGGTGTCATCACTGACACCGCGCATCTCTGCCACCACATGCTTCATAAAGCGGTCGCGGAAATTTGCCATAAACAGGAAACGGGATTTCGACAGCAGATGGCCATTTTTGCCATCGCGATAATCGGGATCGAGGAACAGGGTGCACAGCTCGCTACTGCCGGTGTGATCGTTACTTAAAGACAGCGTTGGCAAGCTGGCATAAACGTTTAACTCTTTCGACGCGTGCACCTGGGTGCCCACACGGAAGTTGTACCACGGGTCTTGCAGGCCTACGGCCACCTCAATGGCACAGATGCCGACAGCACGGTTGTCTTCGCTGTCAGCCAGCACAAATACATAGCCTTGTTCAGCACGCGATAACGCGCCCTGCCAGGTGAGCAGAGAACGCTCAATTCGCGCTTTCAGTGTATCGCTATCGGCGGGCAGCGAAGTTAAGCCGCCCCCGGTTTTGCCCGCCAGCGACAGCAACTGCGCAAGGTCGTCACGTTCGACGGGGCGAATCACCATCATGATGCAGCTCCTGTAAGCACACGAGCGCAGGCACGTTCAAAGCGCGCCAGTCCCTCTTTCACTTCCGCTTCGCTGATATTCAGCGCTGGCGCGAAGCGCACCACGTTGGCACCGGCAATCAGCACCATGACACCTTCTTCTGCCGCCGCCAGGTTGAACTGCTTCGCTTTCCCGGCAAAATCTTCATTCAGCACGGCACCAATCAACAGTCCGAGACCGCGAACTTCTTTAAAGATCGGCAGGCGCTGATTCATCTCCTGCAAAGCATCGACAAACCACTGATGGCGCTGCGCCACGCCCGCCATAAAATCGGGTTGGTTAATCAGCTCCATCACTTTACCAGCGACGGCACCCGCCAGCGGGTTACCGCCGTAGGTGGTGCCATGGGTGCCCACGCCCATCACCAGCGCCAGATCTTCGCGTGTAAGAATCGCGCCAATCGGGAAGCCGCCACCGAGCGCTTTGGCGGTGGTCAGGACGTCCGGCGTCACGCCATAGTGCATGTAGGCATACAGCGAACCGGTACGACCCACGCCGCTCTGTACTTCATCGAATATCAGGGTCGCCTGATATTTGTCGCAAAGTTCACGCAGGCCGCGCAGGAAAGCAGGATCGGCCGGTAACACGCCGCCTTCGCCCTGAATCGGTTCAACAATTACGGCACAGGTCTGGTCATTGATCAGTGCTGCCGCAGAGGCGAGGTCGTTGAAGTTGGCGTGCTGAATCGCCGGAGGCAGCGGTGCAAAATCACGTGAGTAAGCCGGTTGTCCACCCGCTGAAACAGTAAACAGCGTGCGTCCGTGGAAAGCATTATTGAAGGCTACAATGCCATTTTTCTCTGCGCCAAAACGATCGTGCGCCACTTTACGGGCCAGCTTCAGTGCAGCCTCATTGGCTTCCGCCCCGGAGTTACAGAAGAACACGCGATCGGCGAAGGTGGCGTCAATCAGCTGTTTAGCCAGACGTAAAATAGGTTCGTTAGTATAGCCATTGCCGGTGTGCCACAGCTTACTCGCCTGCTCGGTCAGTGCCTGTTGCAAAGCCGGGTGTGCATGTCCCAAAGCATTCACCGCGATGCCGCCTGCAAAGTCGATGTAATCCTTACCTTGCTGATCCCAAAGGGTTGAGCCTGCAGCACGCACCGGTACGAAAGCCGCGGGGGCGTATACCGGCATCATCCATTGATCAAAATCGTGACGTGAAACCTGCAGTGACATAGCCATTTCTCCTGCTCCACCTGAGTGAAGCTATTGTTTTAAAATTGTTAAAATCTGTTGTGTCGCAGCACTACTGTAGAGTGCAGTAAGCGTGCCAGCTAGCGGAAAAAATGCATAAACGGGTTTGGGTTACGCAATATCAATGAGTTACACCAGGTCACTATTCACATAAAATGCATAAAAAGTGAATATCAGTCTGATGGAGATGGGAGAGCAGCAATTTATTTAGCAGATTTATGCATTCACAAAATGAAATAGCGCTTTTGTGATCGCACAGGGAATATTTCGCCAAAATGTCGCGGCTGTCGCCCTGTTTTAGGGCAACTTGTGCATTTATGGTGCGCGAGTGTGCAGGAAGTGTGCAGCCAGATGGGTAAGTAAAAGCAGCGCTGATTCGCCGCTAATTAACAATCTTGTTGCATATTTGGCTGTATTTTGAACAGCCATTTAATTAAACGTGAGTTAAACCACATTTAGTGACTAAGGTTATTATCAGAACAGAAATAAAAGGATACAAAGAGATTAACCAGATAATTACCATGCTAATGATTAGGTGGTTTTCTATATTTGTTATTGAACAATAATGCATAGGCTTGTGCTATTTAACCCTTAAAGAAATGCGGTGATTTACTTTTCTTTAATTTTACTAAAAACTATTAAAAACAATGCTATATGTATTTAGATTAGTCAAATGCATGACGGAATTGAGATAAGTTTATCCAATGTAAAATCCCGAACAATGGAAGTTAAGATTAAAAATCACACAAAAAGCCAATCGGAAATATTTAGTTACATATATTGCACTGTTGATCTTGAACCTTTTGTGTCATTTTCTTTTCACCCCGATGACGGGGATACAATTAAAAAATATCACAGGGTAAATTATAAATGATGAAGCGCTCCTTACTGGCAGCAGTGATGCCTTTACTGCTGGGACTTTCTTCGGCTCAGGCCGCCGAAATCTATAACAAAGATGGCAACAAGCTGGACCTGACCGGCAAAATCAACGTTTCGCATCTGTTCTCGGATAACGACAGCGCAAACGGTGAAGTTTCTTCTTATACCCGTCTGGGCTTTAAAGGCGAAACCAAAATTAATGACCAACTGACCGGCTATGGTCAGTGGCAATACCAGTACAGTCTGAGCAACTCTGAAGGCAGCGATGCCAACTCAGGCAACAAAACCCGTCTGGGCTTTGCAGGCCTGAAAGTGGCTCAGTTTGGTTCAATCGACTACGGCCGTAACTACGGTCTGGTGTATGACGTACTGGGTTACACCGATATGCTGCCGTACTTTGGTGGTGATTCAGGTTACACCGATGCCTTCCTGTCAGGCCGTTCTACCGGTGTGCTGACCTGGCGTAACAAAGATTTCTTCGGTCTGGTGAAAGGCTGGAACTTTGCCGCGCAGTACGAAGGCAAAAACGAGCGCTCTGATAGCGCGACTGCCAGCAACCTGGCGGTACGTCGTTCGAATGGCGACGGCTTTGCGCTGTCAACCTCTTATGACTTCGATTTCGGCCTGAGCCTTGTCGGTGCTTACGCTAATCTGGATCGTGTCACTGCACAGAACACCGCGACCTACGGCCGTGGCGATAAAGCGCAGAGCTGGGCAGCCGGTCTGAAATATGATGCTAACCAGATTTACCTGGCGACCATCTATGGCGAAACGCAGAATGCAACGCCGATCGGTAACAACGGTTTCGCTAACAAAGCGGTTAACTTTGAAGCCGTTGCACAGTATCAGTTCCTGAACGGCCTGCGTCCTTCACTGGGCTATGTGTCTTCTCGCGCGAAAGATGTTGAGAACAACGTGGGCGATACCGATCTGTTCAAATACGTTGCCGTTGGCGTGACTTACTACTTCAACAAGAACATGTCTGCTTATGCAGAATATAAAATCAACCTGTTGAAAGATAATAACGCGTTGAACATCAACACTGACGACGTAACTGCTGTTGGTCTGGTGTATCAGTTCTAAGAGAGTATCCCTCATTGCATACCGGCTAGTGTCGGCTGGGTATGAGCCAGGGGCAGCGTAAGCTGCCCTTTTTTGTTGTCGTTATACAGGTACTCAATCGTGATTGAGGACGCGATAACTGACTGTTTCCGTTATTACTCTTCATGATTTTACACTCATGGAGACAACGCTAATGATTCGATTTTGTATTTGTGCACTTATGCTGATGATGTGTGCGTCGCTTGCACAGGCCGCAACGGGTTTTCGTCAGATAACACTTGATAGTCAGGGCAATCGTCCGCTCAATGTTGCGTTTTGGTATCCCACTGCCGCCACGGGCGTCTTTGAAGATGTGGGTGAGAACCCCGTGTTCTATGGTGAGCCGATGTTACGCAATGCAACGCCTCGTCCAGGACAGCATCCTTTAGTCCTTCTGTCTCACGGCTATGGCGGTAGCTGGCGTAACCTCAACTGGTTGGCGCATGCACTCACTGTACAGGGATATATCGTCGCTGCCCCCAATCATCCCGGTACAACAACTGAGAATCACGATCCTGCTACTGCCCGGAAACTTTGGCTGCGTCCAGATGATATCAGCCGGGTACTGGATCGGTTATTGGCAGACGAACACCTGGCAGGAAAGGTCGATTCGTTGCGCATCGCCGCCATCGGCCACTCACTCGGAGGGTGGACAGTAATGGAGTTAATCGGTGCCCGGTTTTCGTCGAACAGATTTGTTCAGGATTGTCAGAACCACGCGCAACTAGCAGACTGTCAATTAATCGAGACTTTGGGTATCAGCAATACAAATACCGCTTCTTTATTAGATGCTCAATTACGTAATCCACGTATTAAAGCGGCCGTATCGCTTGATCTTGGTCTGGCGCGCGGATTCACACCTGAGAGCCTGTCAAGGGTTTCTGTGCCAGTGCTGGTGTTATCCGCAGAACAAGACAGTGTTGAACTTCCCGCCTCACTGGTATCCGGTTATCTGGCGCAGTATCTTCCGCCGCAACAGACATCGTTTTCACGTATAAGAGGCGCAACCCACTTTAGTTTTATGCAGCGCTGTAAACCTCATGGTGCTGAGTTAATCGAACAATCTTCCCCAGGTGAGGGCTTCGTTTGCCGGGATCAAGGCAGCCGCACCCGCGCCGATATTCATCAGGAGTTAATCGCCCGTATCACTCGCTTTCTGACAGCGGCATTGAACCCGCCTGCTGACGAAATGCACTCGGCGTCTGTCCGCTAATGCGTAAAAACTCGCGATTGAAATTTGATTTAGTGGCGAATCCTGACGCCAGCATCACCTCCGTAACCGGCAATGAACTGCTTCGAAGCAACTGCTGCGCATGAGCGATGCGAAAACCATTTATCCACTGAGAAACATTGCAGTGGTAAGTCGCATTGATCGCACGTGAGATATGACGCGAGGGAATACCGGATTTGCGTGCTAACAGATTCAACGTGAGTTGTGTATTAAGGAACAGGTCATCCTGCCGCAGTCGATTTTCCAGTTGCAGGCACAAGGCTGCCTGCTCAGGCGTCTGCAACGGAGAAGAATCGGGCAGTACTGTCTCAATACTCACTTCCCGGGGGCGGGTCCGTGCTGCAAGTACAATCGCCAGACTAAGCAAAGGCAGCATTAAACTTTGCAGTATCGCGATGATTTGCGGCACAAGCTTGCCCTGATGCAAAGTGAATTCGAGCGCCACCAGCAAATCTGTCATACCAGAGAAGCAAAGAAAAACACCGGCGGTAAGAGCCATTCTTGCCGCCAGCCCGACTTCACCAATGCGCGCATCGCTAAATCGATCCCCACCGCCTAAGCCCATAAGAATCAATGTCGCCCCGTATCCGATATAAAGCACAAATAGCGCGCTATCAATGGCTTCTGGCCAGCACTGCATAATGATGATGGCCAGCGCGGGCGGGACGATTTTCCAGAGTGAATATTGATGAGTCGTATGCGGGCTGAAACAGTGCCAGGCCAGCGCCGGGATTAGCGTTGCTAATAACACGCGCAAAGCCATGAGTGGTGTTGACGGCCAGATCCAACGTAATGCTCCCACCGCCAGTAACAGTGAGCAGACGACCAGAAATAGCAGCGTGGTTTGGTGGCGTTGCTTATCGTTCGCCGCTAAGGTCACGATTAAAATTAGCAGCACCATTAGCGTAACCAGCGGAACCGGAATTGAAGGCATGCAAAAAGAATCCATTCTTGACAATAAGCCGCTATATTACCAGGTTCATGCACTGAAGTGGCCGGAATTTCGTCGATGACCGTTTTTAAGGCGCCAGCAAATCGAAGCGATTATCCTCACCGGAATCGATGCTAAACGGTTCCTGAATTTGCAACATAATCCAGTTGGAGGTCACCCGGCTGCCCTTGCTGTCTTCCAGTGTCACAGACAGACGATAGCTGTTGGTGGCGTCCGATGCACTGTTCCACGCGGGCATAATGATGCTCCAGCCTTGCGGATCATTAGGATTAGCGCCCGGCGTGAGGCTTAACGCCTGGGTATCGCCCTGCCACGTCACCCTGGTTATCGGATTCGCATTACGGATTTGCAATTTCAGCGGCAGGCTTTCGCCGCCGTTTAATTGCCATGGCGGTGTGGCGAGGAATACCGATAAGGTTTTGCGCTGACGATACTCCACCACCGGCGTGTTGTTGCGCGTCACCATGTCGTAACGGCTGCCGCGCAGCGAACGCGCTTCTGCCACGTTGTCGGCGCTCAACTGCTGGCTCAACGGCACGCCGAAACGATAGTTAAGATGTAAACCCAGCTGATCCTGACTTTCACCTTCATTACTGGTTTTGTGGCTGGCAGAAAATGTCACCAGCGGCACCGGCGTGTAGGACACACCAAAGGTCAACGCCGAAGGATTGTGATAGGTATTGCCGCTGCTAAACAGATCCACATCACTGCCCAGATACTGCTCCCAACTCACCGACATACCAAGCTGGCGATAAAACGGCAGGTAGCCCTGAGTGGTGAAATCGTAGCCGCGTGCTAAACGCTGCTGCTGAAAGGGATCGCGGTTTTGCCAGCCCGATAGCGGTGTGTAGTAGTTAGCCGAGAAGCGCAGGTAATCACCCCAGGCTTCTGTGCCCACTGAAGCGCGCTGTAATCCGCTGTTGAACATGCGGTCGACAAAACCGTTGTAACCAAGCAGCCATTTGCCCGCCGTCCAACGTTGTCCTAAGCCGATATTGCCCACCAGCCCATCATCCGTTTGGTGAAAACCCACCTCACTAAAGGTCAGATATTGATAGCGATCGGCCCACGGCGTTAGCAGAGAGGCGCCACTGCCGGTGAAGTTACCGTCCATATCGACGTTAAAATCGATCTGCGCTTTACCATAAGGCGATAGCAGAGATTGGCCCTCATCCACCACGCGGTTTGCCACCTCATCGCGGAAATGGTTAAACGCCCAGATGCCCGCCTGATGACCAAAAGTGTTGTCACTGGTGCTGTCCTGACTGGCTTCACCAATGCTCTTGGCGATGGTCGCCAGATTTTTGCTGAAGGCCGCATTCTCATCTTCATAGCCAAGTGCGGGCAGATCGCTGGCCATTTTCTGGAAGCGTTCGGGATCGCTAAAGGGCGCATCAGCGACATGCGTGTCAGTCACCAACGCGAGAGCAGGCGCGGTGAAAAGCAGCCCCGTTGCAGCGGGCAACATACGCAGTGATTTGAAAGCAGAGAAAACAGATGTCATAGCAAAAACAGGCTTTTATCCAGTTTAGAATTTGAAGTGGCTCACAAAACTGTACTGGAATACCCTAACACATTCTGCCGATTTTGCAGAAAAGGCCGGGCTGAATTAGGACATTGCCTGATTAGCAAAAGGCATCATTTTCTATTGATCACTAAATCGCTCCGCAGAGCGCCCTGCGTGAAGTGCCGCAAGGCGCTCACGGCTGCTGCGATTAGGAGAAGATCAACCCGCCATCCACATTGATGGTTTGGCCGGTGATGTAGCGCGCATCATCCGACGCGAGAAACGCCACCAACCCGGCGACATCTTGCGGCTGTCCGGCGCGTTTCAGCGGAATATTTTCCACCCACTCCGCCATCAACTCGCCTTTGCCATACTGCTTTTTATCGCTGCTAAGGATTTCTCCCCACACGCGATCGTTGTAATCCCACATCTCACTTTCGATGATACCCGGACAGAAAGCATTCACGGTGATGTGCCACGGCGCCAGTTCCAGTGCCAGGCTCTGAGTAATGCCGATAACACCCATTTTACTGGCCGCATAGTGTGGCGTGTAAATAAAGCCCTGTCGCCCCTGCCCGGATGAGGTGTTGATCAGGCTGCCGCTGCCCTGCTTCACCATGTACTTTGCCGCCTCACGGCAACACAGCCAGACGCCGGTGGTGTTCACAGCCAGAATTTTTTCGAAATCGCTCTTTGGCATTGAATCAAAGCGATCAATAGTGATCACTCCGGCATTCTGAATCGAGACATCAATGGTGCCAAAGCGCTCCGCCGCCTGCTGATAAAGCTGCTGCACTTCGGCCTCATTGGTCACATCCACCTGCAGCGCCAGAATCTCGCTGCCATACTGTTCTTCCAGCGCCGGCGCTGTGGTGAATACCCGGTCCGAGTTGGACACCATTACCAGCCGAGCGCCATCGCGCGCAAATCGTGCGGCGATGCCCGCGCCAATCCCGCGGCATGCGCCGGTAATCACCACCGTTTTCCCACTAAAATCGCGTGTCATATTGCCTCCTGTTATCCGTGCGTTGCTTCAGGCAGGGCGGCCGATTGCTGCTTTTTTTCATGTCTGCGCAGCAGCACCACCTTACTTTGTAATTTTTGCTGGAACTGGTCGATGACCACGGCGGTGACGATCACCAGTCCTTTAATCACCATTTGCCAGAAATCGCTGACGCCCATCATCACCATGCCATCGGCGAGGAACACGATGACAAAGGCACCGATGATCGAACCTGATACGCGCCCGCGCCCCCCTGCTAACGCCGTTCCGCCCAATACGGTTGCACCGATGGCGTCCATCTCGAACATGTTGCCGGTCATCGGGTGCGCGGTTTGCAGTTGGGATGCGACGATCAATCCCACTAGCGCAGCACATAAACCGGAGAAGGCATAGACAAACACTTTGACCTTAATGATCGGCACACCGGCCAGGCGTGCCGCAGATTCATTGCCGCCGGTGGCATAGATATAGCGGCCCAGCGGGGTTTTACGTGTCAGATAAAGGCCGAGCAGCAGGAAGCCGATCATTAACCAGATTGGGATGTAGACGCCAAGCACACTGCCCGATCCCAGCAACGCGAAACCGGTATTGCCCAATGCTGGCATCCCCACCAGATTGGCGTAGGTACTGCCATCGTTGAACAGCAGCGCGGCCCCGCGAGCCACATACATCATGCCGAGGGTGCAGATAAAGGGTGCCACGCCCAGACGCGTCACCACGGTGCCGTTGATCAATCCCAGCACAATGCCAAACAGCGCCACCACCAGAATCACTTCCGGCACGTTAAAGAACAGCGTGTTGCCGCCCCATAGCGGCACACCATTGGTGAGCAACGCCCCCGCCACCATGCCGCAAATGCCCGCCACCGCACCGACCGACAGATCGATGCCACCCGTAAGGATCACCAGCGTCATACCAATGGCCAGCAGCCCGGTGATGGCAACATGCTGCGTCATGATCAGTAAGTTTGAGGTGGTCAGGAAATTAGGCACCATAAAGCTGAAAAAGCCGACCACGATCAGCAACGCAATAAAGGTTCGCGCTTTCAGCAAGTACATATAAAGCAGGTATTTCTGGTTCATTTATTGATCTCCTGCGGCTCAATCATGCGGTGTTGAGGCGCTTATCAGCGCTTCTCGCGTTGCTGCGCTGCGCGGTAAGTCGGCGGTAATACGGCCATCGGCCATCACCAGAATGCGATCGGCCAGTGCCATCACCTCGTCCAGTTCAGAAGAGGAGAACATCACCGCCAGACCTTGCTGTGCGAGATTGCCAATCAGGTGGTACACGTCCGTTTTGGCCCCCACATCGATCCCACGCGTGGGTTCATCCAGCAAAACCACTTGAGGGCCCGTCATCAGCGCTTTTCCCAGCACCACTTTCTGCTGGTTACCGCCGCTGAGTGAGGTAATCGGCAGTTCTGGATCGCTCACTTTGATGGCGAGATGACCAATCATTTCATCGACGCGACGCTGCTCTTTGTGGGGATTGAGTAAGCGCAGCGCACGGCGAAAACCGCGCAAGCTGAGATCGCTTAACGTCATGTTGGCGGTGATCGACATCAACTGCACCACGCCTTCGGTTTGTCGGTCTTCCGGTACCAGCGCAATGCCTTTTTTCAGGCGCTGCTGGAAGTTGCGTTTATCCAGCACTTCGCCATTCAAACTGACGCTGCCAGACTGGCAGTGCATCATGCCAATCAGCCCTTTAAACAGCTCGGTGCGCCCCGCGCCCAGCAAACCGTAAATGCCGATCACTTCGCCCTTGCGCAGTGAGAACGACACATCATTGAGCTTATAGCCACCATTCTGATGCAGCGCCGTCAGGCCGTTAACGTGCAAAACCGTTTCGCCCTGTGCAGCGGGCTGGTAGTCGAAGTGTTTTTTCTTGTCGCCGACCATCTGTTCGATGATCCAGGGAACTGACGCATCACGCACTTCTCGCTCACTGATAAAGCGACCGTCACGGAAAATGGTGATGTGATCGCCAATTTCCATCAGCTCTTCCAGCCGATGCGAGATATAGATGATGGTCACACCACGCCGCTTCAGCTGGTCAATGACGTTGAACAACACTTTCACTTCAGACTGGCTCAGCGCACTGGTGGGTTCATCCATGATCAGCACGCGCGTATCTTTCGACAGCGCCCGAGCGATCTCGACCAGCTGCTGATGGCCGATCCCCAGTTCGCCCAGCGGTGCATAAGGGTCAACATCCAGTTCCAGCCGCTCCAGCAGCGATTTTGCTAATGCGTACTGATACTTTTCATTGATCACACCGCGCTGGAAAAACTCATTGGCGATAAAGATGTTGTCCATTACGTTCATGTTGGGGAACAGGTTAAGTTCCTGAAAGATGATGCTGATACCGTGCTTTTCCGCCTGATGAGTGGAGCTGAGCGACACCACTTCTCCGTCCAGCAGAATTTCACCGGATGAAGGCGTTTCCACGCCCGCCAGCATCTTCATCATGGTGGATTTACCGGCACCGTTTTCGCCAATCAGCACGTTCACTTTGTTGCGATAGACGCGGTAATTCACCTGATCGAGTGCGGTCACGCCGGGATAAATACGCGACACGTTACGGGTTTCGATGATCACGTCACTTTGAGGATTTTGCATACCCGCTCCTTACTGCCGCACGATGGCAGCAGGTGTGACATTCGGCACCTGCTCAGGCGTATCGAAGCTGCTAAACACGCCGGAAATTTGCACCTTATCGCCGACTTTGGGCTTGAAGGCGCTCATCATGTTGGCTGCCTGCTGATTAATGGCGCGGCTGTAGTCGCCAAACAGCACCTGATCGTTGAAGTCCTGATAGCTGGCTCCTTTGTAGGCATCACGCAGCACCGTGCCAGGGAAAATCGGACCGACCTGCACCGTCACGTTATCGCCGGAAACATCTTTCACCGTCATGCGGCCATTGCGCGAAGTGGTATTCACCGCTGTCACCTCATCGCTGACCTTGACGCTAAAGACACAGGGGTTCTCTTCCTGCGCGCGGTAGCCGTAGGTTTGACAGGCGCTGTCAAAATCTTTGGCGGACTTCAACGCATTCAGCAGTTCCGCCACCGGCTTCGCATCGTGCTGAATCTGCGGCACCAGTTTCTGCTGCCAGGTCTGAGCAATATTGGCCATTTTAGGATTGGGGGGATTTTTCAGGTCGGCCAGCTCCTGCTGCGACACAATGCGGCAACCGCTAAGGATCACGATAGGAAGCAGTAACCAGAGTCGTTTGTGCATCACATTCTCCTGGGCGCCTGCTGTGCAGGCGCACCGATTATTGATTACGACTTGTAGTTAAAGTCCTGCACGCCTTTAGCATTGTCCGGGGTGATTAAAATGCCGCGGAACATCACGCGCTGCTTCTCCGGCTTCACCCCTTTCTGGATGAAGTTGTCGAGATCGGTCACGCCCTGCGCAGCAATAGCCTGCGCCTGCAACATTACCGTAGCTTTCAGATCGCCTTTTTCTACCGCATCACGCTCGTCGTTGCTGCCGTCGATACCCACCACGGTAACATCGTTGCGGCCTGCGGCTTTAAGTGCCGCAATCGCGCCCAGCGCCACCGGACCGTTACCACAGATCACGCCTTTGACATCGGGATGGGCCTGCAGAATGCTGTCCATAATGCGTTTGCCATCAATCAGGGTGCCTTTCGCATCCTGACGTGCGACAGATTTCATATCCGGATACTGATCCAGCACCTGGTGGAAGGATTTCGAACGGGTGACACAGTTGTTGTCCGCGAGGTTACAGGTCAATTCGGCATAGCTGCCCTTTTCACCCATCTTCTCAACAAACACGTTGGCGACGTCTGAGCCGGCCTGGAAGTTGTTATGGGTGATTTGCACCAGCGCCACATCATCTACAGGAATCTCGCGGTTAATCAGCACCACCGGAATCCCCGCATCTTTGGCTTTTTTGATTGCTGCGACGCTGGCGGTGGAATCGGCGTTATCCAGCACAATGCCCTGCACTTTTTTACCGATGGCGGCATCGATCAGTTCGCTCTGCTTCTTAACGTCTTCACCGTGCGACAGCACGCTGGTTTTATAGCCCAGCTCTTGCGCTTTCAGGTTGGCGCCTTTGGCTTCGGAAGCGTAATAGGGGTTATCCAGTGAGTTCACCAGAATCATGATGGTGCCTTTGTCGGCAGCGAAACTGGATTGGGCGATCAGGCAACTGGCAATGGCAGTGAATAACAGGGTACGTTTTTTCATGTTCGTGCTCTCTCATTGTTTTGTTGTTATTGCAGGGTTGAGGCCGTACTGGTGCTGGCGCGGCATTACCAGATGGTGAAGCCGCCATCGATCATTAAATCTGCGCCGGTGATCATGTCGCTGCCGTTGCTGGCGAAGAACACCACGGCAGCGGCAATTTCATCGGTGTAAGCAAAACGCCCTAACGGGATCAGTTTTTTCATCTGTTCGCCCTTCTCACCGCGCCAGGCCTTTTCGCCCATCGGCGTCAGCACCACGGTGGGTGACAAGGTATTGACGTTGATACGGTGTGGTGCGAACTCTTTGGCCATCACTTTAGTCATACCGAGTAGACCCGCTTTGGCAGAGGTATAGGCCACGTGGTTATCAATGGCGATGGAAGCGGCCTGTGAAGCGATATTGATGATCTTGCCGCCATTACCGGCGCGCACCATGCGTTTGCCCGCCGCTTGTGAGCAGAGGAAAGGACCCGTGAGATTGACGGCGATCTGCTTCTGCCACTCGGCAAAGTCGGTTTCCAGTACCGGCTGTAACATCACATAACCCGCGCAGTTCACCAGGATATCAATGTGGCCGTAATGCTGTTCAACCTGGTTGAACGCCGTCTCGACTGAGCCAGCATCGGTCACGTCACAGCACACCAGCAGTACACGATCGGCAGAGAATTGTTCCTGCACAGCCGCCACGCGATCGCTTTCGAATGGAGGGTAAAGCAGGGCCAGCCGTGCACCTTTCTCTAACAGCATGGCGTTACTGGCCATGGCAATTCCACCGAGGCCACCGGTCACCACCGCCACCTTGCCGGTGAGGTCCAGATCGGTATTTACGCCGTAGCGCAGGTTGACATCGTATTCCCCACTCATCCCTTCTCTCCTGTGTGCATGTTCAGCGCCTTTGGTTATCTCTGGCCGGATAGGTTTGCAGTAACATTGATTTTCGAACAAAAATATAAGCTATCGTTTCGCAATGGTTTGTGGGTGAGATCAAATTTCATACAAATGATGCAAACTATTTTTATCTTACTGTATTTTAAGTAAATAACTAAATATCACGTTTTGTGATATAGAAATAACGGCTGGCAGGTCTATGTGAAATCAATTGCATGGCTTTATCTTATTTTCATTCGAAAATGCATCTTTGTGCGAGCCGCCTCGCAAATCCCTGGTATGCAGAGTAAAATCATCACGGGTTTTCTTATTGCCAAAACCAGACCGTGATTGGAAAGAGGGAGCATTTCGATTGAAAAGCAAAACTGAGCAGCTGGCTGATATGCAGCAGCGTCGTGAGAAGATCCTGGAGATGATCCGCGAAGACGGCACAGTCACGGTTAAAGCGCTTACCGATACCTTTGGCCTGACCGAGGCAACCATCCGCACCGATTTGCGTATGCTGCAAAAAGCCGGGCATGTGCAGCGTTATCACGGTGGCGCCACGCTGATGACCGGTAAGCAGAACACCGGCGCACTGCTGCTTGAGCGTCAAACTCACCTTGATGAGAAAGAAGCCATTGGCCGGCTGGCCGCGCAGTATGTGGAAAATGGGGATACGGTGATTTTCGATTCCGGCACCACCACCACCGCCATTGCGGAAGCAATTGGCCACATCCGTCGTTTATCGGTGATCACCACGGCGGTGAATATTGCGCTGAAGCTGGGGGGCGAACCGGGGATTAATATCCTGCTGACGGGGGGGACCTTCAAATTTCCAACACTCTCGACGTCCGGTGAGAAAGCCGCTTCTTTCTTTGAAAACGTGCTGGCCGAAAAGCTGTTTCTCGCCACCGCCTGTATTTCGCCCCGCCTCGGGTTAAGCTTCCCCAGTGAGACGGATATCAAAGTGAAGATGGCGATGATCAACTCCGCCAGTACGGTATTTGTGGTGGCAGACTCCAGCAAAATCGATAAGGTGTCGATGTTTGCCCTGCCCTGTGACTGGAGCAAAATCCATTATTTGATTACCGATCGCGGGATTACGCCGGCGCAGATTGCAGCGTTTGAAGCGTTAGGGGTACAGGTGTTGGTGGCAGGCATTGAAGAGACAAAAAAACGCGCGGTGTTTTGAGCATCAATTCAGGGGCGGCCCACTCGCAGCCGCCCCCTCAATGCTGATTAGAAACCTAAGCTATCCAGCAAGTCATCCACCTGATCCTGGTTCGCTACCACGCCAGGTGCATTGGCATGGATCTGTGGACCATTCAACAGGCTGCTGGCGTCTTTACGCGCGGCAGCGTTGGCTTCAGGCATATTCTCCAGCAACACCATCAGCAACTGACGCTCGATCTCCTGGATCACATCCATCATGCGCTTGATCACCTGGCCGGTAAGGTCCTGGAAATCCTGCGCCATCATGATCTCAAGCAGCTGCTTGTTGGTGTACGAGGTATGCGACGGCACATCACTGAGAAATTCGCGCGTATCCGAAACCAACTCGCGTGCATCCGCCAGCTCAATCGGGTTTTCAAACCACGCATCCCAACGGCCTTTCAGCTTGTTGGCGTTGGCTTCCATTTGGTCCTGGTGCGGCTGCGCGGCTTCAACGCAGTTGAGTGCGCGTTCTGCCGCTTGCGCCGTCATCTGCACCACGTAATCCAGACGGTCACGCGCGTCCGGAATCGCTTCCGCCGCTTCGGCAATCGCCTGGTCTAACCCCAATTCGCGCAGGCTGTCGCGCAACATACGCGTCAGCGAGCCGATACGGGTAATAATGTCGTGTGCCGAGGCTTCTTCGGTTGGTTTCGGAAGGTCGCTCATCACATCTCCTTACATACCCAGTTTTTCGAAAATTTTACCCAGCTTTTCTTCCAGCGTGGCTGCGGTGAACGGCTTCACTACATAACCGCTGGCACCGGCCTGGGCAGCTGCAATGATGTTCTCTTTTTTCGCTTCGGCGGTAACCATCAGCACCGGCAGTTTGCTCAACGCCGCGTCCGCACGAATGGTCTGCAGCAGTTCCAGACCGTCCATGTTGGGCATGTTCCAGTCGGACACCACGAAATCAAAACCACCCGCACGCAGTTTGGTCAGTGCATCAACACCGTCCTCTGCTTCTTCAACGTTGTTGAATCCCAGCTCTTTCAGCAGGTTGCGGACGATACGACGCATCGTATTGAAGTCATCCACCACCAAAAAGCGCATGTTTTTATCAGCCATATCTACTCCTGTGTTGTCTCGTCCGGCAGGACGGGCTCGTTAAATTCGCAATGCCTGTCCGGCGCTAATTTTTGCCAGCATGTGCTGACTGATGTGTCCTAAATCGACTACTTCACTGGTGCCGCCCATCGCAATCGCTTCGCGCGGCATACCAAAGACGACGCAACTTGCTTCATCCTGCGCGATGGTCCAGGCACCGGCACGATGCATTTCCAGCATCCCGGCGGCACCGTCGTTACCCATCCCGGTGAGGATGACACCCACGGCATTTCGTCCTGCGTGTGTCGCCACGGAACGGAACAGCACGTCAACAGACGGCTTATGGCGGTTCACTGGCGGTCCATCATTCAGTTTCACCACGTAGTTAGCGCCACTACGGCCCAACTCCATGTGCATCGCGCCCGGTGCGATATAGGCATGACCGGGCAAAATACGTTCGCCATCTTCCGCTTCTTTCACGGTTATCTGGCACAGCTTGTTCAGGCGCTCAGCAAACGAGCGGGTAAACCCTGGCGGCATGTGCTGCGTGATCAGCAGCGCCGGGCTGGTCGCGGGCAGCGGCTGCAGTACATGGCGAATCGCCTCGGTGCCGCCAGTGGAAGAGCCAATCGCAATCAGCTTCTCACTACTCAGCAGCGGGCCAGCTTTCAGCATCACCGGGCCGGGTGTGGCCGGGCGCGCATGCAATTTGGCTCGCGCCGCTGCGCGAATTTTGTCGGCGATCATCTGGCTGTACGCCAGCATGCCTTCGCGAATACCCAACTGCGGCTTAGTGACGAAATCCACTGCGCCCAATTCCAGCGCGCGTAATGTCACTTCCGATCCTTTACCGGTCAGCGATGACACCATCACGACTGGCATCGGACGCAGGCGCATTAACTTCTCAAGGAAGTCGAGGCCATCCATACGCGGCATCTCGACGTCCAGTGTCAGCACCTGTGGGTTGTATTGCTTGATTAAATCCCGCGCCACCAACGGATCGGGCGCGGTAGCGACCATCTCCATATCGGCGTGGCTGTTGATGATCTCCGTCATCAACTGTCGCATTAGCGCGGAGTCATCCACGCACATCACGGTGATTTTGCTCATCGTCTTTCCTTGGTCAATCCATAGACTGTCTGTCCACGCAGCCAGAACTCTTTACTGATCTGGCTGAAGTTCTCTGAGTGTCCAGCGAACAGCACACCGCCGGGCTTCAGCAGGGGAACGAAACGGCGCAGAATTTTTTCCTGCGTCTCTTTATCGAAATAGATCATCACGTTGCGACAGAAAATTGCGTCGAACGGACCCGGCAACGCCCAGTCGTTGGCCAGTAAATTCAGCTGCGAATAGTTCACCATGCTGGCGAGATCGGAGCGAACGCGTACCATACCTTCATGCGGGCCGGTGCCACGCAGGAAAAAGCGTTGCAGCTGCGATTGCGATAAGGTGCGCAGCTCTTCCTGGCGGTACACCCCCGCCACGGCTTTTTCCAGTACCTGTGTATCAATGTCGCTGGCGTGCACCTGGAACTTACCCGGTCCGGTACCCAGCGTTTCCGCCAGCGTCATGGCGATGGAGTACGGCTCTTCGCCGGTTGAGGCGGCGGTACTCCACACGCTGTAACTGCCACTGCGCTTACGCGCATGATCCGCGAGGATCGGGAAATGGTGCGCCTCGCGGAAAAATGAGGTCAGATTGGTGGTCAATGCGTTAATAAACGCCTGCCATTCTGCACTGTTCTGGTCTTGCTCCAGCAACGCCAGATAACGACCAAAATCATCAATGTTCAGCGTGCGCAAACGGCGCACTAAGCGGTTATAAACCATCTCCCGCTTGTGATCGGCCAGCACGATGCCTGCGCGTTGATAGATCAGCTGGCTGATACGACGAAAATGCGTATCTGAAAGCGGCAGGCGCTGCACCATTTGCGAGAGCAGCGTTGTTGCTTCACTTTGATCCAATAACGTCGATTTCTTCATGTCAGGTCACCCGGCAACAAACTGATTAAATTGTGATACTGCGATTACTGCTGCGCTGCCAGTTGGGCCGCCTTGCGGCGGCCATACGGATTAAAAGGTTTCCCAGTTATCGTCCGCGCTACGTGCACCTGCGGGTTGAGCCAGCGCTTTGACTGCGGCTGGACGCAACATTTTTGGCGCTGTAGATAGGTTAACGGCCTGAGCGACAAATTCTTTACCAATATTGAACACCGCAACCGACTGTTTCAGTCGACTGGCCTGATCTTCCAGTGCGGCAGCCGCCGTGGCTGACTCTTCTACCAGCGCGGCGTTCTGCTGTGTCACGCGATCCATCTCGTTCACGGCCAGACCCACCTGGTCGATTCCGCGACTCTGCTCATCCGACGCCGAGGCGATTTCGCCCATGATGTCGGTGACGCGAGTGACGGCGTTGACGATGTTGGTCATGGTTTCGCCCGCGCTCTCCACCAGCACCGAACCGGTGTTGACGCGACTCACCGAGTCTTCGATCAGACCTTTGATCTCTTTCGCTGCCTGGGCGCTGCGCTGTGCCAGACTGCGCACCTCACCCGCCACCACCGCAAAGCCACGGCCCTGTTCACCCGCACGTGCTGCTTCAACCGCCGCGTTGAGTGCCAGAATGTTGGTCTGGAACGCGATGCCATCGATCACACTGATGATATCCGCGATTTTCTTCGAGCTGCCGGTGATCTCTTTCATGGTGGTGACCACACCATCCACCACTTTGCCGCCGTGCTGCGCGGTTTCAGAGGCAGTCAACGCCAGTTGTGAAGCCTGACGGGCGTTTTCGGCGTTCTGCTTCACGGTCGCGGTCAACTGCTCCATGCTGGCAGCCGTCTCTTCCAGAGAAGCGGCCTGCTGTTCAGTACGTGAAGAGAGATCGTTGTTACCCATGGCGATTTCGCTGGCACCGGTGTAGATAGCGTCTGAACCATCACGCACGGTACGCACGGTATTCGCCAGCTCCTGCTGCATGTGCTGCAGTGAGCTGAGCAATTCACCCATCTCGTTGCGCATACTGACATCAATCTGCTGCGTCAAATCGCCACGCGCGATGTGACGGATATGGTCGATGCTCTGTTTCAACGGACGAATCAGCACGTTGCGCATGCCGCTCCATACCAGTGCAATCACCAGCAGGGTCACCAGCAAAGTACCGATCACCAGCATGATGGAGTGCTGATAGGCGCTTTCGTTGGCATCAATACCCTGCTTTGCCAGCACGATGTTGTAGTTCAGCCATGCGGTGTAATCCTTCTCGAATTTATCCTGCATACCCTGCGTTGGTTGATCGACAAAGCCTTTGAAGTTCCCGTTACCCAGGAAATCAATCAGCTCGGCCAGTCCACCACGGAAGGCGTTGTAGTTGGCCTGCAGCGTCTTGACGTTCTCCGCACTTTTGCCCTTCTCAGACAAATTCGCGTTGAACTCGGCAAAAGCCTGGTCAGCGGTTTTCAACTCCTCACTTGCCAGCGCCACCAAATCTTTCACGGTTGCGCCTGAGCCAGCTTGCTGGCTGTCCAGCAAATAGCGGATCCCTGCACGGTTCAGCGTGTTACGCGCCTGAACCAGCGATACCCAAGAGGTGCCCATCGCCCGTTGCAGCGTACTGAGACGCTGGTTGTAGGCAAAATTCTCTTTATCGGCTTTCACCGTGGTAAAAAACATCCCTCCGGAAAACAGCTGCAGCAAGGCAAACAGTGCCAGCACACATAACAGCCCGGAAACGACACGAATACGACTAAACATAAACACCTCATTGGTTGGCGGATCGCTCCTGTTATCGGCGTTCACAGAGGGATCTTTATGTTGTCTGCAACGGGTTGGACCAGCGGGAATTAAGGAGGATCAGGGATAAATTAAAGTGTGCCGACAGGTGAACGGGCGCACCTGCGTGCGCCCGGTTAAAAACGTTTAAAATGTCTCCCAGTTGCTGTCACTCACTGGCGCGGTGACAGTTTTGCGCGGTGTACTCAGCACCGGCTGCACGCTCGGTGACGAGCGCACCGCCGCAGTGGCCTGCGAGGCACGCGGCACGCGGAATACCGCCACTGACTGGCTCAAACGACTGGCCTGCTCTTCCAGCGACGCCGCAGCAGCGGCGGATTCTTCCACCAGCGACGCATTCTGCTGCGTCACGCGATCCATCTCAGTGACCGCCTGGCCGACCTGATCAATACCGCGGCTCTGCTCATCCGACGCTGAGGCGATCTCGCCCATGATATCCGTGACACGCGTGACCGCGCCGACGATATCATTCATGGTTTCACCGGCGGTGCCGACCAGCTGCGAACCGCTGTTAACACGATTCACCGAATCCTCAATTAAACCTTTAATCTCTTTCGCCGCCTGCGCACTGCGCTGCGCCAGATTACGCACTTCACCGGCGACGACTGCAAAGCCGCGACCCTGCTCACCCGCGCGAGCGGCTTCGACTGCCGCGTTCAGTGCCAGAATATTGGTCTGGAAGGCAATGCCATCGATCACGCTGATGATATCGGCGATTTTCTTCGAACTGCCAGCAATGTCATGCATGGTGCGCACAACACCATCCACCACTTCGCCACCTTTACGCGCGGTATCGGAAGCGCTGAGTGCCAGCTGAGAAGCCTGACGGGCGTTCTCGGCGTTCTGCTTCACGGTCGCTGTCAGCTGCTCCATGCTGGCCGCCGTCTGTTCCAGCGAAGCCGCTTGTTCTTCGGTACGCGCGGAGAGATCGTTGTTGCCCGCCGAGATTTCGCTCGCGCCGGTAAAGATGGCATCAGAGCCGTCACGCACGTTGCTGACGGTACGCACCAGCGACTGCTGCATCTCATGCAGGCTGGCCGCCAGTTGGGTCATCTCGTTACGTCCTTCCACGGCAATATTCTGCGTCAGATCGCCAGAAGCGATATGGCGGATATGGCCCAGCAGCTGATGCAATGGCTGGATCAGCACCGCACGCAGACCGAACCAGCAGCCGACAATCACAAGCACCACCACCAATGCCACCACCGCCAGCAGCCACATCATGGTGTGGAACGCTTGCTGGTTCTGCGCCACGCCTTCCGCCGCCAGCGCACTCTGCGCCGTGCGCCACTCTGCATAGGTGGCCTTCATCTTCACCTGTTTGGCTTCAATGTTCTGCGCAAACATGCCTTGCAGATCGTTAGCTTTCAAACGTTCCAGCATCGCTTTCAAACCATCGTTGAAGGCGGCGTAGTCCGTTTCCAGGCGATCGCGCAGTGCGTCCGGCAAGCCTGGCGTACCCGGCAGATCGTAGTAACGCTGGTAGTGCCCGGCAGCCACATCCAGCTGCTTTTCAGTCTGTGCAATCAGCGCCTGAAGCTGGCCGCCGTTGGACTGTGCCGCCATGCTGCCCTGCATGCGCAGCATCGCGCGGTTTAACACGGTACGGGTCTGGTTGAGTTCGATCCAGGCATCGGACATCGCGCCGACGTTGTTGGTCGACGTCTGTGCCACGGCAAAAGCTTCTTTATCTTTTTGTAAGGCAGACCAGAACAATCCGCCCGACAGTAACTGCAAAGCACCAAAGACCAGCAAGACTGCGATCAGGCTGGTGACAACATTGATTCGTTTTAACATGGGTTCTCCAAAGAGTGAGGCATTTCGGCTCCCGCTGTTATCGACCGCAGTTGTTAAATTTTGAGGGGCTTTAACGGATTTTACGAAATATAATTCTGCCAATAACTTTCTTTACAGTGTTTTATAACTAAAGAAATTGTCATTAAAAAAAATGCGCCTTTATCGGGTAAACGATAAAAGCGCATTGATGCTATTGGAATAAAAGGATATTGCGGCAGTGGGTGCGCCAGCGCACACCACTGCAAGCGATTAAAACGTTTCCCAGTTACTGTCGCTGACTGGTGCAGTCACAGCTTTACGTGGTGCACTCAACACCGGCGGCGCGATCTGCGGATGGCGCACCACGGCACTGGCCATGCCAGGCTGTTCGGCACGCGGCACACGGAATACCGCCACAGACTGGCTCAGACGGCTGGCCTGCTCTTCCAGCGAAGCCGCTGCCGCAGCAGACTCTTCCACCAGCGAGGCGTTCTGCTGGGTCACGCGGTCCATTTCCGTCACAGCCTGACCGACCTGATCGATACCACGACTCTGTTCATCAGACGCTGAGGCGATTTCGCCCATAATATCGGTCACACGGGTGACCGCATTGACGATCTCACTCATGGTTTCACCGGCGGTACCCACCAGCTGCGAACCGCTGTTGACGCGATTGACAGAATCTTCAATCAGACCCTTAATCTCTTTCGCCGCCTGGGCGCTGCGCTGTGCCAGGTTGCGAACTTCACCTGCCACCACCGCAAAGCCACGCCCCTGCTCGCCAGCGCGCGCCGCTTCCACCGCTGCATTCAGCGCAAGGATGTTGGTCTGGAAGGCGATACCGTCAATCACGCTGGTGATATCAGCGATCTTCTTCGAACTCCCGGCGATATCGCTCATGGTGCGTACGACGCCTTCCACCACGTTGCCGCCCTTCTGTGCGGTTTCTGAGGCACTCAACGCCAGCTGTGACGCCTGGCGGGCATTTTCGGCGTTCTGTTTCACTGTCGCGGTCAGCTGTTCCATGCTGGCTGCGGTCTGTTCCAGCGAGGCAGCCTGCTCTTCCGTACGAGCTGAGAGATCGTTGTTACCTGCCGAGATTTCACTCGCACCGGTGAAGATGGCATCAGATCCGTCACGCACGTTACTGACAGTACGCACCAGCGACTGCTGCATGTCATGCAGGCTGCTCGCCAGTTGGCTCATCTCATTGCGGCCTTCAACGCTAATACTCTGGGTCAGGTCACCCTGCGCGATCGACTGAATGTGGGCAATGTTAGTATTCAATGGATTAATCAGGATGCGACGCAGGTTCACCCAGCACAGTCCAATCACCACTAATACCACCACCATGATAGCGCCCAGAATCCAGCTCATGCGGCTGAAGGCATCGGCATTTTTTTCCTGGCCTTGTGCTGCCAGTTTCGCCACATCCGCACGCCAGTCGGTGTAAGTTTTCAGGAACTTACTTTGGCTCGGTGCTACTGGCACGCTGCCCGCTTTCGATAAATCGTTGGCGAGAAGCGCATCCTGCATCTGGCTCAATGCCGTGGCGTAAGCGGTATAGCCCTCATCCAGTTGACCTGTGAGTTCCTTATCTTGTCCCGGTGTATCCGGAATCGCTTTATAGAGTTTGAAATTATCCGCTGCTTTTTGCTGGAACTGTTTGCTGTCGTTGAAAAGCCCCTCAATATCCGGCTCTTTGTTGGCCAGTTTACTGGTGGCGATACGCAACTGGATGCGCGTCAACACAACACGGCTTTGGTTGAGGCTCATGTAAGCATCATTCAGCGCCGAAAGGTTTTGGCTCGCTAACTGCGACACATTGAAGCTGGATTTGTCGTCGTTTAAAGCTTTGAGGAATATGGATCCGGATATGACCTGCAGCAGGCCAAACATCAGTAGCACCACCAGCAGACTGGTGACGACGCGAATTTTTTTTAACATAGATAGCCCTGGGAAAAGTAAGTAAATGGAACGCAATATTTATCGGCGGGCGAGGCAGGGAGTTTAATGAAAGTTGTGTGAATAAATATTGTTATTATCTGATTTTTATAGAAATTATTTCAATGCGGGATTATCACGGGCCGATGCTGCCAGCCCGTGATTGTCGATGATTACGCGCTACGCAGCGTATCCACCAGCGCCATCTCTTCGCTGCTCAGCAGCTTCTCGATGTCGACCAGAATCAGCATACGTTCGCCCAGTGCGCCGAGGCCGGTCAGGTACTCGGTGGACATGGTGACCGCGAATTCCGGTGCCGGACGAATCTGTTCCTGCATCAGAGACAGCACGTCAGACACGCCATCCACCACGATACCCACGACGCGGTGCTCAAGATTCAGCACGATCACCACGGTGTTTTCGTTGTACTCCACATCCTGCTGCGCGAACTTCACACGCAGGTCGATGATTGGCACAATCACGCCACGCAGGTTCGTCACACCCTTGATGAATTCTGGGGTGTTGGCGATACGTGTTACCTGATCGTAACCCCGAATCTCCTGCACTTTGAGAATGTCGATGCCGTACTCTTCGTCACCCAGGGTGAAAACTAAGAATTCCTGGCCCACGGTTTCGCCAGCGATTTTGGTCACGGTTGCCATGTCAGTCATTTTTTTGCCCTTTATTTATCTATTACGCTGCGGCACCGGCCACACGCTTTTCACGGTTCAACGATTGCAGTGCAGAGACATCCACAATCAGCGCCACACTACCATCGCCAAGGATGGTGGCGGCAGAAATGCCCGGCACTTTGCGGTAGTTGCTTTCCAGGTTCTTCACCACCACCTGATGCTGGCCAATCAGCTGATCCACCAGCAGTGCATAACGGCGGCCTGCGCTCTGCAGAATCACCACGATGCCCTGGGTCGCGTCGGTTTTGGCATTCTGCACATCAAACACATTCCACAGCTCCACCAGCGGCAGGTATTCGCCACGCACTTCCAGCACGCGCTCGCCACCGGCCAGCGGTTTCAGCTCTTCAGCCGTTGGCTGCAGGGATTCCATCACCGCGTTCAGCGGCAGAATGAACACTTCATCCGCCACGCGCACTGACATGCCATCAAGAATGGCCAGCGTCAGTGGCAGCAGGATGCGAATAGTGGTGCCTTTGCCCTGCTTCGAGGAGATTTCGACGTGACCGCCCATCTCCTGAATGTTTCGTTTTACCACGTCCATGCCCACACCACGGCCGGACACGTCAGTGACCTGCTCCGCCGTTGAGAAGCCCGGTGCGAAGATCAGCATGCCGACTTCTTCATCGCTCATGCTGTCGCTGACCGGCAGGCCAGAGGACAGGGCTTTCGCCAGAATACGTTCACGGTTCAGACCGGCACCGTCATCGATCACTTCGATGCAGATATTGCCGCCCTGATGTTCCGCTGACAGCGTCAGATTGCCCACCGCTGTTTTGCTCGATGCCAGACGCTTCTCTGGCGTTTCGATACCGTGGTCAAGGCTGTTACGCACCAGATGCGTTAACGGATCGATAATGCGCTCGATCAGGCTCTTATCCAGTTCAGTAGAGCTACCCAGCAGCGTCAGCTCCACTTCTTTGCCCAGCTTGCTGGCCAGATCGCGCACCAGACGCGGGAAGCGGCTAAACACATACTCCATCGGCATCATACGAATCGACATCACCGACTCTTGCAGGTCACGCGCGTTACGCTCCAGCTGGCCCATGCTGTTCAGCAGGTCGCCGTGAGCCACAGGATCCAGTTCGCCAGAACGTTGTGCCAGCATTGATTGGGTAATCACCAATTCGCCGACCAGGTTGATCAGCTGATCCACCTTCTCAACCGCAACACGAATACTGCTGGATTCGCTGGTTTTGGCCGGCGCTGCCGCACGTTTCGCTTCACGTTTGGCTGGCGGGGTGATGTCGGTTACGGTGGCGGTTTGCACCGGTGCAGGGGCTTCCACCGCAACGGCTTCGGCAGGTGCTGCTGCGACGGTGGCCGCGCCTTCCGGGAAGTGAATCTGCGCTTCATCAATCACAAAACAGAGCACCGCAACGATGTCGTCTTTACCGACGCCATCAATGGTCACTTCCAGCGAGTTGGTGCCTTTCACCACGTTGGAGACAGTGCCGAGATTACCCAGCTCCTCCAGCATCAGTTCCGGCTCTTTCTCTTTCAAATCGATCAGTTGCAGGCGTAAACCCGCGGCCGTGGCCGGGGCTGCGGCGATCTCCACCACGTCGGCCACTTTTGCCGGCTCGGGTGCGATTCCTTTGGCTTCCAGCGCCAGCTGACGCAGTGCTTCGCAGATATATTTGAAGTTTTCTGCGTTGGGTTCCTGCGCCGTTTTATAGGCATCGAGCTGTTCTTGCATAATATCTTTGGTTTCCAAAAACAGGTTGATGATGTCGGTGCTGAGCTGCATTTCGCCGCGGCGCGCACCATCCAGAATGTTTTCCAGGATGTGGGTGGTTTCCTGTAAAACCGTAAAGCCAAACGTACCGGCTCCGCCCTTAATGGAGTGGGCGGCGCGGAAGATGGCATTCAACTGCTCGGAATCGGGCTCCTGGGGATCCAATCCCAACAGGTGTTGCTCCATATCCGCTAACAGCTCATCGGCTTCATCGAAAAACGTCTGGTAAAAATCGCTGATGTCCATGCTCACGGGATCACCTCGGCTGTGAGGGTTGGTCTGGTGTCACCGCGCCTGCCGCTGGCTGCGCTGCTGGTGCAGGCGCCACCGCACTGACCGGCGAAGCCGGAGTAGCGGTAGAACTTGCGGGTGCAGCAGATGCAGCGGGACCGGTCGGTGCGGTAATGTCGGGAATAATTTGTGCCGGGTCAGTTATCTGCGCGGCATCGCTCTCAGAGTTCTCTTTCTCAATCGCAGCCTGGGTGTCATGGTTCAACACCAGCAGACTGATACGACGGTTTACAGCATCGTTCGAACCACGATTCTTTAACTTCATGGTGTCAGCCATGCCCACCACGCGCAGCATTTTGCCCCCATCCAGCCCGCCAATCACCAGTTCACGACGTGAGGCATTGGCGCGGTCGGCTGAGAGTTCCCAGTTACTGTAGCCGCGATCGCCCGTCGCATACTGGAAGTCATCCGTATGGCCAGCCAGGCTGATTTTGTTCGGAATATCATTCAGAACCGGCGCAATGGCGCGCAGGATGTCACGCATGTACGGCTCCACTTCTGCGCTACCAGTTTTGAACATTGGGCGGTTCTGGCTATCAATAATCTGAATGCGCAGCCCCTCTTCCACCATGTTGATGATCAGATGCGGACGCAGTGCTTTCAGACGCGGATCGGCTTCAATCAACTGGTCCAGCTTTTCGCGCAGACGATTCAGACGAATCTCCTCCAGCTTTTTCTTCTGCGCATCCATATCGACCACTTTCTTCACTTCGCCGTCTTTACGTGTTGGATCGTCACCGCCACCGGGGATCGGGCTTTCGCTGTCGCTGCTGCGCTGGCCACCGGTCAGCGCGACTTTCAGCGGTGTACGAAAGTATTCTGCAATCTGAATCAACTCTTTCGGGCTGGAAATTGAGAGCAGCCACATCACCATAAAGAACGCCATCATCGCCGTCATAAAGTCGGCATAGGCAATCTTCCACGAGCCGTGGCTGCCATGATGACCTTTATGTTTGCGCTTTTTAACCAGCACAATGGGGCGATTGCCTGCCTTCATGAGTTCTGATCCGAGGTTTGTTTCGCAGGATTTTTCGCGTTACGCACATGTTCTTCCAGCTCGGAGAACGACGGACGCTCAGCGGAATACAGGGTTTTACGCCCAAACTCCACGGCGATCTGCGGTGCGTAACCATTCAGACTGGAGAGCAAAGTCACCTTGACGCACTGCATCATTTTGGTGGTTTCAGCACACTTCTGACGCAGCACTGACGCCAGCGGCGAGATAAAGCCATAAGCCAGCAAGATACCAAGGAAGGTTCCCACCATGGCGTGAGCGACCAGCGCGCCCAACTCTGCTGCCGGGCGATCGGCTGAGGCCAGTGCATGTACCACGCCCATCACCGCCGCCACGATACCGAAGGCAGGTAAGCCATCGCCCATGGCCGATATACTTTGCGCCGGCACTTCACACTCGTGCTCGTAGGTCTCGATCTCTTCGTCCATCAGCGCTTCAATTTCAAACGCATTCATATTTCCGCTCACCATCAATCGCAAATAGTCGGTAATAAAATCCACCAACTGTTTATCGGACAAAATACGCGGATAGTTAGCAAAAATTTCGCTCTGGCTGGGATCTTCAATGTCACGTTCTAATGACAGCATGCCTTGCTGACGTGATTTCGCCATCAGGCGATACAGCAGTGCCATTAAATCCATGTATACAGCTTTGTTATATTTCGAGCCGCGCATTAACATTGGCAAGGCTTTTAATGTTTTCTTGATCGACTTGCCATTGTTGCCCACTAAAAAGGCACCAATACCGGCACCGCCGATAATAATCAGCTCGGCAGGTTGATAAAGCGCCCCCAGATGGCCACCGACCATCATATAGCCGCCCAACACGGAGCCGACGACCACGATATAACCCAGAATAATCAGCACAAAAAATCCTTACGTCCGTAACGTGTTGGTAGAAGTTAAGCCAGAGAGCCGCAGGTGTTATTCGTAAATCGTGGGCAAAAAAAAGCAGCGGACTAAGCCGCTGCTGGATGTTTTCCACGATGCGAACAAACTTAAACGGCGCGTTTAACCTGTTCATCCAGCAGTTGTGGAAAGGTATCGGCAGAATCTGCAGAAAGTTTACGTCTTTTTACGGCACGTGATGGCGGCTGGCACAGGCTGCAAACAAAGCTGCCAACAGGCTGATGAGCGTGATTAATAAAGCTCCCGCCACAGCATTTACAGTCAGACAATTCCAGCATGCCGCTTTCAACGAATCGCACCAGGGTCCATGCACGCGTTAGCGCCAACAGCGGGCCCTCGTCCGATTGCGGACACTGCTCAAGATACAAGCGATACGCTTTGATGACCGCTTCAACACCATTGCTCAGCCCGGTTTTCAGCAGGAACTGCCAGGCATTACAGAACATGGATGAGTGAATATTTTGTTCCCAGGTCATGAACCAATCGGTTGAGAATGGCAGCATGCCTTTCGGTGGTGGTGCACCACGCAGCTCTTTATACAGTTTAATCAGGCGACCACGGCTCAACTGGGTTTCGCTTTCCAGCATTTGCAGTCGTGCGCCCAACGTAATCAGCTCCATGGCCAGCTGAATATCGCGCGCTTCCTGAACAATACTTTTTTCGGTCATTAAACCGCCCTCTTCTTCGCAGAGGCATCATCTTTTGACGCGTTCCGCAGTAAACGGCTGGATAATAAAATGCCGGTGTGGATTTGCTGCAGGTCATCCACGCGTGATTCTTGAGTCAAACGGTTAATATGGTTGTGATCGGTAAAGCGGAACTGGCAAACCAGTTGATTGGTTTCCGCTAATTTTACCATCTCAGGCAAGGTTAATTGCGACAATGCATCTGCCATCGATTCATCGATGCCTAAACGAAACATTGCTGAAGCTTTTTCCTGGTTAATTAAACGCTGAGCAAGAAGCAAATATGACAGATTGATGTCATATATATGTTTTAGTAATTCTGATGTACCCATTTTTTTCCATCCTGATAGACGCGACACATATACGGCCACAGAATTAAAAGTTCTATGGTTCGGGTTGCTGGTTGGTAAATCTAAAGATGGCAAAAAATAATCAGGCAAAGCCAACGTGTACTGAACTGTTTCACTTCCCGCCGGGACACTGATCAGTAGTAGTCAAAACTCCAGGCCAATCTTTTCTTGAGTTGTAACCATCTTCCGTGACGTCTGCTTACAGTTTTTTAAGACTAATCCGAAAACAACGCAAATCTATATCGTCTGATTTCTACATACAACGTGAGTGGTGCGAAATTTTAGATAAAGTGTGATCTGCGTCACACTTTTAAGGCAAATTTTTTCCTGGAAGCTTCAGAATTGCTTTTATGTTGTACGTTTTTTGAGCGAATTTGAATTGTTTCGCTAATATTTCACTCTAAAAAGCCCCTTTTTAGCCTGTATGGTCGATTGTCATGACAATGCGATCTTTTATCTGTTGAGTTGGTTTTAAATGGCGATATGCAGCCACTTAAAATCATAAAAGCAGCATAATATGCTGATTTTGGTAAAAACTATTTGCTTCTAAATTAATCACTTACAGGGAATATTGCTGAAATGCACTACCACCATGATGATAGATAAGCGTGAAGACTGGACGCAGCGCGCCTGGGAACTGTTAGGGCTTTGTAGGGAGTGTTTAGCGAACGGCAGTGGATGTAACAGTGCGTTACATTAGTGATATGAATGAATTGGGGATTTGACGCATTGATTTGAGATAACTATCGGCCTGACCAACCAAACCTTTAGGGCCGACATGAAAAAAAAGCTTTTTTCACGTTCGATTGCACGCTTTTTAACCAAAACGTGCGATTTTAGCTGCCGTGTCAGGCAGTTACTCCTTAAGGAAATGAAAACGATTTCGCAGGTTTAAGATGGGCAGTGAAAACGGTGCGCAGCATTGCGCACCGGAAAGCAGATTTAGGCGAGTTTCGGGAAGGTCGCGACTTTATTGGCGATACCATGATCGGCGCTGCGCGCAGGTAATGCATTTAAATCACGCAGGAAGCTCTCACGCCATTGCGTAATATCCTGCTTGCGCAACACCGCCATCATGTCGTTGTAGCGCGAGATGCGCTCGGTGCGCGGCATGGTGAGTGCCCTGTCGAGTGCGGCAGCCACTTCATCACGATCGTAAGGATTCACGATCAATGCCGATGTCAGTTCGTTCGCTGCCCCCGCAAAGCGTGACAACACCAGCACGCCGGGATCGTCTGGGTCCTGCGCAGCCACATACTCTTTCGCCACCAGATTCATGCCGTCACGCAGTGGCGTGACCAGCCCCACATCGGTTAAGCGGAAGATTTTCATCAACAGGCGGCGATCAAAGTGCTGGTTCAGATAATAGAGCGGTGTCCAGCCGAGCGTACCGTACTTACCATTAATACGCCCCGCTTCCGTCTCTAATTGATGGCGAATATCCTGATAAGCCTGCACATCGCCACGGGACGTCGGCGCGATTTGTGAATAACGGATATTGCCGCGATGCTGCGGGAAATTCTCCAGCAGTGCCTCATAAGCCAGAAAACGCTCCGGTAATCCTTTGGAATAATCGAGCCGCTCGCTGGCAATAATGTTTTGCACATCGCCCAGCTCACGTTTCATTGCCGCCATTTTCGGTGGCAGATGTCCTTCGGCCATCTCTTTGATGCTATCCGGCTCGATACCAATCGGATACACCTCCGTCATAAAGGTATTGCCAAAGGCACGGTGTTTCTTCTCGCCTTTATTCTGCAACTGCGTCAACTGGCTCAGGCTATCGAGGAAGGCTACGCGATCGGACTCGGTCTGGAACCCCAGCAGGTCATAATCGCACAGCATCTCCAGCAGTGTCTGATGCGGTGGCAGCGCATTGAAGATCTCCGGCGTCGGGAACGGAATGTGCAGGAAGAAGCCGATACGATTGTTGACGCCCAGTTTGCGCAACTCGGCTGCAAACGGCAGCAGATGGTAATCATGGATCCACAATACATCGTCAGGTTGCAGTAGCGGCTTCAGGCGCTGTGCCAGCAAGGTGTTCACACGGCAATAGCCATCCCAGGCTTCGCGCTGATACTGCACTAAATCCAGACGATAGTGGAAGGCCGGCCAGATAACGGTATTAGAGAACTGGCAGTAGTACTGATCGTAATCGTTCTGATTGAGCGGCAGTGAGGCATAAGTAATGCCATCCTGTTCAATCTGCGAAAGTGGCTCATCCTCTTCCTCGCCAGAGAATTCACTGATTTCTCCGTTCCAGCCAAACCACAAGCCTCCGGTGGTGCGTAACGCGTCCAAAATGCCCACCGCAAGACCCCCCGCGCTGGCTTTGCCTCCATCCGGAATGGCGATACGGTTAGATACCACGACTAAACGACTCATAACCTTGACTCCTTACCGACGATGTCATGTTCTAGTTGTAATAATAGTTGCGCCAGCCAGTGCCATACCGCATCAACGCTGTCGAGACGGTAGCGCGCATGGCTGGCGCCTTCTCCGACCTTGACTGAAATGCCCTGCATGGCGTTAACGGCGAGAAATCCTTTTTCATCGGTCAGATCGTCACCCACGAAGACCGGAATGCGGCCAATAAAGGGGGCTTCTTGCATAAATTCACGTACCGCAGCACCTTTATCGATGCCCTGCGGTTTTAGCTCCACCACACACTTGCCCGGCTGTAGTGCCAGCGCAGGAAAGCGCGTCACGGCGTCTTCCGCCAGCTGCATGATGGATTTTTCGTACTCGGGCGCGTTGCGATAGTGCAGCGCAAACGCCATGCCTTTCACTTCCAGCAGGGTGCCTGGCCATTGGTCGAGTGTTTGCTGCAGTTCGGTTTGCAGCGTTTGCGCAATGTCGCCAGGCAGCGAATGCCGGTGCACGTGCCCACTGGCGTCACGGCGTTCCGCACCATGCACGCCCGCAGCGGGCGCTTCCAGTGGCGCAACCAGTGCATCCAGTTGCGCAATCGGACGGCCCGATACCAGCGCCAGGGCGCCATGACTCAGATTGGAGATTTGTTGCAGATGCTGGCGCACCGATGCGGGGATGGAAACCGACTCGGGTTGCGACTGAATGGTCGCTAGCGTGCCGTCGACATCAAAAAAGAAGGCATAAAGACCGCCACTTAATGACGGCAAGGTGCTGTTCTGATTAACCGCAGGGGTCACGTCTCCTCCTGTTCATTAGGCTTTAACAGGATGTTCGAAGTCAGGCTGGGTGTTTTCAGTCGGATGTCTGGACTGAGGCGAGGAGATTGAGCCAAAAACGGGGGACTGCGATAGGTAACTCTCCACAAACGCACAACTTTATAGCCAACACAGCAACCTGACTGCGAACATCGTCAGCATTAAGTCTAGACGGAGATCACAGTTTTGCCAGGCGTAGCGGGTTAACGCATGTGAAAAGTGTCTGTTTCAGGTCTTTGCAACGGCAAAAAATCGCCCCCTTTCCTTTTATAACGCTTCGCTTTTTTAAGACCTTAAATTTTGCCCGCCCTCTTTCACTGGTGACGCCTCATTTACCAGATTTTCCTCACTTGCATCCGCGCCGCCGATTGGCTTATGGTGCGGTTACCGCGCGATTCAAGGCGGAAAAAAGGCCGATAAAGGCCCATATCTGCGCCAAATGGCGCTTTCAGGCAGGCATTCAGGACGATGAAAATCCGATCAGGTTCACACTTTTGCGATGTCATGGCGGGTAACAGCCTATGATCCCCCAGAGCTACAGTCAGCGCGTGCATTTCTATTACTGCATCCTGGTGGCGCTGAAGATCAATGCAAAAACGCGCAAACCCGCCGGCGTGCGCGGCAAGAATAACTTTCTGCTGAAATGGCTGCGTAACGCGCAGAACAACACCATTTTCCATCCCGACATCACCAGCGAAATTGAGTGGCTGCGTGGCAAAATTATCAGCTCCGGGCCGGATGCCGATTTAGAGCCGATGCTGCAATACGTTTATGAGACCGCCAGGCGCGCTGAAACCTTGCGTTTAGGCTCTTAGCTCCCTTACGTAACTCTACCAGGTTGCCTAAGTATTCAACCGAATTTTTCTCGTGATTGGCCTTTCTTATGATGCGTTCTCTACCTGATAAAGAATGAGAACGGAATCATATGAAACTTAATGCGTTAATCTTTGCTATGCCAATGCTGTTTGCTGCGGGCAGCGCTGTTGCAGCCGAAACCAGTGAAGGCTATTACGCCTCTGCAAAATATCTGCAAAGTGAACAACGTGCCAAAGAGATGGATACCAGCGCACGTCCTGGCGTGGGGCAATTTGTTGCAGGCAATGAAAAGGCACATAACGGCGCGGCAGCGCTTGCAGCCGGTTATCAATGGGGCAATGGCTGGCGCACGGAAGGCGAATATACCTTTGGTCAGAAATCCGAATTCACCAGTGGTTCATCGACTTTCACTTCCAGCTATAACCATCTGCAAACCGATGTCCAGCGCTTGATGCTGAACGTGTATCGTGACTATCAAATCGGCTATAACGTTGCGTTGTACGGCACCGCAGGCGTCGGCGTCAGTAAAATCAAAGCAGGCGGTTGGCAAGGCAACTCCTCTCGTCAGTATGCTTCAACCACGCAAAACAACCTGACCTACAGTGTCGGCGCCGGTATTAGCTACACGCCGATTGAGCAGGTGAGCCTGGACCTTGGCTACCGTTATGTGGATATGGGCAAAATAGAGAGCGGATACAATACGTTCGGGAACGCTCGTGGCCTTAAAGATGAGCAAATGAAAGCACATCTGGTGGAAAACCAGTTTGTTCTGGGAGCCCGTTATTTGTTCTGATGCCTTACGCATCCCTGCGCTCTCCAGTCGGAGGGCGCATCACTATTCTGATTCCACACTTAGCATGTGTCGGAACCGTATCTCCCTGTTAAAGTACCCTGCTGAAAAGTCAGCGATGGAACGTTTGGCTGCACGACCATCAATAGGGACGGATAACAGGACATCTTACATGAATTTCACCATACGCAAGGCTCAGGCCGAGGACGCGGAACTGCTTCATCAGCTGGGACGCATGACCTACAGCGCGCATTTCAAACATATGTGGGTTTCAACCGACGAAATGGATGCGTTTATCGATAAAGAATATGGCCTGACGGTGCTGCAGAGCAGCCTCGCGGCAGAAAACGAGAGCTGGCTGATCGCCGAGACCGATCACCCGGTAGGTTTTGCCAAGGTCACCTGGAATACACCGGTTCCTGATTCCGGCATGACGGGCGCCATGTTGAATAAGCTCTACCTGAATCCCGACCAGACCGGTAAGAACTTCGGCAAAATCATGTTCCAAAGCATCATCAATGAAGCCCGTGAGAAGCAGGAAGGTTACATGTGGCTGGAAGTGATGGCTGAAAACGTGCGTGCACGTAAGTTTTGGGAAGCCTTTGGCATGCAGCACATCAAAGACATCCCGTTCGTCACCGCCTCGCAGCGTAGCACGCTGCAAATTTTGGGTATGGTGATTTAACCCGACAAGGCGCCGCGAACACCGATTTCGCCGCGCCCTCTCCGCCTTTATCTGCGTTCATCCCCGTCTTTACCACTTATTCAGATTTGTTCTAACGATATAATCAGTTTTTCTTTCAAGCCATCTCTCCGCATCATAACGGCAACACAGGAGGCGTTATGGCTGATATCTCTCTACACAAACACTCACAGGGTATGGCGCATTTCGCGCCCGGTTTGCTGCTTACGGCGGCCATTGCGCTGGCAACGGCATGGCTCGGTAATCTGCTGTCGGTCGCGCAGCTGGGGTTAGGCGCCCTGACGCTGGCCATCATCGGCGGGATCATTCTCGGCAATACGCTCTACCCGACGGTGCACGGTCACTGCGACGCGGGCGTACAGTTTGCCAAACAGAAACTGCTGCGTCTCGGCATTATCCTTTATGGCTTCCATCTCACCTTCCAGCAGGTGCTGGATGTCGGCGTCAGCGGTGTGGTGATTGATGTACTGATGCTGACCAGCACCTTTACCCTCGCCTGCTGGCTGGGACGTAAAATCCTGAAACTGGATCGTGAAACCGCGTGGTTGATTGGTGCAGGTAGCAGTATTTGCGGTGCCGCCGCCGTATTGGCGACTGAACCGGTGATTAAAGCCGAATCGTCCAAAGTGGCGGTGGCGGTCGCGACTGTGGTGATCTTCGGTACACTGGCGATTTTCCTTTACCCGCTGATTTGGCATAGCGTTTCGCCATTACTGCCGGGCCTGAGCCTGAGTGAATTTGGTATTTACACCGGTTCGACCATGCATGAAGTGGCGCAGGTCGTGGCGGCCGGACATGCTATCAGCCCGGAAACAGAAAATGCGGCGGTGATCGCCAAAATGCTGCGCGTAATGATGCTGGCACCGTTCCTGGTGGTGATCGGGGTGATGGTACGCCGCAGCGCACCGGCCACCAGCGGGGAAAAACAGCGTATTACTTTCCCATGGTTTGCACTGGCGTTCATTCTGGTGGCGCTGTTTAACTCAGCGCATCTGATTCCCGCCTCGGCGATTGCGGTCATTAATCAGCTGGATAACGTGCTGCTCGCCATGGCGATGGCCGCACTGGGTCTTACCACCCATATCAGTCAGCTGAAGCGAGCCGGACTGCGTCCGCTGTTATTAGGTTTGATGTTGTTTATCTGGCTGATTGTCGGCGGCGGCGCGATTAATCTCACCATCCACCATTGGCTTGGATAACTTATTTGCCGCCCGACCGGGCGGCAAAAGCCTTATTGTTTGAAGTGTTTTCGTGAATAGATGGCGGTCTGTCTGCGGCTTTTAATGCGGAATTTGGCATGAGAGATCACCGTCATCCACTTCGGATCAACCTTGTTAGTCAAATAGATATTCAACTGATCCAACAGCGCCTCCCAATTCTTCGCCTGCCAGGCTTTGTCACTGCCGAGTGACTCTTTCATTTGCTGAATGAGGCTATCCACTCTGGATTTTACCTCACTCAGTGTTTCTCCAGCCTGATGCGATGCTGCTAATTTCCGGATTTCGGTGGCGTAATAATGGATATCAATCTCGTTCTCGCGCACGCGAACCTCTGCTTATTATTGGTCCGTAATATTACAGTAACCTAAGTCTGTGAATTAACATAATCGGCAATACCTTTCGCCGCTTCGCTATTGTTACCTATTCGCACTTCCTATGTCAGGATTGATGGGCAACCTTCAGCCTGTCAGCCAATTAAAAAAGCCGCCCGCAGGCGGCGTGTTACATCACTTTTTAGTAGATATTGAAATGGGGTTTCATTATTTTAGCGAAATCTTAACGAAGTTCTTTCGGACACCCACATCAATTTCACAACCCTTTATAATCAGTGAATTAGATGATTTCCATCTAATCAGGATCACTCTTTAATCGTAAATTCCAGCTCACTGAGTTTTTGATATTCCTTCGCCAACTTTTTAAGTTGCACCGCACGCATTTTATCCGCACGCACCAGCGCTTCTTCTTCGGTTAACTGAAACTCTTTTTTCTTAAAAAACTGCTCAAAGTTGTACTCACGATCGCGGCGCTGTACAAATACCTCGCCATCATTTTTGAGTTCACCTTCTGCGATGTAGATGCCCCGGGTTAATGCATATTTTGTTATATAGGCTTTTGTCATGCTGTCCTCTCATCTTGCTACGTCGGTTAATTAAAGCAAAATCGCCGCGTAATTTACAGCGTCTTGAAGAAAAAACAGTCTATTCCTGGATGGCATCTCCATTGATTTAATTAATGTTTTAATTAAACCTAACGTCAATACCAGGAAAAAATACCTCAGGTTTGGTGACAATTTAAAGCGCAGCGCGATTTAAACATTTCAGCTGTGTGAAGCTACCCCACAGGAAATTTCCTTTCAGCGGTGCAAAGAACGGTATTCATTTTTTCTGGATATCTTCCCAATTCAGCCCGAAGCGCATGAGGTATTTACGTAAGCGATCGGCATCATTCGGCTGCTTTTTATGCTGCCGCGAGACCGAAAATAAATGTCGTCCCGCTTCAGATAATGTTGAGGTGTGTTGGCAGACTTCCAGCACGGTTTCGAGTTGTTTTTGATCAAAGAGAACCTTTGGCAGAAGCCACAATAAGGGCGTTGAGGTTCATGCCAGGGACAGCAAAGCCACAAACGCATCACATACTCAGTAAAGCGTACCCCTGATTTTGCAGCGTGGTCATCGTGGTGAGTGCAGAAGGTGTATGGATCACTGAATCTGCAATCCATTGGGGTTCGTAGTGATGCCAGGCCAGCGCCTGATCGCACACCGTGACTTTGACGCCCTGCTGTTCCAGCGCCGATATCAGCGCAAGGTTGGGATTATCCACACCAAACAGCTGTCGAAAACGGGTGTTTTCCAGCATCGCGGGCGTCGCTTCGCCATTCACCGCCACCACAAATTTTAACTGCTTTGCCGGCACGCCGGCCGCCACATAGGTATTCACCACTTGTGCCACATGCTCCAGCGCCGGATTAACCTGACCGCGTTCTTCCGCGCCACGACTGACTTTGAAGACCACTTTGTTACTCAGCGCACTGCTGGGCTGGAATGCGCTGCTGGCGTCATAGTGCACTTTGCCGTAACCGGCAATAGCGGGCGTGGTCCAGGTGATAGCGGGATCGGAAGGAGGTGCACTGGCTTTCGGGGCAAAGAGGGTTTCATTTTGGCTGAGTAAGGCACCGCATACCCCACCCGCTACTGCGACAACTGCGCTAATCACCACTGAACGCATCTCTTTTCCCCCGCGACATCGTGAAAAATCGGCCTTGCCAAGTATGGCATGGATTGGCATTTTGTCGGCTTATCGTGACGGTATACGGGCATATTCAGTCATTTCCTAACGCCCGATAAAAAGTGGCGGCTCATGTTATGCGCTAATCCGCTATTCACTTCGCCACCGGGAGATCTGCGTATCGGGTGGTATATGCTGGAGACAACATCTCACGCTTCATCGCCCAGGATTTCTGGATTCCTTGTCCGGCGAACCATAGCTTCCCTTTTCCTTTTTTATTGATCTGATCTATCACATGCATCAATGCTGAACTGTTGGCCTGTGGCTGGATATCATCAAATAGATCAAGCTGCGCCACGCCCTGACTGTAAAAGTCACCTAACAAGACACCCGCTTTCATATAGCGACATCCTTCCCGCCAGATGCGATCCAGCGCCTCGGTGGCAACGCGGATAATGTCACGAGTGTCATTCGTGGGTATCTGTATTTCACCAATCGCCTGATTACCGTAAAAGATTTCACCCTCCGCATGCGGGCTGGTGCGAATAAACACGCCGATCTGTCGACAATACTGCCGTTCGCCACGCAACTTTTCGGCGGCGCGCACGGCATAGTTGCACACCGCTTCACGCATATCGGCGTACTCCGTGATACGTCCCGCAAACGAGCGTGAGCAGACAATCTGCTGCTTCACGGGCGCAAACTCTTCCAGTTCGAGACAGGGCTCACCGCGCAGCTCGCGCACGGTGCGCTCCAGCACCACATTGAAATGCTTGCGGATCACCCAGGTGCTCTGCTCCGACAAATCCAGCGCGGTGTTGATGCCCATGGCATTCAGCTTCTTGCTGATACGACGCCCTACGCCCCACACATCCGCCACATCGACTAACGCCATTAACTTCTTTTGCCGCTCAAGGTTGGAGAGATCCAGCACGCCGCCGGTTTTACTCCATTTCTTAGCGGCATGATTGGCCAGCTTGGCCAGAGTCTTAGTCGGGGCTATACCGACTCCAACTGTCAGGCCCGTTTCTCTAAGCAGGCGCTTACGAATGTCACGGCCGAACACCTCGAGATCGATACAACTCCTGACGCCTGATAAGTCGAGAAAAGCTTCATCAATCGAATAAATTTCCATCCTCGGAGCCATCTCTTCGAGAATATTCATCACCCTATGACTCATGTCACCATACAGCGCGTAATTGGAACTAAACACCTGCACCTTCTGGCGTTTGAGTTCATCCTGTAGCTTGAAATAGGGCTCAGCCATACCGATACCCAATGCCTTCGCTTCTGCTGATCGTGAAATTATGCATCCGTCATTATTGGAAACAACAACCACAGGCTTACCTTGCAGGTCCGGTCGAAAAACAGTTTCGCAGGAAGTGTAAAAACTGTTTACATCAACAAGCGCGAACATATCTGTGGCTTTTCAGGGTAAACGTCACTACACCAAAAATTTCCAGTTCCTCTTCTGCCTCGAAAACGATAGGAGAATAGTTTGTATTACGGGGCATGAGCTGAAGGCGTGGGGAAGTTTGAAGTTCTTTCACCGTGAATTCTCCCGAGACGGCAGCAATGACGATATCGCCATGAACTGCAGATAATGACCGGTCAACAACCAGTAAGTCTCCGTGACTGATACCTGCTCCTAACATTGAATCGCCACTGACTTTGATAAAGTAGGTTGCGCTAGGATGTCTGATGACAAGCTTATTCAGATCGAGACTGTCCTCAATATAATCCTGAGCGGGGCTGGGAAAGCCGCAAGGCACACGTTCCATAAAGAACGGAAGCGGGCTCGTTGTATCGGACTGAGAGGGGGTAATCAATTGCATAACGGGCACCTTGATACTGTGTTTATATACAGTATCCATGATTATTCTGATCGATCAAGATCCCTGGAGGAGGATTTCTGAAAGCCGTTGAAGCTCCTCTGAATTTAAGTTGCAACCAGACCCTGAATCCTGAAGATCGAACACTCAATAATCACATAACGTTACTTATTCTGCTTTCCTACTGTTGTCATTCTGCTGAGGTTCGCCAAATGTCGATCCATCACATTGATATCGTCAGCTACAGCAATCTGTTATCTACTGTCAAAGGGATATCCTTATGCTGTCAGCCAACAAAACGGACTTCAGCTGCAAATCTGACAGGCAGACAGCCCTAAGCTGTATAATGTCAGGTAAGCTTAGAACTGCTAACTACCTGCACAACAGTAGTTTCAGCTATATTTGTTATTGCTCACAGTTTATACTGTACGGATTGATCAACGGAGGCTCTTAATGAAACACACTCCACAAAGTAATGCTGACATTCTCAATCTTCATGCTCGAACCATGCAGATAAATGGTACTGTTGACGAAAAGGTTGAGCAGTTGCGCAACATGTTTGCTCAGAGTTCAAAACGTACTAAGGATGACAGGAAGCTCCGTGGGGATCGAGAAAAGGTATATTACGAAGGCTGAGTTTAGCGAAGATTTTGTAAGAGCCAGTGAAGACTTTGAATATGGGTATGACGTTATCTCTAAAGTTAATGTCAAAACTGGTCAGTCAATTCTGCATTACGCAGTCCGCCTCCAACAGAGATGGAACGATGATAATTGTATCGTCGTCTATGATCATGATGACGATAGATTATGGAGCAGGGTAAAGGCCTCTGATTCGAAGGATGATGCAGGCATAAACTGGTATCTTGGTTTTTTTCATGGTCGCGTTGAAGCATGGAAAAATGATCCCCTAATCGTAATATCTTTCCGTGATGAAATCATTCCAACCCCTACAGGGTATGATAAAGGTTTCAAGTTAGCTGTTATCCACGCAATCAGCGATCACTCTACCCTTTTCGGTGATAGCTGGGAAAAGAAAATCCCCGCTTACATGCGTGATAAGCGAAAAGAAAATTCCAATATTCTCAACTATTTTGCGGATATAAATAGCTCGGACTCTGACGACCCGACTGCATCTTGAAACTCGTAAATATGGCTGAAGCCTTAGTTTTGAATAGGGGATTATCTGCATCTCTATGCAATTGAATTAAGTATCCGATAATGCGATTGGGATGACTATAACCTCACCCCAAGAAAATCCGCAGTTACCGCTTCTATAACCTCTTGGCTCAACGCCTCAGCATCAACTATCATCCGCACTCCATGTCCATAAGCGAACCCCGGCAGAAGCTGATACTCACAAATAATTTCAGGCGGTTCTGACCTTCTCCCCGTTGATTAATATACCGCAATGTATTAATCAACGGGGAGCAGTTCACCCTCTTTTTAGCTATCTTTAATGCGGTATGGATGCGCCAGTCTACTTCATCATGCTATGCCGTCTGCGCATCATACTTACTTCGTCACGTCAAAATAGGAAGTGCACTTTGCCTCAACCTCAAGACCAGCGCATGCGCCGAACGGCCTTTATGGCGGATACCACTGCACTGATTTTATTTTTCACCACGACGGGCATGATTAATGAACGATGGATCGCCGGCATGGCGTGGGATCAGGTGCTACATGCCCGTTTGATTGGTGCCGTTTTGATGGTGCCGGTTGCCCGCCCTTATGGCTTGTGGCGCGATTGGGTAATGCAGCGTGCGGGATCGGGCCGGGTTTCGAAACTGCTGTGGGACAGTGTCGCGCTGGTGAGTTTTCAGGTGCCCATCTATGCAGCAATCATTGCTTTTAGCGGTGCATCGGGCAGTGGACTGGTGCGTGGGACGCTCGGTGCTGCGTTGATGATGCTGTGTTTGGGAAGACCTTATGGCGCGTTTCTAAATTGGGTGCGAGGAGTGTTTGGTTTGCCGCCGGGTGGAGAAAAGCCGATGTCATTGGATAGCTAAATGATTTTCAACCGGAAGCGAACAAAAATGATTCGAATAGCCTGTGAAAGGGTGTGTTAACCTTTTGATGAACAGGCACTTTTCCCACATAAATAATCCTTTTTTTATAAAATCATTAAAGCCCGTGCCTCACGCTGTATTAAAAATGAACAACCCCCATTCCGCATGATGGAAACGCCAGATTGAATATTTAAAGGCTCCGCTTTTATTGATCATGAAAATCCACACCATGACATTATTAAGACGAGTCGTAATGCAATATTGAAAATAGCTTCTAAGTTTAAATTGAGGTTGTCATTAATTCGATCTGATGGAGGATTTTCAGTGTTATTTCAAGATCATGAAAAAATCCATATTATCATTGGTGAAGCCGCATTAAGCCTTGCTCTATGTCGAAAGGAAATCAGTATTGCAAACCTTTTTTCACAGCTTGGTTTGATGTCTAAATCAGAGAATAATATTGACCGCTTGACTCAAATCGCTAAAGCCAGAAACTGGTTAATGAGCTTTGAGTCGTCTTCAGTCGCCGAGGAGCAAATACCTTATTTGCAGACCTTAGTTAGCCTGAACAATGAACTGAATTAACGATAAATGAACTGAAGCCAAAGGACGTAATCCGGTTCCGGCCGGGAGACGACGAAGCGGATAACCTCATCGGTTACACGTGAGTGTATACCGGCCGGAGACACTGTCAGGGACGACACTCTCAAAATGAGTTGCCAGAATCAGTCTTTCGCTACACCACTGGCGAAGCAACTGAGTTATCACGCATAAGCTGATAACACACTCCACGTAAACCATCCCCGCATAAAAACCGCAAACATCGAAGATGAATTTGAGCATAAATTGGTCTAATAAGATTTATGGACGATGCCAGAACGGTTTTTGGTGATCACCGTCCTCCCAATTTTGACAAAATGCGCTAAATTTAATTCATCTGTGGTTTCGATATCACTCGAAATACCACCCTGTACAAAATCCGCACTCTACTAATAGATTGCGATTTTTATACGTTACAGCCTGACCATCATGACGTTTGAGTAGCGGACATAAGGGATAAAATCATGTATCAGAGCGCACAACAGTCAACTAATAGCGCGAAGTCTTTCCTTCACTTAGATGCGCTTCGCGATAAAGCCACTGCTGAAACCGTTGTAATTGAAGCAGCCGCGGGTGAAATCACCCAACGTGGCATGAGAGTCACCAACGGCGCCGTTATTTTGCAATTGATCACTGAAGTGCAGAAGGCCTCTGATCCCGTGCAAATCGATCTGTTACTCAACGCCCTAAAAATCGTGGTCGGGATGACTCCCGGTGAAGAAGAACGCTGGGCATACTTTAACTGGTAAACGTGTTTATAAAGACTAAGCACATCCTCGACCATTGATATTGTTGCTACAGAAGCCCCAGATCCATGAAACAGACGGGAAGCACTCAATATTTTAAAGAATGCAGGTATCAGCTATACGCCAGGTATCGACAAACACGAAGTGGAGGATTTTCTGTCACCTTATTTAGTGAGGCCATATTAGGCGCCTGCAAATTTCGACGCTGTTCGCGCCGGAAAGGCAAGATCTGCTTCACGCTCAAAGCCGGCCTGACATCTCGCCAGTGGGTCCATTCCGTACCAGAAGCTGTAGTGCAATCAGCAATGCCTTAGTTGCGTAATGAAATAGATGACGAACAGTGTTTTGTTTACGTAAGGTAAATGCTCATTCCTCAGCCAAAAAAAGGACTAAGCATGGGCAGGTTTCAGGGTAAACGTATACTGATCACTGGTGGTACAAGTGGCATGGGACTGGCAGGCGCGCTGCGCATTATCACTGAAGGTGGTGATGTAGCCATTACAGGACTGAGTGAAGAAAGACTGGAACGCACCCGTACTCTACTGCCTAAAACATCGCTTATTTTGAAAAGTGACTCTGCGAGCGAAGTTGACATCAATGCGCTAAAGGAAGCTATTAGCGATTGGGGTTCACTTGATGGATTATGGCTCAATGCTGGCTTCGCGGAGGTCAGCTCTCCGGAATCTGTAACGGCGGATTCTTTTAATCGCATGATGAACGCAAATGTGCGCGGCCCGATGCTACAGCTTGCCGCCCTATCAAAATCACTTAATTCAGGTGCATCCGTTCTGGTTACTTCGTCCTCTTCGGCTTATGAAGGTGCGGCTATGACAAGCCTGTATGCAGCGACGAAAGGCGCCGTTATCGCTATGGTCAAAAGCTGGGCATCTGCACTGGCCGAACGAGGCATTCGCGCCAACACTTTGGTGCCAGGCCCAATTGAAACTAATTTCAGGCACTTTATGCCAGAGGAGTCGCGTCAGCAGTTTGAAGATTTTGTGGTAAGCCAGGTTTCTTTAGGTCGCGCAGGCACAGCAGAAGAAGCCGCTGCGGTTGCATTATTCCTCCTGTCAGATGACGCATCCTATGTTACTGGCAGCCAGTATGCTGTAGATGGCGGGCTGGTACATTACTGATGTGTCTATAAGGAATTATGAAATCTATCGAGTAGATTCAATAAAGTCTGCTGTTCGCTCACAGTGGATCTCGCCCTGCGGCAAGTCTGCTCCGTGCCAGGAGCGGACCATTGCAAAATGGGATTGTTTCAATCAAAACGTAACGTCACAACCAGCCAACGCTCTCTCGCCATTTACGATTAGTAACTTTATCATTTTCGCTTATTTTTTTAGAGATAGAGCGAGGCTCTCTTCCTAGATACTCAGATATTTCTGTCGGGGACAATTCAAAATCGACAAGCATGACTCTAAGTTTTTCCATTTCCTTTAAAGTCCAGGGCTTGCCAAAATTTTCATACAGAGAGACCTTATCCTCCCTGATAGCTCGCTTTCTCTGAGTTTCACTTTCCCTCTGAAAAATTTCGCTTTTAAACTGCGAACGGAACTCTTTACAGAAATTGTCATCAGTTTTTTTGTTATACAGGTTGCTAAAAATAAGTTTGGATGCCGGATCTAAATCAGGCGTATCAATAATAAAAACCTTGACCTTTTCCATATATGGATGTTCAATTTTACCCAATATGCTTAGTTGTTTTATATTGAAAAAACCTCTCAAATCAAAAGAATTAATGAGCTTTAATTGAATTGCACTTTCAATTCTGCTTGCATTTGAATAACAGTACCTTGCCATTGGAAGGGCCCACACTACGAGTTGAGGAATATATTTTTCCAATGCAATTTTCTGCCAGTCAGTATCAAAGATTTGGCTTTTTGCTAAAATGTTCTTCGGCAAATCAGAAGGCAATGTTGTTGATGCCCATATCTTATAATCCTTAGCCAAGGCTTGATAGTGTTTTGTGTGGTTATGAATTTTATAAGCCGACATGAAGCGATACACGTCGTCCTCGTGACCCGCATCGTAAATTGTTCGGTTTCCTCTCAGATATCCGTCGTAATGTTCGTTTATCCTTCTACCTACATTACAACTTACCCCAACGTAAACCACACGATTGAAAAGTCCTTTATGGACAATAAGATAAACTCCGCTACAGCCAGATTTCTTGGCCTCTGATATAGAACCTAAAAATCTCCATTCCATAATTAAATCCATTATTACTGCCACTTTTTTTATTTATCATTATTTTTGTGAAAGTTCAACAAATTAGTTCAAGAACTAAGAGAGCAAGACTTATATAATTATTCTTGCCATCGTTAGCGATCATATAGTGTGGTGGCGCAATGTACTTGGACGTGCATGTGGAGAAAATATATCGTTGTTGATTAAAATGACCTGCTCCCTGTTGATTCACACAGAATGCTGTTAGCAATGTCCGATGTTCGCTCACAAACGACCTTCACTACCAATCCACCCCAAGTCAGTCGCCGGCTTAGCAACAAAAATACACCCCCAAAACATTATGGTAAATCCCGTGTTGTGCTGTGCTCAGTCGGTTGTATCTCGCAAATTCTTCAGCAAACATCTCTTAAGCACAAATATGGAGCACCTACCATGAACATAACCAAAATCGACCATATCCACGTCTACGTTGACGATATAGAAAAAGCAGAACGCTGGTATCAGGAAATCCTTGGCTTCACCCGCGATAGCTTGCTGTACTTCTGGTTTGAACAAGGAGGGCCGCTGGTCATCAGAAATAGTGGCGCATCGCTTTCCCTCTTCCTGAGAAAATCCCAGCACCCGGGCCATACCATGGCTTTTGCCGTGCAGGCGTCAGCATTTCTCGAACTGATACCTACCCTAAAGTTCAACAAAATCGCCTATACCGTCAGTGATCACGATGTCTCTATGTCCCTGTACTTCAGCGATCTCAGTGGCAACAAGATTGAAATAACGTCCTGGGAATATACGCAGGCAAAACAGATATTGGAAAACGCGGGATAATGATTCGCCAGTCAGGAATGAATAACGCTACAATCAATAACGGACTAACATTTTGAAAGGAATCAAAAATTGAAATTTCACTACTCGCTTCATCGCCTTAGCTTGGCAAAGCAATGGCAAAAGGACAGTTTCAGAATTGCATTTTTATTCTCATCGGCCTATTCTTCTCAGCCGTGATCAAATGGCTATTACCCCAATTAACTCATGGTAATATCACCGGCGGCTTTACCGGTATGCTATGCGGGCTTGCAGCAAGCTTTTGGTTTACCAATATTGCGTGGCTTACGTTTAAGACCCCCATTCGCCAAAGCGACCTGGATTCAGTTCTGGAGAAATACCATTACCAGCAAACTGAGCAAGGTTATTATGAGCTGCAGATAGCGAAATACCGAAGATTCAAATCTCAGCGTATTTATATAAGTAACGATGGCAATGACATCACGCTTGAAGGCCCCTATAACACCCTCAAAAGAATTATCAATCATCTCAATAAATAGCCGGAAACTTTGAGGGGCCAATATTAGATGACTGGAACAAATATCAATCCAGTCATCTTCACTCTTAACCGTGCACCACCACATTAAACCCTTCATCCGCATGCGGTGCGACGAAGTAGCTGCTGATCACCTCGAACTGCGCATCGGTGGCCGCGAAGTCATGCTCACCTTCTGCGTTGCGCGCATGCAAACGGGTTTTGCACACCGCATCCGGCACATCGATAAAGTGCAGTTGATGCTCCGCCTGAGCACTCTGGATCACCGCCTTCATCCACTGACGTTGGCCGACGGTGTTCGCCGGGAAATCCAGCACCACCGACACACCGCGCTGTAACAGTGCGATCAGATGTGGCGTCATCGCATTGCGTAATTTGCCCGCACAACGGACGTAGTCCGCAACATCCTGCATCTCTTCGGCGAACAAATGTGCCAGCCAGGCGTCTTCGCTGATAATCACCGCGCCAGTTTGTTGGGCCAGTTGATGTGCCAGCGTTGATTTTCCGGCAGCGATTTTACCGCACAGCAGATGCAAAACAGGACGAGATGTGGACACAGACGCAGATTCCATTAGCCAGCTCCAGATAAAATGACGCTCTACCATGCCGTTAAATGCCGGTCCAGTAAAGCCTGGCATCTACACTTACGCTATCTCTGCAAAAATAAGGAGACGCATGATGAGTCAACGCCTGCATAAAATCGACTTTCCGGTCAGCAAGGCGCGGAAGTATCTGGAACCCGGTCCGGTGGTGTTGCTGAGTTCGCAATTTGAAGATCACCACGACATCATGACGCTCGGCTGGCACACCATTCTGGAGTTCTCGCCGTCACTGGTGGGCTGCATGATCGCCAACGGCAACTACAGCCATGAGCTGATTCGGCAAAGCGGACAGTGCGTGATGAACATCCCCTCGGCGGATTTGGTGGATAGCGTGGTGGCGATTGGTAACTGCCATGGCGATCGCCTCGATAAGTTCGATGCCTTTCACCTCACGCCAGAACCGGCAAAAGTGGTGAATGCGCCGCTGATCGATGAGTGCTTCGCCAGCTTTGAGTGTCAGCTGTATGACGATTCGATGGTGAATAACTACGGCTTCTATATTTTCGAAATCGTTAAAGCGCACGTGGCCGATAAACCGGAATTTCCGCCGACGCTGCACTACACTGGCGAAGGACGTTTTACCGTAATGAGCAATAGCGTGCTCGACAAGCACCATGATTTTAAGCCAGAAATGTTAATTTAGGCGGCTTGAATTCACCTTCGAGCGCCCTCACAGTAACGCTTTCGACCTGACAGGAGTAATAACAATGGCAACCGAATATGCGGTGATCGCCGGTGGCTGTTTCTGGTGTACCGAAGCAGTGTTCAAAGATGTGATTGGCGTGGAGTCAGTCGAAAGTGGGTATACCGGCGGGGAGCGCCCGAACCCAACCTATGAGCAGGTGTGCAGCGGTGCCACCGGCCACGCCGAAGCGATCCGCGTCGGTTTCGATCCCGAGCAAGTGAAATATGGCGACCTGCTGGATATCAGCTTTGCGACGCACGATCCAACGCAGCTGAACCGTCAGGGCAACGACGTCGGTACCCAGTATCGTTCAGCGATCTTCCCGGCGAATCCAGAGCAGGAAGCCGAAGCGATTGCCGCCATTGCGCGTGCGCAAGCCGATCTCAACGTGCCGGTGGTGACCACCATCGAGCCGCTGAAAGAGTGGTATCCGGCAGAAGATTATCATCAGGATTACTGGGATGGCGCCGGCCAGCGTAACGGCTACTGCATGGCGGTGATTCCACCGAAACTGCAGAAGCTGCGTAAGAGCTTTGCCAACCGCGTGAAGCAGGGCTAATCCAGCCCCCTAAGATGCGGCCTCTGCACGCCGCATCCAGTCTGCTTATCACCATCAAAGGTCGTCATTTATGACGACCTTTTTGCATTAAAGCGTCATAATAGCGCCCTCTTCTCTTCAGGGAGCGATGATGACCACGCCTCAACCCGCAATCCCCGCGCGCAAGCGGCCCATGAAACTCAACACGCTGGTGACGCTGATGCTCAGCGCGGTGATCGTGCTGGTGCTGCTGAGTGTGCACATGTTCTATTTCTTCCAGATTGGTGCCTCAACCCGCGCCCAGCTGGAAGATAAAGCCATGGCGGTGGCCCGCACGCTGGCAAGATCGCCGGAGATTCAGCAGGCGCTGACGCAACCGGTAGCCAATGCCAATATTCAGCCCATCGCGAAAGCCGTGGAAGAGAGCAACAATCTGCTGTTTATTACCGTCACCAATATGGACGGTATCCGCTATTCTCATCGCAATCCGGAACTGGTCGGTAAGCACTTTATCGGCGAGGACATTGGGCCTGCCCTGCGCGGCCATGAAAACGTCTCGGTGAACAAAGGTTCTTTAGCAAAAGCGCTGCGCGTGTTTACTCCGGTGTATAACGCGGAGGATCGGCAGATCGGCGTAGTGGCGATCGGTATTTCCCTTGATGCCGTGACCGATCAGATCAACGAAAGCCGCTGGAGCATTATCTGGACCATCCTGATTGGTACGCTGGCAGGCGCGATTGGCACCCTGGTGCTGGTGCGCGTGCTGAAGCGCATCTTGTTCGGCCTCGAACCCTACGAGATTTCCACTCTGTTTGAGCAGCGTCAGGCAATTCTCAACTCGGTCAAAGAGGGCGTGGTGGCGATGGACGATCAGGCTCAGGTGACGCTGGTGAATCAGGCCGCGCGCACCCTGCTTAATGAGCCGTCGTCCAGCGGTATGATTGATAACGAGGGCATTGATGATGCCTCGGTGATTAACCAACATCTGCGAGATGTGCTGCACAGCGGCCGTGCGCGTCGTGATGAAGAGCTGAATGTGAATGGTCGCTTGCTGTTGTGCAATACGGTGCCAGTGCGCAGCCAGGGACGCATTATTGGCGCGGTCTGTACTTTCAGGGACAAGACCGAAATCAGCCGACTGATGCAGCGTCTGACGGGCATGGTAAACTACGTCGATGCGTTGCGGGAGCGCTCGCACGAGTTCATGAACAAGCTGCACGTGATCCTCGGCCTGCTGCACATGAAAAACTATGCGCAAGTGGAAGCGTATATTTTGAAAACCGCCAATAATTACCAGACTGAAATTGGCTATTTGCTCGATCGCATCAAGTCACCGGTGATTGCCGGTTTCCTGCTGAGCAAGATCAATCGCGCTTCGGATTGCGGTCATCGCCTGACCATCAGCGATGCCAGCTATGTGCCCGACAGCGGTAACGAAGACCAGATGGCGGCCCTGATCACCGTGGTCGGTAATCTGGTGGAGAACGCCATCGATGCGCTCAGCGAGCAGACCGAAGGCGAGATCCACGTGATGCTGCACTATCAGAACGGCTGGCTGGCGTGCGAAGTGAGTGACGATGGTCCCGGCATTGAGCCGGCCAATCTGGCGACAATTTTTGATAAAGGGTTCTCCACTAAAGGAGAGAACCGTGGCGTCGGCCTGTTCCTGCTGAAACAGCAAACGGAAAACCTCGGTGGCGGCGTGACCGTTGAGTCAGAACCCGGCGTATTTACCCAATTTTTAGTACAACTTCCCTGGGATGGAGGAAACCAATCCGCATGATCAATGTGTTAGTGGTCGATGATGACGCCATGGTCGCTGAGCTGAACCGCTCGTTTATCGGTCAGGTTCAGGGCTTTCACTGCTGTGGAACCGCTTCGACCCTGAAGCAAGCCAAAGAGATTCTGTTCAACAGCGACACCCCGATTGATTTGGTGCTGCTGGATATCTACATGCAGCAAGAGAATGGCCTCGATCTGTTGCCGGAACTGCGCAAAGCCCAGAGTTCGGTAGAGGTGATCATCATTTCATCCGCTGCCGATGCCGAAAACATCAAAACTTCGCTGCACTACGGCGTGGTGGATTATTTGATTAAGCCGTTCCAGTTCCCACGTTTTGAAGAGGCGCTCACCAGCTGGCGGCAGAAGAAGTCGCTGATGGATAATCAGCACTACTATCAGCAGTCTGATGTCGATCTGTTGATCCATGGCAACCCCGCCACGCAGCATGACAACAAACGCCTGCCGAAGGGTTTAACGCCGCAGACGCTGCGCACCTTGTGTCAGTGGATTGATGCCCATCCCGGTCACGAGTTTTCCACCGATGAGCTGGCGGCGGAGGTGAATATTTCGCGCGTGTCGTGCCGTAAGTATCTGATCTGGCTGGCGCAGATTAATATTCTGTTCACCAGCATTCACTATGGCGCAACCGGGCGTCCGGTGTATCGCTATCGTTTACAGCCGGAATACCATTCGCTGTTGCAGCAATACTGTCAGTAACGCAGCTGCCAGGCGAAATCGCGCTGCTGGAACTGGAAGTGGCGCGGTGAAGAGCAGATGATCTGTCGATCGCGCGTCACAAACACCGCATCCAGATCGGGCTGGTCGGCCAGATAAGCCAGCCCCTGCTCCACGCCCATGCCGTACAGCAGCGTCGTGTAGATGTCACCATCCAGTGAGCGGTCAGAAATTACCGTCACGCTCAGCAGCTCGTTATCCAGCGGATAGCCGGTGTGGGGATCAAAGATGTGGTGCCAGCACTTGCCGTCCAGTTCGAAATAGCGCTCGTAAATCCCCGATGTCACCACCGATTTCCCCTGCACCTGCAGCACACCCAGCAGTTCATTCTCGCGTCCAAACGGCTTTTTCAGGCCGATGCTCCAGCCTTGTGGCTCATGCGGCGGTGCGCCGAGGGTCTGCACATTGCCCCCGAGATTGATCAGCGCCTGCGGCACGCCCTGCTGGCGTAAAAACGCCTGCACCACATCCGCGATATACCCTTTGGCGATGGCCCCGAGATCGATCTCCATGCCCGGCTGTTGCAGGAACACCGAACGCTCTTCTTCGTTGAGGATCACCTGATGTGGATCGGTGAGCGGCAACAGTGCGGCAATCTCATTGGCGGGAGGCACGGCACGCCCCTGAAAACCAATCTTCCAGCATTTGACCACCGGACCGATGGTGAAGTTAAAAGCGCTGCCGGGTGACACACTGACGGCATGTGCCACGCTGATCAGTCGGAACACCGCCTCACTGACGCGCACTGCATGGCGACCCGCTGCCTGGTTGATCGACATCACTTCGGATTCGGCACGATTGACGGTGAACAGGTTTTCCTGCTGCTTGATAAGTTGAAAGACCTGACGGGCTAAGGTGGGGTTATCGTCGAACAGTTTGAGCAGAATGGGCGAACCCATCAGAACAGCGGAGTAAGAGTAGACGCCTTCGGTCATAGAGCCTCGTTTACCCGCCATACTGCGCGCCAGTGGGTTGTGTCGATAACCCAATGACCGACCGCTGCCAGTCATTGGGATTCACCCTTAACGCTTTACTCTGGTACGCAATATTTTGGGTAATTAACGTTAATTAGTTTCCTAACGCCAGTTTAGCCGCATTGTGACCGGCCTTGATACCGAAGATGATGATATCCGCTACCGCGTTACCACCGATACGGTTCGCACCGTGGATACCGCCGACCACTTCACCAGCAGCCCAGGCACCCGGAATCACCTGTTTCTGCGCATCCAGCACCGCAGTATCGGTGTTGATGGTGACGCCGCCCATGGTGTGGTGCACCCCCGGGGCGATACGGATGGCGAAGTACGGGCCTTTATTCAGCGGGTGACGCAGCGCCGTCTTACGACCGAAGTCTTCATCATCCTGTTTCGCCACAAACTCGTTGTAACGACCGAGTGTGGTCTGCAGCGCTTCCTGATCCATGTTGAGTTTCACCGCCAGCTCGTGCGGGGTTGGTGCGCTAATCACAAAGCCTTTGGCGATATACTCGTCGGCCGCTTTGTTGTTGGCACGCACCTGCTCATCAAACACGATCCATGCGCTTTTCTCTGGCAGTGCGATGATCTCAGCAGAGACTTTGTCACGGGTTTCCATCTCATTGTAGAAACGATGACCCGCCTGGCTGACCAGAATCGCCCCGCCGCCACGCATCGCTTCGGAGATCAGATAAGACGTAGTCTGTTCAACCGTTGGGTGAATCTGGATCTCACCCATATCCACGGTATCCGCACCGATTTTTTGCAGCATGGCGATACCGCTACCGGTGGCACCTTTGTGGTTGGTGGTGACGAAGCCATCCAGTTCCGGGCGATATTTCACCACCATTTCGCGGTTAGCACTGAAACCGCCGGTGGCGACAATCACGCTTTTCGCATTAAGAATGCGGCTGTCATTGTACTCATCCACCACTTTGACGCCGGTAACGGCACCGTTTTCCACCAGGATCTCTGAAACTGAAGTCTCCAGCAGCACTTCGATTTCGCGCTGGTTGACGTTTTTCACCAGGCCGCTGATCAGGAAGCCACCGACGGCAGAACGGTCTTCCGGACGGTGCGTACGGTCGATGCTCATGCCGCCAGTAATGGTGATGTCGCACAGCTCGATATTTTTCGCCGCCAGCCACTCAATCGCTTCCGGCGCCTGCTCAACAAACTCGCGCAGCAGCACCGGGTTGTTTTTGAATTTACCGCCCTTCAGCGTCTCTTCGTAGAACAGCTCTTTGCTGTCTTCGATGCCTTTCAGTTTCTGATAGCGGGTTTCGGCGGCGTTCATGCCCACCGAGGCTTTGATGGTGTTACCGCCAATGGTCGGCATCTTCTCGATGATCACCACGCGTGCGCCGTCATCGTGCGCCTGAATCGCCGCCGCCAGACCGGCACCGCCAGTCCCCACCACTACCACGTCATAATTGACCGGTGCGTTCGGGTTACCGCCCTCTTCAATCACATACTCTTTACTGGAGGTGGTCAGTGCGCGGGAGACCGCTTTTTTCAGCGCCTCACTCTGCGTGGTCGCACCGGTGATCGCATCGACGTGCGGGCTGTTTGCCACCAGAATGCGTTCACGCAGGCTTTCGAAGGTACTGGTAAAGTCGACATCCAGGCTGGGATCCGGCACCAGTGAGATATCGGTGATACGGTCCGTGTCGAGGGTGACGTTGATTTTCAGCTTCAGCGCTTCGGCTTCCACTTTCGCCTGGTAAACTCCGGCTTTGTATTTACGATGGCCATCGCTAACGTCGCGGATCATCGCATCCACCAGCGAGAAGCGCCACAGCGGTTCTGGAATCGTCAGCGCCTCACGCTTGGTGCTGTCGATGTAGAGCTCCATGTGCTCGTTTTTGATGATGCGATCGGCCCAGTCCGGATAGGCGATGCAGGCTTTGCCGACCGCCACCAAATCAAAGCCGTGCTCCAGCGCGTTCTCGGCATCTTCTTTATTCACCACACCACCCACGCCAATCACCGGCACTTTCGCCAGCGTGGCAGAACGTTCGGCCAGGTATTTGGTGATCAGTGGCGTGGGATCTTTGGTATCGACAATCGATGGACGCAGCAGCTGTCCGACGGAGAAGTGCACGTAATCCAGACCGCGCGCCGCCAGTTTTTCCAGCAGATACATCGTGTCGTCCCAACGGATACCGGGAACTTCCAGCTCTTCCGGTGAGAAGCGATAACCGATGATGAAGTCAGCCGCCGCAAAGCGATCGGCCATTTTATGGGTGATCTCCAGCACTTCCATTGGGAAGCGTGCGCGGTTATCGCGGCTGCCGCCCCATTTGTCGTCACGCTGGTTGGAGTTAGGTGAGTAGAACTGCTGAATCAGATAGGTGTTCGCGCCATGAATTTCGACGCCATCGAAACCGGCTTTGATGGCACGGTTCACCGCATCACCAAACTTGGTGATCATCACATCGACTTCTTCGGCGGTCAGCGCTTGCGGCTTAGTGGCACCATCACGCGGTGCAGCAATGGCACTCGGTGCAACAGGGGTTTTACCGCCAATCAGCGCAGGTTCCACCATGCGGCCACCGTGGTAAATCTGCAGAATGGCTTTTGAACCTTCAGATTTGATCGCATGGGCGATTTTCGCCAGCCCGGCAATTTTGTTGTCGCTGTCGATACCCAACGCGCCAGGGAAAGCCGGGCCACGGTTATCAATAAAGCAGCATTCGACAATCACCGTACCGATACTGCCCGCACGTACGCGGTAATACTCGACCAAATCGCTGGTGACACCGCCGTCAAAATAGCCGGTACAGGTGGTCATCGGGGCCATCACCAGACGGTTTTTCAGCACCGCACCTTTCGGCAGCGTTAGCGGGTTAAGGATTGGGGTGAGCTTATTCATAATGAGCAACTCCAGAATTAAGAAATTGTGTATTCAATTCTTTGGCGGTTCGGCGCGGCTTTATAATTATTTAAGTGGTCCGATTTCATGGCGTAAATATACCATTTTATTTAGTTACATAACCCAGAAAGTTAGTTATATAAGTTTTACGTTTGGAAATGATATTTGATGCTCATTGCCAGAATAGGCGCTCCGCTAAGTTTTAACCAAGACTTGACAAAAATCAACTTTTTCCTTACATTTAAAACAAATGTAGTACTATCATAAAGATAAAAGCCTCTATCCCGCCTCATTTTGCTCGATTTTTCGCGTTTCGATAGTTTGTAGCGTTTAATCCACAGCAGACAGAAAGTTAAATAAAAAGCAAAAGATAAAAATTAAAAAACAGTGCATATTTTTTATTGATCTAGATCAAAGGAGATATTTTAATTAATCGCATCTTAGCTGCATTCAATTGATAATTCGCGTATCGAATTTGCAAAGCAAAGTTTCATCAAAGAACAAAATTTAAATTGTCACGACTCATCTGCTGCACGCATGTTGAAACCAAAAGAACAGTGTGTTCGTGACAATCAATCGCATTCTTCCTAACTTGCAGACAAAACTATGAACACACAAACAACCCAGAGTGCCTCCCCCGTAGTGCCTCCTGCGGCGCCGGGGAAAAAGAATCGCCTGATTATGTTGTGCCTGCCGATCATTGTGGCGGTGCTGTTGCTGCTGGTCCCGACCCCTGCCGGGCTGGAACCCTATGCATGGCACTTCTTCGCTATCTTTGTCGGTGTGATTGTCGGGCTGATCTTTGAACCGCTGCCCGGTGCCGTTATCGGCCTCACCGGCGTGGTGGTGATTGCGCTGTTCAGCCAGTGGGTGCTGTTTAGCCCGGCCGAGCTGGCTGATCCCAAGTTCAAAACCGCCGCGCAGTCGTTCAAATGGGCAGTGAGTGGCTTCGGCAACTCCACCGTCTGGCTGATCTTCGGTGCCTTTATGTTTGCCGCCGGCTACGATAAAACCCAGTTCGGTCGCCGCCTGGCGCTGATTCTGGTGAAGTATCTCGGCCGTCGCAGCCTGACACTCGGTTACGCCATCACCTTCGCTGACCTGTTACTGGCACCGTTTACGCCTTCTAACACCGCGCGCAGCGGCGGGACCATCTACCCGATCATCGCCAACCTGCCGCCGCTGTACGGTTCCAAACCGAATGACCCGAGCGCACGTAAGATTGGTTCTTACCTGATGTGGGTGGCGATCACCGCCGCCTGTATCACCAGTTCAATGTTCCTCTCTGCACTGGCACCGAACCTGCTGGCGCTGGCGCTGGTAAAAAGCGTGGTGGGCTTCGAAATCTCCTGGGGCATGTGGTTCCTCGCTTTCCTGCCGCTCGGTGTGCTGTTGATTCTCACCATGCCGCTGCTGGCTTACTGGCTCTATCCGCCGGAAGTGAAGGTTAATGACGAAGTGCCACGTTGGGCGACCGCTGAACTGGCGAAGCTCGGCAAGCTGTCACGCAACGAAATCCTGCTGCTGGTGTTTGTGGTCTCAGCACTGATGATGTGGATCTTCGCTGCCGCATGGATTGAGCCAGCGATGGCCGCCCTGCTGGTTATCGTGCTGATGCTGTGGACCGGTGTACTCAACTGGAACGATATCACCAGCAACAAAGCGGCATGGAATACCTTTGCCTGGTTCGCCACACTGGTCGCCCTGGCGGATGGTCTGGCGCGCGTGGGCTTTATCGCCTGGCTGGGTAAAGAAGGTGCGCAACTGCTGCACGGTTATGACCCACAAGTCTCGGCGGTGGTGTTGCTGGTGGCCTTCTACTTACTGCACTACCTGTTCGCCAGTACCACTGCGCACACCACGGCACTGTTACCAGCGATGCTAACCATTGCCGCCTCGATTCCGGGCATCAACATGCCAGTGTTCTGCCTGATGATGTGTGTGTCCCTGGGTGTGATGGGTATTATCACCCCGTACGGCACCGGCCCTAGCCCGATTTATTACGGTAGCGGCTACCTGCCAACCAAAGATTACTGGCGTCTCGGTACTATCTTTGGTGCCATCTTCCTGATTGCTCTGATGGTTATCGCCTACCCGTGGATGGTGATGATGTTCTGACGATGTTGCTCCGATGTTAAAAACGGAGCCGCGCAGTACCGTGAAAGTGTTATGATGCTCGCCAGTCAGCCCTTGCGGAGGGCTGGCGAGAGAAAATCTAAAAACAGATCGCCTAATTTGTCACCTGCCACTCTGACAGGCGACACGAAGCTAAGTGAGCCAACATGTCGAACAAACCCTTCTATTATCAGAATCCCTTTCCTCTCGCCAAAGATGATACCGAATACTATCTGCTGAGCCGCGATTACGTCTCAGTAGCCAACTTCGATGGCGAAGAGGTGTTGAAAGTCGATCCGAAAGCCCTGACGCTGCTGGCGAAGCAGGCATTCCATGATGCTTCATTCATGCTGCGCGCCTCGCATCAGGCGCAGGTTGCCGCGATTCTGGCGGATGACGAAGCCAGCAAGAACGACAAATACGTTGCCCTGCAATTCCTGCGTAACTCGGAAATCGCCGCCAAAGGCGTGCTGCCGACCTGCCAGGACACCGGCACGGCGATCATCATGGGCAAAAAAGGCCAGCGCGTCTGGACCGGTGGTGGCGATGAAGCCGCGCTGTCACAAGGCGTCTATAACACCTTTATTGAAGACAACCTGCGTTACTCGCAGAACGCCGCGCTGGATATGTACAAAGAGGTCAATACCGGCACCAACCTGCCGGCGCAGATCGATCTCTACAGCGTGGATGGCGACGAGTACAAATTCCTGTGCATCGCCAAAGGCGGCGGTTCTGCCAACAAAACCTATCTGTATCAGGAAACCAAAGCGCTGATCACCCCGGCCAAGCTGAAGAATTATCTGGTCGATAAAATGATGTCGCTCGGCACCGCCGCCTGCCCGCCGTACCATATCGCGTTTGTGATTGGCGGTACCTCAGCAGAAAGCACGCTGAAAACCGTTAAGCTGGCTTCCACCCACTACTACGATTCACTGCCGACCGAAGGTAACGAACACGGTCAGGCATTCCGTGACGTGGCATTGGAGCAGGAACTGCTGAAAGCCTCACAAGAGCTGGGCCTCGGCGCACAGTTCGGCGGTAAATACTTCGCCCACGATATTCGCGTGGTGCGTCTGCCGCGTCATGGTGCGTCTTGCCCGGTGGGCATGGGTGTCTCTTGCTCGGCTGACCGTAATATCAAAGCCAAAATCAACCGCGAAGGCATCTGGATCGAGAAACTGGAAGATAACCCAGGCCGCTATATCCCGGAAGAACTGCGTCAGCAGGGCGAAGGCGAAGTGGTGAATGTCGATCTTAACCGCCCGATGAGTGACATTCTGGCGCAGCTGTCATCCTATCCCGTGGCAACCCGCCTGTCGCTGAACGGCACCATTATCGTGGCGCGTGATATTGCCCACGCCAAACTGAAAGAGCGCATCGACAACGGCGAAGGTTTGCCGCAGTACATTAAGGATCACCCAGTGTATTACGCGGGTCCGGCGAAAACCCCGGAAGGTTATGCCTCCGGTTCACTTGGCCCAACCACCGCGGGTCGTATGGACTCCTACGTTGACCTGCTGCAGGAACACGGCGGCAGCATGGTGATGCTGGCAAAAGGCAACCGCAGCAAACAGGTGACTGATGCCTGCCATAAACACGGCGGCTTCTACCTCGGCAGCATCGGCGGCCCGGCAGCGGTACTGGCGCAGCAGAGTATTAAGAGTCTGGAATGCGTGGAGTACGCAGAACTGGGAATGGAAGCCATCTGGAAGATTGAAGTGGAGAACTTCCCGGCGTTTATCCTGGTGGATGACAAAGGCAATGACTTCTTCCAGCAGATCCACAATCAGTGTTCTGCCTGCGTGAAGTAAGGCTTTAAGCCGTGCTAAAACTAAAAATCCGCGGCTTATGGCTGCGGATTTTTTTATGGGGTGAGCACTGCGCGATGCTTACATCGCACCGAGTTGTACGTCTAACAGCATATCGGCATCATCATCGTTTTGACCAATCACGTAGATCGCCTGACGTCCCGGCAGATTCACCGTGATGATGTGCTGATCATCGGCATCCAGCACGTCATCGTGCTGTTCCTGAAACTTATGCAATGTGTTCATGTTTTTCCTTAAAATGGTGCGCGACTTTACTTTCCCTACACTCTTATATCGACAAGACCAGGCTCAAATGTAGCGGAATATTCTGCTTTCGTGATGCAGGCACTCTGTCACGGCCAAATGACAGTCTGATTAAAGAAGTAACGCACATTTCTTACTGTGAGGATGTCAGTGCCGGACAACCTGGTAGCGCCGGATAACGGATGCAATCCGCTGTCACCGCCTTCTCACTGTGCGGTGTCCCATCCGGTGCCCAGCGGTAATCCACCATGTAGGCGCGATACACCGTGTTGCCACTGTAGTGATCGCGCGGCATCGCTTTGCCGTAAAACGGGCTGACGTACTCCCAGACAATCGCGCCCTGCGGTGTCACCTGGAACAGGCGGCCGCTCTGCCCTTCGTTGATCAAGGTGTTGCCATTCGGCAGGCGCTGCGCGTTGCTGATATAGGCACTGTAGAAGGTGGAGATCGCTTGTCCTGATTTCTCGCCGGTGTACTCCCAGACGATTTGTTTGGTCTGCGGGTTCACTTCAATGACGCGTGAAGCGGAGAAGAATCCTTGCCGCGTGGGCGGGAATCCGGCGTTGCCCTGATTATCAAAAATCAGAATATTGCCAGCACCCGGCAAGCCCGGTCCGATCATGTGCACATCGTGCTCGCCAATCAGCTGATCCAGCGGACGCGGCAGCGGGGTATCCAGCTTCAGCGCTGGATAATCAGGCCCAATGCGCCACACCACTTTGCCCGTCTGCCGATCGACAATCACTGCCACGTTGCCGTTGCGCGAGTTAAACAGGATGTTGTCAGGGGCAAAGCGTTGATCGCCTTTATCAAACCACGGGTTTGGTCCCAGCGGTGCCGCCGTGTTCATATGCAAAAAGTCAGCGTCCTGGCTGTCACGGATCATCGCCAGTTGCGCGTCAGAAAAACCCAGCTCATTGAGGTGATCGGCCACCGACCAGCTCCATAGCTTTTCCCCCTGCGGCGACACCTCCTCCAGCGTATTATCGATAATGCGATAGTTGTAGCCCGGCAGCTGGCGCAGTGTCGCGCCCAGCACCAGCGTGTTGCCATCTGCCAGGCGCTGGATTTCATGGTGTTGGTGCACCGGCTGCTGCTGACTGCCGTATTGCCACTGTACCGCACCGTTCCAGTCCACTTCCGCCACGCTGGCATTCACCATGCCGTTGCCGGGGCTGGCTTCCTTATCGAGATCTTTCTGACGCTCCAGCTGTACCAACAGATGCCCCCGCTGGCCGTTGACGCGATCACTGGGAATTGGCCAGCTCGGGAATCCTTCATAGGCCCAGCGATGCACTTCCTGCCCGGTCATATCAATTAAGTGGGTTTGGTTATCGCTGCCGGGGATCACCACATAACCGTTCCAGGCACGCGCGGGATCGTAATACGTCACGCCCGTAGGAAACGCACTGGGAATGGCCGATGCACCAAATGAGAGGGACAACAGGCAGACAGACAACGTTGCCGCAATACGCATAATTCACCATCCTGACTAAGGGAGAAAGAAAACGCCCTTATAGGGTAGATGCGAATGGCGGCAGGATTAGTCCGAATGAGGCATGTGGGAGAAAAGGCAGCGGCATGACCCGCTGCCTGAGTGCTTAGAAGAAGCCCAGCGGTTGCGTGCTGTAGCTCACCAGCAGGTTTTTGGTTTGCTGGTAGTGATCAAGCATCATTTTATGGGTCTCGCGACCGATACCGGATTTTTTATAGCCACCGAACGCCGCATGTGCCGGATAGAGGTGATAACAGTTGGTCCAGACACGGCCCGCTTTAATCGCGCGCCCCATACGATAGGCGCGGTTGATATCACGGGTCCATACACCTGCGCCCAGTCCGTAGATCGAGTCATTGGCGATGGCGAGGGCTTCCGCTTCATCTTTGAAGGTCAGTACACCGACCACCGGTCCAAAGATCTCCTCCTGGAACACGCGCATGCTGTTGTCGCCTTTCAGCAGCGTTGGCTGAATGTAGTAGCCGCTATCGAACGCTTCACCAATCTTCTCTACACCGCCGCCGTGCAGCACCTGTGCACCCTCTTTCTGCGCGATTTCCAGATAAGAGAGGATTTTGTCGAACTGCTGCTGCGACGCCTGCGCGCCAATCATGGTTTCGGTATCCAGCGGATCGCCGCGTTTGATGGTTTTAATACGTTTCATGACGGCCGCCATAAACGGCTCAAAGATCGACTCTTGCACCAGCGCGCGTGACGGACAGGTACAGACTTCGCCCTGATTGAGGAAACCGAGCACCACGCCTTCTGCCGCTTTCTCGATAAAGCTCTCTTCCGCATCCATGATGTCTTCAAAGAAGATGTTCGGTGATTTACCGCCCAGCTCAACGGTGGACGGGATCAGGCTTTTCGCCGCCAGTTCGAGGATATGCCCACCGGTAGCGGTGGAGCCGGTAAAGGCGATCTTGGCGATGCCCGGATGTGACGCCAGCGCTTCACCGGCTTCTTTACCGTAACCGTGCACCACGTTGATGACACCCGGCGGTACCAGATCTTTGATCACTTCCATAAACAGGGTGATCGACAAGGGCGTCTGCTCAGCCGGTTTTAACACCACGCAGTTACCCGCTCCGAGCGCCGGAGCCAGTTTCCACGCCGCCATTAATAGCGGGAAGTTCCACGGGATGATTTGCCCGACCACGCCCAGCGGTTCATGGAAGTGGTAAGCGGCGGTGAATTCGTCGATTTCCGCTGCCGTGCCTTCCTGTGCGCGCACGCAGCCCGCGAAGTAGCGGAAGTGGTCTACCGCCAGCGGTAGGTCAGCGGCCAGGGTTTCACGTACCGGCTTGCCGTTATCCCAGGTTTCGTTGACCGCAATGTATTCCAGCTTCTCTTCCAGTCGATCGGCGATTTTCAGCAGCACCAGCGAACGCGCCTGCGGGGAGGTTTTGCCCCAGGCATCCGCAGCGGCCTGTGCTGCCGCCACCGCATTATCGATATCGGCCTTATCCGAACGCGGGAACTCGCCGATGGTGGAACCGTTAATCGGGGTGGTGTTGACGAAGTAATTACCGTTCACCGGCGCAACGAATTCGCCGTTGATAAAGTTGCCATAACGCGATTGCAGAGTGATGAGAGAACCTTGTTCTCCCGGAGCAGCGTAACGCATGGTGTTTCTCCTTGCGGACAGAGTGGCGAATAACAACTATGAAACCTGTTATTAACATTGATCGATCAATGTCAGCCTGTCAGATCGCAGAGCGGGAAACTGTGACCGCACCGAAGGAAAATTCCGGGAATGAGGGTTTGAGATTTAGGCGTGATGATCCTGCACGTCAGTCTCAGCATTGATTAAACGTTACGCTCTTGCCTGCCGCAGATGGCCGGAGTCTATTGCGCCAATTCACAGCCAGGTTATCAGCTTTACATCCCTCCAATTTCTTCCCCGCTTCGTTGCGGAAAATTCCGAGTTTTGCCGCATATGCAGCGAAAAGCGAAACAAACGCAATGAATTTGGTCAATATGAAACAGGATACTCATCAGGAGAAAGAGATGTTGGCTTCAGCCCTGACGTTAATGCGCGCCAAAGCGAACTTTGTTCAGCAATTTATTCGAAACCCGCGCAAGATGGGCAGCATCACGCCCTCCTCTGCTGCGCTGTGCCGCACCATGTGCGATGCCGCCAACTGGGATCACAGCCTGCGTATCGCCGAACTCGGTGCCGGTGACGGCGTGTTAACCCGTCATATTCTGGACAGAATGTCGCCGCAGGCTCAATTAGATGTGTTCGAGATCAGTCCAGATTTAGTGAAGAGTTTGCGCGCGTGGAGCGATCCCCGCATGCAGGTGCGTGCGTGCTCAGCCGAGTACTTGTCGGGTGAATACGATGTGATCTTTTCCGGCCTGCCGCTGCTGTCGCTGCCGCCGGAAACGCGCGAAGCGATTCTAAGCGCCGTGCACGATGTATTGGGCCCGCGCGGTGTATTTATCCAGTTTCAATACACCTCATTGACCCAACCTACTCTGTCACGTTACTTCACCTGGCAGCGCCAGCGGGTGCTGAAAAATATGCCGCCCGCCTGGGTTTATCGCTGCACACGGCATTACGCGCCCTGAGCCTGCACGCGCGGCTGCGGCCGCGTTTGCTGCCAGAATCTTTGGAGCAACTCACGTGACCAATCCTCACCGGCGACCTGCGCGCCATCATCACTCACGCCTTCCGGTAAGCAGGTGGTCATGATTTCGCGGGTAAACTCCGGGTGGAACTGCACCGACAGCGCCTGCGGGGAATAACGTAAAATCTGGCAGCCATCCAGCTCGGAACGTGCCAATACTTCAGCCTGCGACGGCGGCGTAATCACCGACTGGCGATGTGACAACCACGCCTGGAATTCACCTGGTAACGTCGCTAACCAGGGATCATCACTGGCAGTGTGGGTCAGGGTTTTCAAGCCGCGCTCCCAGCCGTTCGGGTTATCACCCACTTTGCCGCCCAGCGCATACGCCATCAGCTGATGACCGTAACAGACGCCCAGCAGCGGCAGCTCCGCTTCCAGCGCGCCACGAATCCATGCGGCCGTGCGTTCGCTCCAGTCGGCGTGGTCGGTGACCATTGCCCAGGAGCCGCTGAGAATCGCGCCGCTGACGCGATCAAACGCCGGCAACTCTTCGCCAAGATGCGGACGGACAATCACATAGTCTTCCGGCTGCAGTTGCAGCGCATCAATAAACCAGACGGGTTGTTCACCAATTTGCGCCACGACCTGCGGTGGCGGGACTTCGAGTTGAATCAGAGCAAGGGGTAACGCGCGGGTGTGTGTCATTCCGAATTCATTCCTTAACGGAGTCAGCTTTCGGACATCCACTTTGACAGGAAATCAGTGACCTGTCTTATTTTTTTCCTGCATAAGCTCATGCCATAGCGAAAAATATTTTTGCACAATGTCACAGAAATGCACGGCTTCGTGCCATGATTAGCCGGTGATTACCCCCCTTTCATGTGAAGGATGACATTGTGGCAGTGCGGCATTTCTTTATGGTTCTGATGGTGGTCTCCATCTGGGCTTTCAATAACGTGGCGGTGAAGTGGGGATTGCTGGAACTTCCGCCGCTGTTCCTCACCTGGATGCGCTTCGTGGTGGTGGCGATTGTACTGGTGCCGTTCTGCCGCATTACGCGCGAACAGCTGCCGTGGCTGCTCACCCTTGCCTTCACTTTTGGCTTCATGCACTTCTCGCTGCTGTTTGTCGGCATGCGCTTTACCGATGCCGGAACCGGCGCGATTGTGGTGCAGCTCGGTACGCCGATTGCCATGTTGCTGGCAATGCTGGTGCTAAAAGAGAAGCTGACGCTGGTACAGCTGTTTGGTATTGCGATCTCGTTAGGTGGCGTGGCGGTGCTCTCCGGCAGCCCCACGATTCCGGCGTGGTGGGTGCTGTGCATACTGCTGTGCAGCGCCTTTGGCTGGGCCATCAGCAATATGATCGTGAAGAAATCGCCGCCGATAAAACCGCTGACGCTCACCGGTTGGATCTCATTCCTCGCCGTGCCGATTGTCGGTGCCGCTTCCTGGCTCACCGAATCGCACCAGTTTTACGCCTTAAGTCACGCGGGCTGGCGCGGCTGGTTTGGTATTCTTTACAGCGCGCTGGCTTCCTCGATTGTGGCTTATACCTTGTGGTATTCGTTGCTGAAAAAGTACAACGTCAACTTAATCATGCCTTACTCGCTGCTCACGCCCGTGCTGGCCGTGTTGATGGGCGTATTTGTGCTGGGCGACAGCATGAACAGCTTCAAGATTCTCGGGGCGTCTCTGGTGGTGCTCGGTACCGCCATTGCGGTAATCAACCTGCGTAATCTGCGCATGCACGCGCGCTTTCCTCGCCTGCGCCGCCGTTAAATTCTCTCTGCTATGCTTGAGTCTCGCGCGTTTTCCGGAGACTCAATATGGATACTCAATCTGCTGCCGCGTTATGGCAGCAACTGTGGCAAGGATTGCGTGGCGCGGAACCCCTTCCCGCGCTCAGCTTTCTCCAGCCCGATACCTTTTCTTCCGCGTTTGCCGTCAGTGAACTGGCCGCCACCAGCATCGGGCTGGCAAGCCAGGCGGTGAGCGACTTGCTCGGGCAATCGGCCACGGTTAGCGTCAATGTGCGGCTCGCCTCTCGCTGGTTTCAACACAGCCTCACGCCGTTAAATCGCTCACCCGCCGCGCTCTGGGATCCCTTTGCAGGCGATTACGCCACCACCGATGGCTGGATCCGTCTGCACACCAACGCCCCTCATCATCGTTCGGCCATGGAGCAGGTGCTCGGCCAACACGCCGACCGCGCCGCGTTAGCGCAGCGGGTGTCTCAGTGGCAAGCGGCCGCGCTGGAGCAGGCCGTGATTGAGGCTGGCGGCTGTGCTGCGCAGATGCGCAGTGAGCAACAGTGGTTGCAGCACCCACAAGGGCTGGCCGTCAGCAGTGAAGCGCTGATCGCGCAACAGGCCACGGGGGATGCGCCCACGCCCGGCTGGCAACTGCCGACGGCGCGTCCCTTGCTCGGCGTGCGTGTGCTGGATCTGACGCGCATTATCGCCGGGCCGGTCGCCACGCGTTTTCTCGCCAGCCTTGGCGCGCAGGTTTTACGTATCGATCCTTACGGCTGGGAAGAGCCAACATTGGAGGAGGAGATCACCTGCGGCAAACGCTGCGCACGGCTCGATCTCAAATCCAGAGCGGGCGTTGAGCAGCTGCGCGATCTGATCAAACACGCTGATGTGCTGGTGCATGGTTATCGCGCGGATGCGCTGGAAAAGCTGGGGCTGGATGCCGAGTCACGGCGCAAACTGTCGCCCGGATTGGTGGATGTCAGTCTCAATGCGTGGGGCTGGAGCGGACCATGGCGCAATCGTCGCGGCTTTGACAGTCTGGTGCAGATGGGATGCGGTATTGCCGAACAGGGCATGAGCTGGCGTGGTAACACCAAACCGACACCACTGCCAGTGCAGGCACTCGATCACGCCACTGGCTATATGATGGCCGCCGCCGTGCTGGAAGGGATGCGTCAGCGTCGGGAAAATCACGTTGGCTGGCAGGCTCGCTTATCGCTGGCGCGCACCGCCAGGCTATTGCAACAGTTTGGCGCGTCCCCGCAGCAGCCGCAGCATGGCATTACCGCCCAGCACGACGATGCCCTGCCGACAGTTGAGATCAATGCGTGGGGGATTGCCGAAAGGTTGCGTGCCGCTGCATACCTGCCCGGCACGCCGATGATCTGCGCCACGCCGGGCGTCAAGCTCGGCAGCGGCGCAGCCAGCTGGTAATCAGGCTTCTTCGTCGTTGCCTTCGTTCAGCTCGTCGTACATTGCCTGAATGGCTTCACGGCTCAGCGCGGCCAGCGTGCGGTAGAACGCGCTGGTCGCGTGGGCTTCCACTTTGCCGAGGAACGCGCCGCACCACGGCAGCAGATAGTCGTCGAACAGCGCTAATTGCGCAGCAAACTCATCCTCCGCGGACTGATCTTCCAGCCACGAGGCCGCCAGCAGCAGTACGCCAAAATGGTCGGCTGGCGCGTCGCTTAACGGCATGCCACGTGAAGAGAGAAACGCACGCACATCCGCTTCCTGCGGGCCGTTTGGCCACTGTGAGGCGTAAGGCGGTACGCTGCATTCGCTGCCGACGAACAGTGCGTTGTAATCCGCCGCCAGCGCCTGCGGATCGCTATTCTGCTGCAGACGCGTCAACAGTTCATCCTGCTCCAGCGGCCACTGAGCCTTCAGTTTGCCTTCACGCAGCATGGTGAAGAGCGGCACCAGCAATGGATCTTGTGGCTGGCGGTTGAACAGCGAGCCGATGACGCGGCAGAGAATGGAAAACTCATTCATGCAACAGAATTCCTTGAGGCTAAAAGTTAAAAGTCCGCAAATTCAGCAATGTGCTTACCGGTTCGCTGTTCGAGGAAGTCGAGCAGGCGGCGCGGCGTGACATTTAACACGCGATCCTCGGGAAAATCCACTTCGCGTGTGATGCGGATGCAGTGTTCGAAATGACCAAGGGTAAAGGCGGTGTGAGAGTCTGAACCGAACGCCAGACGCCCGCCGGCATCACGCACTGCTTCAGCGATGGCGCGGCAGTTGGGTTCACTGCCCGGACGCGAATGGGTAAAGGAGGAGTTATTGATCTCCAGCGCCACATCATAATGCGCGGCCGCTTCGGCAATGGCGCGGATATCCACCGGGAATTTCGGGTTGCCAGGATGCGAAATAATGTGCACCAGCCCACCGGCCATCGCGGCAATCATCGCTTCCGTGTGATGCGCTTTATCACGCGGTGCATACACCGGCTCATGGAAACCGGCCACGATCAGATCCAGTGCATCCAGCATCGGACCGCTGCAGTCAATTTCACCCTGCTGATTTTTGATGTTGGCTTCAATACCACGCAAAACGCCTACGCCATCAATCACGCGTGGCCAGATACGCATATTAACGAAGTGCCAGTAGTGCGGCGCATCCGCCATATCCGGGCCGTGATCGGTGATGGCAAACAGCTTCAGGCCATTCTGCTTCGCCTGCACCACATAGTCATGCAGTGTGCTGTATGCGTGGGTACTGGCAACGGTGTGCATATGCAAATCGACGGGATACATCCTCTTCTCCTGACTCAATGTGAATTAATAACCGCGCTGGCGATCAACTAAACCACCCGGCTGATCCCCTTGCTCCAGAGCAAGTATGGCACCGGCAATGAAATCCATCGCCTCGCCGGGCAACGTGATAGCCGCAGTATGTGGCGTCAATGTGACATGTGGATGAGACCAGAGCGGGTGATCCGCCGGCAGTGGCTCGGTCTGGAACACATCCAGCGCCGCGCCCGCCAGTTGCCCGCTGTTCAATGCGGCCAGCAGATCGGCTTCCACCACATGCGCGCCACGCGCCAGATTGAGGAAAAAGGCACCCTGTGGTAACACGCGCAGAAACTTTTCATCGATCAGGTTGGTGGTTTCCGGCGTGGTGGGCAACAGATCGATCAGCACCTGAGTGCCATCCAGAAACGCATCCAGCTGATCGCGACCGTGGAAGGTTTGCACGCCCTCAATCTGCTTAGCCGAGCGGCTCCAGCAGCGCAGCGGGAAACCCCACTGACGTAAACTTTCCAGCACGCTACTGCCCAGTACGCCCGCACCGAGCACGCCGATGGTGAAGTTGGCGCGATCCGCTGTGTCGAGTGGCTGCCAGTTTGCCTGTTGCTGCTGCTGACGATAGTCGGCAAAACGGCGGAACCAGCCCAGCACGCACCAGTTGGCGTATTCCTGCATCTGTCGCGCCATGCCGGTATCTTCGAGACGGAACAGCGGCACCTCATCGGCTAACATTTCCGGATGGGCACGCAGTTGCTTAAGAATTTCGTCCACGCCCGCGCCCATGGCAAACACACCTTTCAATGGACGACCAGCCAGCATCTCGGTGGGTGGCGAACGCACGATGGCATAATCCGCCGGATCCGTGTCGCCTGGCTGCCAGTAGCGCACGTTGGCTTGCGGTAAACGCTGACGTAGTCCCGCTAGCCAGCGATCGGGGGCTTGCGACGGGTGATACCAGATGATCTCCATACAGCTCTCCTTTTTTTCCTTCAGCCTCAGGCAAATAGCGCTTCAGGGCAAGCAAAAACCTTAAGGTTAATGCAATTTCTTGCGTGATTAATTCCCGCGGCTTCACATTTCCATGGCCTGAGGCGGCTAAGCGGCACGTTAGCGACTAAAGTTGTTCGGGTGGTCAATGTGTTAGCGCACCACCTTTTCGGACAAGGAGAAAAACCGATGATAAAAAATGTCAAATTCACCCCCGCGCCACTGACGTTCTTACTGAGCGCGGCGCTGCTGGCCAGCGCCTCTGTTGCGCAGGCGGAAGATACCAGCCGAATGCTAAGCAGCCAGCCACAGCCGCCCGATATCCGCCTGGGGCCTCTGTTTAATGCGGTACAGCAGGCAAAATTTTATCCGGATCAGAAAACCTTTGCCGATGCGGTTCCGAAGTATAATCCTTCCTCGATACTGGCGGACTGGCAGATGCAAAAGAGCCAGCGCAACTTCGACCTCAAGCATTTTGTTGACGCCAACTTCACACTGCCCAAAGAGCAGGACAAATATGTGCCGCCTGCCGGACAAAGCCTGCGTGAGCATATCAATGGACTGTGGCCGGTGCTGACACGATCGACACCGACCGCCAGCCAGTATGATTCCCTGTTGCCGCTGCCGAAACCCTATGTGGTCCCCGGCGGCCGCTTCCGCGAAGTCTATTACTGGGACAGCTACTTCACCATGCTGGGCCTCGCCGAAAGCGGGCACTGGGATCGCGTGCAAGATATGGTGGATAACTTCGCCACCGAACTGGATAAATACGGCCACATCCCGAACGGCAACCGCAGTTATTACCTCAGCCGCTCGCAGCCACCGTTCTTTAGCCTGATGGTGGATCTGCTGGCGACGCATAAAGGTGATGATGTCTATCGCCAGTATTTGCCGCAGTTGCAGAAAGAGTACGACTACTGGATGGCGGACAGCGATAAGGTCGCTGCCGGTCAGGCCAGCAAGCGTGTGATCAAACTTGGCGACGGTACTCTGCTTAACCGCTACTGGGATGACCGCGATGCGCCGCGCACCGAATCCTGGCTCGACGATGTGAACACCGCCAACAAAGCGCCGGATCGCAATAAACAGCAGGTGTATCGCGATCTGCGTGCCGGTGCGGCTTCTGGTTGGGATTTCAGCTCTCGCTGGTTTACCGATGCCCACAATCTGGCCTCGATCCGCACCACCCAGCTGGCACCGGTCGATCTCAATAGCCTGATGTTCCATCTGGAGCAGGTGTTGTCCAAAGCCTCGAAACTGGCGAATCAGGATGACAAAGCCAAACAGTTCGCGGCAGATGCTGAGAAACGCCAGGCAGCGATTAATCGTTATCTGTGGGATGAGAAGCAAGGCTGGTACGCCGACTACGACTGGCAGAAAAAACACATTCATCCGCAGCTGACCGCCGCTACTTTGTTCCCACTCTATATGCAGGTGGCGAGTGAAAAACAGGCGGACCGCACTGCCAAAGCGGTGGAGAAACAGCTGTTGAAACCGGGAGGTTTGGTGACCACCACCGTGAACAATGGTCAGCAATGGGATGCACCAAATGGCTGGGCGCCGCTGCAATGGGTGGCGGTGGAAGGACTGGAACATTACAAGCAACCCAAGCTGGCGCAGGAAATTGGTCAGCGCTTCCTGCAAAACGTGCAGGCCACTTACGACAAAGAGCACAAGCTGGTTGAGAAGTATGTGGTGGAAGGCGCGCAACTGGGCGGCGGTGGTGGCGGTGAATATCCGTTGCAGGACGGTTTCGGCTGGACCAACGGCGTGACGCTCAAACTACTGGATAAATACTGCCCGAAAGATCACACCTGTAATAACGCGAGCGATATCCCGAATATGCCCGCGCTGAGTGCGGGTAAATAACCCTCTCCCTCTACTTTAAAACCGCTGCTACTGCTTTGTTTGTCAAACGGTAGCAGCGCAATCGGTTCGCGCTGTCAAAGCTAAGGTGCTGAATGCCATCATCTCAGGCATACGATGCCACCACTGAACACAGCGAAGTCATCACCTCAGGTTTACACACCATCGCGCACCGCGACAGATGGTATGACTGCATCATGAAACCTTTTCTCACATAAAGCCGCGCTCGCTACGCTACCCCTCCTGTTTATTTCCTCACAATCTCTTTCACTCACATTAACAACTTGAAACACACCCCACTAAAAGATAATAATTCTCACTCTTAATTTTAATCGTATTCTCAATTTTCGGCATTGCCGATTGAGTGCTGCTTTTGTTCTGCTTCCCGTTAAAGGATTTCCGATGACGCTTTTTACCCTTAATCGTACCCGCGTGCTCTGCGCACTGGCTCTGGCCCTTCCCGCCGCAACCTTCGCGGAAGAATCCATCGTGGTCACCGCGCAACCGCAAGAGAGCGCCAACTCACCGACGCAAGGCTATCTCGCCACCCGCAGCAGCGGCGGCAGTAAAACCGATCAGCCGCTGATCACCACGCCGCAGTCCATCTCAGTGGTGACACGTCAGCAGATGGAAGATCAGGGTGCGCAGGATCTCAATCAGGTACTGAACTACACGCCGGGCGTATTCACCAACTTCGGCGGGGCCGCCACTCGCTATGACACCATTGCGCTGCGTGGTTTCCATGGCGGCGATGTCGACAACACCTTCCTGGATGGCTTGCGCATCATGAGTGATGGCGGCAGCTTCAACATCTTGCAGGTAGATAACTGGTTCCTCGATCGCGTTGATGTGATCAAAGGCCCCTCCTCCGCACTTTACGGCCAGACCGTACCAGGCGGATTAGTCAATCAGGTGAGCAAGCGGCCGCAGTTTGCTGAAGAGGGCCATTTCCGCCTGTCGACCGGCACCAACGCCACCAACAGCGCCGCCTTTGACTACACCAATGCGATTAACGATCAGTGGGCCTTCCGTCTCACCGGCATCACGCGTAACAGCGATACGCAGTACGATCACACCCGTGAAGAAAAATATGCGATTTCGCCACAGCTGCTGTGGCAACCCAGCGAAGACACCAGTCTGGTGCTGCGTGCCTATCTGCAAAAAGATCCATCCGGCGGTTATCACGGTTCCGTGCCCGCTGAAGGCACGCTTTATAGCCATAATGGCCGCAAGCTGAGTGATGGATTCTATGAGGGCGACAGCGCGCTGGATCAGTTCAAGCGCCACGAGCAGATCTACAGCTACGACTTCTCGCACCGCTTCAATGAAGTGTGGTCTGTATACTCCACCGCCAGCTATAGCCACGCCAATGTCGATCTCGATCAGGTGTATCAGATTGGCTGGGATGCCGCTAACCCGGACCTGCTGACCCGCTACTACTCCGGTGAACGTTCCTCGCTCAGCGCATGGGCCAACGATAACCGTCTGCAGGCCGATTTTGCCACCGGCGCGCTGCAGCATCGGGTGATCCTCGGTGCCGAATACCACCGTTATAAGAATGATTTGAGTAAAGCCAGTGGCTATGCGAGTTCATTAAACCCCTGGACGGGCGAAGCGGTCGGCAGCATGCCGGATTACAGCTGGACCGAACAAACGCGTCGCTATTATCAGACCGGACTCTACTTGCAGGATGAAATGCAGCTCGACCGCTGGCATCTGGATCTCTCTGGTCGTTACGATCGCATCGTCTCCAATAATGGCACCAGCCGTCGCCAGGATGACCACGTCAGCGGCCGTGCTGCGCTGCTGTATGCGTTCGACAGCGGAATTTCACCTTACGTCAGCTGGAGCCAGGCGATTACCCCGGCTTCTTTGACCGACCCAGACGGCAATCAGCTGAAGCCAACCACTTCCGAGCAGTATGAAGCCGGTGTGAAATACCAGCCGGTGGGCACACGTGATATGTACTCCATCGCGCTGTACGATTTGACGCAAAACGATGTGGCGAACCGTAACGTGGTGGACAGCACCTACAGTCCTTCCGGTAAAGTGCATTCGCAGGGCATTGAGCTGGAAGCCCGCAACCAGCTAACGCCGCGACTCAGCACCATCGCCGGTTACACGCTGAACCATCTGCGTTTCAAAGATTCCGTTGACGGGAATGATGGCCATACGCCTTACGTCACGCCGAACAGCATGGCGTCATTCTGGGGTCACTATCAGTTTGATTACGGCTTGAGCGCCGGTGCGGGTGTGCGTTATATCGGTAAACAGTGGGCTGATAATGAAAACACCACACGTTTGCCGTCAGTGACGTTGTTGGATGCATCAGTCCGTGCCGACCTGAGTGCGTGGAATTCACAGTTGAAAGGGGCATGGCTGCAGATCAATGCCAATAACCTGACCGACAAAAAGTATCTCGCCGCCTGTTATGGCACCGGGTATTGCTATCGCGGCGCAGAGCGAACCATTACCGCCACCGTGGGCTACGACTTCTAACTGCCAAAAAAAATCCGCATCCCGGTGGGATGCGGATTTCATTAAATCAGGGGGTACTGCTAGGTGCGCACTTTACGGTAGATCCACAGCACCACGATGGCACCAATCACCGCCACCACGAAGCTGCCAAAGTTGAAACCGTCAACTTTACCGAAGCCAAACAGGGTACTGATCCAGCCGCCAACCACCGCGCCGACGATCCCTAAAACCACAGTGATGATGAATCCACCGCCATCTTTACCTGGCATGATCCATTTAGCGATGATCCCGGCAATCAAACCAAAAATAATCCATGAAATGATACCCATTTACTGCTCCTTACGTTATGAATCAAGGTGTTCACTGCGATTAGTATAGTCGGATATTTTTAATCTGCTTGATGAACATCACAGTAGATAGAGAGTTAGCAGGCTAAAGCTTTTTGCCACCCTGTCGATAATAATGCGATAGCCGTGTCACCCGTGATAATAACAATCGGATAAGTGGAGCAGGATGTGAAAGAAGCCGATAACGAACAATATCTCAAACGAGGCACCCTTGCTGTTTTAAACGTAATGAAGGATTTGTTGCGTTTCCAGACCCCTTTAATGGTGAGTTTTTCGCGCGGTCAATTTATCAGTCGCATGCTGGATGCCGATGAGGATCGCGTGATCTTCGATCTCGGCAGCAATGCACTGGACAACGATTTAGCGCTGCAGGGCGGCGAAGTGAATATCGCGGCAGAAACGCAGGGGGCAAAAGTCGAGTTTGGCTTGATCAAACTGGAGCGCACCGAGTTCGAAGGCTTACCGGCTTTCACTGCCCCACTGCCTGAACTGCTGTGGCAGATCCAGCGTCGTGAGTTTTTCCGTGTTTCCGCCCCAATGGAGCCAGTGTTTTACTGCCATACGCAGTGGCCGGATGGCAGTAAGGCGCGTTTTCGTTTGCAGGATCTCTCTCTCGGCGGTGCAGGTGTCTTGCTGGACGAAAGCTTGCCAGAGGGTCTGAACCGCGGTGACACCTTTAAAAATCTGCGCGTGGAGTTGGGCGAATACGGTCATTTTGAGGTCACGGCACAGCTGCTAAATATTGGCGAGCGCAGCACCGTCACCAGCAAGAATGAAACCCGCACAACCCCTCGTCTCAGCTTCCGCTTTACCGCCATTGAGCCGGTGCAGGAACGCCAGCTACAGCAGGTGATCTTTGCCCTGGAGCGTCTGGCGCGCGACAAAGCGAATCGCTTCCAGTAATTGGGTAACATGCGGGGACCAGAGCGAACCCCGCAGAATTCTCTACGACATGATTTATCACGCCTGGGCAAGCGCGGTGTGACTCGCCCTCGCGCGATACGTTGTCTTTGAGACGATAAAGATTAATGGTGCGGTTGATAACGACAACGCGCCACCGCTTCCAGCCAGCCGCGATAATTCTCCTGCATAATGGTCGCGCGATCGCTGCGCGGCTCAATCACGCTGCCCCCCTGCAACGCCTGCATATCACTGCCCTGCTGCCACCAGCCTAATGAACGCCCCGCCAGCAGCGCGGCACCCAGGGCGGAGACTTCAGCGGTAGGGGCACGTTTCAGCGGCCGCTGCAACACGTCTGCCTGTAACTGCATCAGCCAACTGTTTTCGGTTGCCGAGCCATCCACACAGAGCGCGGGTAACTGCACACCACTGGCCTGCTCCATAGCGAAGAACACATCGGCAATCTGGAAGGTGATTGATTCCAGCGCCACGCGCGCCAGCACCTCTGGCGTGGCGGCATCGGTAAGGCCACATACCATGCCGCGCGCCTTCAAATCCCACCAGGGCGCGCCCAGGCCTGACAATGCAGGCACGAAATAGATGCCCTGATTATGCTCGCTGCGTTGCGCCATCGCCGTCAGTTCACGCGGATCGCTGATGCCCAGCATGCGTCCCAGCCAGGCCGCGCCTGAACCGGTATGGGTGATGTTACCTTCAAAGGCAAATCGCAGCGTGCCATCGTGCCACGCCACCGTGGTGCTGAGGCCGTTTTCGGTCAGCAAGGGGGTGGCCATTGACATCATCAGCGATGAACCGGTGCCGTAAGTGGCTTTCACCACCTCTTCACCCGCACTACGTTGTGCCAGCAGTGCCGCATGGGAATCGCCAATGCGCGACAAAATGGGCGTACCCGCTTTCAGTCCGGCGATGTCCTGTACCGTGACAACACCCTGCGCACTGGCGGAGGGCACAATATGTGGCAGCGCCGCGCGCGGGATATGGAATAACGCCAGCAGTTCGTCATCCCAGTCGCCGCTGTGCAAATTGTAGAGTTGGGTGCGGGCCGCATTAGCGTGATCGGTAATAAAACTTTCGCCGCCGCTAAGTTGCCAGCTGAGCCAGCTATCAACAGTGCCAATGCAGAGTTCACCGGCTTGTGCACGCGCCAGTCCATCTGGAATCGTCGCCAGCATCCCGGTGAGTTTGCCTGCGGGAAACATGGGATCGACCGCCAGGCCCGTTAAGCCGGTGATGCGTGGCGCTTTACCCGCCATGCGTAAATCGCGACAAAAGGCTTCCGAGCGACGATCCTGCCAGCTCACCAGCGGCGTCAGCGGTTGCCCGTCGCGGCGCTGCCAGATCAGCACCGACTCGCGCTGGTTGCTGATCGCGACGGCGGCCACCTCTGCCCCGCCGCACTGCGCCAGACAGCTTTCAATCGCCTGTTTCACCGCCTGCCAGATCGCCAGCGGATGCTGCTCGGCCAATCCCGGCTGGGGATGGGCTAGCGTCAGAGGCTGGCTGCCGCGCGCCACCACGTTGCCTGCGCGGTCCACCGCTATGGCTTTCGCGTTAGTGGTACCCTCATCAATTGCCAGTATTAATGGACCCGCCATGTTTACGCTCCTGCACACATGCGCACTGCACTCTTCACCACGCTGGCGGCGTCAATACCATGATGCGCGCGCGTGGAGGCACGATCGCCAGCAATCGCGTATTGACCATCGGGGATGCCCAGACGTAACAGCGGAATTCCGCAGCCGCCTTCAGCCAGCACTTCGGCCACCAGACTGCCGACGCCGCCGTTAACATTGTGCTCCTCTACGGTGATCACCGCCGGATAATGCTTTAACAGCTCTTGCAGCCGTTGGGTATCGCAGGGACGAATTGATGGAATGGCGATCACACCTGCGCTGATTCCCTGTTCCTGTAATTGCTCGGCCGCACTCACCGCCTCATGCACGGTGGAACCCATCGCCACCAGCACGATGTCGTTGCCTTCACGCAACACGTCGATTTGGCCCGGACGGAACTGGTAGTTTTCATCGTGCAGCTGAGGCAGGTCCTTGCCATCCAGACGGATGTAAACCGGCCCCACATGCGCAAGGGCATAATCGATGATCTGGCGGCACTCCAGCGGGCAGGATGGCGCGTAAATCTCGATATTGCCGAAGCCACGCATCACCGCAATATCATCAATGCTGTGGTGGGTGCTGGCCAGCGGGCCGTAACTGGCACCGGCATTCAGGCCAAACAGTTTGACGTTGGTATTGTTGTAACAGACGTCCACTTTTACCTGCTCGTTGGCGCGCGAAATCAGGAACGGAGCTGCATTACAGGTCACCGCCACTTTTCCACCGATTGCCAGACCGGCCGCCGTGCCCACCAGGGTTTGTTCCGCAATGCCAACGTTCACCAACCGATCGGGAAACGCCTTAATGAAAGGCGATATTTTTGCCGTTGAGGTGGAATCTGCCACCACCGGCACCAAATCCACACCGCGATTTACCGCGTCAATAAAGGCTTCCACCATCACCGTGGCCAGGTGTTTTGCATTACTCATCTTTTAATTCCTCCAGTGCCAGTTCGATCTCTTCCCCTTTCGGCACACGGTGATGCCACTCTGGTTTGCCCTGAATAAAGGAGATGCCAAAGCCTTTCTCGGTATGCGCCACAATCACCTGCGGTTTGCCGTTACGTGGCAGGTTTTCAATGGTTTCCACCACGGAAGCCATGTCATTACCGTTGCATTCAGTGACTTCCAGACCGAAGGCTCGCCATTTATCCGGCAGCGGATCGGTGTTCATAATGTCGCGCGTGTGCCCTGCCAGCTGCAGTTTGTTCTTGTCGTTGATGATCACCAGGTTATCGAGGTTGTAGTGCGCCGCCACCAGCGCGGCCTCCCAGTTACTGCCCTCGGCCAGTTCACCGTCGCCTGTGACCACAAAGATGCGGCGGTCGCTGTTGTCTTTTTTCGCCGCCAGCGCAATACCCACCGCCACCGGTAAGCCGTGGCCCAATGCACCGGTGTTGAGTTCCACGCCCGGCGTTTTCTGCCGCACCGGATGGCCCGGCAAATGTGAATCCGAATGCTGATAAGTGGGCAGCCATTCGGTTGGGAAGTAACCCGCCTCCGCCAGCACACAGTAATAGCCGCCGACCGCATGCCCTTTCGACTGGATGTAAATGTCACGCTGGGGATCGTTAGTGCGATCCGGTGCGCAATTCAGGATGCGGAAATAGAGCGCCGTCAGGATTTCGACCTGAGAGAGATCGGCACCGGTATGTCCACCCGCCGGACTACCGGCATTGAGCTGGATGATGCGGCGACGCACAGCGCGCGCTTTCGCTGCCAGGTCCGCCACCGAATATTTGAAAGGATTCATAGACACCTCTGCATTTTAAAGCGTTATTGAATATATATTCACAGCAGGTAAAAAAATTTACCCGGATTTTTCCCCTGAATAAGCTGAGTTGCGGGAAGGCGGCCAGCTCGTCAATCCCCCAGGAGCTTACTCAGGTCAGTGACTGGGATGAGCAAGCGCAACCGACGCACCTGCGGCTCGGCTTATGACGGGTAACAATTAACCTTTGGCCTCACCTTCCTGAATCAATGCCTTCTGCGCCACCACGGCGGCCTTTTGCTGCATGCGGCTTTGCATTTGATCGATGATCACTGCCACGATAATCACGATGCCTTTGATCACCATTTGCCAGAACTCGCTGACGCCCATCATGATCAAACCATCCGCGAGGAAACCGATGACAAATGCCCCTACCAGCGTGCCGAGAATGGTGCCGCGCCCGCCAGCCAATGAAGTACCGCCCAGCACGACCGCCGCAATCGCATTCATCTCGAATGAGGTGCCGTTCGCCGGATGGCTGGCCACCAGCTGCGAGGAGACCACAATGCCGGCAATCGCCGCACAGAAACCTGAAATGGTGTAAACCCAGATTTTCACCGACTTCACTTTGACGCCCGAGAGTTCCGCTGCACGCTCGTTATCACCAATCGCATACACCTGACGGCCAAACGGCAGGCGACGTGCTACATAGGCAATCACCAGCGCCAGCACCACCATCATCCAGATCGCCCACGGTAAGCCGAGAAAATACCCCGCACCGATTTTGTCGAAACCGGTGTTACCTAGCAGCGGATTGCCCTGCAAGCCGGGGAAGGTTTCGCCGCCGGAGGTCAGCATCGCCGCCCCGCGCAGGATGTACATGGTGCCCAGCGTGCAGATAAACGGGGCCACGTTGTATTTGGTGATGATCCAGCCATTCACCGCGCCAATCAGTCCACCCACCACTAACACCACGGGCACAATCACCCAAACGCTGGGAAAGATGGCGATGCCAAACATCGGCAACACAATGCCTTTGGTAATCAACCAGCCGGCAATCATGCCGCACAGGCCCAGCGTGGCACCGATGGAGAGATCAATACCCGCAGTGATAATCACAAAGGTGATGCCGAGCGCCAGAAACGCATTGATGGCGATGTGTTTGACCATGATCACCATGCTACCCACGGCGAGGAAATCCGGCACGGTGATGGCAAAGAAGCCGACGATGAGGAACAACGCGATAAAGGTGCGCAGTTTTAACAGCAGCAGAATCATGCCTTCACGCGAGTTGAAAACCTTACCTGGCGAAGCGAGCGCCATTGCGCCATTGTTTTTCATGCTCAGAACCCCTGTGCACTTGCTTTAACCAGCGCCGCCTCTTCCGCTTCCGCGCGCGGCAGGTCAGCTGTCAACTTGCCGCCAGACATCACAAGAATGCGATCGGCGACGGCCATAATTTCTTTTAAATCGGAGGTGGAGAACACCACGGCAATGCCCTGCTCTGACAGTTTCACCATCATGCGAAACACTTCCGCTTTGGCACCCACATCAATGCCCCGGCTCGGCTCATCCAGCAGCAGTAAACGTGGATTGGTGAGCAATGAACGGCCAATCACCACTTTCTGCTGGTTGCCGCCACTCAGCGCACTGATCGCCACGTCGGGTGACGATATTTTGATGGCCAGATTGCCTACTGTACTGTTTACCGCTTCGCGTTCAGCTTGTTCGGCGATCACGGTGCGATGCGATAAACGTCGCCACAGGCTGGCAATGGTGAGATTGCTGGCCACAGAGGAGACCGGGAAAATACCGGCCCGTTTGCGATCTTCCGGCACCAGGCTCATGCCCATACGAATACGTTCGGCCGTTGGCAAGCGTGTGGGCAACGGTTTGCTGTCCAGCCACAGTTTGCCGAGATAGTTGCGCTGGCTGCCGAGCAGGCACTCAAACAACTCGGTGCGCCCCGCGCCCATCAGGCCATAAATGCCGACGATCTCCCCGGCGCGCACATTGAAACTGACATCGTCCACCAGCGTATTGCCATGGGCACTGACACAGGTGATGTGCTCGGCTTCCAGCACCGCCGCCCCGAACTGACGATTAGGCGGCAGAAAGTTACTCACCGGTTCGCTGCCGAGCATTTCACGCACGATCCACGGCACATCGATGTCGCTGACCTTCGCTTCCGCCTGAAAGCGACCGTCGCGCAGGATGGTAATCACATCGCCAATCGCCATCAGCTCTTCCAGCCGATGCGAGATATAAATGATGGAAACCCCCTGCCGCGTCAGTTCGCGGATCACGCGGAACAGGATCTCCACTTCGGTTTTGCTCAACGCCGAGGTCGGCTCATCCAGAATTAAGATGTCGGCGTTTTCTGCCAGCGCTTTGGCAATTTCCACCAACTGCTGCTGACCCACTTTCAGGTTGCCGACCATCTCGTCCGGTGAAATTGGCTGGTCGAGACGTTGCAATAACGCAGCCGTGCGTCGCTTCTGTTCAGCTTCGTTAATCGGGCTGATGCCGCGCTGGATTTCCCGTCCCAGAAAGATGTTCTCCGCCACGCTGAGGTTTTCGAACAGGTTGAGTTCCTGATGCACCATGCCGATACCGTGGCGGGCGGCGTCTCGCGTACTGCTCAACACCACTTTTTCGCCGTTAAGGAACATTTCGCCGCTGGTGGGCTGCTGCACCCCGGCGAGGATCTTCATCAGCGTGGATTTACCTGCCCCATTTTCACCGATGATGACGTTCACTTTGCCGCGCCACACGCGATAATCGACACGGTCCAGCGCCAGGGTGCCCGGAAACAACATCGACATCTGTTTGGCCTGCAGGATGATTTCATCGCTCATCATGGATTCCCTTGCTGCAACTGAATCGCCACCACGTCATTCACCTGATTCGGCTCCATACTGACGGCTAACAGCGCCTGCACCGGTTTGCCGACCCAACTGGCATCCACCGGCGGTAGTTGCTGAACGGCATGACGATTCAACGCTTTAGTCAGCTGTGCGTATTGCACCTGATTGGTGAACTCTTCAAAGCGATAGCCCGCCGCATCACGAATTGCATTACTGCGCAGTACCGGCCCAATCAACACCTTGACCGGTTTGCCATTGATGGTGACAGTCAGGCTGCGTTCGCGTTCGTTGCTGTTATCAAAGTCGGTGACGGTTCCTCCGGCACGCACAAACACGCTTTCGCTGCCCCCGGCCTTGACGGTATGACTTTTGGTTTCCATATCCGCCCAGCTCAGCGCCTGCTTCTCAGCCGGTTGCTGCACCCGGCTGGCCCAGCTCGATTCGGCGATCTGCTGTGGCGTCTGATTGCTGTAGCCGGGTTTGGCATTCGGATCTTTCGGCATGATGGGATTGCCGTTTGCATCGAGATCCACCACGGTGCAGGCGGTCAATATCAGCGATAAGAGCCCAACCATCAGCCCGGTTGCTGCTTTTCCCTTCATGCCGACCTCCGTCTTATTTCGCCAGGTTGAAGTTTTTCAGCTTCGCGGCGTTACTGTTATCGATCAGCACGCAATCCATAAGCTGCTTCTCTTCTTTTTGCGCTTTGCCGTTTTTCAGGTAGTAATCCACCTGCTCAACCGCCATTTGTGCCTGATCCCAGCCTGGCTGCAGCACCGTGGCTTTGATGTTGCCTTTATTGATGATGGAATCGCGCGTGTAATCGCTGCCGTCAAAGCCCACCACAATTACGTTGGTTTTACCGGCGGCTTTCAGCGCGGCTTCTGCCCCCAGCGCCATGGTGTCATTCCCGGAAATCACCCCGACAATGTTGGGATTTTTCTGCAGAATGGTTTCCATGCGGCTAAAGGCTTCGGTCTGGCTCCAGTTGGCACTCTGCTGCGCCACCATCTTCATATCGGGATAGTCATCCAGCACGTCGTGATAGCCCTGTGAGCGCACGCCCGCGTTGGTATCCGACTCTTTGCCCAGCAGCTCAACGTAGTCGCCTTTGCCGTTCAGCAACTTAGCGAACTTCTCTGCGCCCAACTGCGCGCCCTGATAGTTGTTAGAGACAATCTGCGCCACGGCGACGCCGGTTTTGTTGATCTCACGGTCAATCAGGAAGGTGGGGATTCCAGCATCTTTGGCTTTTTGCACCGGGCCGACGGTGGCGTCAGCACCGGCGTTATCCAGAATGATCGCTTTGGCTTTACGCGCGATGGCGGTTTCGATCAGCTGGTTTTGCTTATTCACGTCATCATCGTGCGAGGCCACCAGCGTGGTGTAACCGAGCGCTTTGGCCTTCTCTTGCGCGCCATCCGCTTCGGCTTTAAAGAACGGGTTATCGTGAGAAGGCGTGATAATTGCTATCAAACCTTTCTCTGCCGCCAGCGTTGCCGCTGAGGCCAACATCAGTGAAGCCAGTAGGGTCATTTTGAGGACAGAAGCTTTCATTGATTTTTCTCCGCTTGAATATATATTCAATTGCGATTTTATATGCATAATGACTATGCGCTGGCTTGCTGAACTCGTCCATCGCGCGATCCTGAAAAAGCGAAAACGATCACAAAATGTTCTGCGTTGTTATTTATGACAGCCTGATTAACAATACCAGGCAGGTTAAGAGAGAGAAAAACCATGGCAAAACAGGACGAACAGCGGCTGATGGTAAAAATCGCCACGCTTTATTATGTGGAAGGCATGAAGCAGTCCGATATTGCGCAACTGCTGAAGCTGTCGCAATCCTTTGTGTCACGCATCCTCAATCGCAGCGTGAAAGAAGGCGTAGTGAAAATCAGCGTGGTGCCACCCGCCAATGTCTATCCCGAACTGGAGAAGGCGATTGAGCAGCAGTATCAGCTACCACAGGTGATTGTGGTCGATGTGCCGGATCAGGCTTCCGCGCTGCAAATTAAACAGGCGATTGGCTCAGCAGCGGCGCACTATCTGGAAACCCGCCTGCGCGCCGATGAACTGATCGGCATTTCATCATGGAGTGGCACCATTCGCGCGATGGTGGACGCGTTGCATCCGCTGAGTGCGCCCTGCAAAGGCGTGATCCAGCTGCTTGGTGGGGTGGGTGCGAACGGCAACGTGCAGGCCACCATCCTGACGCAGAATCTTGCGGCGCTACTGGATTGTCCGGCCTGGTTGCTGCCGTCGCAGTCGATTGAGCATTCAGTGCAGGATCGTCAACGCTTATCAGTAAACCCAGACGTGGCCGTGGTGCTGGAAAAGTTTGATCAAGTGGATCTGGCGATTGTCGGCATTGGCGATCTTGAGCCCTCCGCGCTGCTACGCAATTCCGGCAACTACTATGACGGCGAGATGCTGCGCACGCTGGCCGAGCGCGGTGCGGTGGGCGATATCTGTTTGCATTATTTTGATACTGACGGAAAACCGGTGTTGAACGCCGAGGAAGATCCGGTGATTGGCATGGAGCTGGCGCAGGTTAAACAGTGTGCGCAAGTGGTGGCACTGGCGGGCGGCAAAGAGAAAGCCCAGGCGATTCGCGGAGCGTTGCGCGGTGGATATGTGAAAGTGCTGATTGTGGATTATCCCACCGCACGATTGCTGATGGAATGACCGATTTAACAGGTTGCTTTAAGGCGCGGCCCTGACGAGCCGCGCTTCGCAAAGCCGACTTATCCGATGGTTCGGTAGGCCGTTGTGACCTTCCACAAATAACGTGGTGCCTGTGCCGCCGGATGTTTATCCTGCACATGCTGATAGAATTCGTCCGGCGTCATCGAGTTGATCATCGCAATCGCCCGATCGCGATTCCGTGAGAAGGTGCGCAGCAACGCACCAGCACCGTTGGCGTAAGAAACGATGGTGGCATAACGCAGCGTGAGTGGATTTCGAATACCGGCCAACTCAGAATCCTGCAGCAGCTTGAGATATGCCGCACCGATATCGATATTTCTCGCTGGATCGCGCAATTCCGAAGACGTCGGCTGACCGTGACGTCCCTGAGTGCGATACACCGCACGCCCCGCCGTTGAGGCTTTAATCTGCATCAACCCTACCGCGTTTGAACGGCTGGTAACGGTGGGATTGCCCCCGGATTCGACACTAATAATGGCGCTGATTAACTTCTCATCAACGCCATAATGACTGGCGGCATCTTCGGTAAACATTGACCATGCATCATTCACTTTCGACGGTGGTGCCTGGGTTAATGGCGTATTTTTCTCTGGCACGACCGTTTTTTCTGGCTCACTGGCACAGCCCGCGAGCAACAGCGCAGATAGCATAAGTAGTCGAATTTTCACTGATTTTTGGTTCCGCAATAGAGTTGGCGCAAGCTATCATACCTGGCGCAGCGCAATGCAAAATTACCGTTTATCCTAAATACGTAAAAAACCTTGTGCTGCCGTGACATCGGTAACGGATTTCGCCATCATCGGCAGGCCACTTTAAATCAGGATGAACGCTATGCTTTCCCCCCGATCTATTCGTCTGATCGCCCCCTCCGGCTATTGCCATAATCAGGATGCGGCCCAACGTGCAGTGAGTCGTTTACAGGCTCAGGGACATCAGTTGGACAACTTATCAGCGATTACACGCCGCTTCCAGCGTTTTGCGGGCGAAGACGGGGAACGGTTGAATGATGTGAACCAGCTGGCAACACTGAGCACGCTGCCCGATATTGTGCTGGCGGTGCGCGGTGGGTACGGTGCCTCGCGTTTGCTGGATCAGATTGATTATGTCGGTCTGCAGCGCCGGCTGCTCAATCAACCTATCGCGCTTTGTGGACACAGTGATTTTACCGCGATTCAACTGGCGTTACTGGCGCAAACCGGGCTGGTGACCTTCAGCGGCCCGATGCTGGCCGGCAACTTCGGCGCAGAGGCATTATCCGAATTTACCCTGTCACACTTTTGGCAGGCGCTCTCTTCTCCTACAGTCAATATAGGCTGGCAGACCCACAGCCCGGATGCGGGACGCTGGCAAGGGACCTTGTGGGGTGGCAATCTGGCGATGATCTGCTCCCTGATCGGCACACCCTGGATGCCACAAATTGAAAACGGCATTTTGGTGATCGAGGATGTGAATGAGCATCCTTTCCGCATAGAGCGTATGCTGATTCAACTGCAACAGAGCGGCATTCTGGCGCGCCAGCGGGCGATCATCACCGGCAGTTTCACCAGCACGTCACTGTCGGCTTATGACAATGGTTTCGATTTTGCCAGCGTATGGCAACGCATCCGCGATGAATATCAGCTACCGGTGATCAGCGAACTGGCGTTTGGCCACGATGCCGACACCGTCACGCTGCCGCTGGGTGCCAGCGCCACCTTACAGCTTGAACAGGGCGAAGCGCAGCTTGCCTTCACCGGCCACCCGACATTGCGCTAACGTTTTGCCGCAGGAGACCGACATTGAAGCCACTGTACGAAGATTTGTGGATCTCCACCCCGGAATTTCCCGCCGAAGAGACGGCGCAAGATTTAATGATGCATGGCTTTATGCTGCGCCATCCGCGCGGCAATCTGGTCATCGGCCGTGTCGAGCATCCGCTCGATCATGAGTTTCTCAATGATGCGGGCGGGGTGATTCGCCACTACCTCACCCACTGGCATGAAGCCGCGCCCGGCGCCGTGGCGATCCAGCAGCGTTTTAACAGTGCGCTCTACTGTCACAGCCGTTCACTGGGGCCGGTCAGTCTGATTGTCGAACCTGATGAGACCTTCATTCAACAGGAAAGCCACTTTGGTGATTTCCATCTGCTGCCCACACCCGGCCACACACCCGGCAGCTGCAGTTACCTTTATCACTCCCCGCTGGGCCAGACCTATCTGTTTGTTGGCGATACCTTAACCTGTGACTACAACCGCTGGATCAGCGTGTTGGTACCGGAGAGTAATCCGCTGGAGTTACAGCAATCACTGGAGCTGTACCGCGAGCTGCGCCCGGATGTCGTGCTGATGAGTACCACGCGTGGTCACTTATCATGGGCCAAAGTTGATTTGCAGAGTTGGCTGGCGGCGATTGATGAGGCAGAGCAATCGCCGCTGGATTTACGCCAGCAGCCACTGATCTAGCTACAGCGATTTACTGAGGTAATGACGCTGATGCAGACGCGGATAATTATCGAGGCTAAAGCGTAAGGTGTAGCCCATCTTTTCATAGAACGGGCGCGCCTGGAAACTGGCCGTATCAACCTGCGCATAAAGGCAACCACGGGCGCGGGCTTCTGTTTCGGCGGCCTGAATCAACTGTGTACCAGCGCCCTGCCCACGTAACGCATCGCCGACCCATAGCAGGTCGATGCGCAGCCAGTTACCAAAGGTGGAACCGGTCAACCCGGCCAGCTTGCGGCCAGAAGCATCCTTAATGAAGACGCCAATCGCCTGCATCTCACTGGGATCGATAAAGCGGCTGTTATATTCGGTGAGGCCGAGACGAACATCATCCAGATCCTCTGCGGTAACGGTGTCGGTTACGCTTAATTGCATCGTCTTCTCCTTTGACAGGCAACTATGAATTGGGGCGCTGGCTATCGTCGTAACGTTCCAGCGAAAGAATTTCCGCATCGCGTTTTTCGGTGCGATTGCAGGGGATGAGTTTATCGCTATCGGCATAGACAAAGAACGTATCGTCATTGTTTTTGTTCACAATCAGCTGATCGCCATTACGAAAACGCGTGATCGCCACTTTATCCCCGCCTTGCAAACGCGTGCGCTGTTGCCCTGCTGCAATTTGAAAATGACGTGTTGGCCACATCAGCGTACTTAAACCGTATTCCGCACGCGATACCGTCATGGTCGGGCGCCCCGGACAGGTAATTTGAAATTCGGTTTCGCTCCAGGCCGGCGCGATATGGCACGCCATTAAGCCAACGGCAATAGCTATCGCCTTCATTGGATCTCCGCTGAGGTTAGATGATGATTTCGTTGGGTTTTATGCAGAGAAGCCTAACACAGAAAAAAGTGAGAAGACGAATAATGGCCCGTTGAGTACGGGCCTGCAAGGATAGAAGGGTAAAGAAAACGTTAGTTAACCGAGTTCATATCTTTGATTTGATTACGGTTTATCTGCTGTTCTTTACCATCAATATCTTTGTAAGTAATCATGCCGGTATCTTCATCCACTTTCGGTTTACCCTGCACCACAATGGTTTGCCCATCGGTGGTGTGCATGACGTGATCGGATGCGCAGCCCGCCAGCAGTAGGCCGAGGCTAAAAGTACCAATTAAAAGCAATGTCTTTTTCATCTCATCCTCCTTTTGGATTCATTGTCAGGTTTAGCACAGCGCGCAGTAATGTGAACCAGGAGAAAGATTAATCTGTGCAGAACAATTGCTGCGCATCAGCCGATATCGACTGAGCAGCAGCTATATTGCATGGATTTCCATCGCAAACGGATGGGGAAGGAATGACCGAAAGGGATTACTCTGCTGCAACCTGTGCGGCGACTAACATTAACGCCAGACCCGCATCTTCCGGATCGAAGCCTTGCATCACTTCTTGTATGGCCGCTACACAGTTCATTACCTGCTTTTTTTTGTCGGCTTCTAATTTATCAATCGCGTGCTGAAGAATCATTAAACTGGCTTCTTCTTCTTTCATAGATTTGCCCTTGTTTTGCTTACCTGATGCGCAACGCTGGCAAGAATAACGTTTATCTGCTACCAAAGTCACCCCTTTACATTCTTACCGCTTAACGATTAAGCAAATGACAAATGGGAAGCGGTGCCAGACCTGCTATGATCAGCATATCAGTGGGCATTGACGGGCCACTGCAAACAAGGAATCGAACCAGGACAGGATCATGTTGCGAATCACGGTAGTACTCACCCTTTTATTATTGGCTGGTTGCAGCTCCACGCCCAAAGGTGTCGACTGCCCGGGCGAAGTCGCGACCATTTATGGACAATCAATGGGGCAGACGCAGGCGCGCATTTTCGATTTGGTGAATGCCTTTACGGTCACGCGTGATGGCGTGGCGGTGAAAAGTGGCACATTGCACTCCAGCGATCGTTTCCAGTATGTCCCTTCTGCCGTGACGCCTGAGGGCTTCACCGCTCAGCGGCTGTCAGATAAGCAATTCCGTCTGATCAACCCTTATCAGAACACGATGATTACCTGGACGTGCCCTTAAACGTGCTTAGCCGGGAAAGATGGTTTATTGTCAGGCTTCCTCACGCTGCGGACCTGTACTATGGAAAAGAGTCTGGACAATAACGGCTACATCGATTTCCCCTTCCCCGCTTCCACCAACGCGGATGGTTCGGTGAATCCTTGTGGATTTGACCTCACGCTGGAGACCGATCGCATCGACGAAATCTCAGCGGGTAAACATTCCGAAAATTTACGGCGTTTACTGGAAGAGGTGAATTTGCAGGAGGGGGTATTTATGACCTTAGCCTGTGACTGGCAGCAGCGTGATGACGGCGTGTGCGGATTTATCGATGTGGCATTACGCCCGGCGCTATCGAGTGGCAGCAGTGAGGAGACGCAAAGTCTGGATCAGGCATTTGAACTCTATCTGAGCCGACAAGAGAAGCAGCACAACATGCAGAGCGGCACCCTGGTCAATTACGCCCGCGCCGTGCTGGATTGGGGCTGGTCACCTTTGCATCAGCGTCATATGCGCTATGAGAAAGTCACCATTCGCTATTATTGTCAGCAAGCCGACGATGCCGAGTGGTGTTTCGATCATCTTCGCCATTTTTTGGTGACCTGGTATCCGGCTTATCGCGGCAATCCCTGAGGGCGTCTCGTGACACCCTTAGGGATTAGGGTTTGACCAGACGAATCGCATGCTCCAGCATCCGCTGTTCGTCGCGTTCATCATGCGCGCGATGATGGCGGGTTCGCTGCAATAAATCGGTGATTTCAGCGCGTTTAGTTTCGTGGCCACATTCGGATAGGACAATCACCGCGTCGCCAATAACCCGACACACTTCATCGTAATCGTCTTCACTTAATACATCACGTTTCATCTCTCCTCCTGGTGTGACACGGCCTGATTTCCGCAAATCAAAAGGCCTGCTACTTCGTTTAAGCCTGGACAGAGTTCAACAATCCTGCAAACCACTGTTACAACCTCGTTGGCCTGCGGGTTGCTGGTCTGAAAATCTGTGACTACGCTGAATCGTAATATTCACAACCAGCAGGGAGTCATCATGACTGATAAAGCGGAAGCAAAATTGAATGAAGCAGCGGGCGCAGTTGAAGAAAAAATCGGGGAATGGACCGGCTCTCGCAAACATCAGGCTAAAGGTGCCGCGCGTCGTTATCCCGCGCAAGCCAGTTATGCTGTGCAGGATGCAGCAGATTGCGTGGTCAAATCGGTACGTGATAATCCGGCAACTGGCCTGGCGGTAGCGGCCAGCATCGGCATTATTGTCGGTTTCCTGCTGGGCAGGAAATAAGCGGCGATAGGGGGGCCTTCCTGGCCCCAACGCTTATTGATGATGACCAGCCTCATCCAACCTTTCCTGAATATATTCATCCGGCGTCTCTGCCACATCAGCCGTGCTGTTATTCACATCCAGATGACGCCCCTGGTGCACAGTGATATTCACTGGCACGTCAGGTAATTGCGCACAGCTGCCAAATGACACCAGTAAAAAGAACCACGCCGCTAATGACGTCTTTGCCATCTTCTCTTCCACCCACACTGTTTTGAGTCGGGCCAGATTGCCTGACAGAGTGCAAATTAGCGTCAGTGCTGCGCAAAGCTGTGTGGGGAGATGTGAGCAATCAGGCTTGCGAACGACGTGCTTTGAAGCGCGCCACCATGGTCATCAATGCCTGATAAATCAATCCAGCGTACAAGCTTTTCACCACCACCATACTGATGGCCTCACCCTGCGCCTGCCACGAAGTGAACCACATGAAAATGCCCCACAGCAGCGAAAACAGCAACCAGCCCTTAACGAATTTGATGACACCTTGCATACCACCTCCAGAATCTGAAGCGCAGAACATAGCGGGTTTTGCCGGAAAAGGCACGACGAGGGGTTCATGGATGCTATCTGTTTCAAAGTTTTGCGAAATGTATTGTCAGGCGCGAACCGCCGTTAAGAAATTGCGCACTTGTCGCATACAGTATGATCACAGTTTGTGATTGAATCCCCGCCAACGTTGTCAGGCATGTTGTGAATATGAATTATTTAAGCGATATCCAGAAATTTATTGAGAGTAACACCCTGCTATCCACCACTTTTAGCTTGCTGCTGCTGGTGATCGCGGGGATGGTGACGCATCTGATCTGCAAATTCTTTGTGGTGAAGGTGGTGCGCAAGGTCTTCTTCAGCACACACAAAAAACAGGTTCCACTCGATAAAGATGTGCGGCTATCTGAAAAGCTCTCAAACTTTATTCCGGTGATCACGGTCTATTACCTGCTGCAGTTTATGCCAGATCTGCCCGAGCATCTGCTGATTGCTATTAAGACTATCTGCGGCATTTTGTTCTTTGTTTATCTGTCGCTGTTCTTCACAGAAGTGCTGGAGATTGTTAACAACTCCTACTCCCGCAAATCAAAGCGTAAGAATCACTCGATCAAGGGCTATATTCAGGTCGGCAAGATCCTGGTGCACATTATTTCGGCGATCATGATTCTGGCCATTATGTCGAATAAATCGCCAGTGATTATTATCTCGAGTTTGGGTGCGGTTGCTGCGGTATTGATGTTGGTGTTCCAGCACACCTTAATGTCGCTGGTGGCGAATATTCAGGTGTCATCCAACGATGTGCTGCAACTTGGTGACTGGATTGAGATGCCGGATAAAGGCATTAGCGGCGAAGTGATTGATATTGCACTGCACACCATTACGCTGCGTAACTGGGATAACACTTTGTCACGCATCCCGACGAAAAACTTCCTCACCGAAACCTACACCAACTGGCAAGCGATGTTCTCCTCCGGCGCGCGCCGTATTATGCGTAGCTTCCACCTCGACCAAATGTCGATTCGCTTTCTCGATCACGAACTCATTCAGCAGATGAGCCAGATTCGCGGTGTTAACGAACAGCTGTCAGCGTTAATGGATGGCCGTGACAGCAATGCAGTGGGCGATCGTTGGTTTGCTGACAACGGTATGACCAACTTGACGGTGTTCCGCAAATATCTCACCGCGTGGCTGTCGCAGCGCGATGATATTAAGCAGGATATGTATATCGTGGTGCGCACCATGAAGCCCTCACCGGAAGGTTTGCCGGTAGAAGTCTATTGCTTCACCTCGTCGATATTTTGGGTCGAGTATGAGAATTCGCAGTCAGCGATATTCGAATATATCTATGCGATTGTCGGCCAGTTTGGGCTGCGCATGTATCAGCATCCGGGCGGCAATGATTTCTGGCGCTTGTCGCAGCAGCATGCGTCATCCGCCAAATCCGTTGAACAGCAGGCCGATTAACTTAGCGCATAAAAAAACGGGAGCCATGGGCTCCCGTCTCAATTTCTGGCTGGCAGAAATTACATGTTCGCGATGATCGCGTCACCAAACTCTGAACATTTCAGCAGTTTAGCGCCGTCCATCAGACGCTCGAAGTCATAGGTCACGGTCTTAGCAGCGATAGCGCCTTCCATGCCTTTAACAATCAGGTCTGCGGCTTCGAACCACTCCATATGACGCAGCATCATTTCTGCGGACAGGATAACGGAACCTGGGTTCACTTTATCCTGACCCGCATACTTAGGCGCCGTACCGTGGGTTGCTTCGAACAGTGCGCACTCGTCACCGATGTTCGCGCCAGGTGCGATACCGATACCACCAACCTGTGCCGCCAGGGCATCAGAGATGTAGTCACCGTTCAGGTTCATACAGGCGATAACGTCGTATTCAGCTGGACGCAACAGGATCTGCTGCAGGAAGGCGTCAGCGATCACGTCTTTAACGATGATCTCTTTGCCAGTGTTTGGATTCTTGAACTTCATCCATGGACCGCCATCGATCAGCTCGCCGCCGAACTCTTCTTTCACCAACTGGTAGCCCCAGTCTTTGAATGAGCCTTCGGTGAACTTCATGATGTTGCCTTTGTGAACCAGGGTCAGAGAATCACGATCGTTGGTGATGGTGTACTCAACCGCAGCACGCACCAGACGTTTAGTGCCCTCTTCAGAGCACGGCTTCACGCCGATACCACACTGCTCAGGGAAGCGAATTTTCTTCACGCCCATCTCTTCGCGCAGGAACTTGATCACTTTGTCCGCTTCTGGCGTGCCCGCTTTCCACTCGATACCCGCATAGATATCTTCTGAGTTTTCACGGAAGATCACCATGTCGGTATCTTCTGGGCGTTTAACCGGGCTTGGAGTGCCGGTGTAGTAGCGAACCGGACGCAGACACACGTACAGATCCAGCTCCTGACGCAGCGCCACGTTCAGAGAACGAATACCGCCGCCAACTGGCGTAGTCAGTGGGCCTTTGATGGCAACGCGGTACTCTTTGATTAAATCGAGGGTTTCTTGCGGCAGCCAGACGTCCTGGCCGTAAAGTTCTACTGATTTCTCACCAGTATAAATTTCCATCCAGGAAATTTTGCGCTCGCCGTTGTAGGCTTTCTTCACAGCGGCATCAACCACTTTCAGCATAACAGGGGAAACATCAACGCCGATGCCATCACCTTCGATGTAAGGAATGACTGGGTTATTCGGAACAGTGAGTTTGCCCTGAACCAGGGTGATTTTTTGACCTTCCGCCGGAACAACTACTTTGCTTTCCATCAACCTCTCCTTCGAGCGATTTTTTGTTAATGATTTGTAAGATGCGGGTCAATACTACTTGAATATTTCCGCTACGCCAATCACCGCAGTTTCGCGTTATAATGCGCCGATTGTTTCTGACTGCAAAGCCCATGCGAAAAACTTCTCAACGAATTCACCAGGATAAGCGTCCAAACACCGCAGCACGCCAGCCCGTGCGCCGTGACACACGTCCAAAAGGACCGCGACGCGTCATACTCTTTAACAAACCTTTCGATGTTTTACCGCAGTTCAGTGATGAAGCGGGACGCCGCACGCTCAAGGATTTCGTGCCGGTTAGCGACGTTTATGCCGCCGGCCGCCTCGATCGCGACAGCGAAGGTTTGATGATTCTGACCAATGATGGCGCGCTACAGGCGCAACTTACGCAGCCCGGAAAGCGCACCGGAAAAATTTATTACGTTCAGGTGGAAGGCGCACCGCAGGAATCAGATTTATCCCTGTTACGCAGCGGTGTCACCCTCAACGATGGGCCAACGTTGCCCGCAGGCGTGGAATTAGTGACCGAGCCAGCGTGGCTGTGGCCGCGCCATCCGCCGATTCGCGAGCGAAAAGCGATTCCCACCAGTTGGTTGAAAATCACCCTGTACGAAGGACGTAACCGTCAGGTGCGGCGCATGACGGCGCATATTGGTTTTCCCACCTTACGCCTGATTCGCTTTGCCATGGGCAAATATCAACTGAACGATTTAGCCCTGGGGGAGTGGCGCGATGTCAGTGCCAACGTTTAGATCACGACTTTTCAATAACTTTTAGTTAACAAATTCGGAGGAAGGATGTTTAAACCTCATGTAACCGTAGCCTGTATTGTGCAGGCACAAGGCGAATTGCTGGTGGTTGAAGAGCGTGTTCACGGCCGTATTACCTGGAATCAGCCGGCGGGCCATCTCGAAGCTGATGAAACGTTGCTCGAAGCCGCACAGCGTGAGTTATTTGAAGAGACGGGAATAGACGCTAAACCTGAGTATTTCCTCGGTGTGCAGCAGTGGATCGCGCCTGACGATACACCTTTTGTGCGTTTCCTGTTTGGCCTCGATCTGCCAGAAAAATGCGAGACGTCCCCGCACGATCGCGACATCGATTGCTGCTGGTGGCTGCCGCCAGAGCAGATTCTGACGGCGAATCGCCTGCGTTCACCGCTGGTCGCTGAGAGTGTACGATTGTGGCAGCAAGGCGCACGTTATCCGCTGCAACTGGTGGCGCCGTTCCAATGGCCGTTTCACGAAGGTGCGCGCCCGGCTTCGGCATGATAGAATGCGCCGCCTGTTTTTATCGTAATTAAGAGTGCGTCATGTCTGACAACAGCCAGAAAAAAGTGATCGTCGGGATGTCCGGCGGCGTCGATTCTTCCGTATCCGCCTGGTTACTGCAACAGCAGGGCTATCAGGTTGAAGGCCTGTTCATGAAGAACTGGGAGGAAGACGACGGCGAGGAGTATTGCACCGCCGCTGATGATCTGGCTGACGCTCAAGCCGTGTGTGACAAACTCGGCATTAAACTGCACAAAATCAACTTCGCGGCTGAGTACTGGGATAACGTGTTCGAACACTTCCTGGAAGAGTACAAAGCGGGCCGCACGCCAAACCCCGATATTCTGTGCAATAAAGAGATCAAATTTAAAGCCTTCCTGGAATTCGCGGCTGAAGATCTCGGTGCAGACTTCATCGCCACCGGTCACTATGTGCGCCGCGCCGATGTGAATGGCACCAGCCAGTTACTGCGCGGTCTCGACGGCAATAAAGATCAGAGTTACTTCCTCTACACCCTGAGCCATGAACAGATTGCGCAAAGCTTGTTCCCGGTGGGTGAACTGGAGAAGCCTGAAGTACGCCGTATCGCTGAAGAACTGGATTTGATCACCGCGAAGAAAAAAGACTCGACCGGCATCTGCTTTATCGGCGAGCGCAAATTCCGCGACTTCCTTGGTCGTTACTTACCTGCACAACCGGGCGAAATCGAAACCGTTGAGGGTGAGATTGTCGGTGAGCACCAGGGGCTGATGTATCACACGCTGGGTCAGCGCAAAGGATTGGGTATTGGTGGTCGCAAAGAGAGCAATGACGATCCCTGGTATGTGGTCGACAAAGACGTCGCACGCAATCGCCTGGTGGTGGCTCAGGGTGCGGAACATCCACGCCTGATGTCTGTGGGCTTGATCGCTCAGCAACTGGATTGGGTTGATCGCCAAACGATGACGGCCCCGTTGCGCTGCACGGTGAAAACCCGTTATCGCCAGACCGATATTCCCTGTGAAATCATTCCGCTCGATAGCAATCGTATTGAAGTGCGTTTTGACGAGCCGGTTGCGGCCGTCACGCCTGGCCAGTCGGCCGTATTTTATCTGGGTGATGTTTGCCTCGGCGGCGGCATTATTGAACAGCGCCTGCCATTGGCAGAAGCCTGAGGTCGGCGCTGCCGACGCGATGACAGGAGTTAAGCGTGGCCAAGAACTATTATGAGATAACGCTCGCGCTGGCGGGTATTTGTCAGTCCGCGCATCTGGTGCAGCAATTAGCGCATCAGGGCAGTTGCAACAATGCCGCATTAACCGTGTCGCTGCGCAGCCTGCTGGATCTGAACCCCGGCTCGACGCTGGCGGTATTTGGCAATGATGAAGCGAATCTGCATCTCGGCCTGGAATCGCTGATGGCGGTGTTGAACAGCGGCAGCCGCCAGGGTGCCGGGGCCGAACTGACACGTTACACCCTGAGCATGATGGTGCTGGAACGTAAACTGCACGGCAACAGCGCAGCACTGAACACGCTCTCTCAGCGCATTGCACAGCTTGATCGCCAACTCGCGCATTACGAGCTGGAATCAGAAACTATTACCAGTGCCATGGCGGGGATTTATGTCGATGTGATCAGCCCGCTGGGTCCGCGCATTCAGGTCACCGGTTCGCCGCAGGTATTACAGAATTCTCAGGTACAAAGCAAAGTACGCGCTACCTTGCTGGCAGGCATTCGTGCCGCTGTGTTGTGGCAGCAGGTTGGCGGTGGCCGCCTGCAGCTAATGTTCTCGCGCCAGCGTCTGCTGCGTGAAGCCAAAACCATTTTATCCCGGCTGGGCCCGGCGTATTAAGCGCCGCCCTGCCCTAATTTGTTAACGATTCAGGAGTTGCACTGATGGAATTATCCTCTCTGACCGCCGTCTCACCTGTCGATGGCCGTTATGGCGATAAAGTCAGCCCGCTGCGCGCCATTTTCAGCGAATACGGTTTGCTGAAATTCCGCGTTGAGGTTGAAGTTCGCTGGTTACAGAAACTGGCTACGACCGCAGAGATCAAGGAAGTTCCTGCATTTGATGCTGACGCAAACGCTTTCCTTGATGCCATTGTCGCCAATTTCAGCGAAGAAGACGCAGCGCGCATCAAAACCATCGAACGCACCACCAACCACGACGTCAAAGCGGTTGAGTACTTCCTGAAAGAAAAAGTGGCTGATGTCCCTGCGCTGCATGCGGTATCCGAGTTCATCCACTTCGCCTGTACTTCTGAAGATATTAACAACCTGTCTCACGCGCTGATGCTGGAAACCGCTCGCCGTGATGTCATCGTGCCTTTCTGGAACAAAATCATCGATGCGGTGAAAGGTCTGGCGCAGGAGTATCGTGATATTCCGCTGCTGTCGCGTACGCATGGCCAACCCGCTACGCCATCCACCATGGGTAAAGAGATGGCTAACGTCGCTTACCGTATGGAACGTCAGCTGCGTCAGTTGAGCAAAATCGAAGTGCTGGGCAAAATCAACGGCGCGGTCGGCAACTACAACGCCCACATCGCTGCGTATCCGGAAGTGGACTGGCATCAGCTGAGCGAGCAGTTTGTCACCTCACTGGGTGTTACCTGGAACCCGTACACCACTCAGATCGAACCGCATGATTACATTGCGGAACTGTTCGATTGCATCGCGCGTTTCAACACCATCCTGATCGACTTTGACCGTGATATCTGGGGTTATGTAGCTCTCAATCACTTCAAGCAGAAAACTATCGCGGGCGAAATTGGCTCTTCCACCATGCCGCATAAAGTGAACCCGATTGACTTCGAAAACTCTGAAGGCAACCTTGGTCTGGCGAATGCGGTGATGCAGCACCTGGCGAGCAAACTGCCGGTTTCCCGCTGGCAGCGCGATCTCACCGACTCTACCGTACTGCGTAACCTCGGCGTCGGCGTGGGCTATGCACTGATCGCTTATCAGGCGACGCTGAAAGGTATCTCCAAGCTGGAAGTGAACCGCGATCGTCTGCTGGACGAACTGGATCACAACTGGGAAGTGCTGGCCGAGCCGATCCAGACCGTGATGCGCCGCTACGGTATCGAGAAGCCATACGAAAAACTGAAAGAGCTGACGCGTGGCAAACGTGTGGATGCAGCCGGTATGCAGGCCTTCATCGACAGTCTCGAACTGCCGGAAGAAGAGAAAGTGCGTCTGAAGCAGATGACACCGGCCAACTATCTCGGCCGCGCCATTCAGATGGTTGATGATTTAAAATAATCATTAAGGGTGTGCCTGTGCGCACACCCTACCCTTTCCCTCAGGCAGTCGAGCACCAGCAAATCGGCAAGTACATCAATCCTTTGTTGCCTGCGTCCGGAATGAATGCTCGCCGCTTTTTGCTGCTGTCGTTCAAACGATGACAATCAAGTGTTGTTCTCTTGTTTAGCTCGCTTAACATATACTCTTGCCATCATCACTGAGTTTGAAGGTAAGGAAATTCTATGCGTGTTCTGGTTGTGGAAGATAATGCACTGCTGCGTCATCATCTCGCCGTGCAGTTACGTGAAATGGGTCATCAGGTGGATGCTGCCGAAGATGCCAAAGAAGCCGACTATTTCCTGCAGGAACACATTCCCGACATTGCGCTGGTCGATTTAGGCTTGCCTGATGAAGATGGCATGTCGTTGATTCGTCGCTGGCGCGGCGATGCTGTGCGTCAACCGATTCTGGTGTTGACGGCACGTGAAGGCTGGCAGGCTAAAGTGGAAGCACTCGAAGCCGGTGCCGATGACTACGTCACCAAACCTTTCCACATCGAAGAAGTCGCTGCACGTTTGCAGGCGCTGATGCGTCGCAACAGTGGACACGCTTCGCAGATCATTGCGATGCCGCCGTTCCAGGTTGATCTGTCACGTCGTGAAGTCACCGTCAATGATGCACCGGTCAAACTCACCGCCTTTGAGTACACCATTGTAGAAACCTTGATCCGCAACGCCGGAAAAGTGGTCAGCAAAGATTCGTTGATGCTGCAACTCTATCCCGATGCCGAACTGCGCGAGAGCCATACCATTGATGTTTTGATGGGGCGCCTGCGTAAAAAGATTCTTGCGCTCCATCCGACCGAAGTGATTAACACCGTGCGCGGCCAGGGCTATCGCTTTGATCTCTGATTTATGAATTGGCTGAATCGCTTACGTCCTTTCTCATTACGCGCCCGGTTTTTACTGGCGACTGCCGCTATTGTCCTGTTTCTGTCGCTCTCCTACGGCATGGTTGCCGTAGTCGGCTATGTGGTGAGTTTCGATAAAAACACCTATCGCGTGATGCGCGGCGAGAGCAACCTGTTCTTCACCCTGGCGCAATGGCAAAACAATAAGCTGACCATTGCCCAGCCAGAGCGGATGACGCTCAATTTCCCGACGCTGGTGTTCATCTACGATGAACACGGCAAGTTGCTGTGGCAGCAGCGTGATGTGCCTGACATCCGCAAAAACATTCGGCGTGAGTGGCTGCTCAAGCCCGATTTTTATGAAATCGACACCACAAATCGCACCAGTCTGGCCGCCATCGGCAACAACTCCGAGGTCAAAGAGCGGTTACATCAACTGGACAGCGACAACAACGACACCTTTACCCACTCGGTCGCCGTCAACCGTTACGATGCCACCACCAACTTACCGGCACTAACCATCGTCGTGGTGGATTCCATCCCTCAGGAACTGCAGCACTCGGATGTGGTGTGGTCATGGTTTAGCTATGTGCTGGCAGCAAACCTGCTGTTAGTGATTCCGCTGCTGTGGCTGGCCGCGCACTGGAGCCTGCGCCCTATTGGTGATTTAACCGCGCAGGTGCGTGAACTGGAAACGGGTCATCGCGAGAATCTGGACGACAATCCACCGCAGGAGTTGCGCAGCCTGGTGCGAAATCTCAACCTGCTGCTGACCAATGAGCGCCAGCGCTACACGCGTTATCGCACCACCCTGTCTGATTTAACGCACAGCCTGAAAACCCCGTTGGCGGTGTTGCAGAGTACCTTGCGCTCCCTGCGCAGCGGCAAGGAGCTCACCGTGGAGCAGGCTGAGCCGGTGATGCTGGAGCAGATTAGCCGTATTTCACAACAAATTGGCTACTACCTGCATCGAGCCAGTATGCAAGCCGATCATAATCCGCTGCAGCGCGATCTGCATTCGGTGTCGGCACTACTGGATAGCCTTTGCTCGGCGCTGAATAAGGTTTATCAGCGCAAAGGTGTCGAAATCACCCTGGATATCTCCCCCGAGTTGACCTTTATCGGCGACCAAAATGACTTTATGGAAGTGCTGGGCAATGTGCTGGATAACGCCTGCAAATACTGCCTGGAATTTATTGAGGTCAGCGCACGACAAACCGACAAGGCACTGCATCTGTTTATTGATGATGACGGCCCCGGCATTCCTGAAAGCAAACGCGATCTGATCTTCGTGCGCGGTCAGCGTGCCGATACGTTACGTCCCGGCCAGGGCCTTGGCTTAGCCGTGGTCCGCGACATCCTCGAACAATACGCCGGTCAGGTGATCGCCAGCACCAGCCCACTAGGCGGTGCCCGCATGGAAGTGATTTTCCAGCGTCAGGAAGTTGAACATCACCGCGAGTAGAAAGGCCTGCGGGCTGTTATACTTGCCTGCATTCATGGCCCTAACCGGAACACTCGTATGGACTATCAGCTCGATATTAACTGGCCCGACTTTATTCAGCGCTACTGGCAAAAACGTCCGGTGGTGCTCAAGCGTGGTTTTAAAAACTTCATTGATCCCATTTCTCCTGATGAGCTGGCGGGTCTGGCGATGGAAAACGAGGTGGACAGCCGCCTGGTGAGCCATAACAACGGCAAATGGCAGGTTAGCCATGGTCCGTTTGAAAGCTATGATCATCTCGGCGAGAGCAACTGGTCGCTGCTGGTGCAGGCGGTTAATCACTGGCATGAACCTTCTGCTGCACTGATGCGCCCGTTCCGCTTCCTGCCTGACTGGCGCATTGACGATCTGATGATCTCTTTTGCCGTTCCGGGCGGCGGCGTAGGCCCGCACTTCGACCAGTATGATGTGTTTATCATTCAGGGCACCGGTCGTCGTCGCTGGCGCGTAGGCGAAAAAGTGCCGATGAAACAGCACTGCCCGCATCCCGATCTGCTTCAGGTTGAGCCGTTTGATGCCATCATCGATGAAGAGATGGAGCCGGGCGACATTCTGTACATTCCACCAGGATTCCCGCATGAGGGTTATTCGCTGGAAAATGCCATCAATTATTCGGTCGGTTTCCGTGCACCTAACGGTCGTGAATTGATTAGTGGCTTCGCTGATTACATGCTGGCGCACGAATTAGGCAGCTATCGTTTCAGCGATCCGGATGTGCCGTCGCGTGATTGCCCGTCACAGATTTTGCCTTCTGAAGTGGAAGGAATTCGTCAGGTGATGCTGGATGTCATTAATCAGCCAGAACAGTTTAATCAGTGGTTTGGTGAGTTTATCTCACAGACACGTCACGAACTGGATATCGCACCTCCTGAGCCGCCGTATCAGCCTGATGAGATTTACGATGCGCTGCAGCAAGGCGATGCGCTGACACGTCTTGGTGGCCTGCGCGTGTTAACGCTGGGCGATGCGGTGTTTGTGAATGGCGAGCGCGTGGCGTGCAGCCATCCGGAAGTGCTGGCGGCACTGGCACACAATCAGGTGTTAACGCTGGAAGATTTCGGCGATGCGCTGGACGATCCGTCGCTGCTGGCACAGCTTGCAGCGCTGGTGAACAGCGGCTACTGGTTCTTTGGTGAGTAATCAGTTGCGCTAAAATCGCGCCTCTTTATCACGGCGCGATTTACCACAGGTGTTTGCCGCGACAGAGACGCTGTTGACTGCGCCGCCACGTAAGATATTGATAAAAGGCCTGCTTAGCAGGCCTTTTTCATACTATTTCTTCTCTGCTGCCAGCGCAGACAAGCGCACAATCACATCCACCGCCTGCGACATCACATTTAATGACGCGAACTCGTGTTTACCGTGGTAGTTATAGCCGCCGGTGAACAGGTTCGGACACGGCAAACCTTTCCACGATAGCGCAGAACCGTCGGTGCCACCGCGAATCGGCTTCACCACCGGTTCAATCCCGCAATCACGAATGGCCTGCAGCGCCAGCTCAATAATCTGCGGATGTGGCTCAACTTTCTCACGCATATTGCGGTAGCTGTCGCTAATCTCTACTTTCACTGAGCATTCAGCCTGCAGCCCCTTCCCAACGCGCGCAGCAATCTCTTCCAGCAGCTGTTTACGCTGTTCATAACTGTCGGCGTCGAAATCACGAATCAAATACATTAATTCGGCATGCTCAACCGTGCCTTTGATGGTATGCAGATGGAAAAAGCCTTCATAACCGTCGGTGAACTGAGGTTTTTCTTTGGCGGGTAGCTCAGCGTGGAAACGCATTGCCAGATCCAGTGCATTCACCATGACGTTTTTCGCACTGCCGGGGTGCACGTTATTGCCGGTGATTTTCACCATCGCGGTAGCCGCATTGAAGTTTTCAAATTCAAATTCGCCGAGGTCGCTGCCATCAATGGTATACGCCCAGTCCGCAGCAAAACCTTCAACGTCGAAATGAGAGGTGCCGCGACCAATCTCTTCATCAGGGGTAAACGCCACACGAATCGCGCCGTGCGGAATATTCTCTTTCACCAGGCGCGCCATCGCCGTCATGATTTCAGCGATACCCGCTTTATCATCTGCGCCCAGCAAGGTTTTGCCATCGGTGGTGATCAGCGTATGGCCAATCAATTTGTGAAGAATCGGGAACATCACCGGCGAGAGGATTTCATCGCCATTGCCCAGCGCAATATCGCCGCCACGGTAGTTTTCGATAATCTGCGGATTGACGTTTTTAGCGGTGAAATCCGGTGACGTATCCATATGCGAGATAAAGCCGATCACCGGCGTCGGCCAGTCAACGTTGGCGGGCAAAGTGCCCATCACGCAGCAGTGATCGCTCAGGGACACATCAACAAATCCCAGTGCAATCAGCTCTTCCTGTAACTGACGCGCCAGCGTCCACTGCCCTTCACTGCTGGGCACCTGACGCGCCTGCGGTTTTGACTGAGTTTCTACGGCCACATAACTGAGAAAACGCTCAAGTAATTGATCCATTTGTCATCCCTCTAAAGAACCTGCGTTATTATCATGGCGCGTGAGGCGCGCCATGTTGCGTCAAATCATTATCCTTCAGGTTAGCGTTCTCAGCGCAAAGTGCTTAACCAGATATCGTCTTACTTATACAGCCCGCGTAGAAAGGTATGCACAAAATCCGGTACCACCTCACTGGCCAAGCCGTACTGGCTTTCCGCGAACTCATTGCCCACCTGACTCGGCTCCAGATTAAGCTCAACGGTATGCGCACCCTGCAGTTTTGCTTCATGCACAAAGCCGGCGGCGGGATAGACATGCCCGGAGGTGCCAATGGCGATAAACAGATTGGCTTTCTCGATCGCCTGATAAATCTCTTCCATGCCGAGCGGCATTTCTCCAAACCACACCACATGCGGACGGAGTCGGGCCGGGAACTGGCAGCAGGTGCAACGATCGTCCGGCTTAACATCTTCCGTCCAATCCAGCACCTGACCACTGCTTTCACAGCGCACTTTTAGCAATTCACCGTGCATATGCAACACGCGCTGACTGCCTGCCCGCTCATGGAGATTATCGATGTTCTGCGTCACCAACAGGAAGTTGTCGCCCAGCACCTGTTCCAGTTCGGCCAACGCTTTGTGCGCGGCATTTGGCTGAATCTCCGGCTGTTGCAACTGACGGCGGCGCGCATTGTAGAATCCTTGCACCAGATCGGGATTACGATGAAATCCTTCTGGTGTGGCAACATCTTCAACCCGATGCTCTTCCCATAATCCGTCGGCAGCGCGGAAGGTTTGAATGCCTGACTCGGCGGAGATGCCAGCGCCGGTCAGTACCACGACGCGCGGTTGCGGGTGCGCAGCCAGTTCAGCTTTGCGATCGCGTTCAAAGATGCGCTGGCGAAAGCGCTGATGCACTTTGCGGCGATTTTTCTTGTCGCGGGCGAGTCGTAGGCGGCGGCGCGGTATGCGCATAAAAGCTCCTTATGCTGCGGTGGTTGTCACCGCATGTCGGGTGTTTGGCTCGGGATAATGGTTCCCGATAATAGCGGCTGCGCATGACGGCTGCATGCCACAGACGCTGAAAATGTGCGCAGCCGCGAAGGCGGCTGCGTTTTTTATCATTACTGTCCGCTCAGTACGCGAGCCGGATCGATTCGACTGGCACGCCGCGCCGGATACCAGCTGGCAATCAGGCTGAGCAGGATGGCGGTCACCAGCACCGAAATCACATCAATCCAGTGCAACTCCGATGGCAGGAAATCAATGAAGTAGATATCCCCCGCCAGCAATTGATGACCGGTAAGATGCTCCAGTCCACGCACGATCGGTGTCAGGTTGAGCGCCACCAGCACACCCACCACGACACCGCTGATGCTGCCGAGCAATCCGGCCAGTAAGCCATACCAGATAAAAATGGCACGGATCAGGCCATCTTTGGCGCCCAATGTGCGCAGCACCGCAATATCACTGCTCTTGTCTTTCACCGCCATTACCAGCGTCGAGACGATATTAAAACAGGCCACGCCAATCACCAGCACCATCGCCAGATACATAATCGCGCGGATCATCTGGATATCGCGGTACATGTAACCGTAGGTGCCAATCCAGCTCTTGATATAGACATAGGAATGCGTGGCTTCACCCGCATCGCGCACCAGTTTTTGCGCCTGGAAGGGATCGCTCATCTTCAGCGCGATGCCACTGACGCTGTCGCCCATATCAAGATATTTTTGCGCATCCGCCAGCGGCACCAGCGCCAGGCTGTGGTCGAGCATCCCGCTGAGTTGCAGAATGCCTGATACCTGCAGACGAATACGTTTCGGTTGCAGCAGCTTATTTTCACCGTCATTGTTCGGGATCATGATGGTGATCCAATCGCCCTGCTTCACGTTAAGCGATTTCGCAATGCCGCCACCGAGGATGATCTGCTGTTTATCCGCGCCAAACTGCTGCCACGCATCGCCATCGACAAAACTCGGCAAGGCGCTTAGCCGCGATTCCTGTTGCGGATCGACACCCTTCACCTGCAACGCCTGCATCTTCGCGCCGCTCTCAATCAAGCCGGTAAAGTTAATGTAAGGCGCCGCTGCAGCGATACCCGGCACCTTTTCAATCGGTGCGATCATCGGCTGCCAGTTGCGGAAAGGCTGATTCACCGGCTCGATTTCACCGTGCGGCACCACGGCCAGAATGCGCTTGTTCAGCTCGCGTTCAAAACCGTTCATCGCGCTCAGGCCAATGATCAACACGGCAACACCCAGGGCGATGCCGATGGTCGAGATGATGGAGATCAGTGAGACCATGCCACCACGCCGCCGACCGCGACTGAAGCGCAGGCCAAGCAGCAGGGATAATGACGAACCCATCAGATGGCTCCCAGCGTCAGATGCTCGCTCAACTGACCGTCGCGCATCTCCATCTGGCGATTCAGACGTTTGGCCAAGTTCAGATCGTGCGTCACCACCAGAAATGCGGTGCCCTGCTGCTGGTTCAGCTCGCCCAGCAGTTTGAAAATCGCATCGGCGTTACGCGCATCCAGGTTACCGGTCGGTTCATCGGCCATCACCAGGCGCGGACGATTCACCAGCGCACGCGCAATAGCCACACGCTGACGTTCACCGCCTGATAACTCAGAAGGACGATGGGCAGCACGTTTTTCCAGTCCTACCGCTGCCAGCATTTCCAGCGCACGCGAGGCAGCTTCCGCTTTGGCGGTTTTACCAATCAGCAGCGGCATTGCGACATTCTCCAACGCCGTGAAATCTGGTAATAGATGGTGAAACTGGTAGATAAAGCCCAGTTCACGATTGCGCAGTTCGGCTTTAGCAGAGGACGACATCGCATTCAGCGACTTGCCGTCAAACACCACGTCTCCCGAGGTCGGTGCATCGAGGCCGCCGAGCAGATGCAGTAAGGTACTTTTACCCGAGCCGGAGCTACCAACGATGGCCGTCAGTTCGCCTGGCTGCAGGCTAAAAGCCACATTGCGCAGCACATCGGTCTGCACGCTGCCTTCCTGATAGCTTTTGCACAGGTCACGACACTGCAACAAAGGGGTATTACTCATAACGTAAAGCCTCAGCGGGTTGAACGGCGGCAGCGCGCCATGACGGATAAAGGGTTGAGAGCAGCGCGACGATCATCGAGACCAGCGCAATCGTGACCACCTGCCAGACGTTGATATCGACCGGCAATGCCGCGCCATCCAGGAACAGGCCAATCACTGGCATCAAATTATTCAGCTGGCTGGCGAGCAGCACGCCGAGCAGCGTACCGAGCAAGGTGCCGATAATGCCGGCACTGGCGCCCTGGACCATAAACACCGCGACGATCTGTCGGCGGGTTAAGCCCTGCGTTTGCAGAATCGCCACTTCGCCCTGCTTTTCCATGATCAGCAGGCCGAGTGAAGTAATGATGTTAAACGCCGCCACCGCGATGATCAGACTCAGCAGCAGCCCCATCATGTTTTTTTCCATGCGCACCGCCTGGAACAGATCGCCTTTGCGCTCGCGCCAGTCTTTCAGCGTCAGGCCATCCGGCAATTTCTGTTCGCTGAAAGCATCCGCATTTAGCGGTTTCTCCAGCCACAAACGCCAGCCGGTGATGTTCCCCAGCGGATAGCGCATCACGCGGGAGGCATCCTGCTGATTCACCAGAATCTGATAAGCATCGACTTCGCTGTTGGCAGCATAGGTGCCTGCGACGGTGAAGATACGCTGACTCGGCAAGCGGCCCACCGGCGTAAACTGGCTCACCGTCGGCACCATCAGACGCAGTTGGTCGCCACGTTTAACGCCCAACTGAGATGCCAGCTGTTCACCGAGAATCACATTGTATTGGCCCGGTTGCAGCACGTTCTGTTGCGTGTTCACAAGATAAGGGGTGAGCGGGTCTTGTTCGTCCGGGTTGATGCCCAGCATCACGCCCACTGAGACATTGCGCGCGCTTTGCAGCACCACATCCGCGGTCGTCAGCGGGGCCACACGCGTGACGCCCTGCAGTTTGAGGCTCTCCGCCGTCACCTGTTGTGGATTGATGCTGCCTTTGTCGCTGGTGACCAACGCTTGCGGCATCAGGCCGAGGATATTGCCCTCCAGCTCACGCTCGAAGCCGTTCATCACCGACAGTACGGTGACCAGCGCCAGCACGCCCAGCGTGATACCGATGGTGGAAAGCCAGGAGACGAAGCGACCGAAGCGGTCTGAGGCACGTCCACGCATGTAGCGCAAACCGATGAATAACGCGACTGGTTGATACATGAGATCCGTCTTGGCAGTTGCCTGAAAATAAGTAGTGGGATGATAAAGGAGCAGCCCTGTTTATGAAACCTCTAACCCTCTGAGTCTGTGGCAAAGTTGCATCCAAATACGTCGCAATCTGCGTCAATGCATAAAATTGCGACAAAATAATGATACTTATTGTGCGTTTATTAGGCATACCCTGCGGTAGACTTCTCCATGTAGCACAAATTTATGTCCAGCCGGCACCGCAGTATGCCCATTTAATCAGCACCGCAGTCAGCCCAAAGATTTCGTGCTGTGGCAAGGCGGCAAGCCTGCTAATCCCAAGGAGCTTACATCAGTAAGTGACTGGGGTTAGTAGGCACAGCCAACGCCGCCACGGTGCGAAAGATGCCGGGCGAAAAGGAGTATACCCATGTTCAGATTTCCGAAGGGCAGTATCGTGAAACACAAATCGGGAGAAATCAGAGGCGAGATCGTCAACGTCTTTGAACAGGGAGATGCGGCAACCGGCTATTACGTGAAGTGGGACGACGGCAACCACAGCTATCATCTGGAAAAAGAGCTGTCCTGGGCTAACGTCGATCGTCCACGCATGCACTACACACGGCAATCAAGTAAGTGACCGGGGTTCGCAGACGCAGCCAACGCGGCCACAGCGCGAAGTATGAAGGGCGATGAGAAATAGCACCGCGACAGATGATCCTGGGGGCGGATTATGGAATGATGACGCCCTGGAATCCAAGGAGAGAATGTCGAGTCCTTATGTCGGAACAGAGTCGTTATACCCTGCCTGCGAAAGCGGGCGATCATCGTCAGCTCGGCGAACTGATTGGCGCCGCGCAGGCGGTTGAGTGCGCCAGTATTACCGAACGCCACCCGGGTCCGGTGCTGATGATTACGCCGGATATGCAATCTGCCCTGCGTCTGCAGGAGGAGATTCGCCAGTTCACCGATCTGCCGGTCACCAATCTCGCCGACTGGGAAACGCTGCCTTACGACAGCTTCTCGCCGCATCAGGACATTATCTCTGCCCGTCTTTCCACCCTTTATCAACTGCCCAATCTGACGCGCGGCATGCTGATTATGCCGGTCAACACGCTGATGCAGCGCGTCTGTCCGCACAGCTTCCTGCATGGCCATGCGCTGGTGATGAAGCAGGGGCAAAAACTCTCGCGCGATGCGCTGCGTGATCAGCTGGAGCAGGCTGGCTATCGCCATGTCGATCAGGTGATGGAGCACGGCGAGTACGCCACGCGCGGCGCGCTGCTGGATCTGTTCCCGATGGGCAGCGATCAGCCCTATCGTATCGACTTCTTTGATGACGAAATTGACAGCCTGCGCCTGTTCGATGTGGACAGCCAGCGCACGCTGGAAGCGGTTGAGGCTATCAATCTACTGCCTGCACATGAATTCCCGACGGATAAAGCGGCGATTGAGCTGTTCCGCAGCCGCTGGCGCGAGCGATTTGATGTGCGCCGCGAGCCGGAGCATGTCTATCAGCAAGTGAGCAAAGGCACGCTGCCTGCCGGGATCGAATACTGGCAGCCGCTGTTCTTTGAGCAGGAGTTGCCCACCCTGTTCAGCTATCTGCCTGCTAACACGCTGGTACTCAACAGTGGCGATCTGCACGGCAGCGCCGATCGCTTCTGGCAGGATGCTAACGCGCGTTTCGACAATCGCCGCATCGATCCTATGCGCCCGCTGCTGGAGCCTGCAACGTTGTGGCTGCGCCCGGACGCGTTGCTCGGTGAACTGAAAGCCTGGCCACGCATGCAGCTCAGCAGCGAAACGCTGCCAGAAAAAGCCGCCAATACCAATCTCGGCTATCAACCGCTGCCGGAACTGACGGTGCAGGCCCAGGCGAAAGCGCCACTCGATCTGCTGCGTCAGTTCATGGAGCAGTTTGATGGGCAGATCATTTTCTCAGTAGAAAGTGAAGGCCGTCGTGAAAGCCTGCAGGAATTGCTGGCGCGCATCAAACTGCGCCCACAGCCGATTGAACGCTTTGAAGAAGCCGCCAAACAGCCGCACAGTTTAATGATTGGTGCCAGCGAACGCGGCTTTATTGATAGCGCGGGCCATCGCGCGTTGATTTGTGAAAGCGACCTGCTGGGTGAGCGTGTCAGCCGTCGTCGCCAGGATAATCGCCGTACCATCAATCCCGATGTGTTGATCCGCAACCTCGCCGAGCTACATCCCGGCCAGCCGGTGGTGCATCTGGAACACGGTGTGGGCCGTTATATTGGCCTGACCACGCTGGAAGCCGGCGGCATTGTCGCGGAATATCTGATGCTCTCCTATGCGGGCGACGCCAGGCTGTACGTGCCCGTTTCATCACTGCACCTGATCAGCCGCTACGCGGGTGGCGCGGATGAGAATGCCCCGCTGCACAAGCTGGGCAGCGATGCCTGGTCACGCGCACGCCAGAAAGCGGCGGAGAAAGTGCGTGATGTGGCGGCCGAACTGCTGGATATCTACGCCCAACGCGCGGCCAAAACCGGCTTCGCCTTTAAGCACGATCGCGATCAGTATCAACTGTTCTGCGAAGGCTTCCCGTTTGAGACTACGCCGGATCAGGGCCAGGCCATTAATGCGGTGCTGAGCGACATGTGCCAGCCGCTGGCGATGGATCGTCTGGTGTGCGGTGACGTAGGCTTTGGTAAAACTGAAGTGGCGATGCGCGCCGCCTTCCTCGCGGTGGAGAATGCCAAACAAATCGCCGTGCTGGTACCCACCACCCTGCTGGCGCAGCAACATTACGACAACTTCCGTGACCGTTTCGCCAACTGGCCAGTGCGCATTGAGATGCTGTCACGCTTCCGTAGCGCCAAAGAGCAGAGCCAGGTGCTGGAACAGGCACGTGAAGGCAAAGTAGATATTCTGATCGGCACGCATAAGTTGCTGTCAAACGACCTGAAATGGCACGATCTCGGTCTGTTGATTGTCGATGAAGAGCACCGTTTTGGCGTGCGTCATAAAGAGCGTATTAAAGCGATGCGCGCGGACGTTGATATCCTGACGCTCACTGCTACCCCCATCCCACGTACACTGAATATGGCGATGAGCGGCATGCGCGATCTGTCGATCATTGCAACACCGCCAGCCCGCCGTCTGGCAGTGAAAACCTTTGTGCGCGAGTACGACAGCCTGGTGGTGCGTGAAGCGCTGCTGCGTGAAATTTTACGCGGCGGTCAGGTTTACTATCTCTACAACGATGTTGAGAACATCGAAAAAGCCGCACAGCGTCTGGCGGAGCTGGTGCCGGAGGCCCGCATCGCCATCGGCCACGGCCAGATGCGCGAGCGCGAGCTGGAACGGGTGATGAATGATTTCCACCACCAGCGTTTTAACGTGCTGGTGTGTACCACCATCATCGAAACCGGTATTGATGTGCCGAGCGCCAACACCATCATCATTGAGCGTGCTGACCACTTTGGCCTGGCGCAGCTGCATCAGCTGCGTGGCCGCGTCGGGCGCTCACACCATCAGGCCTATGCCTGGCTGTTAACGCCGCATCCAAAAGCCATGACCACTGATGCGCAGAAGCGTCTGGAGGCGATTGCCTCGCTGGAAGACCTGGGCGCGGGCTTTGCGCTGGCGACGCACGATCTTGAGATTCGCGGTGCCGGCGAGCTGCTGGGCGAAGATCAAAGCGGCCAGATGGAAACGATCGGTTTCACGCTGTATATGGAACTGCTGGAAAACGCCGTGGATGCGCTGAAGGCCGGGCGCGAGCCATCGCTGGAAGATCTCACCAGCAACCAGACCGAAATCGAACTGCGCATGCCTGCGCTGCTGCCGGATGACTTTATCCCGGACGTGAACACGCGTTTGTCACTCTATAAACGCGTTGCCTCAGCCAGTGACGAGCAGGAACTGGCTGAGCTGAAGGTTGAGATGATCGATCGTTTTGGCAAGTTGCCGGATGCGGCGCGCAACCTTCTGGATGTGGCGGCTTTACGTCTGGTGGCGCGAGAACTTGGCGTGCGTAAAATTGAAGCCAGTGAAAAAGGCGGATTCTTCGAGTTCGCGCCGCAGAATCATGTCGATCCCGGTTGGTTGATTGGCCTGCTGCAAAAAGATCCTAAACAGTGGAAGTTGGATGGTCCAACCCGTCTGAGATTCACTCGTGATTTGGAAGAGCGCAAAGTGCGGATGGAGTGGATTCAGGGCTTCATTGCCGAACTGGCGAAGAATCGGATTTAGCGTCCTCAGCCGCATCTCGCCTGGCGAAGCGATACATTGCGCTTCTGCATGCAACATGGTGGCTATCGGGACGCGAGATGAATCTCGCCGCGCCGGTTTACACCATAAAAAAAGCGCCTTACGGCGCTTTTTTCGTTACTGCTGCTGTGACGTGTCTTTGCCCAATCAGGCCTGATTCGAATTCAGGATCAGCTGACCATTACGGTCAAGCGGAATGCGGGTGCCAGGGTCATTTTCCATGCGGATTTTGCCCTGCTGGTCGCCTATTTTATAGGTCACATCATAACCCAGCATTTTTTCCTGTTTGTCATAAACGGTTTTGCAACGCTGCTCGTTGGTGGTGTAGGTATCACGATCCTGCAGTGCCCCCTGCACCTGGTTACCACCGTAACCGCCCGCCAGCGCGCCCGCTACCGTTGCGACATCGCGCCCACGACCGCCACCAAACTGGTGACCGAGCACGCCGCCCGCCACTGCACCCAGTACCGAACCGGCGATGCGGTTCTCATCCTGTACCGGACGACGATGCGTTAACGTCACGTTGCGACACTCCTGTCGCGGTTGTTTAATGCTCTCTTTGATCGGCGTAGCCGAGAGAACTTGTGCATACTGCGGGCCGCGATCAAAGACATCCATGCTGGCGACGGCGGCAACCCCTAACGCTGCTGCCACGCCGATACCGATACCCGCTAACATTGATTTATTCACAGGAATGTCCTCCTGAATGTTGTTACCGCGCATTCCTGCCGCTACGAAATCCTGTGTAGCCGAGGCATAACCGGCGTGCGCGCCGCGCCGTGTTTGTGGATATAAGTTTTACAGATGGTCCGTAATTGCAACATCAGATTAATGGAGGAAACGCAGCGGAAAGCCTTCAGGGCCAGTTTTTCGGAGAGTTCTGAGAGAGGCTGAAATACCGCCGTAACCTTAAACTGAATTGTCGTTTTTCAGCGGGTTACGGCAGGCAGAGCGGCATCGGGCGGCAGAGGACCGCCCGAAAACATTAGTGCAACTTGAGGCGAGGACGCAGCACGCGGTTCAGGCTACCGACCAGCATCATCAGGCCGGTTTTGAAGTATCCATGGAGCGCAATCTGGTGCATGCGATATAGAGAAATATAGACGAATCGCGCAATGCGCCCTTCTACCATCATCGAGCCGCGCATCAGGTTACCCATCAGGCTACCCACGGTGGTGAAGCGCGACAGTGATACCAGAGAACCGTGATCTTTATAGACGTAGGCTTTGAGCGGTTTGCCTTTGCGTTGCGCCAGAATATTTTCCAGCGCGCGTGACGCCATCTGGTGTGCAGACTGCGCGCGCGGTGGCACAAAACCGCCGCCCGGCAGTGCGCAGGAGGCGCAGTCACCAATCGCGTAGATGTCATCATCCAGCGTGGTTTGCAGCGTGTCTTTCACCACCAACTGATTGATACGGTTGGTTTCCAGCCCGCCAATCTCTTTCATAAAGTCCGGCGCTTTAATACCGGCAGCCCACACCATCAGGTCAGCATTAATAAATTCGCCGCCTTTGGTATTGAGCCCCTCTTCTGTTGCGCTGGTCACCATGGTTTGCGTCAGGACGCGCACGCCGAGCTTGGTCAGTTCCTGGTGTGCCGCAGCAGAAATGCGCGGTGGCAATGCTGGCAGAATACGCTCACCGGCTTCCACCAGCGTCACGTTCAGTGCAGAGCTATCAAGGCCTTTGTAGCCATAGCTGTGCAGCTGCTTCACGGCATTGTAGAGTTCTGCTGACAGCTCAACGCCGGTGGCACCGCCGCCGACAATCGCAATGTTCACTTTTTCCAGGCTACCTTCACTGGCGGAGAAGCGCAGGAACAGGTTAAGCATCTCGTTGTGGAAACGACGAGCCTGATGCGGGTTATCGAGGAAGATGCAGTGATCTTTCACACCCGGAGTGCCGAAGTCATTGGAAGTACTGCCCAGCGCCATCACCAGACGGTCATAAGCCATCTCGCGCTGCGGTACCAGTAATTCACCGTTAGCATCACGGATTTCCGCCAGCTCAATGGTTTTGTTTTCGCGGTTAATTTGCGTCAGCGAACCCAGCTGGAACTGAAAACCGTGATTACGCGCGTGCGCCAGATAGCTCAGGGCATCAATCCCTTCGTCCATCGAACCGGTTGCCACTTCATGCAGCAATGGCTTCCACAGATGGCTGTGGTTACGATCGACGAGAATAATCTCGGCTTTCTTGTTCCTGCCCAGCTTGTGACCGAGCTGCGTTGCCAGCTCTAAGCCGCCGGCACCACCGCCAATAATGACGATTTTTTCCATAGATGTAGTCAACAAAGACCCCCTCAAAGTTGTAAACCAATAGTTAATTAATGGTTACTAAAAACCTTAATAAACATAGGGTTGGCGACGTTAAATCGCGAGCTGAGGGCAGAATATCACGGCGCTAACGACATATCATAAGAAAATTGATGTACATCAATCTTTCAAGCGCATTATCAGAATGTTAAACGTTTTGTGCGCCGCATCACACGGCGCGCGGAGGCTCAGGCAAGGGATTTAAAGGCCTTAATGCGGTGCAAATGCGGCGAGATGTTCTTGAATTTATGGCTGGCCTGTTCGTCCCACACGATTTCATAGAAAGGATGCAGTTGTGCGGCCGTGCGCTGATTATCCAGCGCCTCGTCATGGCGGGACAAAATGGTCAGGCAGCGATCGCGATTCTTTTCACGAAAATCACTGACGCACTTGGTGGCGATATCCAGATACTCTTCCGGACGATCAATCTTGCCTTCCATGTTCTCATACGGGAATAGGTTGGGATTGAAAATCACCTGACGCATACCGCAGAGAAAACCGATACGTTCGGCCCAGTAACCACCCAGCCCCACCCCGCAAATCAAGGGATACGCATCACCGCCCTGCTGCTGCAATTTATCGCACTCTTTCAGCAGAAACTGCATGTCATGTTTGGGGTGTTGCGTGCTGTAACTGATGAGTCTGACGTCCGGGTCAATAAACTGCAGTTGCAGCACTTTTTCGTGGTTGCCCGGACTGTTGGAATCAAAACCGTGCAGATAGATGATCATGATTATCCTCAGCGTGGAATGAAATCCGGGCAGCGACGCTTATCTGCCCGACGCTTTATGCTCCAGCCAGCGCTCCTGTAATGCGCTCAGCTGATGATGATTCTGCTTCCAGCGTTCACTGGATTGCAGTGATTCTCGATTGTAACGTCCCTGATGGTATAACTGCGTGACACGCTCCGCCTGGATCGGCGTCAAGTTATCCAGCACACTCACCGCTCCGGCGCGCTGATTGCACACCAGGATCATGTCGCAGCCCGCATTGAGCGACTGCTGCGCGCGCTCAGCATAACTGCCCATTACCGCAGCACCTTCCATCGACAGATCGTCGGAGAAAATCACCCCGTTAAAACCGAGTTCTTTACGCAGCACGGTTTGCAGCCAATAAGGTGAGCCGCTGGCAGGTAATGGATCGATCTCAGTATAGATAACGTGCGCCGGCATCACGGCATCCAGCAGTTGCTCATCAATCAACTGCTTAAAGATCGCCATATCATGCTGGCGCAGCGTGGCGGCATCGCGCGGATCGCGCGGGGTCTCTTTGTGGGAATCAGCACTCACCGCACCGTGACCGGGGAAATGCTTGCCAGTGGTTTTCATGCCAGCTTCGTGCATGCCGTTGATAAAACGGCGAGCAATTTGCAATGCAATCGCGGGATCTTCATGGAAGGAACGGTCGCCAATCGCCGCGCTGATGTGGCCAATATCCAGCACTGGCGCAAAGCTGATATCAATATCCATCGCGATCATTTCCGCTGCCATCTGCCAGCCGGCCTGCTGCGCCACTTCACCCGCGGTGGCGATATCATGCAGGGCGGCAAAAGATTGCATCGCGGGGAGTGTGGTAAAGCCTTCACGGAAGCGCTGCACCCGTCCGCCTTCCTGATCCACCGCGACCACTAAACGATTACGCGAAGCAGCGCGAATCTGGCGTACCAGTTCCGCCAGCTGATCCACATCGTGGAAGTTGCGGGCAAACAGAATCAGTCCGCCCACCAGCGGATGCTTCAGAATCTCGCGCTCTTCGGCGTCGAGTTCGTAGCTTTCAACATCCAGCATTAATGGGCCGGGGGTATTCATGGTCATGGTTACAATCCTGAGTTAGAGATCCTGCCAGCTGGCCTGCGCCAGCTGTTGCAAATGAGGGTCACCGCTCTGTTCAGCACGCAGCTGATACCAGCTCGCCATCAGCAGATGCAGCCACGGCTGCCAGCGCCGCATATGTCGCTTAAGTCGCGCTTCGTTAAGCTGGCTGCGTTGCGCGTAACCCGCAATCCAGTCGATTGGGTGTTCTCCATCGACCGCACACAATGCCGCGAGTTCCAGCGCCACATCGCCATCAGCAGCATATTCCCAGTCGATGAGACGCAATCCATCTGGCGTGGCAATCACATTGCCGGCGTGAACATCCATATGAATCGGTACGAGGCGCAACGGCCGGGGTTCACCCTGGTTGAGTAAGCGCTGTAGAACGTGCTGCCAGCGCCAGTGGCGTTGCTGACAAAGCTGCCAGTAATGTTGCAATAGCGGCGTCAGGCGCAGGCGATAGCCCATCAGCGGCTGCTGATGTAAACGATGCAGTAAGGCAAGCACCGCGTCGTGCTGTTGATTGAACTGCGCAGGCGTCAACACATCACCGGGCAACCAGCTCTGTAAAAGCCAGGGATGGTGCCAATCCAGCGGTGTCGGCCCGAGTTGCGCAGCACGCATTCGACGCAAGATGCGATATTCGCGTTGGCGATCAACAAACGGGAGCGGTTGCTGCGGCGCACGACGCGCCAGTAGCTCACCCTGCTCGGTTTTCACCCGCACACTGTTGCCACTCAATCCCGGCAGCGCGAAAAAATGACCGGCAGCTTGCGCCGTCGGCCATTGTTGCTGAATCCGTTGTTGCAGTATGGGATCAGGGTTGAGCAATACCATTGCCTGACCAGATAATTTCACCGGTCTGCACCAGCATCAGCTGCATCTGCAGCGTTGGCGCTTTCACATCGCCCTGTGCACTGCTGTAAAGCACATACTGCGCGTTGACATTACGTGCCAGGCCAATGGCTTTGCTGCGCGAATTGAGGCTGTCATCGGCTGACAAGCCCAAAGTCTGTTTTGCCTGTGCCAGCTGTTCTGGCGTTACCAAAGTGAATTTGCCGTTGTTCGCCAGCGCATTCTGAATCGCATCGGTGGCTTTATCACTCTGCAACGAACCGTTGGTGCTGTTCTTGATGCGATCCACCAGCAGCACGCTGCCTGGATTCACACCGGCAGACTGCACCATGTTCCCCACTAACGGCTGCACGCTGGCATTCCAGTTAATGGTTTTGAGTTTTGGCGGCTGCGGCACCGTTTCCGGCGGCGGTACCGGCTGCACAGGAGGCTGCTCCGGTTGAGTTGGCGTCGTTGGCTGGGTCGGTTCAACCGGCGCTGGGGTTTGCTGTTTCACCACACAACCGGTGAGCATCAACGCAAATAACAGTGCGCTGGAACGTTTTACACTGCGAATCACAGGTTACTCCTCAGAGATAAAGATAGAGACGCACCTTACTGGCGGTCAGGTTACCGATTTGCGAGACAACTTCTGTGCTGCCATGCGCCGGGACGATTTGAGTTTGAGCCGGCTCTTCCGGTGTTATCTCCAGCCCCTTCTCGTCGTACCAATAAAAACGATAGTGAACGGTCACCGGCGTTTCCCGCTGATTATAGAGCACACTTGAGGCACGCATCTGCCCATCACGACTGGCCAGCGCAGGTTCGTCGGTAATGATGCCCGCAGAAAGCACGGAAGATTCCATTACCAGCGATTGCGAGGTGTTGATCATCGGTTTGTCACTGCTGCACCCGACAAGGGTCAGCAACAGCAGGCCACTCAGCCATTGACGCATCACAAGGTCCGCCTGAGGTTAGATAGACAGCATCGGACCCAGCGGCTGACCGCCGACCAGGTGCATATGAATATGATAAACCTCCTGACCACCATGCTGATTACAGTTCATGATCAGACGATAGCCATCCTCGGCAATCCCTTCCTGTTTCGCGATTTTCGCCGCCACGGTAATCATACGGCCCAACGCATGCTCGTGTGCTTCCTGCACGTCATTGGCGGTGGGAATCAATACATTAGGGATAATCAGAATGTGCGTTGGCGCTTTAGGCGCGATGTCGCGGAAGGCGGTGACCAGTTCGTCCTGATAAACCACGTCGGCGGGGATTTCGCGACGAATGATCTTACTGAAAATGGTTTCTTCAGCCATGGTGCATTTCCTTAAGCCTGAGTTCAGTCAGGCAGTATGCGCGAGGAATTCGTTTGCTTTCAACCTCAGTACCACTTTTCTTCTGTTAAATGGCTGCCTTTACGCCATTTCATCTCCCAGACAGCATTGCTGTGCTCTCCCTCTCAAATTTACGCCATCGCAGATCACCAAAATGAAACACTGTTTTATAAATTAGAGTTATCACGCCAGTTTCTTTGTGTTTTTGCCACAAAACCATCAGGCCTTGCCAAATCGCGAAGGTTTGCCGCTGCACCGCGCTCTACTTTCTATCCAATCCGGGCAAGCAGTACGGAGTAATGAGGGATGTGTCATCCGTCAATTTCAAGGAGAACCTGCCATGCAGTCTCGTAAAATTAGTCTGGGCCATTATCTGGCTTACGGTTCCGGGGATTTCCTCGGCGCCGGCACCACGGCGCTTACCGCCGCCTGGTTGCTCTATTTCTACACTACCTTCTGTGGGCTTTCGCCGATTGAAGCCACCTTTATTTTTGCTGCTGCCCGCGTGCTGGATGCGGTCGTCAGCCCGTTAATGGGCTTTCTCACTGATAACTTCGGATCCACCTGGCTTGGCAGACGCTTCGGCCGTCGTAAGTTCTTTATCCTGCTCGGTATCCCGTGCGTGTTCAGCTATAGCCTGATGTGGATCGGCGACATGAGTTTCTGGTGGTATCTGCTGACCTATCTGCTGTTCGATATGGTCTACACCATGATTCTGGTGCCGTACGAAACGCTGGTGCCGGAGATGACCGACGACTTTAAACAAAAGGCCCGCTTTTCCGGCGCGCGTATCGCGCTGGCACAACTGTCATCGATTCTGGCCGCCTTCCTGCCAGGCATCCTGATTGGCTGGTTTGGCAAAGAGAATCCCATCTCCTTCTTTTATGCCAGCCTGGTGTTCTCGGTCATCTGTGCGCTGGTGCTATTCCTGGTGTGGCGCTTCACCTGGGAACGCGCACCGGAGGATTTTTCCGCCGAGTCACGTCGGGCTGAAGAAGAAAAGACGCAACTCTCGCTGTTCCAAAGCCTGAAACGACTGTATATCGAGCTCGCCTCCACGCTGCGCATCCGTATCTTTCGCCAGCATCTTGGCATGTATCTGGGCGGTTACATCGCTCAGGACGTCTTTAATGCGGTATTTACCTGGTACGTGGTGTTTGTACTGATGCAGAGCGCGCAAATCGCTTCCAGCCTGATGGGAACGATGGCGGTGCTGCAATTTATAGCGGTGATGGCAATGATCCCGCTGTGTATACGCCTCGGACCGGCCCCAGCCTATCGTCTGGTGGTGATGCTGTTTGGCCTCAGCGCCCTCTCCTACGCTGGACTGTGGTACAGCGGGATGAACGATAACTTCGCGCTGTTAGTGCTGATCTCGGCCTTCGCCGGTTTAGGACGTGGCGGCATCAACTACGTGCCATGGAATACCTACACCTATATCGCCGATGTCGATGAAGTGATCACCGGACAGCGACGTGAAGGCATATTCGCCGGGATCATGACATTGACGCGTAAAGCCTCGCAGGCCGGTGCCGTGATGATCGTTGGCATCATGTTGCAGCTGGCGGGTTTCACCTCCGGTAAAACTGAACAGATTCCTGCGGTGGGCCATACCATTCTGCTGATCCTCAGCGTCGGCACCGTCGGCGTGCTGATCTGCGGCTTTATTGTGTCGCTGCGCTTCAAACTTAATCTGCATACCCACACTGTTCTGCGCGAAGAGACGCTGAAGATGCGTGAAGCGGGCCGTGTGGTCCCGGAACGTATAACACCGCAGGCGCGCACCATCGTCGAAACCCTGGCGGGTATGCCGTATGAAAACTTATGGGGCAACAACAACGTCGGTTACCTCAACCGTAACAAGCCCGCAGCGCCCGCGCTATCCACGCATCGCGGCACACTTCACTCTCTCCCTACCCTGATTAACGATAGGAATGAACCATGACTGTATTTCCTGTAAAACACAGCGCCTTGTTGCGCCAGCCTGAATACCTGTTGCCGCGCAGTGAGTTAGTGCAGCTGATCCACAAACTCACTGACAATCTGGTCAACATCACCGATCACAGCGGCGAGTTTTTGCTGCGGCTGGATGATGGCCGCGTCATTGACACTAAGGGTTGGGCTGGCTGGGAATGGACGCACGGCATCGGGCTGTATGGCATGCTGCATTACACCCAGCAGACGGGCGATCAGGCAACCCTGAAGATTATCGATGACTGGTTTAGCGCGCGCTTAGCAGAAGGCACACCGACAAAGAACGTGAACACGGTATGCCCGTTCCTGACGCTGGCTTATCGTTATGAAGAGACCGGTCATGCAGCATGGCGGCCGGTGCTGGAACGCTGGGCTGAGTGGGTGATGTATGAAATGCCGCGCACTGAGCAAGGCGGTCTGCAGCACATCGTTTACAACAACGAAAATACCCAGCAGCTGTGGGACGACACCTTAATGATGAGCGTGATGGCGCTGGCGAAGATCGGCCAGTTACTCGATCGCCCGGAGTTTGTTGAAGAAGCCAGCTATCAATTCCTGATTCACACTCAATACCTGATGGATCGTCAAACCGGTTTGTGGTTCCACGGCTGGACCTTCGATGGCCGACACAATTTTGCTAATGCCCGCTGGGCACGCGGCAACAGCTGGCTGACCATCGTGATCCCGGATTTCCTCGAAATGATGAACTGGCCGGAACAACATGCCACGCGTCGTTTCCTTCAGCAGGTATTGGCCAGTCAGGTAAAGGCATTAGCCGCTTGTCAGCACAGCAGCGGTCTCTGGCATACCCTACTCGACGATCCACAAAGCTATCCGGAAGCGTCTGCCACGGCGGGATTCGCTTATGGAATTCTCAAAGCGGTGCGTAAACGGTATTTGTCTGACGAGTATCGCCCAATGGCGGAAAAAGCCTTGCGTGGCGTGATCGCCAATATTGATGAAGACGGGGAGTTAAAACAGGTGTCGTTTGGCACCGCAATGGGCAGCGATTTGGAGTATTACCGCCAGGTACCGCTGACGTCGATGCCCTATGGTCAGGCGATGGCGTTGCTATGCCTGACAGAGTATTTGCGGGTTTATCTGTAATCGCATTCACGTTGAAGTGGGAGAAAACGGCGGCAGACGTATAAAGCATTCCGAGCCAGCAACCATGGGCAGTGAAACATAGCGTGACCACCCAATACCGCTAACACCGATACCCTAATTTCTGGCGATGCGTCAGTACAGTCCAATGAAAAACGGGGTTTTATCCAATACCGCACCTAAGGTGAGGTGCGAGGGAGCGGCGGCAGAGGAGTAAAGCGTCCCGCGACAGGGATGTCGCGGGCCGAGCCCCAGGGATGGTTTATGGCGTCTTTACGATCTGCCGCCGCTTCATCGCACAGGCTCGGCCTCTGCCTTTGACCTTGACCTCAGCCTCAGCCTCAGCCTCAGACCGAGCCCAACCCCAAGCCTTTACATATTACGAATATAATCATCCATCTCAGTTTTCAGGTTATCGGACTTGGTCCCGAAAATCGCCTGAACACCGGAACCGGCCACCACCACGCCACGCGCGCCGAGGTTTTTCAGTTCAGTTTGATTCACTTTTGCCACATCCGCGACACTCACACGCAGACGCGTAATACAGGCATCAAGATTGGTAATGTTCTCTTTACCACCAAATGCAGTCACCAGTTTGCCTGCCATCTCGCTACCGGTAGCGCTGCTCTGCTCCATTGCAGTGTCCTCACGTCCAGGTGTTTTCAGATTCAATTTCACAATCAGCACACGGAAAACGGTGTAATAAATCAGGCCGTAAATGATACCGACAATCGGGAACAACCAGATCTTGCTGCTGTTACCGCTCAACACCACAAAGTCAATCAGACCGTGTGAGAAGCTGGTGCCATCACGCATGCCCAGCAGAATACAGATTGGGAATGCCAGACCCGCCAGAATCGCATGGATGACATACAGAATCGGCGCCACGAACATAAACGAAAATTCAATCGGTTCGGTGATACCGGTCAGGAACGAGGTCAGCGCGGCGGAAATCATAATACCGCCCACTTTGGCGCGGTTTTCCGGCTTAGCCGAGTGCCAGATAGCAATCGCAGCCGCAGGCAGACCGTACATTTTGAACAGGAAGCCGCCAGAGAGTTTACCTGCGGTTGGATCGCCCGCCATATAGCGTGGGATATCACCGTGGAACACCTGGCCTGCGGCGTTGGTGAACTCACCAATCTGCATCTGGAAAGGCACGTTCCAGATATGGTGCAGACCAAACGGCACCAGCGAACGCTCAACGACACCGTAAATGCCGAACGCCACCACCGGGTTCTGATAGGCTGCCCACTGGGAGAAATCCTGAATCGCGGTACCAATCGGTGGCCAGATAAAGGACAACACGATACCAGTGAAAATCGCGGTCAGACCGGAAATGATCGGCACAAAACGCTTACCGGCGAAGAAGCCAAGATATTCAGGCAGCTTGATGCGATAAAAACGGTTAAACATATACGCGGCGATTGAACCGGCAATGATCCCGCCCAGCACCCCGGTATCGGCAAGGTGTTTGGCCTCAATTTCCGCTGGCGGTAAGTGCAACACCAGTGGTGCAACCACCGCCATGGTTTTCACCATGATGCCGTAAGCCACCACGGAAGCCAGCGCCGATACGCCATCGTTATTGGTAAAACCGAGCGCCACGCCAATCGCAAAGATCAGCGGCATGTTGGCGAACACGGAACCGCCCGCCTCCGCCATGACATGTGAAACGACAGCAGGCAACCAGCTGAAGTTAGCCGAACCAACACCTAATAAAATACCGGCAATCGGCAAAACCGATACCGGCAACATTAGCGATTTACCTACTTTTTGCAGGTTCGCAAATGCGTTCTTGAACATAAAAGCTCCTGAGTATGAGTGCATATTTGCGCAGTGCGCTGGCAAAGGGGGAGGATCCTTCACCGGGGTGACGCTGAGCGTCTTTTGATTTATTACGAAGGGTAAAATAAATCGATATTTGTTACTTTGACGGCTATCACGTTTCGCTCAAGACGAACGCTTGCTTTCTGTTGTTTTTGACTGAATTGCCTGGAGAAACAGCAATAAATCACTGCCCGTGCCGCGTTATATGCCGCACAGGTCAGTGATTATGGAATTATTACAGAGTTTAAAATAAAGCGGATTAGCCGCCGAGACGGCTCATCGGGACATGGAACAGACGCGAGAAGTTTTCTGTGGTCGCTGCAGCCAGCGTTTCGATATCCACACCCTTCAGCACAGCCATATAATCCGCGACATCACGTGTAAAGGCTGGCTGGTTTTCTTTGCCACGATGCGGAACCGGTGCCAGATACGGCGAGTCAGTCTCGACCAGCATGCGATCCAGCGGCACATAACGCGCGGCATCACGAATCTGTTCAGCATTGCGGAAGGTCAAAATGCCGGAGAAGGAGATATAAAAACCCATATCCAGCAACTGCGCCGCAGTCTCTTTATCTTCAGTAAAGCAGTGCAGAACGCCACCACACTTTTCCACCTGCTCTTCACGCAGGATTGCCAGCGTGTCTTCACGTGCATCACGGGTATGTACGATGATCGGCTTATTCAGCGCGATGCCGGTACGGATGTGTTCACGGAATGAGGCTTGCTGCTGCGCTTTGGTCTCCTGCTGATAGAAGTAATCCAGCCCGGTTTCGCCCAGTGCAATCACCTGCTCTTCAGCTGCCAGTCGACGAAACTCTTCGACATCGTAAGGTGCTTCCTGATTTAACGGATGCACGCCGCAAGCCAGGGCGATGTTTTCCCTGTCGCCGACCAGTTGCTTGATCTTGTAGTAATCCGGCAGCGTGGTGGCAATCGCCAGCATAAACTTCACGTCACGCGCGGCGGCTTTGGCGATCACATCGTCCAGATCGCGATGCTGCTTCTCATAATCCAGGCCATCAAGATGGCAGTGCGAATCAACAATAAACATACTTCTCTCTTTTACGCTTAGCTGACCGCCGTGGGCGACATTAAGCGTCCCCAGGCTAACAGGCGATCGGTCAAAATCAGTTCACGGTTCAGGGCGGCGACATGCAACAGTTGCTCACGACACTGCATCCACTGCTGGGCGCTGGCGTTGAGCGCACTGCTGTTAAGCTGCTGAGCCAGTTGCGATACGACCTCAGGATGGTCGCCGTTGCTTAACCAGTTGCTGGCACCCTGCTGCACTTTCATGGCATCCACCAGTAATGAAATCAGCCAGCTGAGGCGCTCTGCCACATCGTCGCTGTTCAGCGCGGGCAGCAGTTGCAGTACATCGCTGTTCAACGCGCTGAGCAAGGTTTCACACAGCTTCTCACGTGCCTGCCAGCGCTCAGGCTGCAGCAGGGTCAACGCAGCAGCAGGTGCGCCATTGCTCAAGCGCAGAGCGGCTCGCAGTACTGGCTCGGATTGCGGCAGCTGTTTCTGCAGCCATTGCAAACTGGGCAGCTCTTCCGGCGGGGAAAGATGCCATGTCATGCAGCGGCTGCGCAAGGTTGCCAGCAAACGTGATGGCTCACGGACGCTGAGGAAAAACCAGCAGTTGGCAGGAGGCTCTTCCAGCGTTTTCAACAACGCATTGGCGGCGGCTTCAGTGAGCTGCGCCGCATCCGGCAACCAGACAATCTTTGCTCCGCCCTGCTGAGCAAAATGGTAGAGCTTCTCGGTGACGTCACGTACCGCATCAATACCCAGTGAAGATTTGCCTTTTTCTGCTTCCAGACGATACCAGTCAGGATGCGTCTGCGCCTGCATTAGCTGGCAGCCGTGGCAATGGCCGCAGCTCTTCAAGCCTTCCGGATGTTGGCACATTAACCAGCGGCTAACACCCCACACTAACGCATCGTCACCCATGCCATTAATGGCCTGTATCAGCAAGGCATGGTGTGCCTGACCGCTTTGATGACGGCTGATAATCTGCCGATAGGGCTGATTCAGCCACGGATACCAGTTCATGCCGCCTGACCTGCCAGCCATTTTTGTAGCGCTGATTTAAGTGACGATGTCACTTCTGCAATATTTTGTGTGGCATCAATGGTTAAAATGGTGTCATCGCTGGCAGCCAACGCCAGATAACGGTCACGTGTGCGTTCAAAGAAACGCAGTGATTCTTGCTCAATACGATCGAGTTCCCCGCGAGCACGCGCGCGTTGCAGGCCAATTTCCGGTGTCACATCCAGGTAGAGGGTCAAGTCCGGACGGAAGTCGCCCAATACCGCATCGCGCAGGGTGGTCATCAACTGCGTATCCAGGCCACGGCCACCGCCCTGGTAAGCCTGGGATGAGAGGTCGTGACGGTCACCAACCACCCAGGCGCCACGCGCTAACGCAGGCTTAATCACGTTCTCGACCAATTGAACACGGGCGGCATACAGCATCAGCAGTTCGGCTTTGTCAGTCACCTGTTCGCCATCAATCCCCTGCTTCACCAGCACGCGTAATTGTTCTGCCAGCGGCGTGCCGCCAGGCTCACGGGTGAACACCACATCGTCGATACCCTGCTCATGCAGCACCGCCACAATGGCATCACGCGCAGTGGTTTTGCCCGCGCCTTCAAGGCCTTCAATGACGATAAACTTACTTTTCATTTTTTTCCTTCATAGCCAGCCGATAGACCTGCACCGCTTTATTATGGCTGGCGAGATTGGTGGTAAAGGTATGTCCGCCTTTGCCATCCGCGACAAAATAGAGATAGTTGGTTTTTTCTGGATGCGCCGCCGCTTCCAGCGAGGCTCGGCCTGGCATCGCGATAGGACCTGGCGGCAATCCGCTAATCGTGTAGGTATTGTAATCGGTCGGCGTTTCGAGGTCTTTACGCGTAATCGTACCGGTGTAGTTATCACCCATACCGTAAATCACGGTAGGGTCGGTTTGCAGCTTCATGCCGGTGCGCAAGCGATTAATAAATACGGAGGCAACGCGCGCGCGCTCTTCCGTCACGCCGGTCTCTTTTTCGATAATCGAGGCCATGGTGACCAGATCTTGCTCATTTTTATAGGGCAGATTGTCCATCCGCCCCTGCCAGATCTCATCCACCAGTTTATTCATGCGCGTGTGTGCCCGCTCCAGCAGCGATATATCACTGGTGTTAGCTGTATACAAATAGGTGTCGGGATAGAAAGCGCCCTCAAGCTGATTTGCATCCATCTTCAGCGCAGCGGCGACAGTCGCAAACTGATCGTCAGTTAGCGTATGTTTGATATAGGGCGCTTGACGCAGTTCGGCCAACCACTCCTTCAAGCGCGAGCCCTCGACAAACCGCACCGGAAATTGCGCTTCTTTACCGCTGGCCAGCAACTGCAGCAGCTGTCTTACCGTCATATTACTTTCCAGTCGGTAGGTGCCGGCTTTGAACTTCGCGAGTTCAGGCTCAAGTTTCAAAAGCGGCCCAAACCAGATACTTTCCGGAATGATGTGCTGGCTTTCCAGTTGCGCTTCCAGCACGACCCGACCACTACCCGCGGGCAATGTGTAGATCGTTTCCTGATTAATGGTCAAAGGGGTATCGGCAAAACGTTCAATCTGCCAATAACACAATGCCGCCGCGAGGCCGGCAAGCGCCACAGCGCTGGCGAGTATTTTTTTCATTCGGGTCATGATGCTTCCATCTTCTGGCAACTGTTATACAGCTGCTGGTACAGCGTGCGTGCGGTGAACGAAACATCGTCAATTTTCCGCACAGGTAAAACCGGCATCAGGGCATTGCAGATCACCACTTCATCGGCGTTCAGCACATCCTCCCTGCTTCCTTCAATCAACTGACAAGCCTGGCCTTCCGACGCTATCTGCGCCATCAGATAACGGCGCATAATGCCATCGACACCCGCTTGCTCAAGACGCGGCGTGAAAACCTGATCACCTTTGCGCCAGAATAAATTGGCCGCACAGCATTCCACCACCGTCCCTGCAGTGTCAAGCACCAGCGCCTCATCAGCATCGGTGTGGTCAAGCTGCTGACGGATCAGCACCTGTTCCAGTCGGTTAAGATGTTTGAGGCCGGCGAGCAGTGGATTGCGCGCCAGTCTCACTGGGCTGGTTATGAGCGCTGCACCCTGCTGCTGCAAAGTGGTGTAGTGTTGCGGCCACGGAGAAAGGGAGAGGATGCGCGTCGGGGTTGTGCAACCGGTTCGGCTATATCCCCGTCCACCGACGCCTGGCGTCAGAATCACTTTTAAAACGGACTGGGTTTGACCCTTGGCGGCATGCTGCATCTCCTCGGCCAGCTGCGCCATATCCGGTAAGGGAATGAATAAACGCTCACAGCCTTCCTGCAATCGCTGCAAATGGGCGTTCAGCAGTTGTATCTTGCCTGCCACTACCGCAGCAGTGGTAAAACAGCCATCACCAAACTGCACCGCGCGATCGCGCGCAGAAAGTTCGAACTGCTCTACGCCGTTTATCCACATACCGCTCACCTTTGGCTACCCTGCCAGTCTGAATACCACTGACAGCGGTAAGAATCCACGCCACTGCGTGACAAAATATAAAAAAGGCCCGCATTGCGGGCCTCTGTTTGGCTGGGTAAAACTTAGACCTTGCGGAAGATCAGCGAGCCGTTGGTGCCGCCAAATCCAAAGGAGTTACACAGCGTGTACTCCAGTCCGCTCACCTGACGTGCTGTATGCGGCACGAAGTCGAGGTCACAACCTTCATCTGGGTTATCCAGGTTGATGGTTGGCGGAACCGCCTGGTCGCGCAGCGCCAGAATCGAATAAATCGCTTCTACCGCGCCTGCTGCACCCAACAGGTGCCCAGTCATGGATTTGGTAGAACTCACCATCACGCTGTGAGCCGCTGCACCAAATACAGACTTGACCGCCTGAGCTTCAGCTTTGTCACCCGCTGGCGTAGAGGTGCCATGCGCGTTGACGTAGCCAATCTGTTCAGCATTCAGCTGCGCGTCACGCAATGCATTCACCATCGCTGCTGCAGCACCTGAACCGTCCTCCGGCGGAGACGTCATGTGGTAAGCATCGCTGCTCATGCCGAAACCGATGATTTCAGCATAAATTTTGGCACCGCGCTTTTTCGCATGCTCGTACTCTTCCAGCACCACAATGCCTGCACCATCGCCCAATACGAAACCATCACGGTCTTTATCCCACGGACGGCTTGCCGCCTGCGGATTATCGTTATTGGTTGAGAGTGCACGTGCAGCACCAAAGCCACCCACACCCAGCGGGGTACTGGCTTTTTCAGCACCACCGGCCAGCATGACATCGGCGTCGTTGTACGCAATGATACGCGCAGCATGACCAATGTTGTGCACGCCTGAAGTACAAGCGGTTGCAATAGAAATGCTTGGACCTTTCAGACCGTACATGATGGTCAGGTGACCTGCCACCATGTTAACAATGGTAGAAGGAACAAAGAACGGGCTGATTTTGCGCGGACCGCCGTTAACCAGTGAACTGTGGTTGTCTTCAATTAAACCCAGTCCGCCGATGCCGGAACCGATAGCTGCGCCGATGCGACCGGCATTCTCATCAGTCACGACCAGACCGGAGTCCGCCATAGCCTGAATACCAGCCACAATGCCGTATTGGATGAAGTCATCCATCTTGCGCTGATCTTTGCGCGAGATGAATTCATCGCAATTAAAATCTCTTACTAAGCCCGCAAAGCGTGTTGCGTAGGCACTAGTATCAAAATGGTCGATCAGGCTGATGCCGCTCTGACCGGCAAGGAGAGCACTCCAGGTAGACTCTACGGTATTGCCGACAGGAGACAACATGCCAAGACCAGTCACAACTACACGACGCTTAGACACGTACGTCCTCCAGGGAGGGAAAAAATAACGCTATGTGGGGCAAACATAAAACTCAGGCGGTCGAGGTGACCGCCTGAAGATATTCATTAGCCTTGGTGGCTATTGATGTAATCGATCGCTGCCTGAACGGTAGTGATTTTCTCAGCTTCTTCGTCTGGAATTTCAGTATCAAACTCTTCTTCCAGAGCCATTACCAGCTCAACGGTGTCAAGAGAATCTGCACCCAGGTCTTCAACGAAAGAAGCAGTGTTAATCACTTCGTCTTCTTTAACACCCAGCTGCTCAGCTACGATTTTCTTAACGCGTTGTTCGATATCGCTCATACTATTTAATTTCCTATCAAAACTCGCTTTCGCGATGGTTTTCGTAGTGTATAAAATGTTGAAAAAGATGCAACAAAATCCCGGCTGGTCGAACCACGATTTTGCGCTATTCTGCGGTGTTTACCGCAGATAATGCAAATGTTTTCGTGATTATCAGACCATGTACATGCCGCCATTGACGTGGAGCGTCTCACCCGTGATGTAAGAGGCTTCGTCAGAGGCTAAGAATGCAACAGCATTGGCAATCTCCTGCGGGTCGCCTAAACGACCTGCCGGCACTTCTGCCAAAATGCCCGAGCGCTGATCTTCGTTCAGTGCACGCGTCATGTCCGTCTCAATAAAGCCCGGAGCCACGACGTTTACGGTAATGCCACGTGACGCGACTTCTCGCGCCAGTGATTTGCTAAAGCCAATCAAACCTGCTTTTGCTGCCGCATAGTTTGTTTGACCCGCGTTACCCATGGTTCCAACTACAGAACCGATGGTAATGATACGGCCCACGCGTTTTTTCATCATGGCACGCATAACCGCCTTAGAAAGACGGAAGACTGATGTCAGGTTGGTATCGAGGATATCCGCCCACTCATCGTCCTTCATGCGCATCAACAGATTATCACGCGTAATGCCTGCATTATTGACTAAAATGTCCACTTCGCCAAATTCAGCGCGAACTTTCTCGAGCACGCTCTCAAAAGAGGCCGCATCGGTCACGTTCAACAGCAGACCTTTGCCGTTATCGCCGAGGTAAGCACTGATTGCTTCCGCACCGCTTTCGCTGGTGGCGGTTCCCACCACTTTCGCACCACGCGCAACCAGCGTTTCCGCGATTGCACGGCCAATGCCGCGGCTTGCGCCAGTCACCAGCGCTACTTTACCTTCAAAGCTCATGTTTTTCCTCTTATTCCTGTGTAAGCGCCGCAGAGAGTGACGCAGAATCGTTCACGGCTGCAGCGGTCAGGCTATCCACAATACGTTTGGTCAGACCGGTCAGGACTTTACCTGGACCGATCTCCAGCAACTGGCCAACGCCTTGGGTGGCAATAAACTCAACGGCTTCGGTCCAGCGCACCGGGCTATACAACTGGCGAACCAGTGCACTGCGAATCGCAGCGGCATCGGTTTCACACTTGACGTCTACGTTATTGACGACAGGCACACCAGGTGCATTGAAAGTAATATCTTCCAGTGCCACAGCCAGTTTATCTGCTGCGGGCTTCATCAACGCGCAATGCGAAGGAACGCTCACAGGTAATGGCAACGCACGCTTGGCACCAGCCGCTTTACAGGCAGCACCTGCACGCTCAACCGCTTCTTTGTTACCCGCGATAACCACCTGGCCTGGCGAATTGAAGTTCACCGGCGAAACCACCTGACCTTGCGCGCTTTCTTCACACGCTTTACGGATAGACTCATCATCAAGCCCGATGATTGCCTGCATGGCACCGGTCCCTTCAGGAACCGCTTCCTGCATCAGTTTGCCGCGTAATTCGACTAACTTGATTGCGTCCGCAAAGTTCAGTACGCCAGCACAGACCAGCGCAGAGTATTCACCCAGGCTATGGCCGGCCATCAGCGCAGGCTGCGGGCCATTTTTGCTCTGCCAGACGCGATAAATCGCGACGGAGGCCGCCAGCAACGCAGGTTGCGTCTGCCAGGTCTTATTCAGTTCTTCAGCTGGACCTTGTTGTACCAACTGCCATAAGTCATATCCCAGTGCATCAGAAGCTTCACGGAAAGTGGCTTCAACCTGCGGGTTTTCCACAGCCAGATCGGCCAGCATGCCGACGGTCTGTGAGCCCTGTCCTGGGAAAACAAAAGCAAATTGTGTCATCTGTCGTTCCTGTCAATCAAAAGCGAACCAGCGCAGAACCCCAGGTGAAACCGCCACCAAAGGCTTCCAGCAAAATCAGTTGGCCAGGCTTGATACGGCCATCTCGCACCGCTTCATCCAGTGCACTTGGCACCGAAGCCGCTGAAGTGTTGCCATGACGATCCAGCGTCACCACCACTTTTTCCATGCCCATGCCGAGCTTTCTGGCCGTTGCGCTGATAATGCGCAGGTTGGCCTGATGTGGCACCAGCCAGTCGAGCATTTCGCGATCAAGGTTGTTGGCTTGCAGCGTCTCGTCCACGATATGGGCAAGCTCGGTCACAGCGACTTTAAAGACTTCATTACCGGCCATCGTGAGATAGGCTGGCTCATCCTGATGTTCACGATCCTGATACGGCAGCGTCAACAGCTTGCCATAACGACCGTCAGCATGCAGATGCGTTGACAGGATACCGGGCTCTTCACTTTGCCCCAGCACCACAGCGCCAGCGCCGTCACCAAACAGGATGATGGTGCCACGATCGTTAGGATCGAGGGTGCGGGCTAAGACGTCCGCACCGATCACCAGCGCGTGTTTGACCACACCGTTTTTGATGTACTGATCGGCAACGCTAAGTGCATAGGTGAAACCTGCACATGCAGCGGCCAGATCGAAAGAAGCGCAGTCATTGATCTCCAGCATCTGCTGGATCATGCACGCTGAACTTGGGAAGGCATGGCTGGAAGAGGTGGTTGCCACAATAATCAGACCAACATCGCTGGCCGCAACGCCTGCCATTTCCAGCGCGCGCTGTGCAGCCGCAAAGCCCATAGTGGCAACCGTTTCATCTGGCGCGGCAATACGGCGCTCACGGATACCGGTACGCGTGACAATCCACTCGTCCGAAGTCTCCACCATTTTTTCCAGATCCGCATTGGAGCGAACCTGCTCAGGCAAATAGCTGCCCGTACCGATAATTTTGGTAAACATCTACGCTTTGTCACTCCTGGCTAATACAGCGTCAAGGCGCGCCGCAATCCTCTCTGGGACTTGCCTGCGCACCGCCTGCTCTGCCTGCTCTATCGCCACGGCAAACGCACGTTGATTCGCCGCACCGTGGCTTTTGATCACTGTTCCGCGCAATCCTAACAGACAAGCGCCATTGTACTGGTCGGGGTTGAGATGGCCGAAACGTTTAGCCAGACGCTTTTGCAGCCAGCGCCCGACCCATTTCAACCACCACGCCCGTTTTTTCCCATCCTCTGACGACTTGAGCAGAGAAAGAAACATTCTTACCACGCCTTCCATGGTTTTAAGCGTGACGTTTCCCACGAAGCCATCACAGACCAGCACATCCGTCTTGCCGGTGAGGAGATCATTCCCCTCAAGATAACCAATATAGTTGATTTGCGGCGTATCCCGCAGAACCCCAGATGCTGTGCGAATCGTTTCCAGCCCCTTGGTCTCTTCCTGCCCAATGTTGAGCAGCGCGACACGCGGTCTGTCGATTTCCAGCACTTCCTCGGCCATGACAGCGCCCATGATGGCAAACTGCACCAACATATCGCTATCCGATTCCACATTTGCGCCGAGATCCAGCACCACCGTTTTACCCTGCTGCTGATGCGGCAGAACGGTCATCAGCGCCGGACGCTCAATGCCATCCAGCGGCTTCAATAACATCTTAGCCAGACCCATTAACGCGCCGGTATTGCCTGCACTGATGCAGGCTTGCGCGTTACCCTCTTTCACCAGCTCGAGTGCCACACGCATCGAGCTGCCGCGGCTGTTTCGAATGGCTTGTGAAGGCTTGGCATCACTTGCAATAACCGATTCGGCAGGGATCACCTGCACACGCCCCAGTAACGAGGAATCCGCTTTGGCAAGAAATGACGAGATGATGTCGGGATCACCGACCAGAAGAAGAACCAGATTCGTATGAGAGGCCAGTGCCTGCAAGGATGCAGGCACTGTCACGCAGGGACCGAAATCCCCGCCCATGGCATCAACTGCCAGGGTCAAACGTGTCAAGGTATCGCCTTGCGTAACCGCAAAGAATTACTTGGTGATAACCTTGCGACCGCGGTAGTAACCATCCGCAGTGATATGGTGACGCAGATGAGTTTCACCAGAAACTTTATCTACTGACAGAGCTGCGGTGGTCAGCGCATCGTGCGAACGACGCATACCACGCTTAGAACGGGTTGGTTTATTCTGTTGTACGGCCATGGACCTTACTCCTATTACTTACGCTTTAAACTGGCTAATACGGCAAAGGGATTTGGTTTTTCTGCCTCTTCAGGCAACTTGCCAAATACCATGTCCGCGTCGGACACTTCACAGTGTTCAGAATCATGCACCGGAACTACAGGCAGCGCGAGGATGAGTTCATCTTCGATAACTGCCAGCAAGTCGATTTCGCCGAAATCATTGATATCAACTGGCTCGTAAGCTTCCGGCAGTGCCTCGGCCTGCTCATCAGAAGAGACAGGACTGAAGCAATAGCTTACGTGGACAGCATGCGGGAATGACTGGTTGCAGCGTTGACACGACAATGTCACCTGCACATCAGCTGTTCCTTGCAGAACCGCTAAGCGCTGGTTGTCAATCGCAAACGACATGGTGCATTCCACATCACTGTCCACACTCACGACCGTTTCGGCCAGGCGCGCCACCAATTCAGGTGCATACACACCTTGGTAATCAAGGCGCTTTTGCGCGGCGCGGGCCAGATCGATCGTCAGGGGTAATTTTACCTTTTGCATAGGGCGCGCATATTAACTTTGTAACGTCATAGAGTCAAAGAAAAAGGCCGGTTTACAGCATCTTTCACCCGTTAGTCGCATCCAGTGCGGCGCATAGTTTAAAATGCCTGTCATCTTTACGCTATCTATTCTGAAAAAAAATCATGACACCGTTAATTCTGGCCTCCACTTCCCCATTCCGTCAGGCCTTGCTGAGCAAGCTTGGCCTGCCTTTTATTGCCGTTGCGCCCGATTGCGACGAGACGCCGCAACCGAACGAAACCGCACCGCAGTTAGTGCAACGCTTAGCACTGGCAAAAGCCCAGGCGCTAGCCGCTCGGTTTCCACAAAGCTGGATTATTGGTTCCGATCAGGTCTGCGTGCTTGATGGCAACATCACCGGAAAACCGCATACGGTGGAGAATGCCTGCCGGCAACTGGCTGCGGCCAGTGGAAAAGTGATTACGTTTTATACCGGGCTCGCCTTGATTCAGCCACAAACGGCACAACAGCAGGTGGTTTGTGAACCGTTCAACGTACATTTCCGTCATTTAAGTCAGGCAGAAATTCGTCACTATGTGGAAAAAGAGCAGCCGTTGAATTGTGCGGGCAGCTTTAAAAGCGAAGGTATGGGGATTTGCTTGTTTGAGCGGCTGGAGGGGCGCGATCCCAATACGCTAATTGGATTACCGCTGATAGCGTTAAATAAGATGCTGATCAAAGTGGGCATCAACGCGCTGGGTTGATGCCCGGAAAATCAGGCTTTTTTCTGGCGCAACTGCGCCAGGCAGTGTTTCAGCGCATTATCCAGCGGCGCTTCCATTCGCAGGACTTCCCCGGTATTCGGATGGGTAAAGGTCAGCGCTGCAGCATGCAGGAACAACCGCGCCAGGCCCGTTGACGCGAGCTGACGATCAAAGTCCCGATCGCCATAGCGATCGTCAAAAGCGATAGGATGGCCACCATGCAGCGTGTGCACACGGATCTGGTGCGTGCGCCCGGTCACCGGACTGGCTTTTACCAGAGTGGCGAAACCAAAACGCTCTTCCACTTTGAAACGGGTCTCGGAGGGCTTGCCTTCCGCACTGACACGCACCACGCGCTCACCGCTTTGCAAAATATTTTTCAGCAACGGTGCCTGCACCGCTTTCAAATGTGAAGGCCAGTCACCGCGCACCAGCGCCAGATAATCTTTCTGCATGCCCTTTTCACGTAACTGCTCATGCAGCGAACGCAGCGCAGAACGTTTTTTTGCCACCAGCAAAATACCGGAAGTGTCGCGGTCAAGACGATGTACCAGTTCGAGGAAACGGGCTTCAGGACGCAGCGCGCGCAGACCTTCAATCACACCAAAGCTAAGACCGCTACCCCCGTGTACGGCGGTACCTGATGGCTTGTTCAGCACCAGTAGATGATCGTCCTCATACAGGATGGCATTCGCCAGCGCGGCAACCTTATCGAGTTTCGGTGATACCGCCTGCTCTTCACGCTCGGCCACACGCACTGGCGGAATGCGCACTTCATCCCCCACCTGCAGCTTATACTCGGGTTTCACGCGCCCTTTATTCACGCGCACCTCGCCTTTACGCAAGATGCGATAAATCATACTTTTCGGCACGCCCTTGAGCTGAGTGCGCAAAAAGTTATCAATACGTTGTTCGGCATTTTCAGCCGTAATGGCGACATAAAGTACGCCGGGATTCTCTGTTTTCATGGCGGCGATTCTAAATAGTGTCCCTGGATAGCGCCACCCCTTTTTCTGTGCTTAACTCTCTCTTTGTCGCGCGGACAAAAGGTCATAATGATGACTTTTTCGCCGATGCGATGTTAAGCCCTGCAAATGAACAGGTTAAGGATGCACAAACTTCACAGCTCGGTAAAAGTCGCCTTGCTATATGTGAGTGAGCAATGGAATAATGCAGGGGTTTCTGCCCTGGAAAATTCAGGCAGGAAAAAAGAGCGAAATAAGTCATTTTGCCGGATTGAACGGACACGCAGCAATGGCGTAAGACGTAATGTTAAATCAGGCACTTAGCGGGCTGCGGGTTGCAGCCTGGACGACAGACTGGGATGTGTGGATTTCTGAATTTTCTATAGCTATTCCACCTTCAGGCGCTGTTTTTCCTTATGAAAAACAGGCCACCGACAAGATTTGCGCCCCTTTAGCCGACGACAGCCGTGAGGTTGACGTCAGTGCATTAAGACACGGGGCCATCGGTTGATTCTCGTCCAGGGTAACGATGCCCGCAGCTACATCACTCATGTGAGAATAACGAGTAAGTCACGATGAAAAGAATGTTAATTAACGCATCTCAGCAGGAAGAGTTGCGCGTTGCCCTTGTTGACGGCCAACGTCTGTACGATCTGGATATCGAAAGCCCCGGACACGAGCAGAAAAAAGCCAATATCTACAAAGGTAAAATCACCCGTGTTGAACCCAGCCTCGAAGCGGCATTTGTCGATTACGGTGCTGAACGCCACGGTTTCCTCCCCCTGAAAGAAATTTCCCGCGAATACTTCCCTGCTAATTACAACGCACATGGCCGTCCTAACATCAAAGAGGTGTTGCGTGAAGGTCAGGAAGTTATCGTGCAAATCGATAAAGAGGAGCGTGGAAATAAAGGTGCAGCCTTAACCACCTTCATTTCTCTGGCCGGTAGCTATTTAGTCCTGATGCCGAATAACCCGCGTGCCGGGGGTATTTCCCGCCGTATTGAAGGTGACGATCGCACCGAACTGAAGGAAGCGCTGTCCGCACTGGAACTGCCAGACGGTATGGGCTTGATCGTACGTACCGCAGGCGTTGGCAAATCTGCCGAATCGCTGCAGTGGGACTTGAGTTTCCGACTGAAGCACTGGGAAGCGATCAAAAAAGCCGCTGATAGCCGCCCTGCCCCGTTCCTGATCCACCAGGAAAGCAACGTCATTGTACGTGCCTTCCGCGACTATCTGCGTCAGGATATTGGTGAGATTCTCATCGATAACCCGAAAGTGCTGGAGCTGGCCCGTCAGCATATTGCTGCGCTCGGTCGCCCGGACTTCAGCAGCAAAATCAAATTGTACACCGGTGAAATTCCGCTGTTCAGCCACTACCAAATTGAGTCGCAGATTGAATCGGCATTCCAGCGCGAAGTGCGCTTGCCTTCCGGTGGCTCAATTGTTATCGATAGCACCGAAGCGCTGACCGCCATCGATATCAACTCCGCCCGTGCAACACGCGGTGGCGACATCGAAGAGACGGCATTCAATACTAACCTCGAAGCGGCTGATGAAATCGCTCGTCAGTTGCGCCTGCGCGACCTCGGCGGCCTGATTGTCATCGACTTCATCGACATGACACCGGTTCGACACCAGCGCGCGGTTGAAAACCGTCTGCGCGAAGCGGTTCGTCAGGATCGTGCACGCATTCAAATCAGTCACATTTCGCGTTTCGGTCTGCTGGAAATGTCGCGTCAGCGTCTTAGCCCATCATTGGGTGAATCCAGCCATCACGTCTGCCCACGCTGTAGCGGCACCGGCACCATCCGTGATAACGAATCGCTCTCGCTGTCTATCTTGCGTCTGATTGAAGAAGAAGCGCTGAAAGACAACACCAAAGAAGTGCATGCGATTGTACCGGTGCCCGTCGCCTCTTACCTGCTGAACGAAAAGCGTGATGCAGTCAGTGCGATCGAGAAACGCCAGGGTGGCGTGCGTGCCATCATCGTGCCAAACGATCAGATGGAAACGCCACATTACTCTGTGCTGCGCGTGCGCAAAGGCGAAGAGACGCAGACACTGTCTTACCACCTGCCAAAACTGCATGAAGCCGAAATGGCGCTGCCTTCGGAAGAAGAGCATGCCGAACGTCGTCGTCCTGAGCAGCCAGCCCTGGCCGCCTTTGTGATGCCTGATGCGCCGCCTGCGCCAGTTGAAGTGGAAAAAGAGAGCCGTAGTGCGGTTAAAGCGGATGCAAAACCGGCAGCTGCCGCCGCGGCACCTGCCGTTGCCAGCACTGGCTTTGTCGCTCGTCTGTTAGGCGGTTTGAAAAAACTGTTTGCTGGCGATGCGCCTGCTGCTGCACCTGTTGAAGCTAAACCAGAAGAGAAAGCCGCTGAAAGTGAGAATAATCAGCAGCGTGGCGACCGCCGTAACAACCGTCGTAGCAATAATCGTCGCGATCGCACTCCGCGCAACGGTGAAAATGCTCAGGGTCGCGAAGGCCGTGAAGCGCGTGAGCCACGCGAATCGCGTGAACCACGTGAAGCCCGCGAGCCGCGTGACAATCAGGACAATCGCCGTAACAAGCGTCAGAACGAGCCTCGTGGTGAACGTCCAGCGCTGACCGATGAGCAGCTGCAGCAGCGTGATGAGCAGCAGCAACAGCGTCGTGAGCAGCGAGCTGAACGCCAGCGTCGTCGTCAGGATGAGAAACGTAATCAGCAGCAGGATCAAAAAGCCGCTGAAACCGTTGCTCAGACCGAAATCACTGATGGAAACGTTGCGCAGGAAGAAGAACGTGTGCAGGTCATGCCACGCCGTAAACAGCGTCAACTGGCACAGCGCGTGCGCGTGGGTGATACTGGCGAAGTGGCGGCAGCCATCCCAGCACCAGCAGCCACGGAAGCGGTTGTGGAAAATGCACAGCGCACTGCATTCAATGAGCAATCTGAAGTCGCTCAGGATGAACAGGATGATAACGAGAACCGTGATAGCGCCAACATGCCGCGTCGCTCACGTCGTTCACCACGTCATCTGCGCGTGAGCGGCCAACGTCGTCGTCGCTACCGCGATGAGCGTTACCCAACCCAATCTGCCATGCCGCTGGAATCGGCTGCCTCTTCTCCAGAGATGGCATCCGGCAAAGTCTGGATTACCTACCCGGTTGCCCAGGCCCACGATCAGTTCTCCTCTCAGGAAGCGCTGAACGAAATGCCTGATTACAGCTATCAACATACCGGTGAAGCGGACGCACTGCCGGTTGCGGCAGCAGCAGAACAGGTTACTCAGCCAGCAGCGCAAGAGGCTGTTCATCAGTCTGAGCCACAGGCACACACTGAAGTGCCGGTGGTGAACACCGATGACCTGACCCCAGTCGCTGCGCCTGTTAACGAAGAGCCTGCCGTGATTTCTGCCGCTGTTGAGCAGATTGCACAACAAACCGCTGCTGAAGCCGTACCGGCCGATGAAGTGACAACGGCACCGGCTGACACGGTCATCGCTAATGAAGTTGAAGATATTCAGGCTGAAGTTGCACCCGCTGCGGAAGTTGCTGCTGCATCGTCTGAAGTGGCACCGGCTGCGACGCCTGCATCGACTGAGACAGTTTCTGCTACTGAAGTGACACCAGCTGAAGAAGTCCCTGCTGCGGAAATTACCGCACCACAGGTCAGCGAAGCCGTTGCTGAGCAAGCGCCTGCTGAAGTTCAGCCTGCTGTTGCAGCGGCTGAGCAAGCACCCGCTGAAGTTGAACCTGCTGTTGCAGCGCAAGTGGAAGAAGTGCTGACTGCACCCGTGGCTGCTGAAGCGCCTGCTGCACCGGTTACTGAACCGCATGCTCCTGTTGCTGCACGTGATACCGCAGTGAGCAACGCTGATACCCGCTGGAAGCACCACGCCACGGCGCCAATGACCAAAGCACCTGCTCCGGCATGGGAGCCAGAAGTCGTTCGTCACAGCGATTGGGTTCGCCCACCGTTTGACTTCGAAGGCCGTGGCTCTGCGGGCGGCCATAGCGCCACGCATCAGGCGACGGCACCGGCAACACGTCCGGAAAGCGTTTAAGTCTTAGTCGCTAATCAGCGTTAACAAAACCCCGACTGGTTCGGGGTTTTTTATTGCCTGTCGATCCTGCTCTGCCGCAATGACTCGTGATGATCTGGCAGAGTAGACAAACAGACCGCTGCGCCGCAGGAGGCAGGTGCGAAGAGGTGGTGATCTGGCAGAGTAGACAAACAGACCGCGGCTCCGCAGATGCCAGGTGCGATGAACGGTGCGACGAAATGACAGGCAAAAAAAATCCCACGGCCCCAAAAGGCGGTGGGAGAAACTAAGCGCGCCCGGTTTAAGCACGCTCAAATTTTCAAGTCAGATCTTATGAATTCAGCTGGAACAGTGACATCTTCGACATATCAGTGAAGGTCTTGTAAGACGCTTGCAGTGCTGTCTGTTGCATGGTGTAGCTGGAAATGGCGGAGGTGTAATCGACATCTACCAAATCACTCATTTGCGAGGTCATGATAGTATCGCGATCGTCACCCTGCGCATTCAGCGTGTCGAGTTCTGACAGCTGTGTACCGACTGCAGAACGCACGGTCAAAACGTTGTTCAGTGAATTACTGAGGCCACGGTTGGTTTTATCCATCGCATCCTGGAACGTTTGTTTGGTCGCATCATCCGCATTGTCTTGTGGCACTTTAAGGGCCGCAATGGCGCTGTCGAGCATATTAAAGACATTGGTCTCGCTCGCCGTTCCATCTGGTTCAACTTTCGCATTGCTGGTAATCGACATGAACACAGAAGATCCGGTACTGCTCACATCCATAGTGCGGCCATCATCGACTTTCTGCGTGATAGCCTGATCGCCGCCCACATAGCTCACGCCAGTGCCGGCAGTATCGGTGAATGGTGCCGTATCGGTTTTGTAACCGGCGAAAATATAGCGACCATTACCATCCTGGCTGTTGGCCTGATTAAGCAACTGGGCGCGAATACCTTCCAGTTGGGTGGCGATAGAGGCACGGTCGTCATCGCTAAGTGTGCCGGTAGAGCCATAAACGATCAGGGTTTGTGCATCCTGAATGCTACTGGTCGCGCCTTTAAGCGCATTCTCTTCCATCGACAAGCTTTGATCCGCGAAACTACGCGCGGTCGCGTATTGGGTACTTTTCGCCTGAGACTGCGACAGCACCACGGCACGAGAGGCCGCAATGGGATCATCAGATGGGTTGTTAACACGACGACCGCTGGAAAGCTGTTCGCCCACTTTTAACCAGGAAGATTGCGAGTCAGTAATCCCGCGCACCTGCTGGTCAAAAATCATATTGGTACTAAGACGCATGGTTTTTATCCTCTATGCTTAGCCGCGGATGTCCATCAGCGCGTTGAAAATCGTGCTGGCGGTTTGCAATACCTGCGCATTCGCCATATAAAACTGCTGATATTTGGTCAGGTTGGCGTACTCTTCATCAAGGTTCACCCCTGAGACCGACTGCTGACGGTCGGTAAGCTGATCGACCACGTTTTTCTGCGTGGTACTGGCCGTTTCCAGTGTGCTGGTTTTGTTACCCACCGTGCTGACGATGCTGGCATACGCTTGCGCAATCGTTGCGTTGCCGTTAACCAACTTCGCATCCTGCAAATCCAGCATTTTTTGGGCGTTGGTGTTGTCACTTTCGCCACTGGTCGCACTGGATGCAGCAGCGATTTGCGATTCATCCGTGATAGCCACAGACATACTGCTAATCACGTTCTGGACCGGTTTTACCAGGAAACTATCTTTATTATCAGGCGTACCGGTAACGGTTAATTTCAGGCCATCAAAGCTCAGTGTGCCATCTGTCGCATCAGGCGTAACGCTAAATTTCACGTTGTCAGACAAGCGAGTCACAGACCAGGTACTGCTGGCGCTGTCATAGCTCATGGAGTAGTTTGAGGCTTTAAGCGCACTGGTATCAGACCATTCTGCGGTCACCGTTGTAGTGGACGTATTCTTGCTGTTACTCACTACGTTCGGTGAGCCGATGTTGAAGAATTTCGTGCCCAGATCGCCGTTACTGTCATATCCTGCCGTTTGTACGGCGTTAAAGCTGGTGGTGAAGGCTGCCGCTAACTGGCCAAGCTGATTCTGTGCGGTATCTAAATCCTGCGTGCGGAACGCCAGCAAACCACCCAGTGAACCGGTCGTCAGGGTTTTTTCAGGAATTTCGACATTACCTGCTTGCTTGTCGACATAACCAACAGTGATACGCGAGTTATCGGCGCTGGAAGGCATCGCGACCAAATTAGTCGAATTTTTGCCGTTAACCAGAGTGACACTCCCCATCGAGACGATATAGCTACCCTCTTGCTGAGAGACGTTTACCCCAACGATGTTATTAAGGTTGTTCACCAATTGATCGCGTTGATCCAGCAGATCATTCGGTGCAGCACCGTTGCCGGTGGTCAGTTTTGCAATCTGGGTGTTGAGATCGGCAATCTGGCTGGTGTAGGTATTAATCTGGTCAACGTTAGAGGCAATGTCCGTATTCACGCTGGTTTGCATGTTATTCAAGTACTGCGCCGTGGTCTGGAACTGATTGACCAACCCCTGTGCATAGCTCAGCATTGATTGACGTGCAGACGGATCGTTTGCATTACTTACCACGTTTTGCACATTGGTAAAGAAGCTTTGAATCGACGTTGAAAGGCTGGTGGTCGATGTCGACAGCAGGTCATCAATGTTTGAAATCTGACTGTATTGGGTATTCACCGCGCTGTAATTGGCATTGGATCCGCGCAACTGAGCAGTAACAAACTCATCATATTCACGCTGCACGCCAGACAGCGTCACGCCATTGCCATAGTAGCTGTTGCCTTGTAAGGTGCTATTGGCCTGCGACAGAATGGTGGTCTGACGTGAGTAACCCGCTACCGTGTAGTTGCTGATGTTGTTACTGGTGGTGCTTAATGCGGCCTGTGCGGCGCTCAGCCCACTCATCGCTGAGTTAATTATGCTGGACATCTCGGTTCCTTTATTTCCCGTTAACCGGGCTGGCAGTCATCAGTGCGATTGGGCGGGCTAAAACGCCCGCAGCTTATGATGGTTATCGGCGTGCTTAAGTGAAACTTGAGGTAAAAAATCAGAACAAATCGGTGATATCCTGACTGTACGCCTTCACGACTTTCTCGCCCATGTTTTTGAATTGCTGGATCATTCCCACCAATTTCTGCGCATATTTCGGATCGGTGGCGTAGCCCGCTGCCTGCAGGGCTCGTGCGCCCTGCTCCGGGGTTGCGGCATTGGCAACGGCGGCATAGCGCGGGTTATTGGACAGCAGTTTGACGTAGTCGCTGAGCGCTTCCATATAGGAACCATACACACGGAAGGTGGCACGCACTTTCTTCGCCACGCCACCTTCATATTCGGTGGTCATGATGTCGGTGGTTGCACCCTTCCAGTCACCACCGGCTTTGATGCCAAACACGTTGTAGCTCGGCTTGCCGTCGCGCGTCAGAATCTGGCGTTGTCCCCAACCCGATTCCAGCGCCGCCTGGGCAAGAATCAAGTGATGAGGAATACCACTCTGCTGACTCGCGGCCTGCGCGGGTTGGGATAACTGGGCAATAAAGTCGTTGCTATCCGCTGGGAAACTGGACGGCGAGACCGGCAGACGCGGCACCGCTTTGCGTACCATCTGCTCCAGTTGGTTGGAAGGCAGATTGCTATAAATGAAGCTGTTATCCAGCTTCATCGGTACTGTGCCAGCGGTTTCATCAGGCTCTTGCGCGGGCTGCATCTGTTTGACGATCAAATCCGCCATTCCCAGCCCGCGTTTACCGATTTCCTGCGCAATCTGCTGATCGTACATTGAGGTATACATCTTCGTTGAGTCGCTGCTGAAGATGCCATCCTGCGGCAACGCTTCACGCATGCTCTTCAACATCATCTGTACGAACATTCCCTCAACCTGTTTTGCCACCTGCAGCGCCTTCCCTTTCGGATCGGTGGCTGCTTCGCGTTTCAGGTTGTTCAGTGAGCGGCTGTCATAGGCCGCACTCATCAGCGATTGCGTATCGGTCATCAGATGATTTCCAGTTTGGCGCGCAGACAGCCTGCACTTTGCATCGACTGCAGAATCGACATCAGCTCAATCGGCGTTGCGCCCAGGGCGTTAAGGGCACGGACCACGTTATTCAGATTGGCGCTGGAGTTAACATGCTGCAACGCGCCACCGCTCTGGCGTAAATCGATTGACGTCTGGGTGGTAGCGACCGTCTGTCCACCAGCAAAAGGCGTGTTCGGCTGGCTGACGTTCTGCTGTTGGTTAACCGTTACCGACAGGTTGCCCTGTGCCACAGCACAAGTGTTTAGTGTGACTTCGCGGTTCATGACCACAGAACCGGTACGCGAGTTGATGATGACCTTGGCATCTTCGATCGGCACGGAAACGTCAATATTCTGGATTTCGGCCAGCAAGCGCACTTGCGAACTGTTGTTTGGCGAAACACGAATCTGCACGGTACGTGCATCCAGCGGTTGAGCGGATCCCATACCACGACTGTTAATCGCATCAGCGATACGCTGTGCCATGGTGAAGTCTTCATTATTCAGCTGCAGGTTGATGGTGTTCTGACTGCCAAAGTTACTTTGCAGTTCACGCTCCACCGTCGCTCCGTCAGTAATGCGACCCCCGTTAAGCTGGTTCACCTGCACACTGCTGCCGCCGGCTGATGCACCCGCACCACCGACGAGGATGTTACCCTGGGCCAGCGCGTAAACCTGATTATCGACCCCTTTCATCGGCGTCATTAACAGCGTGCCACCGCGCAGGCTTTTGGCGTTACCCAGCGAAGAGACCACCACGTCAATATTCTGCCCCTGACGCGCAAACGACGGCAGCTTTGCCGTGACCATAACCGCCGCCACGTTCTTCAACTGCATATTGGTGCCGGTCGGCACGGTGATACCGAGCTGCGACAGCATGTTGCTTACCGTCTGGGTGGTAAACGGGGTTTGCGTTGTCTGGTCACCTGTCCCATCAAGCCCCACCACCAGGCCGTAACCGATCAGCTGGTTTTCGCGCACGCCCTGCACGGATGTCAGATCGCGAATGCGGTCAGCCTGGGCCATCAGACTGACACCGAGCAGCAGGCTCAGGCTCAGACGCAGCAGAGTGTTCATTTTCATCATTACCTCGATTACATCGGCGACACGTTCAGGAAGAAACGCTGGAACCAGCCCATGGTTTGCGCCTCATTGATATACCCGTTTCCGACATACTCAATACGTGCATCGGCCACCTGCGTTGACAACACGGCGTTGCTGGCGCTGATGGTGCGTGGGTTAACCACACCGGAGAAGCGAATAAATTCGGTTCCCTGGTTAATTTCGATCTGTTTCTCACCGACCACGCGCAGGTTGCCATTCGACAACACCTGATTCACGGTGACGGTGATGGTGCCGGTAAAGGTGTTATTGGCCGTTGCGCCACCTTTGCCAGCGAAGTCATTTTTGCCATTGGCATCCAGTCCGGCTTTCTCACCGGCGGCGCCGACCAGACCGCTCAGGCCGGTTGGCACAGTGCTCACGCCAAAGCTGTTGCTGCCATCGCGGCTCGCATTGGCTGAAGAACTTTTGCTGGCGCTGACATTTTCTTGCAGCGTAATCGTCAGAGTATCGCCAATGTTACGTGGACGGCGGTCTTCGAACAGCGGCTGATAGCCATAGTTCAGTGGCGCAACGCCCTGGAAAATGGAACCGTTTACCACTGGCGGTGCGGAAGGCGTGGGTTCTGCCGTTGTTGCACCCTGCACCAGAGGCGTGCGCGGAACCAGCGCACAACCGTTTAATGTCAGTAGCAGCGTGGCTACTAACCAATGCCCAGGCTTGAGAATCACTTGCTTCGCCACGGAGTTCTGACCTTATTCATGTTCTTAATCGGGCCAGCCAGGCTGGCCCAACGGCCCCAGATTAAACCTGGGTTAATTTCTGCAGCATCTGATCAGAGGTGGTGATCGCTTTGCTGTTGATTTCATAAGCACGCTGCGTCTGAATCATGGTGACCAACTCTTCCGCCACGTTGACGTTAGAGGTTTCAACATAACCCTGATACAGCAAACCAGCGCCGTTCTGCCCTGGCGTACTCTGCGTCGCCGCACCGGATGCCTGCGTTTCCTGATAGAGGTTTTCACCCAGGCTATCGAGGCCCGCATCGTTCATAAAGGTGCTCAGCGTCAACTGTCCCACCTGCGCTGGGTTGGTCTGCCCCTGCTGCGTCACGCTCACCACACCGTCACGCGAGATGGTGATGCTGGTGGCGTTCGCCGGAATAGTGATCCCAGGCTGAACCGGATAGCCGGCGTTGGTCACCAGCTGACCGTTCTGATCTACCTGGAATGAACCGTCACGGGTATACGAAGAGGTGCCATCTGGCATCTGCACTTCAAAATAACCCTGACCGTTGATTGCCACGTCTTTTGAGTTGCTGGTCTGCGACAGGTTGCCCTGGGTATGCAGACGCTCGGTGGTCACTGGGCGCACACCGGTACCGATCTGCAAGCCTGAAGGCAATGTGGTCTGTTCTGATGACTGCGTGCCCGGCTGACGCAGCGTCTGATACATCAGATCTTCGAACACGGCACGCGAACGTTTAAACCCGTTGGTTGAAACGTTCGCAAGGTTGTTCGAAATGACGTCCATATTGGTTTGCTGGGCGTCAAGGCCGGTTTTAGCGATCCATAAAGAACGAATCATGTTGTTTTCCTTACGCCTTAGCTGCTCATGTTGAGCAGTTGATTGGCTTTTTGTTCGTTTTCATCGACGTTAGTGATGACTTTCATCTGCATCTCGAAACGTCGGGCGTTGGCGATCATGTCGACCATGGTTTCCACTGGCTTAACGTTGCTGCCTTCCAACACACCTGGCATGACCGCGACCGTTGCATCAGGAGCTAAAGCCGCACCGCGTGTCGCCTGCGTCGCCTGGGTTGGACGGAACATGCCGTCGTCACCACGCTGTAACTCTTTGCCCGTGGCCTTCACCAGCTTCAGCTTGCCAATCTGCACCGTGGCGTTCGGTGCATCACCCGCATTACGCGAAGTGATGGTACCGTCAGCCGCGATGGTCAGTTCGGAGCCTTGTGGAATGGCGATTGGACCGCCATCGCCCATCACGGGATTGCCCTGAATGGTCAAAATACCGGTCGAGCTGATCTGCATATTGCCGTTGCGGGTATAGGCTTCAGAACCGTCAGCGGTACGCACCGCCAGCCAGCCATCTTGCTGTACGGCCACATCGAGCGGGCGTCCGGTGTTGTCCATCGCCCCTGGCGTCATATCGGCACCCGGCGTTGAGGCAGCCACTAAGGTGCGCGTCGGCAGCGACCAGCCGTTGACCGGCACCGCGCGCAACGCGTTGAGCTGGGCGCGGAAGCCCGGCGTTGAGGCGTTGGCGAGGTTGCTGGCGGTCACCGATTGTTGTTCCATCGTCTGACTGGCGGCGCCCATCGCGGTATATATTGCGTGATCCATAGTGCAATCCCGTTAGCGAATTAACGTAAGTTGATCAGGGTGTTGAGGATCTGATCCTGCGTTTTAATCGTCTGGCTGTTCGCCTGATAGTTACGTTGTGCAACGATCATGTTGACCAGCTCTTTACTCAGATCGACGTTGGAGGCTTCCAGTGCACCTGAGGTCAGTGAACCGTAAGTCCCGGTGTTGGCCAGACCGATGGCTGCCTGACCTGAAGAGTTAGTCGCTGACCAGACGTTATCGCCTTCTGACTGCAGGCCTTCCGGGTTAGAGAAGCTAGCCAAAACGATTTGACCCAGCAGCTGAGTTTTCTGGTTCGAATAGGTACCGGTGATGGTACCGTCATCGTTGATGGCGTAGCTGGTCAGGTCGCCCGGCGCATAACCATCCTGCGTTGGGTTTCCGAATGAAGTGGTGCCGGTATTTTGTTGCTGGCTTCCAAGTACGCTCAGCGTGATGGCCTGATTAGCCGCAGCACCATTAGCTCCCTGAATAGTCAAGCCAACAGTGGTTCCGCCTGGGGTAGTTGTCACGCCGCTTGTGATTGATTGCAGCTTACCGTTGGAGTCGAAGGTCATGGAGAAATCACCTGCTGACGTTCCAGTCGTGGAATCAATCGCGTGCACATCCCAGTTGTTATCACTGGTTTTCACATAATAGAGATCGAGTGCATGATCGTTACCCTGTGAGTCATACACAGTGATGGTGCTTTTGGCGTTGTAGCTATCGACGTCTGACGAGCTGAAGGTTGCCACAGTTGGCACGCTATCTGTGGAGTTCAAGTTTGAAACCAAACCTGCTGTGGTTGTCGCGCGCGCCGACATCTGTGTCGTCGGTACGCTCAATGCCACCGGGTTTGCACCCGTCTGAATCGTCGGCGGTGTACCGGATGCCGGATAGCCGGTGACGCTCATGCCCTGGGTATTCACCAGGTTACGGTTGGCATCCAGCGTGAACTGACCGTTACGAGAGTAGTACACGCTACCCGCGGCATCGCTCATTCGGAAGAAACCGTTACCGCTCAGTGCCACGTCCAGACCACGGCTGGTTGAGGTCGTTGTACCGTCGTTGAAGTTCTGAATAACCGCAGCGACCTTGGTACCCATACCGATATTTGAACCAGCAAACATATCCGCGAACGAAATGGTGCTGGATTTGAAACCCGCGGTCGCGGAGTTAGCGATGTTGTTACCAATGACATCCAGGTTACTGGAGGCCGCATTCATACCACTGACAGCTTGAGAAAAAGACATAACGTGTCTCCTGCTAAAATTGAATTAGAGAATCTGACGAACTTCATCAAGAGTGGCGGAGCCCATGGTGCCGAGGTCCAGTTTTGAGGTGTTATCCACCGTACTCACGCCATTCACGTAAGCGTAATTAAGCGGTTGTGCCACCAATTGTGTGCTGCCATTACTGGCGGCAATTGATACAGAATATTTGCCATCAGCCACTGTCGTGCCATTCGCATCTTTGCCGTCCCAGGAGAAGGCGTGAACGCCGGACGTCAATGCGCCCAAATCGACAGTGCGAACCACAGTGCCGTTCGAATCTTTGATGGTCGCGGTGGTGGCGGTAGAGGCTGTACTCAACTCCACACCGAAAGGTGTCGTGGTACCACTGCCAACCAGGATCTGGCTGCCATCAATCATCACACCATGTCCAATCAGCGTCGTACTCTGCAGTGACTGGCTGGTAGTGAGCTGACCAGAGATAGAACCCAATGTGGTATTCAGCTTCTCAATGCCGCTCAGGGTGTTAATCTGCGCCAGCTGAGTGGTGAGCTGGCTGTTGTCCATTGGGTTGGTGGGATCCTGGTTCTGCAACTGCGTCACCAGCATGGTCAGGAACTGGTTCTGCAAGTCCTGAGCACTGTTTCCCGTCCCTGTTGAACTGGAAGAACTCAGTACCGTTGGGTCAAGATTGGCATTAACGCCGACTGCTACGCTCATGTTCGTGCTCCGTTATTGACCCATCGTCAGGGTTTTCATCATCATTGATTTCACCGTGTTCAACACTTCGACGTTGGCCTGATAACTGCGGGACGCTGACATGGTGTTGACGGTTTCTGATACGACATCGACGTTTGGCATCTTGACGTAACCCTTCTCATCCGCCATCGGATTACCGGGGTCATACACCAATTTGGCCGGGGTAGGATCGTTCACCACGCCCGCGACTTTGACGCCACCGGTCGCCGCGCCAGGGGCGGCATCGGTCTGGAATATCACCTGTTTTGCCACATAAGGCTGGCCATCCGGCCCGGTGACGCTATCGGCGTTGGCCAGGTTACTGGCACTGACGTTGAGGCGCTGTGATTGCGCGGTCATCGCAGAACCGGCGATATCAAAAATATTCAGCAATGCCATGGTTATTGCCCCTGCAGAACGCTCATCATGCCTTTGATTTGGCTACTGATGAGGGTGAGATCGGTTTGGTATTTCAGGCTGTTATCAGCAAACTGCGTACGTTCACGATCCATATCCACGGTGTTGCCATCCGCGGCAGGTTGATCGGGAATGCGGTACATCAGGTCCATGGATGGCTGAGAGTTGGTTTCAGCGGCGATGTGGCGTGAAGAGGTGACTTTCAGCGCCATGCTGCTCCCCTCCGCGCGACCATTTTCCATCACCTTGCTCAGCTGGCTGGCAAAGTCGATATCCCGCGCCTGGTAGCCCGGGGTATCGGCGTTGGCAATATTGGACGCCAGGATTTCCTGGCGCTGAGCACGCAGATTTAACGCTTCTGTACCAAATCGCAGCGCGGCATCGAGTTTGTCGAGCATGCTTCCTCCGCGAATGAGAATTTCGAGCTGACAGCTTAAGTGGACAAATGCAAGGGCGATCGTCTGAATAGCAGCAAAAATCACGGCTATTTTTGACATTGAATTTTTCGCGCGAAGAGTAGACTCAGGCCATCTTCTCGACAGGAGGCGTTTATGCGCAGTTCTTTATCTTTGCTGGCCACGTTGTTGTTGGCCTTCGCGCTGCCCGGCCATGCGGCGGACCTGACCGCACAGTTAACGCAGTTTTTTAAAGCGCGCGATCCGCAACATGCCGCGGGGATGACCGTGGTGGTGCGCACACCCAAAGAGCAGTGGCCGACCTGCGAGGCACCGGCGTTACAACTGCCGGGCAACAGCCGCCAGTGGGGTAATCTCAGCATTGCCGCCAGTTGCGATCAGAATCGTCGTTTCCTGCAGGTTCAGGTACAGGTGACCGGTCAGTATTTAGTTGCCAGCCATCAGGTCGCCCGTGGCAGTACCCTCGACCCGAATGATTTCCGTCTCGAGACCGGGCGTCTGGATGAACTGCCTCCGCGAGCCCTGTTCGATAACAACAGCGTGGCCGATGCGATTGCGCTGCGCGATATCCCGCCTGGACAGCCGGTGACCGCAATGATGCTGCGTCAGCCCTGGCGGGTCAAAGCAGGACAAAATGTGATGGTGGTAGCCAGCGGAAACGGGTTTAATGCCAGTAGCGAAGGACGTGCGCTGAACAACGCCAGCGCGGCACAAATGGTGCGCGTGCGCATGGGAAATGGTCAGGTTGTCAGTGGGCGCGTCGACGCGGATGGGAATATTCTGATATCGCTATAAAGCGTTAAAGAACCTTGTTGTTCTGCCGATAGAGATATCAACAAAGACATTACCCTATGCTGACTCAGTTGACTGACCCTCAGCTGACCTTACAGGAGCACGACCATGAGCATCGACAGAACGCAGCCTTTAATTCCGGTGAGCACTGTACAATCCCGCGACACCAACGATAACAACGGCAAGGTGCGCCAAAACGTGACTGCTTCAACCAACGCCAGCACCAGCGAAAGCGGTGCTGAAGTGAAGTTGAGCACGGCTCAGGCGCAGTTAATGCAGCCGGGCAGCAAAGACATCAACACTGCACGTGTTGAACAACTGAAAACCGCTATTCGTAATGGCGAACTGAAAATGGATACCGGTAAGATCGCCGACGCGCTGATCGCCGATACCAAGGCGTATTTAGAGGGTAACTAATCCCAATGGACAATCTGCTGACCACCTTAGATAAAATGCAGGACGTGCTGGCTTCACTCACTGTGGTGATGGATGAAGAGCAACAGCAACTGTCTGCCGGCCAGGTTAATGGCAACCTGTTGCAGCGCATATCAGAAGATAAAAGCGCGCTGCTGACGACGTTGAATTATCTGGACGACATGCGCCGTAATACCGAAAAATCACTCGGTACTCAGGCGCCCTATGATGGTCACAGCGATCGTGAACGCCGCTGGCAGAGCATTCAGCAGCATACCCGCCGTTTGCGCGATACCAACACTCATAACGGTATTCTGCTGCAGCATCAAATCAGCTTCACCAATGATGCGCTCTCGGTACTGAAACCGCACCAGACTCAGGCGTTTTATGGTCCCGATGGATTAGGCAAAGGTCAATCGACGCTCAGCCGCAAAGGTTAATAAAGAAAAATCCCGCCGAGGCGGGATTTTTTTATGCCAGCGTGCGGCGGGCAAAATCTCTCGGGCGGAAGCCCAACAGACCCAGCATGACAAAGTAAGCACCACCGCCAATAGCACAGACTGCAGCCAGACGCAGTAACCGCCACCACATCTGCCCTTCTTCCCAGGCCGGCATCACATGCAGAATGCCCAGCAGCGCTGCTGCCATGACCACAACCGCAATCATCAGACGCACCAGGAAGCTAAACCAACCCGGCTGCGGCTGGAAGATATCCTGTTTACGTAATTGCCAGTACAGCAGCGCGGCATTCAGACAAGCCGCTAATCCAATCGACAACGACAATCCGGCATGTTTGAGCGGGCCGATAAACGCCAGGTTCATCACCTGCGTCATGATCAGCGTCACAATCGCAATCTTCACCGGGGTCTTAATGTCCTGACGCGAATAGAATCCAGGCGCCAGCACTTTAACCACAATCAGCCCCATCAATCCTACCGAATACGCCACCAGCGCACGCTGCGTCATGGCGGCATCAAATGCGGTGAATTTACCGTACTGGAACAGCGCCACGGTCAGTGGGCCAGAGAGAATGCCGAGGGCAACGGCGCTCGGCAGGGCCAACAGGAAGCAGAGGCGCAGGCCCCAATCCATCAGACGCGAGTACTCATCATGATTGCCACTGGCGAAACTCTTCGCTAACGATGGCAGCAAAATCGTGCCCAGTGCGACACCCAATACGCCCGACGGGAACTCCATCAAACGGTCAGCATAGTACATCCACGACACTGAACCCGAGACGAGGAATGAGGCGAAAATGGTGTTGATAATCAGCGATATTTGGCTCACCGATACGCCAAGAATCGCCGGTCCCATTTGGCGCATGACGCGCCATACACCGGCGTCACGCAGGTTGAGGCGCGGCAACACCAGCATGCCGATTTTCTTCAAGTGAGGCAGTTGGTAGAACAGTTGCAACACCCCACCGACCACCACAGCCCATGCCAGCGCCATCACCGGTGGATGGAAATGCGGGGCAGCAAACACCGCAAAGCCAATCATGCTGATGTTTAATAACGTCGGCGCAAATGCCGGAACCGAGAAGCGATTCCAGGTGTTGAGTATCGCACCGGCCAGCGACGCCAGGGAGATCAGCAGAATATAAGGAAAGGTAACGCGTAGTAGCGAACTGGTCAGCGCGAATTTATCGGCGGTATCAGCAAATCCGGGCGCAGTGACCATAATCACCCAGGGCGCGGCAATCATGCCGAGCATCGTCACCACCGCCAGCACCAGCGTCAGCAAGCCGGAAACGTAGGCCACAAATACGCGTGTGGCCTCTTCGCCCTGCTTGCTTTTGTATTCGGCAAGAATGGGCACAAACGCCTGAGAAAAGGCGCCTTCCGCAAAGATACGGCGCAGCAAATTGGGCAGTTTAAAGGCCACGAAGAAGGCATCGGTGGCCATACCGGCACCGAAAACGCGTGCCACTATGGCATCACGGGCAAAGCCCAGCACGCGGGAAAAAAGGGTCATCGAACTGACCGCAGCCAGCGATTTCAACAAATTCATTTTGAGTGGCGCATCCTGAAAAGTGTCGGATAAATGAGCAACTTAGCGCGGACATCTGCAGATGTCCGGCGATAGTCTACTGCCACTGCGGGAAATGACCAGCATTGAGTGTTACAAGGGGTTATTCCTGTTCGGCATCGCGCCACAGTTTTTCCACCAGACGCTGCGCCGCCAGCGCCTGTTCACCGCTGGTTTCAGGCATCGTCTGATTTTGTACGCACTGGATAAAATGCTGTGCCGCACCGCTGAAACCACGCTGAGCAAGATGGCTTTGCCAGGAGGCTACCGGGTCGGTACGTAAGCCGCCGAGGTTCTCCTGCTGCCAGTCACGCATCTCATTAATTTCGATGTAGTCACCGTCGCAGATGGCGCTCACCACTTCGCGCTGTGTGCCGGCGCGACGATGCATACTGGTGGTAATTTGCAACGCTCCCGCCGAGAAGTGATGTTCGGCGTACAGCATCGCCCCCTCCTCATTGGTTTCAATAAAGCCCTGCTCACGCGTGAGTTTGCCCCCTGCCAGCCACAGCGCCGTATCCACCACGTGCAGGTAGTCATCCAGCAGAGTAAAGCGCAAATCCCCTGGACCCACGCTATCCGCGCGATGCTTCTCAATACGCAGTGAAGCCGCTCGCGGCATTTCCGCTTTCAACTGTTGATAGCGTGGCGCAAAGCGACGATTAAACGCCACCATCAGTTTACGTTTGCGCTTCTCTGCCAGTGCCACCAGCGCTTCCGCCTGCTGCAGGGTTTCGGCTAATGGTTTATCCACGCAAACATCTTTGCCCGCCAGCAGCAACGCCTGCACCACTTCAAAATGACTGGCGGTGCTGCTGTGCACAAAGACCGCATCACTGGCGGCTGCCAGCGCGTCCAGCTGACTGAAATATGGCATGCGGTAGCTGTCGCAAATCGGCTGGGCTTTAGCCTGATTCGGCGAAAACGCCCCTGCCAGCTGCCAGTCGGTGGCGTGCGACAACACGGGCAACCAGGCTTTTTGCGCGATGCCGCCTAATCCAACAATACCGATACGTAGCGTCATGTTATTGCTCCTTCTGCAACAGGTGCTCCAGCTGGGATTGCAGCTGAGCCACCTGTTGTTCCAACTGCGCAACCCGGCTGACCAAATCTTCACTGTCCATCTCATCCGTGCTCGTGGCGGGTGCTTCAGCCACATCGCCGCCGAACAGATGCATATAACGACTTTCGCGTTTACCCGGCTCACGTGCCAGACGCACCACCATCGGGCCGTCATCACGGGTGATTAAGCCGTTCAACGTTTGCTCGACCTCATTCATATCGCTGAACTCATGCAAACGTCCACTACGGGTACGTAGCTCACCCGGCGTCTGTGCGCCGCGTAAGAACAGTAGCGTCAGCACCGCCACTTCTGCGCTGTTAAGCTGCAAATTACCGAATGCAGAGTTACAGAAGCGCTGTTCATACTTACTGACGCGTTGACCGAACCCGTTATTGGAGGTGGCCAGATGCTTTTTCACCAGCTCATCAAGCTGAGATTGCACCTCCATTTCACTCAGGTTCATCACCGGTTCACGGTTGGATTTTTGATTACAGGCGGTGACCACGCCGTTAAGGGAAAGCGGATATTGATCCGGAGTGGTGACCTGTTTCTCTAACAGGCAACCGATCACACGCAGCGCCTGCGCGGATAAAGCCATCTTCATGCGGTTTTCCTTTTATTGTCCACGACGATCCGCGGTCCACTCCTGCCACGTCAGCGCGGTCAGCACGTGATCCTGCCAGCGTCCATCAATCAGCAGGTAATCTTTGGCATAACCCTCTTTCTCGAATCCGAGACGCGCCAGCAAATCACCGCTGCGCTGATTATGCGGCATATAGTTAGCCATAATGCGGTGAATGCGTTGCTGTCGTTGCATATAGCGAATCGCTGACTGCAACGCTTCAAACATCATGCCTTGCCCCTGCCACTTCTCGCCTAATGAGTAACCGAGGTAACAGGCGTGAAATGAACCGCGCAGCACGTTGCTAAAATTGGCCACTCCGCGCACTTCATGCTCTTCCGGGTCCATCAGCACAAAATAGTAGGCAGAGCCCTGTTTATGCATATCCGCGATCAGCCCAAGGCGTGCCTGCCAGCCTGAGGGGTAGCAGTGGCTTTCGTCGCGCACCGGCTCCCAGGGTTTGAGGAAGACGCGGTTCTCTGCATAATAATCTGCCAATCGCCAGGCATCGCGCTCGTGAACTAAACGGACCACCAAACGATCGGTAGTCAGGCGCACGCGGGGTCCAGCAGAACGATAGCCAAACATCATGACTCCTGAAATCCATAACTTTAAGAAAGATGTACGCCTGAGGCGATACTTCTCACTATAACCGTCCCTTTCACTACGGTAAAACCCTCAAGACCCTGCCACGCAATTCATCCTTATCCAGGATTAATTTTTCTGCGGATTCGATGAAAAAATATCATCCTGGATACGCTGTCTTTCCCGTCAGCGCAGGCGGAAAATAGACCAACTGGTCACTTTTCTCTTCTCTTGCTCAGGGTTAAGCATGTCTCGGGTAGCGCGGGCACGACGCCTCGGTAAAACATTCCTCTTAGTCGATAACATGTTGGTGGTGTTAGGCTTTTTCGTGGTATTTCCACTGATTTCTATCCATTTCGTTGAGCAACTGGGCTGGGCGGCGTTAATGGTGGGTATCGCGCTGGGTTTGCGTCAATTTGTACAGCAGGGGCTAGGCATTTTCGGCGGCGCAATTGCGGACCGTTTTGGCGCACGTCCGCTGATTGTGACGGGCATGCTGATGCGCGCAGCTGGATTTGCCTGCATGGCGCTGGCGCATCAACCCTGGATGCTGTGGCTGGCCTGTTTGCTTTCCGGCCTCGGTGGCACCTTGTTTGACCCGCCCCGCAGCGCCATGGTGGTAAAACTGGTGCGCGCTCGTGAACGCGGTCGCTTCTTCTCGCTGCTGATGATGCAGGACAGCGCGGGAGCGGTGCTAGGGGCGCTGATTGGCAGTTGGTTGCTGGCGTGGGATTTCCGCCTGGTGTGCTGGGTGGGTGCAGCGGTGTTTGTCGCTGCGGCGATATTTAACGCCGTGTGGCTACCGGCGTGGCGCATCTCAACGGAACGCATTGCGATGCGCGAAGGTATGCAGCGTGTCTGGCAGGATAAACGTTTTCGCCTCTATGTGCTGACGTTGACCGGCTACTACATTCTGGCCGTTCAGGTCATGCTGATGCTGCCGGTGATGGTGAATCAGGTGGCTGGTGCGCCCGCCGCCGTGAAATGGATGTACGCCATCGAAGCCATGCTGTCGCTCAGCCTGCTCTATCCGCTGGCCCGCTGGAGCGAAAAACGCTTCCGCCTGGAAACCCGGCTTATGGCGGGTTTATTCCTGATGACCTTTAGCCTGCTACCTGTCGGCATGACCCAATCTCTCCCTTCGCTGTTTTTGTTAATCGGCGTGTTCTACCTGGGGTCCATCATCGCCGAACCGGCACGCGAGACGCTCAGCGCATCGTTGGCCAGTTCACGCGCGCGGGGCAGTTACATGGGATTCAGTCGTTTAGGTCTGGCCATCGGCGGTCTGATTGGCTACTCCGGGGGTGGGTGGATGTTCGACATGGGCCAGCAATTGGCTCTGCCTGAACTGCCCTGGATGTTGCTGAGCAGCGTTGGCATCATCACTCTGCTGGCATTGTGGTGGCAGTTCCAGCCGCGCCCGGTGGCACCGATCATCTTCAGCAGCTAGTTTGCCCCTTCGGAGGATCTCTTCCATACTTCCCGCACGTCCGGAAAAAGGGTGACCTTTGTCACCCTTAGATTTACACAGGAGAAACGGGATGAAACTCTACATCTACGATCACTGCCCTTTCTGCGTGAAAGCACGCATGATTTTTGGCTTAAAGAACCTGCCGGTTGAATTGATCGTTATGCTCAATGACGATGAGCAGATGCCAAAAAAACTCATCGGGCAGAAGATGGCCCCCATTCTGCAAAAAGCCGATGGCAGTGCGATGCCAGAGAGTATGGACATTGTCCGATTGGTGGATAAGCAGGATCGCGAGCCATTGCTGAACGGTAAAAACAACCCCGCCATCAGCGAATGGCTGCGCCGCGTTAACGGCTATATCAATAAGCTGCTGATTCCGCGCATCGCTGATGCCTCGTTTGCGGAATTTGCCACGCCGGAAGCGCGGAGTTACTTCCGTGAGAAAAAACAGGCCAGCGTCGGAGATTTCACTGAGCTGCGTAAACACGCGCCCGGGCTGATAAAAAACATCAGTGATGACCTGCGCCAACTCGATAAGCTCATCGTCAAACCCAATGCCGTGAATGGCGAACTGTCTGAAGACGATATCAATCTGTTTCCGCTCCTGCGTTCGCTCACCTTAGTGGCTGGCATCGAATGGCCGAGTCGCGTAGCGGATTACCGCGACAATATGGCGAAGCAAACCCAGATTAACCTGCTCTCTTCCATCGCGGCATAGCCCCGTCCGATGAGAAACGCTGCGGCGTTTCTCATCCCTCTCCTGGTGACACCTGGCCCGGTTTCAGGCAGGCTATGGCTGTTTTGCCGTATCGTTCAGGATGAGGATCTATGAAAAAGGCGATGTCTGGGCTATTAGCCCTGTTTTTAGCCGTGCTGTTGAGCGGCTGTAATCAATTGACGCAATACACCATTAGCGAACAGGAAGTGAATCAAGCGCTGCAGAAGCGCAATAACTTCGAAAAAGACGTCGGCGTATCCGGGCTGGTCAATGCACACATCGTGCTCAGCGATCTCACCAGTCAGATTGGTCGTGAAGAACCCGGTAAGATTACCCTGTCCGGCAAAGCAAACATCAATGTCAGCTCGCTGTTTGGTCCGCAGCAGGCTGAGATGCAGCTGAAGATGAAAGCGCAGCCGATTTTCAATGCGCAGGAAGGCGCGATTTATCTGCATGATATTGAAATTGTCGACGCGCAAGTACAACCAGAAAAGATGGCGTCCATCATGAAAACACTGACGCCTTATCTTAATGAGTCTCTCAAACGCTACTTCAATGAGAAGCCTGCCTATGTGCTGAGCGAAGACCGTAGTAAAGGGGAAGCACTGGCGAAGAAATTTGCCAAGGGTATTGAAGTGAAGCCGGGACAATTGGTGATTCCGTTTACGGATTAACCTCAACCACCGCACCTTCGGGTGCGGTTTTTGTTTCCGGCAATAAAATCCCGTGCAAACGGTTGCTCACACCCTTATGATTACTCCCCGGCCTAAACGTGCCCATTCGTTTTTTCTCAGCCGGAGCCTTTTTGAATGACAGCCCAACCCCAGCAAATCACGATTCGCCGCCCTGACGATTGGCATATCCATCTGCGCGATGGCGCGATGCTTAATGCAGTTTTGCCTTATACCAGTGCGGTCAATGGTCGTGCGATTGTCATGCCAAACCTGGTTCCACCGGTGACCAGCGTCGAGGCCGCCATTGCCTATCGCGAGCGCATTATGGCTGCGCTGCCTGCAGAACACGCTTTTACGCCACTGATGACCTGCTATCTCACTGATTCCTTAGATCCGGATGAAATTGAGCGTGGCTTCCGCAACGGGACTTTTACCGCAGCGAAACTCTATCCCGCGCATGCCACCACCAACTCCAGCCACGGCGTCACCAATATTGACTCCATTGCCAGCGTGCTGGATCGTATGCAGCAGATCGGTATGCCGATGCTGGTACACGGTGAAGTCACGGATTCGCACATCGATATTTTTGACCGTGAAGCACGCTTTATCGAAACCGTGCTGGAACCGCTGCGTCAGCGTTTCCCTGCCCTGAAAGTGGTGATGGAACACATCACCACCAAAGAAGCGGCAGAATATCTGGCTGCGGGCAACGACCTGCTGGGTGCCACCATCACGCCGCAGCATTTGATGTTTAACCGCAATCACATGCTGGTGGGCGGTGTACGTCCTCATCTCTACTGCCTGCCGATTCTGAAACGCAACATTCACCAGGAAGCACTGCGCAGCCTGGTGGCCAGCGGCAATCGTCGCGTATTCCTTGGCACGGACACCGCACCACATCTGCGTCACCTTAAAGAGGCGAGCTGCGGCTGTGCCGGCGTGTTTAACGCCCCGACATCACTGCCTGCCTATGCCACGGTATTCGAAGAGTTGAATGCGCTGGAACATTTCGAAGCGTTCTGTTCAGAAAACGGTCCGAACTTCTACGGCCTGCCGCTAAATGAGGGCACACTGACGCTGGTACGTGAGTCCTGGACAGTGCAGGACACCATCAACGTGGCCGATGACACGCTGGTGCCGTTCCTGGCAGGTGAAACCCTAAACTGGCGTATCAAAGAATAATATTGCACAGCTTGCCTTTGGGATAATTTTACTGTACAAATAACCAGTATATTATCCCGGAGGCTTTTATGCGTGTTGAAATTACCGTAGCGAAAACTCAGCCCCTTCCCGCAGGTGCACTGGATGCACTCAGTGCCGAACTTACCCGTCGTATTTCCCGTGATTTTCCCGATGACGATCACCATGTCAAAGTCCGTTATGCGGGTGGCAATCAATTGAGCGTATTTGGTGGCTGTAAAGCGTCACGCGAACGCATTAGCGATATTTTACAAGAAACGTGGGAAAGCGCAGACGACTGGTTTATTACTGATTAACTGCCACTGTGCCGTTTTTGCCGGGTTTCGCCACCCGGTTTTTTTGTTTTAATTTCCCTCTCGCCAGATAAAGTCGCTGCATCTAGACTCATGTTTAACGATCCCCTATCCTTGCCTCGTCATGCTTACGGGAGGTGTTTTACATGACTACTGAAAAACCAGAAGAGGCGATGACCTTCGGTGAATTGCTGGCATTAATTGCTGAACAGCAGCGACGTTTAACGGTGCTGGAAAATGCCTTTGCCAGTTTGACGTTCTGCCTCGACGATCGCGCCAGTCAGTTACTGGTGCATAATCTGTCGCTCGAAGCGCAAAATCAGAACCACGACGCACAGTTACAGCAGCACTTTACTCGGTTGGCTGAAGAGATTCAGCGGCGTAATGGCCAGCTGCCTCCAGAAGCGCAGGCCTGAAACTGGCCTTTTTTTACTTGTCGCTGCAGCGTAAAGTTTTCCCCTAACGCCGCCGATAACTAAGGTGTAGCCACTGTCACGATTATCGAATATAGGCCCGAAGCAGCGGGCACTTTATTATTCGACAAAAGTCGCATTCTGAACGCATTTATTATCGTTCTCTTTTTAATCGCCACACGTTTTAACTATTGTACCGCCTGTTTCATGTTATAATTGTTCCGCTAGTGCAAGAAAAGCCGCATTGAACCTCAAGAAGCACTTCGTTTAACGAGTAATAAGGAGGTTATAATGGACAGAAATAAAGACGTCATTCAGACTCATCCGCTGGTGGGATGGGACATCAGTACCGTAGACAGTTATGACGCCATGATGATCCGCCTGCACTCGCTATCATCGCAGGATCAGAAAGAAGAAGAAGCTGACGTGGGACCCACCTACTGGCTGACTACCGACGTAGCCAGACAGTTCATCTCGATACTCGAAGCTGGCATTGCAAAGATTGAGTCCACAGAGCAATACCTACGCGATAATCAAAAGCACTAATTTCTTACTTCGCGTGAAAGGGCACCCAATAGGGTGCCTTTTTCATGGACACGATTTTTTTGCTATGCTGTTGAAAAATTTCGTCGTTTGGCAGGAGTGATGTGGTTATGGTTTATGATCTGATTGTGGTGGGCAGCGGATCGGTGGGAGCCGCCGCCGGTTTTTACGCAACCCAGGCAGGCTTATCGGTATTGATGATTGATAGTGCCCATCCTCCGCACAGCCAGGGCACACACCACGGTGAAACACGCCTGATCCGCCATGCCTATGGCGAAGGTGAACGCTATGTCCCGCTGGTGCTGCGCGCACAAACCTTGTGGGATGAGCTGGAACGTCAGAGCGGTGAACGCATTATGCATCGAAGCGGCATCCTCAATCTGGCCCCCCTCACTTCCTCATTTATCCAGAATGTCATCGACAGCGCCAAAACCTATCAACTGGAAGTAAAAATCCTGCAGGCAGACGAAGTGCGCAAGCGCTGGCCGCAGATCTCTGTGCCCGACGGCTACATTGGGGTATTCGAACCTCACTCCGGCTTCCTGAAATGTGAGCAGGCGGTTCGTAGCTGGATACAGCTGGCTGAACAGGCGGGCTGCGCACAACTGTTTAATTGCCCGGTGAGTGAGATCGCACGCGATGGTGACTTGCAGCAAGTCACTACCCGCGACGGCGTGTTTCGCGCGCGTAAATTATTGGTCAGTGCCGGAACCTGGGTGAGTGAGCTGGTAAAAGATTTGCCAGTACAACCGGTGCGTAAAGTCTTTGCCTGGTATCAGGCAGATGGACGTTATAGCGAGAACAACCAATTTCCTGGCTTCACGGTGGAGATGCCTGATGGCAGTCACTTTTATGGCTTCCCTGCCGACAACAATGCATTAAAAGTGGGACGTCACGATGGCGGGCAGCTGATGCAGAAACCCGAAGATCGTAAACCTTTCGGCAGTATCGCTGCAGACGGCAGTGAAGCCTTCAGTTTCCTGCGTCAGTTCTTACCAGGGGTTGGCGTTTGCTTACACGGTGAGGCCTGCAGTTATGACAACACACCTGATGAAGACTTTATTATAGATCCCCTTCCAGGCGAGCCAAATCGATTAATTATTACCGGCTTGAGTGGACACGGATTTAAATTTGCCTGCGTATTAGGTGAACTTGCCAGTGAATTTGCCCAGGATAAGCCCTTCTCCTTTGACCTGAAGCCGTTTTCACTTTCGCGCTTTGCTTAACGTTGTCTCGCTGGCGCCTCAGGCGCCAGCCTTATATTGACGCAAACTTACATTAATAGTTCTTTCCTGACATTTTAGCGTTTAGATTGCCGCATTAGGTGTAGCAATATTCAATTCAATTTTATTTCCCCGCCACCTATACAACCATCGTCAATATTTCTGACGCAGACATCGATATAAACGCACAATTTCCGAATGTCTTTTTAAATTTTATAGAAAGGTAAGCTTAATTGCTTTCATATTTCAAAGTATGGATGCTTATTACCACCTATTTCCAGATATGGATTCACTTTTATGTGGCGTAACTCCAGACAACATTTCGGGCTAATGACCATTATGTTGCATTGGCTAATGGCGCTGGTCATTTACGGCATGTTTGCGCTGGGTCTGTGGATGGTCGGATTGGGATATTACGATGGCTGGTATCACAGCGCCCCGGAAATCCACAAAGGCATTGGCATCCTCCTATTTGCCACATTACTGCTGCGCCTTGGCTGGCGTATTATCTCTCCCCCACCCGCACTCTTACCACACTATTCCCCCTTAATTCGCCGCTCCGCCCGCCTGGCTCACGGGCTGTTGTATGGCTTGTTATTGCTGCTACTGGTAAGCGGCTACCTGATATCGACCGCCGATGGCAAAGCTATCTCTGTGTTTGGATGGTTCGAAGTGCCCGCCCTGTTAAGTGGAGCAGGTGAACAGGCTGATTTGGCTGGCGATCTGCATTTGTGGCTGGCCTGGGGATTAGTGCTGTTTTCTGCGCTGCATGGGCTGGCGGCATTAAAACACCATTTTATTGATCGAGACGTCACATTGAAAAGGATGCTGGGTTACCGCATCCCGTTAACCTCTGAAAAGGAGAAGTAAAATGCTCAAGAAGACGCTACTGACACTGAGTGCCGCCAGCCTGTTAGGCACCAGTTTGCTGGCCAGCGCAGCAGACTATAAATTTGATAAAGAAGGCCAGCACGCCTTTGTTCAGTTCCGCATTCAGCACCTGGGTTACAGCTGGCTATACGGGACGTTCAAAGACTTTGACGGCACTTTTACTTTTGACGAAGCCAACCCAGCGGTCGATAAGGTTAACGTGACCCTGAACACCGCCAGCCTTGATACTAACCATGCCGAACGTGACAAGCATATTCGCAGCGCGGATTTCCTTAACACCGCCAAATTCCCACAAGCCACCTTTGCCTCAACCGCAGTGAAAAAAGAGGGCAAAGAGTACAAGATCACGGGTGACCTGACGCTCAACGGCGTGACAAAGCCGATCACGCTGGACGCCCGACTGCTGGGCGAAGGCAAGGATCCCTGGGGCGGCTATCGTGCCGGATTTGAAGCTAACGGTGAGATCGTGCTGAAGGATTTTAATATCACTAAAGATCTTGGACCGGCATCGCAGAAAGCTGAGCTGATTATCTCAGTGGAAGGCGTGCGGCAGTAAGGCAGAACCAGCCTGAGGTCATGCGGCCTCAGGCTGGATGCAGTTTACTTCTTCTCTGGCGCGGGGATCGCCATCGTCATGTTGAGTAAACCGCGTGACTTATTGAACACCTTATTACCGTTTTCACGGCCTGCGCGGCGTGAACGCTGCTCTTCCGGTGCTAATGTCGCCTCTTCCATACACAGCGGGCTGCAGCAGTTGTGGTATTTCTCCGCACAGCTTGGGCACTGAATGAACAGCAGATGGCATCCGTCATTGACGCAGTTAGTGTGACTATCGCACGGCACGCCGCACTGGTGGCAACTCGAGAGAATATCGTCAGAAATACGTTCGCCCATACGTTCATCAAACACAAAGTTTTTACCTTTGAAACGGACAGGCAAACCTTGCTCACGCGCACGGCGGGTATATTCAATGATGCCGCCTTCAATGTGGTAAACATCGTTGAAGCCTTTGTGTTTCATCCACGCACTGGCTTTTTCGCAGCGGATCCCGCCGGTGCAGTACATGACAATCTTTTTGTCTTTATGCTCCTGCAGCATATCCACGGCCATCGGCAGCTGATCGCGGAAGGTGTCGGCGGGAACTTCCATCGCCTGATCAAAATGGCCCACTTCGAATTCGTAGTGATTACGCATGTCGACAAACACCGCATCGGGATCATCCAGCATCGCATTGACCTCTGCGGCTTTTAAATAGGCACCGACATCGCTGGCATCAAAGCTTTCATCTTCAATGCCATCGGCCACAATGCGCTCACGAACTTTCAGGCGCAGTACCCAGAAAGATTTGCCATCATCGTCCAGCGCAATGTTCATTCGCAGGTTATTTAACGCCGGGTCAAACGCATACAGTGCAGTTTTCATGGCTTCGTACTGGCTGGCAGGAACGCTGATTTGCGCGTTGATCCCCTCTTTTGCCACGTAGACGCGTCCAAAGACCTTGAGCTTTGTTAGCGCAATGTAGAGGGCATCACGGAAGACTTTCGGGTCGGCAATCTGGAAGTACTTGTAAAAAGAGACTGTGGTACGCGGCTCGTTTTCAGCCAGCATACGTTCTTTCAGCTCTTTATTGGAAACAAGGTTATGTAACACTGGCATGGTGTTCGATCCTGTTAGCAATCAGAGAAATTTAGCGCGCACATGATACCTGAATTCCGCTCGATGCAAAGCCCCTGGTCAGATAATCCTGAATGGCGTGATTACCGACGCAATTCTCCGCCGCAGTTGTAGATTAATGCGCAATCTGACTGCCTTACACCCGCCTGCAGGCTATGCTTGATTTCAGTCAGCACGAAAAAATGGCATAATCACGACAAATAACAGAAACCGGACTCTCTGGCACAAGACGCAGGATACTGACATTTCCATGACTCAACTTCCCCAATTTTCCCGTGAACTTCTTCACCCGCGTTACTGGCTGACCTGGATAGGTATCGGCTTTCTTTATCTGCTGGTGTTACTTCCTTACCCGGTGCTGCATACGATTGGCTGTGGCCTGGGCCGCATTGCCATGCGCTTCTTAAAACGTCGTGTGGAAGTCGCGCAACGTAACCTGGAACTCTGTTTTCCGGATATGCCTACCAGCGAACGTGAAGCCATGGTGAAGCACAACTTTGAATCGGTTGGCATGGGGCTGATTGAAACCGGTATGGCGTGGTTCTGGCCTGACTGGCGTATTCAAAAATGGGTGGCCACTTCGGGGCTCGAACATGTCAGCCATGCGCTTGCGGAAAAACGCGGCATTTTATTGATTGGCCTGCATTTCCTGACGCTGGAGCTGGGTGCTCGCGTGTTTGGCATGCACAACCCAGGCATTGGCGTTTACCGGCCGAATGACAATAAGCTCATCGACTGGCTGCAAACCTGGGGACGCATGCGCTCAAATAAGAGCATGCTGGATCGCAAAGATCTCAAAGGCATGATTCGCGCCATGAAGAACAACGACATCATCTGGTACGCGCCTGATCATGATTATGGCCCGCGCAGTAGCGTGTTTGCCCCGTTCTTTGCCGTGCAGGATGCGGCAACCACCACGGGCACGCATATGTTGATTCGATTGGGCAATCCCAGCGTGATCCCGTTTCTCGCCCGCCGCCTGCCCAACGGACGCGGTTATGAGCTTAAAATGATGCCTGACATTCGCCATAAGTTCTCGCTCGAGAATGAACTCGATACCGCTATCGTGATGAATAAAGTGGTTGAAGAAACCGTTCTGTTGGCACCAGAGCAGTACATGTGGTTGCACCGCCGTTTTAAAACCCGCCCTGAAGGTCAACCATCGCTGTATTAATGTGATGTGGAGCACAGTCTGTGCTCCACGCTTTCCTGAAGAAATTTGCGTTATTTCACGACGATAGTCTGTCAATTTTAGTCAAACCGGACCAGTCTGAATTCAGGCTGATGGCATTGTTCGGTCCAGCTTTAACTTAATCCATGGAGCAGAATAACCTGTAGAAATGCAGAATATTAATCTTTGTTAACGAAATGTAAACACTAAAATGCGCATCTCTTTGAATTCTCATCCAGCAGCATCAAAATGCTTCATCAATTGAAACAGGTGGTCACGGATCTAATTTTAACGCATTCCAGGCCTATTCCTATTTAATATTGCTGAATGCTTTTGTTCCGCTTATCAATCCAGTAAAATTAACTTACATAACAAGGTATTGTCTTAGTCCACCCCCTTTATATTCTGTTTCTACAAAAGAAGAGCTATGCTTATTCCTTTCTGGAATTTGTTAGCGAAATCGATTCCAGTTAATTTCAACCGTGACAGTTAGCTAAATAACTGCCCTTCTAAAAATATAAAAAGATTACACACAGCAAATATATCGCAGGAACCTATAATATGAATAAAGGCATCTATTACTACGTGACAATCAGTACCGATCAAGAGGGCTACCACCTCTTGCATCGGAAAGAGTGTAAACGTCTACCCGTTAAGGAGGATATGGTTTTTATCGGTACGCTCTATAATTTAAATCAGGCTTTATCAACCGCTCGTATTAATTTTAAAAAGGTGAAACCCTGTATTAAATGCTGCATTCGTTACTCTGCTCCTATTATTCGCGAGTCAGTACGTCCTGTACTGCATTTCCCGCAAAAGATGATCTAAACGGTTTGGGCGGTTGAATTGCATTCATCCGCCCGCCGTTATTCTATGCCTGCCCTGCACACTTCCATTTTTCGTCTATTCTTCTGTGAAATCCCTTTCAACAGACATGGAGTTCATTATGAGCTTGTACAGCACGCTTGAAGAAGCTATCGACGCCGCACGCGAGGAGTTTCTCGCCAGCCAGACGGATGTGCACGAAGACGATGCCAGCGTGAGCCAGTTCTCGCTACAAAAGTACGTGATGCAGGATGGTGACATCATGTGGCAGGCAGAGTTCTTTGACGGTGAAGATGAGCAAGGTGAATGCCTGCCGATCTGCAGCGGCGAAGCAGCCCAGGCGATATTTGACGGCGATTTCGACGAGGTGGAACTGCGTCAGGAGTGGCAGTCGGAAAACACCCTGCACGAGTGGGATGAAGGGGAATTCCAGCTGGAGCCACCACGCGATCTCGAAGAGGGTGAAGCTGCGGCAGAGGAATGGGAAGATGACGATAGCCCATCGGATAAATGGGCGTAAGCGTTACTCGTAAGGGCCGTGGCTGGCATCGACGGGCAGCAACAGCGTATCCATCACCAGCGAGAGTGGCAGATCAAGGATGGTCAGCACGCGCCATGGCCCGTCACGCACATCCCATTGCACACCGGGATAATACTGGCTGCCATGTCCCTGTACCGGGACGGTTCGGCTGATAATACTGCCGCAGCCGCTCAACACGAGTGTGGTGGCACACAATAGGGTTAATTTAAGGAAATAATTCACAACATTTACTCACAATGAACTGGCGTTAGTTTAACCGGGTCACGGGTGGAATAACTACACCTGCGCGCGTAAAGATTGTGTTAGTCGGAATGTTGGCAAAAAAAAAGCGGCATCGCTGCCGCTTTTAGGTTTTCGAGGTTAGCGCTGTGGAAGCGCCTCAGGATTGAGTGTCAATTTCTGATAACTCTCCACCCATTGATGATATTTCTCTGCACTTTCCCACAGGCGTGAGTGCACGCGCGCCAGCACTACTGGGTCACTGATGAGCTGCAAACGCTGCTCGCGGTTCAGTTTCTCAGGCGCATCGCTCAGTGCCTGATCGACACGGCGGTCGCGTGCATGATCCAGCAACGCACTCTGTTTGTGACGCGACGTGGCCATTGCGGTAGCCAGTGCGTTGAATGCCGGGTTGAACAAGGCATGCATAAAGCCATTCTTCAACGCCCGCTCGCGGTTCAACTGCAGGTAGTGATCGGTATCAACCAGCTCTTTTGGTGGTTCATACTCTTCCGGGATTAGGAACAGCTTCGCATTCTTACTCTTCTGTCCCACCGTTGCACGGCTCGACATCACCGACACAAACGGCGACAGAATCAGTGAGAACACAATCGGCGCCAGCCACCATAAGAAGTTCAGATCGAGCACACCCATACCGGCCGCCCAAACGATACCTAACAGCATCTGAGAACCATGACGACGGAAAGCTTCGCCCCATGGTGTAGCATCGTCATCACGCTGCGGTGAGTTCCACACCACTTCCCAGCCGAGGAACGCGCTTACCACGAACACGGTGTGGAACAGCATACGCACCGGTGCCAGCAACACCGAGAACAGCATTTCCAGAATCAGCGAGCAGAACAGACGAATGGCACCACCATACGGTTTGGCACCTTTGAACCAGATCAACACCACACTGAGCAGCTTCGGCAGGAACAGCAGTACCAACGTGGTAGAGAACAGCGCGATCGCCAAATCAGGACGCCACTGCGGCCACACCGGGAACAGCTGGCGCGGTTGCAGGAAGTAGGTCGGTTCCATCAGCGTATGTACCACCTGCAACGCGGTGGACAAGGCGAGGAACATAAACCACAACGGTGCTGACAGATAAGACATCACACCGGTCAGGAACACCGCACGGTGAACCGGGTGCATCCCCTTCACCAGGAACAGTCGGAAATTCATCAGGTTACCGTGGCACCAGCGACGGTCACGCTTCAGTTCATCCAGCAGGTTCGGCGGCAGTTCCTCGTAAGAGCCCGGCAGATCATAGGCGATCCACACTCCCCAGCCGGCACGGCGCATCAGCGCGGCTTCAACGAAGTCATGTGACAGAATTGAACCGGCAAAAGAACCTTCACCAGGCAGCGGTGCTAACGCACAGTGCTCGATGAACGGCTGAACACGGATGATGGCGTTATGGCCCCAGTAGTGCGATTCGCCCAACTGCCAGAAGTGCAGACCGGCGGTAAACAGCGGGCCATAGACGCGGGTCGCGAACTGCTGACAACGCGCATACAGCGTGTCCATGCCTGACGCTTTTGGCGACGACTGGATAATACCGGCGTTCGGATTGGCTTCCATCATGCGCACCAGTCCGGTGAGACACTCACCGCTCATCACGCTGTCAGCATCCAGCACCACCATGTAGCTGTAATTGCTGCCCCAGCGACGGCAGAAGTCATCGATGTTACCGCTTTTACGCTTCACACGACGACGGCGACGGCGATAGAAAATCTTGCCTGCGCCTCCGACATCACGCACCAACTCCATCCAGGCTTTCTGCTCAGCGATGGCGATATCGGCATCGTAGCTGTCGCTCAGGATATAGACATCGAAGTGCTCGGCATTACCTGTGCGCTGCACCGATTCCCAGGTGGCACGCAGACCGGCGAATACGCGTTCAACGTCTTCGTTACAGATCGGCATGATCAGCGCAGTACGATGCTCCGGATTGAGCGGCTCATCACCCGTGGACGAATACGAAATGCTGTATTTGTCGCGACCCATCATCAACTGCAGGAAGCCCATCAACGCGGTCCAGAAACCAGCGGACACCCAGCAGAACAGAATGGCAAACAGGAACAATATCCCGGTTTGCAAAATGTAAGGCAGGATCAGCTCTACCGACTGCAGCCAGTTCTGATTAAACAACTCGATAGGATCGAGCAGCGTCCAGCCCTGATATGGCAGAATGGTTTTCATGTACCAGGTCGCCACTACCGTCTGTAAAATCGTCAGAATCAGCAGGACATAACGGCGCATAGAACCGACATGACGCCACTTATCTTCGGTCTTTTGCTCTTCCGCTGTGGCATAACGCGGCGTGGATTTTTTCCCACGCACAGAATCCCATGCACGCGCGATCGGGTTGGTGCGCCAGATCTCAGGGAACATCAGCGAGCGCTTCACTTTAGGCATCGCCTTCAGCGTGGTGCGGTCGAGATAATCCTTACTGAGTTGTTGACCCTCGGCCAGTGAATCCGGCCAGGCCATCTGTACGCGTGATGACACCGATTTTAGCGGCGCATCATCCGGGCGATCGCTGGCGGCAACATCTTGCCCCAGCGCCGTATGAATAGCGTGGAACGCCTGGGCATTCTGTAACGAATCACTCAGACGAGCGCGCCCCGCCGCATCAAGCGGCAGGGCCTCCACGTAAGATTGAGGTAAAAAAGTCGATTTATTCATTGGCAGGTAGCTGATAGCTCCAGGTTTCCGTCAATGTCTTGTCGCCGCTCACCAGCGCCGCACGCATTTCGGTCGGCTGCTTGTTATCTTTCACGCGCAGACGCAATACCAAACGCCAGCCTTTGGTCACCGGGTTGTAGCGTACACTCTGCTCAACCACGTCGGCATTGTTGCCTACACTGACCTGAGGCGCGACCTGAGTATTGTCCGGCAGTTTGCTCATCGCTTTACCGACGAAGTCGATAGTAAAGGCAATTGAGCCATCCGGCTGACGTACCAGGTTAGACTGCTTCACATCACCCGCAGAACGCAGCGTGTTTTTCACCCATGCCACATCATCCTGATGCAGTTGGTTTTCATCACGCGTGAAGTGTAGACGATATTGGAAATTCATCTCTTTGCCCGGCTCTGGCAATTTCTCAGGCGTCCAGAAAGCCACGATGTTGTCGTTGGTTTCATCCGCTGTCGGGATTTCGACCAGTTCGACACGGCCTTTACCCCAGTCACCCTGTGGCTCAACCCAACCGCTTGGACGCAGATCGTAGCGATCGTCGAGATCCTGGTAATGGCTGAAATCACGGCCACGCTGCAGCAATCCGAACCCTTTCGGATTTTCGATGGTAAAGGTGCTCACCGCCAGGTGTTTCGGGTTGTTCAGCGGACGCCAAATCCACTCACCGTTGCCCGCGTGAATGGACAGCCCATTCGAGTCATGCAACTCGTTACGGAAATTGGTCACCGGTGAAGGCTGGTTAGCACCAAACAGGAACATGCTGGTCAGTGGCGCCACGCCCAGTTTGCCGACGTTGTCACGCAGGTAAACCTTAGACTGCACATCCACCGTCGACTCTTTACCCGGTTTAATAATGAAGCGATAAGCACCGGACGCACGTGGCGAATCCAGCAGTGCATAGATCACCAGCTGCTTGTCCTGAGGTTTTGGACGTTCAATCCAGAACTCTTTAAAGCGCGGGAACTCTTCACCTGATGGCAGTGCAGTATCAATCGCTAAGCCGCGCGCAGAAAGACCATACACCTGACCTTCGCCAATCACGCGGAAATAGCTGGCGCCCAGGAAACTGGTTATTTCGTCATCTTTACCCTTTTTGTTTAAAGGATACAGTACTTTGAATCCGGCAAACCCGAGGTTCTTGACGGAATCAGCATCGTGTTTCACGTTGCCGAAGTTGAAATAGTCAGGGTTATATTTGATTTCACGTACTGATGAGGCGGTGACTTCATTAATTTTCACCGGCGTATCGAAATACATGCCCTGATGGTAAAACTCGAGCTTAAACGGCGTGCGCAGTTTGCCCCAGTATGCTTTGTCGTGGTTAAACTGGATCTGCTGATAATCCGCAAATTTCATATCACGAAACTGAGAGGGTAAATTGCTCTTCGGCGCTTCGTAACCTTTCCCTGCCAGCGCCTTGGCTTGTTTTGCCACATCATCAATGTTGAACGCCCAGCTATTGTTGGCATACAACGCCAGCAGAACTGCCGCGCCTACCCAGCGCATTTTTACCAGTCCCACTTTTTTATTCACTTTATTTAGCACATCCCCCCCTTTCGTGTGCTCAGATCAAACCCGTTTATCTTAAAGGATTATTCGGTTTTCCGACAGCTTATGCACAAGATTGTTCCGCTGATTTGTAAGCTGAAAGTGTGCTTTTCGGATAATTAAACCCTTCAGGTTAAGATACAGAATCACCTGATAGTATACGCTGTTTACAGGCGGTAGAATTTTCATCCAGCATAATCCGGTTTCAGGGTGAAACCGGCAAGTAAACTGACAAATTGGAAGCTTATGAGTTCAGCAAAACCCGAACGCGAATATTTTCTCGACTCCATTCGAGCGTACTTAATGTTATTAGGCGTGCCCTTTCACGTCTCGTTGATTTACTCCACACAGCGCTGGGCCGTGAATAGCCACGATGCCTCGATGTGGTTAACCGTTTTGAATGACTTCATCCACGCCTTCCGCATGCAGGTGTTCTTTGTTATTTCTGGTTATTTTTCCTATATGCTTTACCTGCGCTATCGGCCACAACACTGGCTGAAGGTCCGCATGGAGCGTGTAGGTATCCCGCTGTTAACCGCCATTCCGCTCATTACCCTGCCGCAGTTTTTTATGCTAAAAAATCTGACCGACAAAGTGGGTCATTGGGATAGCTTTTCTTTGTATGACAAGTACAACACGCTGGCGTGGGAACTGATTTCTCATCTGTGGTTTTTACTGGTTTTAGTGATTCTGACGGCATTCGGCATGCTGACCTTCCGCTGGTTGAGCACTCAGCAGCGGAAGATTGATTATCAGCAGGTAGGCTGGGGGAAACTGACGCTGGCATTTCTGGCTTATGCATTGGCCTGGTGTCTGTTCCGCCGCGTGCTGTTCTATGCCGTACCGGCCGTGTTCGCCGACGGTCTGTTCAGCGTGGCCGTGATGCAAACCCTGACGTTCCTGCCGTTCTTTATGCTGGGCGCATTAGCATGGAAACATCAGGCGCTCAAAGCCTTGTTTGTGCGTTTCAATCCGGTGATGTGTTTTGGCGCCATTGCGGTATTTATCGCTTACAGCCTGAATCAGCGATACAGCAGCGGCGATGGCTGGCTGTATGAAATTGATGAGGTGATCTCAACCCTGATGGGACTTTGTATGCTGAATGTCTGCTTTAGCTTTGGTCACAAGCTGCTGAACAGCCATTCCCCGCGCATCATGTATTTAGTCAATGCCTCACTGTTTATCTATCTGGTGCACCATCCGCTGACGATTCTGTATGGCATTTACGTTACCCCGCATATTAGCAGCAACACGCTAGGTTTCTTTGTCGGTCTGCTGATGGTGTTTGGCATTGCTTTTATGCTGTATGAAATCCATCTGCGCATCCCACTGCTGCGTTTCCTGTTCTCCGGTAAACCTCAGCGCAATGCGGTTAAAGCGCCCTCTGCTACACGGTAATCGGCATCAGCCCCCACAATGTGGGGGCGATTGTTGTCCGGTGCGCCAGCATGTCCTGCGTCATTTACAACAACCACTCCACCGGTAAGCGCCACACCAATCGCACCAGCAGTCGCTGTATCCACGTACACTGCGGCTCATGCTTGTGCACCACCTCACCTGCTTCACCGGGATACTCAACCCAGTTCACCCGCCCCCAGTTGTCCAGACGCAGTGTCCAGGCGCGATCGCGCATCCCGGCAATAAAGCGCTGATGGGTTTGCTGCGCCAGGGCTTCACTCTCAATCACCAGCCCCATTTCGGTATTCAGCACCGCAGAGCGGGGATCAAAATTAAACGAGCCGATAAACACCTTTCGGTTATCGACGGTGAAGGTTTTCGCATGCAAGCTAGAGCCGGAATTACCGGTTAACCCGCGGTCATGTGGGGCTTCACTGGCATTCGCTTGTGGCTTCATCTCATACAGCGCAATTCCATGACGCAGCAGCTTTTTACGCCAGCGCGCATAACCTGCGTGCACCACGGACACATCATTGGCCGCCAGTGAATTGGTGAGTATGGCGATTTTGACACCCCGCCGCTTCAGTGCGACCAGATGAGCCACGCCGGCACGCGTGGGCACAAAATACGCCGAGATGATATCGAACTGCTGTTGCGGTGTGCCAATCACCTCCAGCATGCGTTGCGGCAACAGGCTGGAACGTTTCGCTTTGCCAAGTCCCTTGCGCGGATCATCACTCAGCAGACGCGATTCGGCCCACGTCATCTGCATTGATCCCTGTTCCATTTGGCTGACAAAAGAAGAGTGCTCCAGCCGCGCCAGATAACGCTGAACGGCTTCACTCTGCTGCCACTCTGCCGGTAAACGCACAGCCTGATGGGCATCGCCCGAGACATCTACTACCGCGCGCAAGGGTGAAACCGCTTTGCTCTGCCAGTAGCGCTCGAAATCGTGCGTGACTTGATGTACCACCGGGCCAATCGCCAGCACGTCCAAATCGGTAAACAGCGGCTCATCGCCAGTCCCGAAATATTCGTCGCCGATATTGCGCCCACCGACCAGTGTCACGGCCCCATCCACCGTCAGGCTCTTATTGTGCATGCGTCGATTAAGGCGGGCGAAATCAGTCAGGTAACCGAGCGCGCGCAGGGTGCGAAAGGAAAAGGGATTGAATAAGCGCACCGCAATATTGGGATGGCGATCGAGTTCGGCCAGCGTGTCATCCAGGCCCGGCGTATTATTGTCATCTAATAGCAAGCGAACGTTGACGCCACGTTCGGCGGCATCCAGCAACGCGCTAAACAACAGACGGCCAGACATGTCGTTGTGCCAGATGTAGTACTGCACATCAATAGTGTGTTGCGCCATGCCCATCAGCAGATAGCGCGCGGCAAAGGCATCCAGACCATCGTTAAGGGGATGAATGCCACTCATCCCAGGATGCAGCGCACAACGTGCATCAACAATCTCTCGTAACCCTTCGCCCGCAGGCGGTTGCTGAACGGATGCTGCTTCACTCATACCGAATCCCTGAATTCACTGGATCTATTATTGTTGGTCTTACCGCATCGGATGGCCATCAGAGATATCTGCTACCGCTCGCTGACGCGTCTTTAGTTTACAGTCTAGACTTAGGCGTGCGTTCTGCATCCGACGTTTACCGTGAGGAGAGGATGATGACTCAGCAATCCCCGCGCCATCACCCGCAGCTTTTCCGCAGTTTCTTCCAGGGTAGCTTCCCCTGCTCCACCGCCTGCCGCAGCGGGGGCCGTCGTATGGATATGGTGATCAGTAGTGGTCACGACATGTTACTGGAGAAAGATTACGCTGCGCTGGCGCAGGAAGGATTACACACTGCCCGCGACGGTGCACGCTGGCATTTAATCGAAGCCACGCCAAACGAATATGACTGGCGCAGCTTTTTACCGATGGTCCATGCCGCCGCACGTCACGATATGCAGATCATCTGGGAATTAGCCCATTTTGGCTACCCGGAACACCTTGATATCTGGCGTAGCGCCTTTGTCGATCATTTTGAGCGTTTCGCACGTGCCATGGCGCAGTTGATGCGTAATGAAGGCGTTGAACACCCTTTTTTCACCCCAATCAACCAAATATCCTTTTGGTCTTGGGCCGGGGCAGATGTTTCCTGGCTTGATCCCTATGCCAGCGAGCGCGGCCGCGAGCTAAAACGTCAGCTGGTACGCGCCTCGCTGGCGGCGATGCATGCGGTTCGCGACGTTTATCCTGATGCGCGCTTTGTAATCACCGATCCGCTGGTGCAAATCGCCGCCGATCCCAACAACCCCGACAGCAAACCCTACGCAGATGCCCAGCATCAGGCCCAGTTTGAAGCCTGGGACTGGATTGCCGGGCGTGATGCGCCGGAACTGGGCGGACGTGAGGATTTCCTCGATATCCTCGGCCTGAATTACTATCCCGATAACCACTGGTTCTTTTCCGGCGACACCATCCCTGCTGAACACGCGACTTATCAACCGCTGCATCGCCTGATGCTGCAATGCTGGCAACGCTATCAACGTCCATTATTGCTGGCAGAAACCGGTGCCGAAGGCGACGCGCGCGCGCCCTGGCTGCGGCATGTCACGGAAGAGGCGCTGTTAGCTCTGGATGAAGGGGTAGCGCTGGAAGGCATTTCGCTCTATCCGGTAGTCGAATATCCGGCCTGGGCAGACGATCGACGTTCACCTGGCGCGCTGTTTGGCCTGGGCGATCCCAATGGCAATCGCACGCTACACGAAGCCCTGGCGTTAGAACTACGCAGTCAGCAAATTAAGTGGCACAACCGGGAAAAACAGAATTAAGAGTGTTGCGTCGGATGAACTTTTGGTGGACAGGTTTGTACATCAAGCGTGGGATCGGCGGGATGGCGCACATCGGTCAGCCATGTCATGGTGAACAGGAACACCACGCCGATTAAACAGGCGGAGAGCAGGCCAATTATGGCGATCAGTTTGTCATCTCGGGCTTCCATCGACATCTCCTTGCAGGCTTCCATGAACTGTTGCTGACCTTAGCTCATCCATAACGTCACCATCAGGACGAAGATTATAAGGGTAACAGAGGTCACTGCAAGTACCACAATAGCGAAGTGCGCATCATCCAGAGATTGTCGTAAAGGCTCGTCGTGATCGTCAGGTGGCGCGGGTGAACTCATGTCGACTCAATAACAAAAGACTTTTGTGCGCGGGATTGCCGCACTGAGTGTAATGGAATGCGTGGCAAGGTACAGAATTATTTCAGTATGAAATGACAACAGGGACGCAATGGCGTCCCTGTTAAGAGCCGGATTAGAAATCGTAGCTCATGGAGACTTTCAAGGTGCGAGGTTCGCCCTGATAAATGTAGTAGCCGTAGCTTTCTACGCTTGACCAGTACTTCTCATTGGTAACGTTATCAACACCCACGCGCCAGACCATATCATGATCGTTCAGCTTGGTGCGGTAACGTACACCGAGATCCAATGTGGTGTAGCTATCCAGCGACTTGGTATTCTGCGCATCGGCATACTGCGAACCTGAATGATTCACATAAGCCGTGGCCGTTAAGCCATCGACCGGTTTGATGTCGTATTCAGCACCCAGTACGAAGTAGTAGCGAGGAACACCAATCGCCTGCTTACCATTTAACGTGCCGTTGGCAGATTCGGTGATCTGCGCATCCAGCCAGGTGGCGCTGCCATTCAGACGGAAACCGAGTACCGGTTCGCCAAACAGATTCAGCTCTACACCACGGTTACGCTGCTCACCATTCAACGCATAAACGTTATCGCTGTTGGTGATCGCGTTAGGTTTGCGGATATCAAACAGTGACAGCGCGCCGCCAACACGATCGAAGTCGACTTTCACGCCCACTTCATTCTGCTTAGAGTGCGCGATGCCGGTGGTTTTACCGTAGTTGGCGGCGGTATTTGGCGCCGCGCTACCCGGCTGCAGTGCTTCGGTGTGGTTGGCATAGAAAGAGACCTCTTTCCATGGCTTGTACACCACGCCGTAAGTTGGCATCCAGCGGCTGGCGTCAAAGCGAGAATCGGTATCTTCCGCACCCGTGTTGTTATCGTAACTGCGCACCACGACTTTCTGATGACGTGCACCGGCGGTGAACAGCACGGTGTCATCGAAGAAGCCCAGCGTATCGCTCAGCAGATAACCTTGGGTACGCGTGCGGCCCGTGGTCAGCGGATCGTGGTAATCCCCACTGCCCGAAGTGGTGACCGGAACTGCAGTGGTCGGCGTGTTATAAATATTGGTGTCGACTGACCCTGCGCCATAACGCCACGCCGTTTTAACCGCCTGAGTCACTGCAGAATAACCAAAGTTAACTTTGTGGGTGAAAAATCCGGTGGTGAAGTTACCGCGAATCCCCGTCATGCCACTGAAAGCATCGCTGATACGGTTGGTATCTAAGCGGCCATACTGCGCATCGCCGCTGGCATCGGAGACCGCCGGGCTGGCATACAGGCCAATTTCATGCGAATGCTGAGCACCTACCGCACCGTACCAGGTCCAGCTATCGGTTAAATCATACTCGGCCTTCGCCATACCGAATTCACTTTCGATATTGCTGTAAACCCAGGGCTGGCTGGTGTTATGCGTTGCGGCTGTCGGTGCGGGAATGAAGTCCAGCCCACTGACGTTAACGCCAATGCGGTCACCGTGGAAGGTCTGCTTCTGGTAGCCCACATCCAGTGAGGTACGCAGGCGATCGCCACGGTAATCCAGACCGAGGGAGGCCGCCGTGGTGCGGCGTTTAGCGCCATGCACTGCGGTATCCCCTTCACGATCCAGCACATTGACGCGCACGCCAAACTGGTTGTTATCACCAAAACGACGTCCGGCATCAACCGATCCGCCCACCTGAGAAGAGGAGGTGTAATCCAGGCCGACACGCGCCATTGGCGTATCTTCCGCGTGTTTTGGCTCAAGGTTGATCATGCCGCCAACGCCGGACGTTGCCGCACCGTTAACCAGTGAGTTAGCCCCTTTAAACACTTCTACGCGATCAATCAATTGAGTATCGATCACCTGACGCGGCACGACGCCTGGCAGCCCGCCGTAAGTCATGTCATCGCCATCCAGCTCAAAACCACGAATGCGATAGGTTTCCGCATAGTTGCCGTAGCCCTGAACGTTCTGCACGCTGGCGTCGTTGCGCACCACGTCAGCGATAGTTTTCGCCTGCTGATCCTGAATCATTTTCGAGGTGAAGCCGATGACGTTAAACGGCACGTCCATGGCATTCTGCTCACCCAGCATGCCGAGGCGGCCGCCGTGGGCGATTTGCCCGTCGAGGTACGCGGGTACTAAATCATTGCCGCCGGATTTGAAATCAGCTTGTGGCGTCGCGGTCACGGTCAGCGTCTGCTGCTCGTTTTTGGCCGCGGTTGAAGACGTTGTGGTGTTGGTGGTAGCAGCCATCACTGGCAAACAACCGGCACTGACCAGAACAGCAAGCAGCGTCGGTTTCAGTCCGGGATTGAAAGGCGAAGTACGCATGGATATCCCCTGATACGAATTATATTGATAATCATTTTTATTACGGGTTGCGATTATGCGGAGTGCCAATACGAAAGCAAGTAAAATCGCTGAACTTACTCAACTCAGCGTGGTCAGAAGCGCTTATTTGTTAAGAAAGCGAAAACTCCCTGCGGTAATTGCACTTACCACCGTGATTTCACTCAGAAATTGTGGGGATTTAAGGCCGGTAAAAATAAGAGTAAGCGGCTTCGTTGATTGAAATCGCTGACATTCTGGAGGATTCAGCGTTGCGGTTTCGCTTAATGAAACCGCTCGCAGTTTGGAGAATTTAGGCGACGCGGCTTCACTTATTGAAACCGCTGACAGTCGGGAACAGTTAGGCGTCGCGCCAGCGTTTAAACACCAGCGAGGTGTTAATACCCCCGAAGGCAAAGTTGTTGGATTGAATATAATCGGTATCGATTGGTCGTGATTCGCCGATGATATAGTCCAGATCGCCACACTCTGCGGCGGGCTGCGTCAGATTCAGCGTGGGCGCAAACCACCCTTCTCGCATCATCTCAATGCTCATCCAGGCTTCCAGCGCACCACAGGCACCGAGCGTGTGACCAAAGTAACTTTTCAGCGAGGAGATTGGCGTGTTATTGCCAAATATCGCTGCCGTGGCCTGACTTTCAGCGATATCGCCGCGATCGGTGGCCGTGCCATGGGCGTTGATATAGCCAATCTGCTCTGGCGTCACGCCCGCCGTTTTCAGCGCGCGTTCGATGCAAATTTGCATGGTTTCACGCTGCGGCTGGGTAATATGCGCCGCATCACAGTTGGTGTGGAAACCCACCAGTTCGGCGTAAATGGTGGCGCCGCGTGCCTGGGCATGCTCCAGTGATTCGAGGATCAAGGTTCCCGCGCCTTCGCCAATCACCAACCCATCGCGCTGCTGATCAAAAGGTGACGGTGAAGAATGCGGTGCATCGTTGCGTTGGCTGGTGGCAAACAGCGTGTCAAACACCGCCGCTTCGGAAGGACACAGCTCTTCCGCACCGCCCGCCACCATCACGGTTTGGTATCCATGGCGGATCGCTTCCCACGCATAGCCAATCGCCTGGCTGCCCGAGGTGCAGGCGCTGGAAGTCGGGATCACCCGGCCGCGCAGGCCAAAGAACAGCCCGGCGTTCACCGCCGTGGTATGCGGCATCATCTGCACATAGGTGGTGCCGGTAATGTTATTGGTGTGTTTTTCTGTCAGCATGGTGGCAAATTCACTGACCGGGCCGGTGCTGCCAGTAGATGAACCATAGGCAATACCGGTTTCGCCGCTGGTCAGTACCGGGTGATCGATCAAGCCGGCCTGCTCCAGCGCCAACTCGGTAGCGCGCGTCGCCATTAACGACACACGACCCATCGAACGAATGCGTTTGCGCGTGTAGTGCGCGGGCAGTTCGAAGTGATCGACCGGGGCACCGAGCAAGGTGTGTAAGCCGTCGTAAATCTGCCATTCCGGCATTTTACGCACTGCATTTTGCCCCTGCTTAATGCGCGCAGCCACCGCTGGCCAGTTTTCACCAAAGGCAGTGACGCCCCCCATTCCGGTTACCACGACCCGTTGCATCACAGCATACCTCCGTTGATTGAAATCACCTGACGCGTCACGTAGCCCGCAATATCCAACATCAGATAGCTGGCGAGTCCGGCAACTTCCTCAGCCGCCCCCATGCGCTTCATCGGGATGATCTTCAGCGCTTCGTCGATCACCATCGGCTCCAGATCCGTCATGCCGGTGTCAATCAAACCTGGTGCGATACAGTTCACAGTGATTTTGCGTTTTGCCAACTCGATGGCCAGCGCTTTAGTGGCACCGATAATCCCGGCTTTAGCCGCGCTGTAATTCACCTGACCACGGTTGCCCATGATGCCAGACACTGAGGATAAGGTGACGATACGACCGCCTTTGCGCAGACCAATCATCGGCATCACACAGGGATGAATCACATTGTAGAAGCTGTCGAGGTTAGTGTGGATCACACTGTCCCACTCATCTTCAGTCAGGGCCGGGAAAGCGCCGTCGCGCGTAATACCGGCATTATTCACTACACCGTAATAGGCGCCGTGTTCGGCGATATCGTTTTCAATCGCGGTGCGCGTAGCTTCGCGATCGGCCACGTCAAACTGCAGAGTGCGCCCCACTCCGCCCGCATTCGTGATGTCCGCCAGCGTCTGTTGTGCACCCGCTGCATCACGGTGGTAATGCACCGCCACGTTGAAACCATCCTGCGCCAGGCGAAGCGCAATGGCGCGGCCAATCCCTTTACTGGCGCCGGTCACTAATACGCTGCGCGTCATGGCTGCATCCCTTGTTGTAATTGATTAAGTTCCTGTTCATCCGGCTGATAGGTATTCAGCCGACCGCTGGCAAGGACCGCATCCTGACTGCGGATCTCGCCTTCAAAGCTACCGAGCTTGTCGTCACGCATCAGCAGATGCATCTCCACCCGCAGCGTGCTGTCTGCGGCAAAGGTGGCAGCAGCGGCACGATAGCCGCGTCCACCCAGTAACATGCCGGGGCGGATATTCCGATCGCCGCGCTGCCGGGCATGAAAGCCAGACCAGACGCCAACGGTCTGCGCCATGATCTCGACGCCAAACCATGCGGGCAGCTCGCCCTGCGCATTAAGAAACGGCGCGAGTACGCCCTGGTGGTTGATGGTCACTTCACACACCACGCGCTCGTCGCTGACCTGAATCACGCGATCCAGCAGCAGCATCGGTGCACGGTGCGGCAGATAGTCGCCCACCGGCAGAAAATCAGTCATGAGGCTTTCCTACAATCAGGCAGGTGTTGTTCCCGCCAAAAGCAAAAGAGTTTGAGGCGATGATGGGACGCGCCAGCGGCTGTGGCAAAGTCAGCAGTCCGCAGACCGGCAGCGTGCTATCCAGGGTAGTGGCGCTAAAATCCTGCGCCGGTAACGCCAGATTCTGCTGCACGATGAGTGCCGCCAGCGCCGCCTCGGTCGCACCCGCCGCGCCGAGCGTGTGGCCCGTTAGGTGCTTAGTGGAACTACAGGGCACGCTATCGCCAAACAAACGATGAACCACGCCTGACTCGACCTGATCGTTGAGTGGCGTCGCAGTGCCGTGCAAATTAATGTAGCCGATATCCTGCGGCTGCAGTTGGGCCTGCTTCAGCGCCATCTTCATCGCTTGCTCGGCGCCAATGCCTTCTGGATGCGGAGCCGACATATGCCAGGCGTCTGATGACTCACCCGCACCAAGCAGCGCCAGCGACTGCGGCTCACGCGTTAGCAACAGCAGCGCCCCCGCTTCGCCGATAGAAATACCGTCACGTTCTGCGCTGAACGGTGCACACTGGCGTTCGGATAACGAATCCAGGCTGGCAAAACCGTTTATTGGCATGCGGCTCAATGAATCCGCACCGCCCACCAGCGCCACATCCACCAGACCGGCCTCAATCAAGCGCTGCCCACTGATCAACGCGCGTGCACTGGAGGAACAGGCAGTAGAAATCGTGTACGCCGGGCCGTCCAGTTCAAGGTAGTGCGCCAGGAAACGCGACGGATCGCCTAACTCCTGCATGCGGTAATCGTAACCCGGTAAGCCTCTGTCAACCTGACGATCGCCTTCGTCCACGCCCGAGGTGCTGGTGCCCAGCACCACCGCGACACGTTCACGACCAAAGCGGGCAATCGCCGCATCCACGGCCGGACGGATCTGCGCCAGCGCCGCCAGCAGCAGCTGATTATTGCGCGTGTTATGCGCAGCAAGGGCGGCGGGCACTGCTGGCAGTTCGCCCGGCACCTCGCCCAGCCAGCAGGTTTTACCTTGCTGCAACCAGCCTTCGCGCGGCTGCATGCCGGGTGCGTGGCCTGAGGTTAACTGCGCGGTAATCTGCTCCAGTGAGTTGCCAAGCGCATTCACCATGCCAAACGCCGAAATGTAGATCATGAAGATGCGTCCAGATGCTGAATTTGAATTTGATAACCGAAGGCGCGCTGGTCGATGCTGATCGGTTCACGTACGGTTCCCCGTTGCAGATAGCGAATCAACGTCACCACGTTACCGGCAGGATCGCGCAACTCACGACGATCACCCTCGTCGACCAGTTGCCAGCCTGGCGGCAACTGCGGTTGCCATGCGCTGAGCGGCCAGTGGCTCAGCATGACATCTGCCAGCACCTGGCTGGCTGGCGGCATTTCGGGCAGCGCCATCATCTGCTGCGTATGAATCCCGTTTTTATCATAGGTCACACGGAACAAGCGAATGCCCAGCGAGGACAAACCCGCCAGGCTGATTTGCTGTGAATCGGCGCTTAACAGCACCAGCAGTGACTGGGTTTTACCTTTGGCGTGGCCGGTCAGCAGTTGCTGCTGCTGAAACGCGGGTGAAATGCCCGGCGCAGGCAACGTGACGCGCACGCCCGGTTTCAGCCACGCGGTGGGCCGATCGGATGGACTGTCATGCTGCGCACAACCGCTTAACAGTAGGCTCAGCATCAACAACAAAGCACCTGTTTTCATCGTTGCTTCCTTTTCCCTGGTGCCAGCGCCAGCGGCGCTAACAAGAATGCACAAAAGATCCCGCTGCACAGCACCGTACCAAAACCACTGATCGCCGCTGTGCTGCTGAACACCAGCATGCCCAGCGTCAGCAGTGTGGTCATCATCGCCAGCGTGACGGCCAGCATAGAGGTCAGCGGCGTACCGCGCGGATTACTGAAGAACAGCGTGTAATTGATGCCGATGCCGAGTACCAGAATCAGCGCCAGCAAGGCAAATAAGTTCAGGCTGGCGCCAATCCAGCCTAATGTTGCCAGCGCTGCCGCCAGCGACAACCAGGAAGGCAAGGCGCTGCGTAAACCCGCTTGCAGGCCAAGGCGCACGATGTAACTTGCGGTGATCAGCAACAACGCCAGCGCCAACAGGCCACTCAGCAGCGTACGCCAGAAACGGAACAGTTCATCGTAGCTGGCTTTGCGATCGACCCAGCTCACGCCCGCCTGCTGCGTTGCTAAATCGAGTAACGCCGCACTGTTTTTCACGCCATTGACCGGCACCAGCACGCTGCTGCGTCCATCCGGCAGCGACAACCACAGCAAACGCCAGCCCTCACTCAGCGGACTTGCCAGCCAGTTATCGGCTTTGACTGGCATCGGCGTTAAGTCGGCATGAGTTATCGTGATGCCCGCCTGTTTTAACCGCGCCAGGATAGTTGGCGCGGCCTGCTGCAACAACTGCAGATCCTGCTGCTGCTGGTCCAGCGAATTGAGCGGCAAGACACGAAAACCCGCCATCCAGCCCTGCTGCTGCGCCAGTTGTAGCTTGGGTGTCAGTGCGCTGAGACGCTGCAATGCCTGCTGCTCGTTATCCCCCCACACCACGAACCAGGTTTGGTCGGCCTGTTGTCCCGTCAGCTGTGCCAGTTGCCGATCCTGAGCCAGTAATTTAGCCGGAGCGCTCTGCAGATGGGCAATATCGTCATCGACATGCAGTTGCAGGATCCCGCTCAATGCATAGAGCGCCACCAGCAGTGGCAATCCGACTTTTAACAGCGTGTTGCGGCGCCATGCCGCTAACCAGCGCGCCAGCCACACCATACCGGGAATTGGGCGCACCGGCAGGCCACGCACCACCCATGGATAAAAACAGATCACCGTCAGGCAAGAAGCACTTAACCCGCTGGCGGCAAACACCGCCAGCTGGCGCAAACCGGGAAACGGCGCCAGCAACATCAGCAGCCAGGCAATCGCCGTGGTACCCAGAGCCAGCAGTAAAGTGGCCCGCACCTTGTGCAGGCTTTGCCATGGCGTGGACTGCTCGCCGTGTACCATGCGTTCCGTCAGATAGTACAAGGTATAATCGGCGGAGATGCCGACAATGCTGAGGCTCATCACTAAAGTCGTGAGATGCAGCTCACCAAAACAGATCAAGGTCAGCACCGTACCCGCCATCGCGCCTATCGCCACCGAGAGCGCACACAGCGCCAGCGGTCGCAGCGAGCGAAACACCAGCCACACCAGCAGCAGCAAGCCGGCCAGTGTGACGCTGCCGAGCGTCTCGACATCATGCTGCGCGCGCTGGCTGGCATCATCGCTAAACAGCACTGTGCCACGCGTTAACAGCTGCGCATCTGGCCAGCGCGTTTTTAACTGCTGTTCAAGCTGGTTGAGGGCGGTCACCAACTGATGACTTTGCTGAATGCTAAAGGCATTGCTCGCCAGTTCACCGTGCAGGAAATACCAGCGGCGCTGCTGGGCGTCATTCACGGTTAACCAGCCGTTATGCAGTACCATTTTGCTGGCATTCTGCTGCAGTGCCAGCTGCGCGCCACGCACCAGCATCAGCGGGTCGTTTTGAATTTCTTTACTGCTCACACCGGCAAACGCTGAGAACAGTTGCGCCAGAATCCAGTCGGCTTGTGCCGTACCGCCGTTTTGCAGACGGGCGCGCGTCAACGGATCGATCAGGCCGTTACGATGCTGGAAGGCGTAGGTGCCCCAACGCTGTATCTGGTCATCATCCAGCGCACCGCTCACCTGTTTCAGCATCGGCAGCGCCTGCAGCTGCGCTTGCCACCACTCTGCCGCTTCATCGCCGTGATCGTTATCGGCGCTCACCAGCCACACCAGCTGACGATCCAGCCGCTGCATAAAGCCTTGCTGGATTTCAGCGGGTGCCTGCCCCAGATTTTGTTGCGGCAGTAAAGCCAGCACGCTGCTGTTCAGCTGGCTGCGCGGCAACAGGATGGCCAGGGCCACCGCCAATGCCAGACAAACCGCCAGCCACAGCAGCGCAGCGGTTTTCTCACTGCGCTGGGGCAAAACGCGCTCGCTCTTCATCAGTCAGTTGTTTCGGCTTGGTGCGGGTATCACTTAAGGTGATGGCGGTTTTATCGCCCTGCTTATCATCCAGCGTAATGCTGTTAAGGAAGGCTGCACCTTGTAGATCGATGCGATTGAAGATTTTGTTCAGCGGTGCCGCCTTAGGCGTCAGGCTGAGCTGCCACTGGTCATTCCCTTTATCATGGAAATCGAGTTCAAAATTCTCGCGCAGCACCTTTTCGTCGGCCTGAAACAAGGCGCGCAGCAGATGATTGAACTGAAACATCTGCGGATTGCTGTCGGCGGTGATCACCTGCGGCGGCTGACCGCTCATGCTCTGCACCATGCGCTTATCATCGAGAATCAAGGTCATCACAAACGGAGTGGCCTGATGCCACCACAAACCTTGTTGCTGGGCGATTAATAACTGGCCACGCGACACCAGCGGCTGCGACATACCAGAAATGGTACGCACCTGCTCGAAGTTGGCGCGGATCACCGGCTGGCTGGCAAAACGCTGCTGCAGCTGATCCAACGTGATGGCCTGTGCGCTGGCACACAGCAACATCAGCATCAGACAAAGAGTTCTGATCACGGTTTGACTCCCAGGCGTTCAAATAAAATATCGGGTGAAACGAAATTCATCTCCTGACTCGCCGCATCCACCGCCACCTGCAGCGTGTGCGCTTTGGTGGTGATCTGGTTCGCGGCATTGCGGATCACATAATCAATACGCAGGCGATTTTCGTATTCCGTAATGCTGGCTTCGACGCGGATCACCTCTTCGCAGCGCAGCGGCTGGCGGTATTTAACACGCGTGTCCACCACCGGCCAGACAAAACCGCTGGCGGTCATCTCACCGTAGCTGTAGTTGATGCTGCGCAGTAGCGCTTCACGCGCCACTTCAAAAAAGCGGAAATAGTTGCCGTGCCACACCACGCCCATCGGGTCGCAGTCGTGGAACGACACGGTTAATTCAACCTCAGCGCGCCAGATACGTTCACTCATCGCGGCTCTTCTCCTCTGGTAAGGTCCAGAAATCGTAAAAGTTAAACCAGTCCAGCGGCGCCATCAGCGCATGCTGTTGCAGTCGTTCGGCATAGCGATCCACCGTGGCCTGCAGCGCCGCCTGTCGTTGGGCGCGCGGCAGCAGGATCGGATCGGCAAAGGGTTCACAATGCACGCGCAGTCTGCCCTGTTCCCGTAAGGCAAACATCAACAGCACCGGACAGCGTAAGGCGGCGGCCAGGACAAAAGGCCCCTGCGGAAACGGCGCCGGACGGCCCATAAATTCACTCCACACCACGCGGCGTTCGCCCCCGCGCTGGCGATGCACGGCGGTACGATCGCCAACAATCGCCACCCATTCCCCGGCATCCAGTTTTTGCTGCAGCAGGATGGCCGTATCCGGGCCGATATCGGTGACCGGCATCAGATTCACCCCGGCCTGCGGTGCAATGCTCTCCAGCACCTCGCGAAAGCGCTGGGCGTTATCGGTAAACACCAGCGCGTTGATCACCAGCCCACTGACCTGCTTTGCCATCGCGCGGCAGGCTTCGATATCCCCCAGATGCGACGCGAGGATCAAATGTCCTTTGCCCTCCGCAGCACGGATGACCGCTTCGGCACCCGGCGCAAAATCAATATCGCGCCCCCACTGCACATCCCCGCGCCAGCTGGCGACTTTGTCCAGCATGCTGTAACCAAAGCGCAGAAAGTGGCGATAGCTATTGATCGGCGTCGGCAGGGCAATCTGCTGTTTACTGGCTTCTGCCTGCACCCGCGTCAGCCATTGCTGAGAAGCGGCACGCGCCTCACGTCCGCTCAACCAGTAAACCGCCACCACCGGCCATAGCAACAGCACAAACGGCAGCCGCCCGGCGCGACGATACAACCACAGCATAAAACGCAACCCGCTCTGACCCCGACGTTCTGGCGTGGCGGCCCAGTGCTGCGCCGTTTTACCCCGGCTCAGTAACTGTGGGATGCGCGGCACCATGCCAAAGAACAGGCGCGTGTGCATCCATGAGATACGCAGGTTGTCGTGCAAGGCATCAAAATGTGACAGGCCACTTTCCGGATAGGTGACGCGCGTGCTGATAAAGCGGCTCGGCGTGCCCTGCCAGTAGAGTCGCACCATGATTTCGGTGTCGAAATCCATGCGCTGGCCAATCGGGTGGCGATCACAGAGTACCAATGAAGGTTGCAACGGGTAGACGCGGAAACCGCACATGCTGTCTTTTAGCGAGAAGGAGAGCGTTTCAATCCACACCCAAAAATGGGTGATGTAACGGCCATACAAGCGGGATTTCGGAATGGAATCATCGTAAACAGGCTGGCCGGAGATCAGGCAATCGGGATGGCTTTCCGCTTCCGCCAGCATGCGCGGCGTGTCTTCCACCTGATGCTGACCATCCGCGTCGAGTTGTAGCGCGTGGCTGTATCCTGCCGCAGCGGCTCGGCGCATCCCGGCGATCACCGCCGCCCCCTTACCCTGATTCTCCGGCAAGGTGAGGATATCCAGCTGTGGGGCGTCGAGCGCGGCGATCTGCTGCTGAGTCTGCGCATCACTGCCGTCATCGACGATAATCACCGGCAGATTAAAGGGAGCCAGCCGCGCCAGCACCGAGGCCAGCATGGCGCCGTGGTTGTAACAGGGAATCAGAACACAGGGTTTGAAAGGCGCATTCAGCACAGGCGAATCTTCCCGCTGCTGGCAATCTCAGTGCTGTCCGTGTAAATCAGGCTGTAGCTGAAGCTCAGCAGTGATTTGTCTTCCTGCCAGCTCAGCTGCAGCTCTAGCTCCGCATCAGGCGGCACCGGCTGCTGAAACTTGATGTTCTCAATTGAACGGAAGTGTTTACCGATGGCCAGGCGTGACAGGCCGTAATGTAAAGCCCAGTCGAGCTGCGCCACGCCGGGTAAAATCGGTAAGGTCGGGAAGTGGCCGCGGAACCAAAACAGATCCGCGGCAGCATGCAGGCGCAGCGTCAGTGTTGCGCCCTGCTGCAGGGCGTTGAGTTCAACCGGCAACATCAAACAGTTCCTCAATTTGGGGCCAGGCGCGTTTACTCTGCGCCGTAACCGGAATCGCGTTGACGACACGCCAGTAACGCGGCATGGCGACTGGCTCCAGCCAGGGTTGTAGCGCGATTTTCCATTGTTTCTTGCGTTGGGTCAGCGTTGCGGCATCCAGCGTTTCCGGCAAAGCCAGCACCACGCCAATCGCCTGGCGTCCGTGACGCTGAATCGCCAGAGCGGCCGCGTCTTCTACGCCGGGTAAGGCCAGCAGTCTTCGCTCGATCTCACTGAGTGAAACGCGCTTATCTTCGATCTTCACCACCCGATCCTGACGCCCCGCCAGCTGAAACGTGCCGGAGGGCTGTTGCACGATGCGATCGTCGAGCGGCCAACCTTCAGGGGTTTCCAGCAGCGCTGAAAACACCCGCCAGCCGGCTTCCTGCTGTACCAGCTTAACGGGCGGGAAACAGTGCCATGGGGCGTTTTCTTCCTGCGCACAGCGCCAGCCGATCACGCCGGTTTCGGTGCTGCCGTAAATCTCATCCACCGCACACTCAAAGGCGCGCTGAGCGTGCTGTGCATCAGCCCAGGGCAAAGCCCCGCCAGCCGAAACAATCAGCGCACATGAAGGTGCATCCAGGGCAGGATCCAGGCGACGCAAAAAAGCCGGGCTACTGATAAAGGCGTAGCGACGATCGCGACGCTGATCGGCGAGCTGTTCACCGTAAAAAATTTGCTGAGCGGCAAGTGGCAAGCTCAGCGCCATCGGCAACACAATGCGAAACGTCAGGCCATACAGATGTTGATGGCTCACTGACGCAATCACGTGACATTGTTGCAGACGCTCGGCCCATAACGCTGCCAGCCACTGCGCTTCAAGATCGAGTGCACGCAGTGATTTCACCACGCGACGCGGCGTGCCGGTGGAGCCGGAGGTGAACAGCACCAGTTCGGCATCTTCGGCGATGGCAGGCAGTTCGCCCAGCGCCAGTGCACCGTCCCAGCGCAACTGTGGCAGGGACACCGCCAGCGGCATATCGCTGATCACGCCATCCAATTGTTCTGCCATCTCTTCCAGCTGCGCGGCCCGACAATGTCCGGGGATCACCGGGGTTTTACCGGCATGCCATAACGCCAGCAGCGCAGCCGTAAAGTGATAACTGTTATCGAAGCATAGCGCCCAATGCTGGCCCGGCAGGCGCTGTACTGTTTCCACTAACGCCATCACCTGCTGGCGCATTTCCGATAACCAATGCTGTTGCTGCCCTTGCCAGGCCACGACACGATCCGGCGCTTCGAGCCAGTCGCGGATACTCACCACCTTCATGCCTTGTTCCTCATACGCTGACGCAGCAGCCATTCGCCGCCCATCAGCGTGCCCATCAGCAGATAGCTGATGCACCCATTCCAGAGTGTCCACAGCGAGAGATCATTGAGCAGGCAAGTGGCCAACGCCACGCTGCCGTTAAAAATGAAAAAACCACACCATACCTGTGTCACGCGCCGCGTATAGCGCACGGCCCGCGCGGGCAAATCCGCTTCACGCAGCCGCGCTAAACGCTCGACCAGCGGCATCGGGCTCCACAAAGATGTGCCAAACAGCAGCAGCATCAGCCCATTCACGACTACCGGATACCACAGCAACAAATGCTGACTGCGCAACAGCATGCTGGCGAGGCACAGTAAGGTCCCCACCAGCGCCAGCGACAGCATCACCCGCCCCATCGCGCCCTGCGCATGACGTAACTGCCAGATGCGCCAGCCAAACAGCAGGGCTAACACAGCAATCACGCCGCGCCATTGCGGATGGGTGACGGCGAGCCACACCAGAAACGGCCAGGCCAGCAGGGCCAGACCATTTATCAGGCGCAGAAAGGCTGGCATGCCGGAAATCAGGCTTCGTCGCGCATCAGTTGATCGACGGCATCCACCACATCCTGCACGGTGCGAACCGCACGGAAGGCTTCAGGTTTGATTTTTCGGCCGGTACGCTTTTGCAGGTGCACCACCATATCCACCGCATCAATGCTGTCGAGTTCGAGGTCTTCATACAGACGGGCATCCGGGCGGATATCATCGGCATCAATTTCAAACAGCGAGGTGAGCAGCGAGGCCACTTCCTGGTAAATTTCGTCTTTATTCATCATTTTGACTGTTCTCAGGCTTGCTGTTGTTCAACAAACGCGGCCAGCGTGGCCACGGAAAAAAAGTGCGCGCGTAAGGTTTCGCTTTCTGCGGAAAGCTGTACGCCGAAGCGATTTTTCACCGCCAGTCCCAGCTCAAGGGCATCGATTGAATCGAGTCCCAACCCTTCGCCAAACAAGGGGGCGTCGGTTTCTATATCGTCCGGGCTGATATCTTCCAGATTTAGCGTGTCGATAATCATCAGTTTGATGTCGTCAATCAGTGCTTGCATAACTTACTTTGTCTCTTCAGGGACCAGTGCCTGTTGCAAGTGACGCGTCAGGCGACGCGCGGCGAGCGGCTGCGCATCTTCTTCGGCTTCACTGAACGCCTGGCTATCAATACGCGATTGTACGCGTACAGTAAAAACGGGTTTAACCAGCGGAATCTGATACCAGCGACTTTGCTTATCGAGCATACGCTGGGTGCAGCTAATATGTACCACGCGCAGATCGCATCCGGCACGCACCGCGATATTGGCGGCACCGCGTTGCAGCTTTAACGGTTCACCATAACGGGTACGCGTCCCTTCAGGAAAAATCAGGATGGTATCGCCGCGCGCTAAACGCTGCTGGCTATCGGGCAGCAAGGTATCGGCTTCGCTGTTAATCAGGTAATCGGCAGATTTGATGACGCCATTAAAAAAAATGTTGTGCTGCAGTTCGGCTTTGACCAGACAATCCATTTCCGGAAGCACCGAAGCAATCATCACATAATCAATTAACGAAGGATGATTGGCGACAATCAGACAGCCGCGATCCTGGCGCAGTAGCTCCGCACCAATGATCCGATAATCGTAGACACCAACAAAGCGACAGAAGCGCAGGAAACAGCGGAAGCTCCAGGCAATGCTGCTGCGTGCAATCTGACGACGACGCAGGCCATCGCGCTGAATCAACAGAAGCAGGTTAAACCAGGTCACAGACAGCAGCAGACCGCCCACGCTGAACAACGTAAAACTCACCGCGGTCATCACCAACCGCCAGTAAAAGTTGCAGCCAGCACGCCAGCGCTGGGCACGCGAATTATTCGCCATCATGACGTTCCCAGTGCCACAGGTGACGTTCACCGGCAATTGTCATTTTCGCATCATCACGCAACATCGCCTGCAGGAATTGCAGACTTTGCGGTAAGGCTTCGGGCTCGGATCGTGCAGATTCTGCTGTACAGCGCCACGCATCGCCGGATTGCAGCACCAGTGCCACTGCGTAAGGGGCGTTGAAACGGTCAACTTCAGGCAGCCAGGGCTGATAATAGGCGGGTACGACGCCGTCAAAATCCACCAGCAGCACCTGTGCGTAGCCCGCCTGATGCAAAGCCGCGACCTCAAGCAAACCTTGCTGAAAACTGTCCATGCCCGCTGAAATAGATGAAGAGACCAGCGGCTGTCGCGCCGCAATGGTTAAGCTCCCCACCGCAGAGTTGTGTACGGACATAGCAAAATCGGTCGGAGAGAGCGCCTGCTGATCTTTTAACGCCGTGAGTATGCGCAGATTACGTTCCAGCTCACCGTGGCGGCTGGTAAACACAATGGCATCCACCGTTTGACGTGCCAGTAGCGCCAGCCCGCTTTCCACAGCCGCACGGCTGCCCGCACTCAGGCGGCGTGCAGTCATCATCGGCAAAAATTGGGGTTTGGCGATCGGTAGGGTGGCGTCCAACGCGGTTTGCTGTCCGGCCCAGTGCTGCCACTCATCGGCAGTGCTGTGACCTGGTGCAATCGCGTGCCAGTCAACCAGGGTGTAAGCGAGTTTCATACCTGTATTCTTTCTTCAGCCTCAGGGATGGTCAGATTTTCGCTGTGCGGCATCCCTTCCCTGCTTGCGTTCGAGTCCGTCATCCGTCTCATGCGAATGTCGCCGATTAACAAGGCGGGCACGTGGCCCGCCTGTTTTCTCTTTCGGCAGCGTTAGCGCTTTCTTTAAAACATTATGTCAGCGATCACGCATGGCGCTTATTTTACGGCCTGAACCGCAAGACGCGTCTGAATACCCTGGTTCAGATTCTGAATCCAGCGGTTGTAGTTACGATGGATCTGGCCACTGCCCGCTTTCAGATTGGTACTGCTCACGTAATCAATGCGGTAGCTGTTTGCAGCATAAGTGATGCGAATGTCGGCCGTATGACCGCGCTCGGACAGCTTACCGTTCATCACGCCCGGGCCTGCCGGGGAAATCACCCAGTGGTTGGCCGCACCGGCTTCAACAATGGCGCGCTGCATTTGACTATCCGTGTAGCTCTGCCCAACGGTCTGGCTCACGTTCTGAATGGGCGCGGTGCGCGGTGCGCAACCCGTCATTAATGCCGCTGTCACGATTAAGGCAAGCGCCGCTTTTTTATTCATCATTTCCTTTGTTTCCCCTGTCGTAGCCAATCACCACAGATGGCGACCGTGTGCGTAATTGAACTTGCACTGATCCGTTCAGACTTTGTAAAGCGCGCGAATAATACCACTATATGTAAAGACAAGTAAAAAAAAGCACGAATGACTTAAGCAGCGCCTCATTTCATGGCAAAAGAAGAAATTGCCGGGTTTACAGCGTAAAATCTGCCGCAAAACCGGCTTGTGGCATGATGTTTAGCCCTGCCAGCCGCCGCCGAGCGATCGGTAAAGATCGATTTGTGCGAGCAACAGAGTGTTTTTCACTGAGACAATATTGAGCTGAGTGTTAAACAAGGTGCGCTGCGCGTCCAGTTCATCCAGATAAGAGGCATAACCGTTCTGATAACGATTACGTGCGATGCGGTATGCTTCTGTCACATAGCCTTCTTGCTTCTGCAATTCCGTCAGCTGTTCCTCACTGCGGCGAATGGCATCCAACGCGTTATCCACATCCGAAAAGGCACCGCGTACCACTTTCTCATAGCCATAAAGCGCCTGATTACGTGCGGCCATCGCCACATCCACCTGCGCCGTCAGTGCTTCGCGGTTTAATAGCGGTGCGAGAATGCTGCCGCCAATGCTCCACAGGCGGAAGGGATTGTCGAGTAACTGATGCAGTTGAAAACTTTGCAGCGTGCCGGTCGCCGTCAGATTGAGCGATGGCAATAAATCGGCCTGCGCCGAAGCCAGCGAGGCATCCGCGGCAATCAACTGACGCTGTGCCTGTACGATATCCGGGCGGCGGTTGAGCAGCTGAGACGGCAACAACGCCGGCAGCGTCTGCGGTTTGATATGGTCGAAGTTGCGGGTACGGGCAATCTCGCGCGGATTCATGCCCACCAGCACGCTGAGTGCATTCTCTTGTTGTTCGATTTGATGCTGTAACTGCGGCACCTGCGCTTTGGCGGTCTGATATTCCGAAGCCGCCTGCATCCACTCCAGTCGTGAGGTATAGCCGGTTTCAAACTGGCGCTGCGCCAGATTTAACGAGTTTTCACGCGTGGCCAGCGTCGCTTCGGTGACACGCAATTGTTCGTCCAGCGCGCACAAACTGAGGTAACCGGAGGCCACCGAACTGGCAACCGTTAATTCAGCCGCTGAAGCTGCAGCACGCTGGGCATCCAGAGACGCTTGCGAAGCAAGAATGCTGTTGCTGCGACTGCCCCAGAGGTCTACGTCATAGTTTGCCTGCAGCAGTCCCTGGAAGACGGCATTCTCATACGGTTGCCCGGTTACTGCCGACAATGCGCGCTGATGGGTGGCGGCAACCCCGGCGGATAGCGTGGGGAAATTATCCCCCTGCGCAGCACGCAATTGCGCGCGGTACTGATCGACCCGTGAACGGGCAATCAGGATATCGCTGTTATGTTGCAACGCCTGGTTCACTAAGCGGTTAAGATTATCGTCGCCAAAGCGTTGCCACCACTGTGCTTCGGGAGCTGCCGACGGGCCAACCTGCTGGCGCCAACTGTCCGGGATCGGTAAGGATGATGGGGCCTTTTCCACTTCTGTCGCGCAGCCGCTGACCATCAACGTCATCAGCGAGGCGAGGATTAACCGCTTCATGGCGCATCCTTGTGCGGCTCTGCTGCAGTATCAATATTAACTTCAACCGACATGCCGGGACGCAATTCTTTAGTATCGCCGAGGATTTGAATACGTACCGGAATACGCTGTGCGATCTTCACAAAGTTACCGGTGGCATTGTCCGGTGAAATTGCACTGAATTCCGAACCGGCGGCGGGGGAAATAAATTCAACCCGGCCGTCAAAACGCTTGCCGTCCAGTGCATCAACCCGAATCGTCACGGGTAATCCTGGACGCACACGTGCCAGCTGTGTTTCTTTCAGATTGGCGATCACCCATTTGTTATCCGGCACCACTGATGTCAGGCGCGTGCCCGCCGTGACATAGGTCCCTTTACGCACCGACAATTGTCCCAGCTGTCCGCTGTCGGGCGCGATAATACGTGTATTGGCCAGATCGATATTGGCCAGTTCCAGCGCGGCTTTGGCACTGGCTACATCGCCTTCCAGGGAACCGCGATTCACGATGACCGTTTGTAAACTCTGCTGCGATACTGCAACCTGCGCATCTGCCTGGCGAAGTTGCGCTTGCGCCTGCGCGTTAGCGGCACGCGCTGCGTCACGTTCACGCACGGAGAGCGACCCATCGGCCGCCAGATTTTCTACACGCTTCAGGTCAAGGCTGCTTTTCAGCGCCTGGGCTTTGGCATTCTCCAGCGCAGCTTTATTGCTGAGAATATTGGCTTCCGCACTGCGGCGTTGCTGTTGGTTATTGTTTTGCGCAGCGATTTTCATATCCAGCTGCGCTTGCGCCTGATGCACGCGCTGGCGATAGATACGATCGTCAATGGTCATCAGTAACTGCCCTTTGGTGACCGGTTGTAAATCCACCACATTCACGTCGGTCAGATAGCCGCTGACCTGCGGGCTGATAAAGGTGACCTGCCCGCGCACATAGGCGTTCTCCGTTGACTGAATCGTGCTGGTAAACGGCCACAGCTGCCAGGCGTATAAAATCACCAATACGCCAACGATCACGATGCCGCTGCCGAAAGCGATGGAAAGAATGCGTCGGCGGTTGGCGCGTTCGCGCTCCGCAGCCTGAATATCGTCCTGTTGGCTCATGAATTCTCCGTCGGGTTTGAAGCTTGCTGACGCTGTTCCGTCAAATTATGGCGTGCCTGACGCCAGTTGATATAACGCAGCCGCGTCAATCGCCACAGCACCCACATCAGGGTGATCAGCGCCATCGCGGCAGTCAATAAATAGGTGTCGTTGTAGGCCAGCACGTTAGCCTGGAGTGTGGCCACAGCTTGTAGCTGGCTGCTGCTCTGCGCGCTGAGCAGAACGTTGTCGGGCAACTGGCTGCTAAACAATGAACTGTATTGGCTGAGGCGCTCGATGACATTGGGATCAAGCTGTGACAGCTGATCGCCCAGCAGGCTGGAGTGGTACTTCTCCCGCCACGTCTGGAAGGTGCCGAGTATAGCCGAGCCAATCAGCCCGCCCAGATTTTGGCTCATGCCAAACAGCACCACAAAACTCACCAGATTTTTCGGCTGCGTCACCACTCCGCCAATCCCTAACAGCATCGCGGGCGCGAGGAAGAACGCGCTGCTAAAGCCGAGTAAAAACTGACTGACATACAAATTGTTGCCGCGTGTCACTGGGCTGGATTGTGCATCCATGTACGAGGCGATGATCATCACCACCAGCGAGGTGACGATCGGCCAACTGAGATGCGTCGGTTTGATGGTCAATGCACTGGCGATCATGCCAAAAATCACCCCAGCGATAATCGCTAAAGCCAACCCACGCATCTGGTCATTCAGCAGCCCAAGCTGTTGCAGGAAGCCCACCGCGCCGGTATTTTGCTCGGCCAACACAATGCGCATCATGATCATCACAATGCCCAATCGCACAATCATGCCGTTACTCAGCCATCGGGTGTTAATCAGCGGATTCGCGCGGTTATGTTCCACCACCACTGCCGCAACAATCAGCACCAACGAAAGGGCTAATGAAATACCCAACCACGGCGTGGTAAACCACCACTCGATGCGGCCCAGCGATAGCACGCCGCACAGCAGTGCCATGCCGGGTGCCAACAGGATAAAGGTGACAAAATCCATCTTTTCAAAGGCCTTGATACGATCGCCCGGCGGCAACTTCACCACCAGAACACAACCGAGCGCTATCATCGCCAGCCCTAACTCAAACAGATAAAGACCGCGCCACTCTTCCAGTTGGAGCAATTCGGTAGAGAATAAACGGGCGAGCGGGATCGCCAACTGCGATACGGTGATGCCGATCACCAGGGCTTTGAGTCGGTGTTTCGCCGGCCAGGCCTGAATTTGGTAATAGATACCAAGGGAGCTAAGCGCCGCGCCCACCATCCCGTGAGCGGTGCGCACAATAATGGCGGAACTGAGATCGTTGGCCAGGATATGGAAGAACGCCACGATGACGTAAAGCACGAGAAAAGCTTCGGTAAACAGCCGCAGGCCAAACTGCTGACGAAATTTAACCAGCAGCAGGTTGATGGAAATGTTGCCCATCACGTAGACAGCCGGCAGCCAGGCAATCTCATTGCTATAAGCGCCAAAGGTGCCCTGAAGATTGGTGAGATTGGCCGTCACCAGCGCATTACTGAGCGCACCGGTGATGGAGATCAGCAGTCCAATAATGCCAAACGCCACGCGCTTTGAGGGCGAGTGGATTGGGGTGGAGGGTGAACCCGGCAGCATCGGTTTTTCATGAGGCAGCCATTCACGTTGTGCATAAGGATTGCGTTTTGCCACGATTAGATACTTCCCAGTCGAGCCAGCAACTGTTGCAAAACCTTCTCGGTCACTGCCAGCGCTTCAGGATCGATGTCTGCCAGCAACTGTGCGCGCAAGCTGTCTGCCTGGGTTTTCACTTCAGCAAACGCGACGCTGCCCTGCTCGGTCAACACCAGCAGGCGTTTACGGCGATCCTCTTTCGGCTGCACGCGCGCCAGTAACTGCTGTTTTACCAATCGATCTACCAGTGGCACCACGCTCGCTTCTTCCAATCCCAACAGTTGGGCCAGCGCTTTCTGGGTCGGCGGCTCCGTGGCCGTGGCCACTGTGGCGATGGCCATCCAGCTGCTCATACTTAAGCCACTCTCTTTAAGGCGACGATCGACTGCCAGCCGCCATGCATGTGCCGTAAGATGTAATAAACGCGAAAAAGGTTGCGGATAGTCACTCAAAACGTAGTAGCCTAATGATTAGAGACCTAACTAAACAAGTGCGTTATTATAAACAAAGTGTCAGCCTGATGAAAAGTTTGCTTACATTAGCACTGTAGTTCGCGCGCCTCTGCCCTTCCACTCAGTTCTCAAATAGATACGGCCTGCCACAAAGCCTATCCCTGTACAGCTATTTTGTATAAGTTTCGCGTAAATTAAATTATTCAACTAATTGATAAATAATAATAAGCACAAATCCCTTAAAAATATCATTGTACAAGTTAGGGTTCATTGTATAAGTTTACTTCCGTGAGCCAGCGACTGGCTCCGTAACGAATGATGCACTTTGCGTCGCCTCTGAAGGTGTTTTTGGATTTCCACCTTCAGAGGTGTCTTTTTTGCGTTGGTTGATGAGTTTGGGTCTTACGCGCCTGTCCGCGCGTAAGTTTTTTCATCATGGAACTGAAGGCCAGGTTGCCATCAGACCGATCTGAAGGGCTTCATACATGCAAAACGCCGCCACCAGCAGTGACGCTATCGCTGACTACTTTAAACTCGCCGGTAACAGCGACAGCACCGAGATGGAAGTATTCGGGCAGATCATCGCTGAAATCCTGCAAGCCGGCATGCCGGTCACCAATAAAGCCATCATCGCTTCGCTGATTAATCGCCTTGAGATGGAAAGTGATGTGATCCAACTGGATATTTATCGTCATCTTCTCGAACTGGTGGTTAACAAAACGCCTGACGATCTCTCGGTGTAATACCGGATTCCAGGGACGGAATCACTCTCTTCTTCGCTCTCCCGCTAGCTTCATCCCTCAATGCCCGCTAACATCATCCGCGTTTAGTGTCCAACTGGTTGCTGCCATGCCGTGACGGTATGCGCAAAATAATAAAAGAGCCTGCACATTTATGAGCCGATCTACAGAACACGCCCCTGCGGCGAACGATATTACCGTGGGCAGCGTTTTACGCTCGCCTGCGCTGCTTACCCGTGAGTGTCTGGCGGGAGTGATTACCGCACTGGCACTGATCCCGGAAGTGATCTCCTTTTCTGTTATTGCGGGTGTCGATCCCAAAGTGAGCCTTGTCGCCTCGGTGGTGCTGTGTCTGACCTTGTCGATTTTAGGTGGCCGCCCAGCCATGGTCACGGCAGCAGCGGGATCGGTGGCACTGGTGATTGGACCGATGGTGCACGCGCATGGGGTTGAATACATTCTTCCTGCGGTAATCCTCGGCGGTATCATTCAGATCATTTTTGGTCTTGCCGGGCTGTCCCGCATGATGCGCTATATTCCGCGTTCAGTGATGCTGGGCTTTGTGAATGCGTTGGGCATTCTGATTTTCTTCGCGCAGGTTCCCCACGTCTGGGGGCAATCGGGATTGGTATGGGTGCTGTTTGCCGTGACCCTGGCGATTGTGCTGCTGTTACCCAAAATCCTGAAAAGCGTCCCGTCACCGCTGGTCGCCATTGTCGTCGTCACCGGGGTGGCGTTGTTGCTGGGTTATCGCGTGCCTAATGTGGGCGATGAAGGGCCAATGAGTTCAGGCTTGCCCGGATTTACCACGCTGCTGGTGCCGTTTAATTTACAGACATTACAGATTGTCTGGCCTACCGCGCTGAGTATCGCCTTCGTGGGTTTGATGGAATCTCTGCTCACCGCCAAACTGGTGGACGATATCACCGATACGCCTTCAGGTAAGCGCCGCGAGTCCTGGGCACTCGGCGTCGGTAATATTTTGGCCGGTTTTTATGGCGGTATCGCTGGCTGTGCCATGATCGGTCAGACCATTGTTAACGTTGAGCTGGGCAAAGCACGCACGCGCATCTCAACCATTGCGGCAGGTATTGTGCTGTTGCTGCTGGTCACCGGACTGAGTCAGATCATGGCGCAGATTCCTATGGTGGTCCTCGCGGCCATCATGATGGTGGTCGCAGTGAAAACTGTTAACTGGCACAGCCTGCAACCCGCCACGCTAAAACGTATGCCGTGGTCAGAAACCTCGGTGATGGCCCTGACGGTTGTGGTCACCGTTTGGACTGGCAACCTGGCGCTGGGCGTATTGATTGGCGTCATCCTCGCCATGATGCTGTTTGCACGTCGTATTGCCCATGTTATCCATGCTGAGCGCAAGTTAAGCGATGACGGTGAACAGGTCTATTACACGGTGCGCGGCCCGCTGTTCTTTGGCAGCAGCAATGATTTATTCGAACATTTCGATTACGGCCACGATCCGAAAGTCGTCACCATTGACCTGACGCATGCACAAATCTGGGATGCATCCAGCGTCGCGGCACTGGATGCCATTGAATACCGCTATCAACGCCACGGTGCAACGGTCACGGTTATCGGGCTGGATAATCGCAGTAGCGATTTCCGCGATCGCCTGAGCGGTAACCTGGGGTGATAATTTTAATGAAGTGAGTCTGAGTCACTTCATCCAGAATGATGATTCTCTGAGCTGTCATCTCCAACGAGCTGACAGCTTTTTTATGTGCTTGAGTCAGCGAGAGATCAACTACGCTTAGGAGGCAACGCTGGGTTGCCCGAAGAAAGGACGTTATTGATGAAGCATTTTTTCGCTGGGATGATGATTATCACTTGTCTGGCAACGTTAATAGGCTGCCAGCAATCCGACAGGCCAATTGGGCCAGATGGACGCCCCAACGTGCCCACCAAGCAGCCTATTCCGGGCGGGCCGATGAGCAAAGGGCCTGTGGGGCAACCGCAAGCTTGATGCGGATTGCGCCGTTGAGCAGGCACAAAAAAACCGCCCTTGGGCGGTCACGACATTACTGCATATTGCTTTGATTTTATTTGGTTTTAGCGACTACTAAATATGGTACCCGGGGCGGGACTTGAACCCGCACAGCCATAAGCCGAGGGATTTTAAATCCCTTGTGTCTACCGATTTCACCACCCGGGCAGGGTGTAAATTGGAGGCGCGTCCCGGAGTCGAACCGAGGTAGACGGATTTGCAATCCGTTGCATGGCCACTCTGCCAACGCGCCTTTATTCTGATGTGTCATCCGTTAACAACGGAGGACTAAATTTGGAGCGGGAAACGAGACTCGAACTCGCGACCCCGACCTTGGCAAGGTCGTGCTCTACCAACTGAGCTATTCCCGCAACTCACCGAACTCGCTGATTTTATTCAGCTTCTTGCAGACTCGCTGCCGTTCGATGCGATGCATTCTACTTATCTGACGCAATGAGTCAATAGAATTATCCACACAGCGCGTCCGTTTGCTGCTTTTTAAATCGTATCGATCAGCTATCGAGCAGATCACCGCGTGCGGCGCTTAAATACTGGAACATTGACCAGAAGGTCAGCACCGCGGCGATATACAGTGCCACCACGCCCACGCCCACTACGGTTGCGTCTGGACGCCACAGCAAGGCGAACAGTGAGAACATCTGCGCCGTGGTTTTCACTTTGCCAATCCAGGAAACCGCCACGCTGCTGCGCTTACCAATCTCCGCCATCCACTCACGTAAGGCTGAGATAATAATTTCGCGCGCAATCATGGTCGCTGCCGGTAAGGTAATCCACCAGGCGTGGAAATACTCGGCGACCAGTACCAACGCAATGGCCACCATCACTTTGTCTGCCACAGGATCCAGGAAAGCGCCAAAACGCGTAGTTTGCTTCCAGCGGCGGGCAAGAAAACCATCAAACCAGTCAGTCACGGCGGCAACGACAAAGATCAATGCAGTGGCAAAAGGTGCCCATTGAAAAGGCAGATAAAATGCCAGCACAAAGAATGGAATCAGTACAACTCGAAACAGGGTAAGACACGTCGGAATGTTAAATTGCATATGCCAGTAACTGTCTGGTGTGAGTAGAATTTAACGTATGTTCCTACATTGCCCCCCCTGTTTCAATGCTAGTGTTTCAGCGAGTAGTAGATTTTTTCCGCCAGCGCGAAGGAAATCCCCGGCACTTTAGCAATCTCATCCACGCTGGCATTCATCAGGGGTTGCAGGCCCCCCATGTACTTAAGCAGCTGTTGACGCCGTTTTGGCCCTACCCCTTCAATGCTTTCAAGTGCACTGGTGTTCTTCACTTTGGCGCGTTTTTTCCGGTGCCCCGAAATTGCATGATTGTGAGAGTCATCACGAATATGTTGAATGACATGCAGTGCAGGCGAATCTGGCGGCAACGAAACGCCCTCGCCTTCCGCTTCAAAGAACAGCGTTTCCAGACCCGCTTTACGGTCAGTGCCTTTTGCCACGCCCAGCAGAATGGGATGATCTTTATCCCAGGGCACATCCAGCTCTGCGAACACCTGTTTCGCCTGTGCCAGCTGGCCTTTACCGCCATCGATGATAATCACATCAGGGATTTTGTCCTCCTCCAGCGCTTTACCATAACGACGACGTAATACCTGGTTCATCGCGGCGTAATCGTCGCCGGGCGTGATGCCTTCAATGTTATAGCGGCGGTAATCCGAACGCAGCGGTCCATCGCGGTTAAAGACCACACACGAAGCTATCGTCTGCTCACCCATGGTGTGACTGATGTCGAAACACTCCATGCGCTTGATGCTGTCGAGTTCGAGAAAGACGGCCAGCGCCGCTAGTCGCTGCTGAATAGTGGAGTGCTGAGACAGTTTAGTGGTCAAAGCGGTGGCCGCATTGGTGCGCGCCAGTTTAAGGTAGCGAGCCCGATCGCCGCGCGGTTTGCTTTGAATATTGACCTTGCGGCCGGCCAATTCACTCAAGGAATCGGCCAGCAACTCACGTTCGGGCAGACTGAAGTCCAGCAGAATATCAGCTGGCAAAGTGCGTGCTTCGCTCCCCTGCAGATAAAACTGGCCGACAAAGGTTTGCACCACTTCGGTGAGATCGGTATCAGCAGGCACTTTCGGGAAATAACTGCGGCTACCCAGCACTTTGCCCTGCCGAATAAACAGCACGTGCAGACAAGCCATACCGGCGTCGAATGCCACCCCCATCACATCAAGGTCATCCCCCTGATTGGAGACAAACTGCTTCTCTGTGACGCGTCGTACCGCCTGAATCTGATCGCGCAGACGCGCCGCTTCTTCGAAGCGCAATCCATAGCTGGCCTCTTCCATGCGTTTGACCAGTTGGTTGATGACTTGATCATCTTTGCCGGCGAGAAACAGCCGCACGTAATCGGTTTGCTGCGCATACTCATCTTCGCTGACCAAACCCGCTACACACGGCCCAAGGCAACGGCCAATCTGATATTGCAAACAGGGGCGAGAGCGGTTGCGATAAACACTGTTTTCACACTGTCGAATCGGGAACACTTTCTGCAACAGCGCCAGGGTTTCACGCACCGCATAGCCATTAGGGAAAGGCCCAAAGTATTCCCCTTTCGCGTGTTTGGCACCACGATGCATCGCCAGTCGCGGATGCGCGTCTGCACTCAGAAATATATAGGGATAGGATTTATCATCACGCAGCAGCACGTTATAGCGAGGCTGATAGAGCTTGATGTAATTGTGTTCAAGCAGCAACGCTTCGGTTTCGGTATGCGTCACCGTCACGTCGATGTTTTGGATGTTACTGACCAGGACTTCGGTTTTTCGGCTGCCCACCTGAGTGCGGAAATAACTGGTCAGGCGCTTTTTGAGGTCTTTCGCTTTACCGACATAGATCACCGTGCCTGTCGCGTCATACATGCGGTAGACGCCGGGCTGACTGGTCACGGTGCTTAAAAAGGCTTTGGAATTGAAAACGTCACTCACTACTGATTAACGGCTCCGCATTATAGAGACCATGTCGAATGGCCAGATGCGTTAACTCTACGTCGCCACTGATGTTCAACTTACTGAACATGCGATAACGGTAACTGTTAACGGTTTTCGGGCTGAGATTAAGCTGCTCGGAAATTTCCGTCACCTTTTGCCCTCGGGTGATCATCAGCATAATCTGCAATTCCCTTTCCGACAAACAGCTAAAGGGCGATTCGGCTTTTTGCGGCTCGATTTGGCTAAGCGCCATTTGCTGCGCAATATCTGATGCGATATAGCGCTGGCCTGAGTGCACCGAACGAATCGCACTCACCACTTCCTGCGGGGCCGCACCTTTGCTCAGATAACCCGCCGCACCGGCTTGCATCACTTTTGCCGGCAGCGGATTTTCGGTATGGATGGTCAGCATAATAATGCGGATGTCAGGATTGAAGCGCACAATTTTTCGCGTGGCTTCCAGACCGCCGATGCCCGGCATATTCATGTCCATCAGCACCACGTCGACCGGATTGCTGCGGCACCATTTCACCGCGTCTTCACCACAAGCCACTTCCCCGGCAATTACCAATCCCTTCATATCTTCCAGTATGCGGCGAATACCGGCGCGTACCAGTTCATGGTCATCAACAAGAAGCAGACTGATCAACGGGACGTACTCCGCAGGTTAGTGAGGGGAAAAATATATTTCAGGAGGGCCATCTTACCGGGTTTGCCGGGGAAAAAACATCTGGCTACGCAGATAAATCTCAAATGAAATGATACACATCAAATTGAGCTCAATCCCAGATATCTTTTGAGTGAAACGCTTAGCATGCAAGAATTAAAATGTGAAATTGTGACTAATATCATTATGTTATAATTTATGCTCTTTTCATTGACCGCTGGGCTTTGCTTAATAAAAATAACTTCAACGCCTGATTTTCCCTGCCTGTTAATAACGCAAACATCCATTTAATGTTGGTTTAATCTCCACCGCTTCGCCTGGGATAAATTCCTCATTCAACCATATGATATACTCTGTTTTTTACACACAGATATTGTGTCTACATTCAGTAACACCACCAAGGAGTCAAAGATGAGTGATGAAGACTTTTCAACATCGCGGGATACCCAGGCATTGGCCGATGAAGTCGCTTGCCTGAAAATGATGGTGACGCTGATTCTGAAAGGGATGGGTCAGGCGGATGCCGGTAAGGTGATCATTAACATGGAGCGCTATGTGCAAAGCGCGTTAGCGGATAAGCCGCAGGCGGAAGTGTTCAGCAACACCATTCGTCAGATTAAAACCGCCTACCGTCAGTAAGCGGTGAAGCCCCGCGCAATGCGCGGGGTGGTCAACTGTGCGACTGCCAGTTCACTGAAACACCCAGTGACGGCAGCACCTCTTCCGGACTAAACCGGCGTGTGCCACGATACTTGTCCGCCAGTGCCGGTTGATGAACCGGAATACGAATGGCAAACAGATTATCCTCAGATTGAATCAACCCGGGTGATAAAGGTTCGTACACGACGTGGTGCTGCTCAAACATTTTTTCCAGCATCGGCGTTGCTGAACTGATCAGGTACTCCATACCGCTGAGTTCCGCCAACTGCACCGCATGCCACAAAATCGTCAGTGGCAGTTCTGCATCCACCTCAAGGCGTGCCGAAAAGCGTGACATTTCCCAGACTTTTTCCTGATCGAACGGCAGCACCATGCCTTCAGGCACTTCTGGTTCATGCCAGGGCAACAAACGTGCACAGCCGCAGATCCCCTGGCGCGCATTCCAGGCGATCATCCAGGTGACATCGGAGCGATCAAAGCGATCATACTCCTGTCCGGGCGTACTTAAGCGCGGCGGGATAGACCAACCTTCACCCCGCGCAAAAACGCTATAGCGATACGTTCCTAATTCTGCCAACAGAGAGGACGGCATATCCTTAAGCTGTGTTTGAATTACTTTCATCATGCGCCCCTGACATCCCCATGTTTGCAATGATTTCTTTGCGCCAGCCTGGCAAAGTTCCGGCGCAGGGTAGACAACTGACTAAAGAGTGGGAACTACTAAAATTAGTAGTTGCCTTTTTGCTATATCAGGCCAATTGCCGCCGCATAACACGCAATCTGCGTTTTATTGGAAACATTAAAACGCTTTTGCATATTCTTTTGGTGAAAATTCACCGTATGTTCTGAAATCGCTAAAATCAGTGAAATTTCCGCAGAAGTTTTTCCTTCCGCCGTCCATTTCAAAATTTCCAGTTCGCGTTGACTAAAATCGTTAGATAAAATCGCCATTGAACTATCATTTAGCCGCTCCAGCACGCGCAAACTCAGTTCCGCCAGAAGGTGCAGTTTCACCTCTAGTTGAACGCGTAAGTGTTGAGTCTGACTGTGAAGCGATGATGCTATAGATAATATACCAATGGCACGATTTGGCGCCATTGCCGAACAAGAAAAGCCGCTGTTGAGCCCTGCCGCATTCGCTTCAGCCCATAAATTACCGGCACCGGTAAATAAATCCCGCGTCCATTCCACGCCTCGTCCCGGCCGCTGACAAAGCAACAGCACCGGATCGACAGCATAATAATTTTCGCTTTCATAGCGCTTAACCCAGCTTTCCGGGTAAGTACTGAACAAAAACACGCGCGGCCGGGTAAAAGGCACGGGATGTTGAACCAGGAAAGCGAATGAATCGAAACCCATCGCTTCAATGTGTTTTTGTAATAGCGTTTTTACTTGAATCACTTCCGTCAGCGCCTGAAATTCATTTTCAGTTTCGCCACGCCAGACGAAATAATTATCGGTCGTCATTATTGCCTCAGCGTTGTTTCACGCTTTAACTTGTTATTCGTTCTGATAAACACAAAAAATAAATTAACTAGAGAAAAAATATTGATTGAAATGAGAGCAGCCCGCGGGGTAACAATCATAACCATCCTGTTGTCAATGCGTTACCATTATGGGGAACTGAAAGCAGATACATTTTGCCAACAGCTTCACAACTTTAATCCTCTTTCCTGATTAGAATAGGATTTTTCCGAAGGAGTTTCAATCACCCTATTCATCGAAAATCATCATTAGATTGATAAATTTTTAGCATCGTCATTAACTAAAATCACTCACTTTGAAAGCGGTTACTGAGGGTAATAGCGGTATTTGTGGGACGACGGCTATTCGGTTCATTCTTAATCCCAGTGATTTCTGTGGTGAGCGGTATAACGTGATTTCCGTCACCCTCTTTTCCAGCTACGCTTAGAGGATGTGCGGGGGGATGACGCTGTGGACTTTTTAGGGGAAGACGTTGCGCCCTCACCCATACTGGCGCATTGTCATGCGTATTCGAGCATCATAACGGGGCTGACTATGATGAACCAACTGGCATTACCTTTCCTTGTACTGGGCGGTTGTACAGCGCTGATGATCTTAAAAGATCTTTTCCGTCACCCGCATCCGGTGGCCATCATGAATATCATCTGGCCGCTGACCGGCCTCTATATGCCGTTCATCGGATGGTTAGCCTGGTGGTATCTGGGCCGTAAACCTTCACGTCAGGTAAAACTTGCGCTGCTGGTTCCACAAAAAATTCAGAGTAATGCCAGCTGGCAAACAATATTTATTTCCACCTCATTATCTGCCGCGGCCTGTATATTTGGCGACATAATGACCCTACCAATAATCACCTTGCTAAATCAGTTCGCCATTATGCCAACGCTCTGGATGCAGGCAATTATTTGCTTGATAGTTTCTCTGGTGGTGGGTTTATTTTTCCAGTTCCTGGCTATCCGCCAACGTGAAAAACGTTCATTTGGCCGGGCGTTATTATTAGCATTTAAAACCGAAACGTTTCCCCTGCTGATTTATCAATTAGGTATTTTTATCTTTATGGCACTGGCACTAAAATTTGTTCTCAACCAACAAATCAATCCATTGCTGGTGGCTTTCTGGTTTATGTTACAACTGGCCATGATCATCGGTTTTCTATTCTCCTGGCCCGCTAATCATTTCCTGATAAAACGAGGGCTTAATCCCGCCGTCTGACTAATGACAGTATCCGGCGCCGCGCATGCCCAGGTGAAAATGTCCGGCATGCGCGGCGTTGTAATCCGGTCCTAACGCATTACCAAAGGTCGCACAGCCGTTGTGCCATAAAGCGCGAAGCCCTGCAGCCGCATCCTCAGGTTGATGCCAGTTTTTTGCCACCTGCAGCCAGCGTCCATCTGCAAGCTGAAACCCAGTCACATCCCATGCATCTGCTGTTGCATGCTCGCTTAAACGCCCCTGCTGGCGATGATAGATATTTCGACAGGCGTAACTGCCGACGTGGGTGATTCGCCGAATCGGGCTGTTGATACCTGCCTGCTGAAGGGCGTGAGTGCTGTTGACGACAAACATTGTGCTACTCACCGCCATCGGGCAACTGGCAAGAAAGCTGCTGCTCAATGTCACTTCACCATAACCACTCACGCGCAAAGGCTGTTCAATAGGGCAATCACCTTGCAGTGCTGGCACGGCGCGAAATTGTACCCACCCCTGCTGACTGGCTCGATGCATCACCGCCATACAGGCCGCAGGATCGTGACTCAAGCGCTGCAATTTGTAGCGCATCATCCATCCTGGAGGGTCAGTCACCGACAGCGGTGTAAATGGATTCCACTGCGGCGGCAAATGCGTTTTCAGCCACGGCAAACTCCACCAGCCACATAATGCCAATAGAGCAATCGCTAATAATGCGCGCATCACACCTCACGTTTACTCATAAAAAGAAGACGTAAGTGTAGGTGGCAAAATGGAGAGATAACGCAGAAAAGGCTTAATTGCTGAAGATTTACGCAAATTCACCGTGGATTATGCCATGTAAATATTTACTGACAGAGTAACCCCCGCAAAAGGTCACAATTGTAAAAAAACAATTACCGAGAGTTGCAACCTTTCCACTATCTTATGCCACTTGCCCTATCAAACGGCACGTTATCTAACAGCCAGTAGAGCTGACACAACATCAAAACAGGAAAGATATATTTATGGTTGATCAATCCAAAGAGGCGCTTATCGAGGCCGAGCAGCCGGATAAGCTCCAGCGTAATCTGCATAACCGCCATATCCAACTGATAGCCATAGGTGGCGCGATCGGCACCGGGTTGTTTATGGGCTCAGGTAAAACTATCAGCCTGGCCGGCCCCTCGATCATTTTCGTTTATATGATCATCGGCTTTATGCTGTTCTTCGTGATGCGCGCAATGGGCGAATTGCTGCTCTCTAATCTCGAATATAAATCCTTCAGCGATTTTGCTGCCGATTTACTCGGCCCGTGGGCGGGGTATTTTACCGGCTGGACTTACTGGTTCTGTTGGGTGGTGACGGGCATTGCCGATGTGGTGGCCATTAGTGCCTATTTCCAACTCTGGTTCCCCGACTTCTCCATCTGGATGAGTGCACTGCTGTGTATATTTGTGTTCCTGGCACTCAATATTGCGACGGTGAAATTGTTTGGTGAGATGGAGTTCTGGTTCGCGATTATTAAAATCGTGGCGATTGTTGCCCTGATCGTGACTGGCATCGTGCTGGTGAGCATGCATTATCCTTCGCCCAGCGGCAGCGCGGCTGCCCTGAGCAATATCTGGGATCACGGTGGTATGTTCCCGAAAGGATTGAGCGGCTTCTTTGCTGGCTTCCAGATTGCGGTGTTTGCCTTCGTCGGCATTGAGTTAGTCGGCACGGCCGCAGCGGAAACCAAAGATCCGCACAAGGTGCTGCCACGTGCGATTAACGCTATTCCGGTGCGTATCATTATGTTTTACGTTCTGGCACTGCTGGTGATCATGGCGGTGACGCCGTGGAATCAGGTCATGCCGGACCGCAGCCCCTTCGTTGAGATGTTTGTGCTGATCGGATTACCCGCCGCCGCCAGCATCGTTAACTTCGTGGTGCTGACTTCTGCTGCATCATCCGCCAACAGTGGCATTTTCTCCACCAGCCGTATGTTGTACGGTTTGGCAGAACAAGGCGTGGCACACAAAGCATTTGGCCGCCTGTCGGCACGCGCGGTTCCCACCACCGGGCTGTTTTTCTCCTGCTTCTGCCTGCTGTGCGGCGTTGCGCTGATTTACCTGATCCCCGATGTGATGACGGTATTCACCATGGTCACCACGGTATCGGCGATTCTGTTTATGTTCGTCTGGACCATCATCCTGTGCAGCTACCTGGCTTACCGCAAACAGCATCCGCAACGTCACGCTGAGTCGAAGTTCAAGATGCCGCTGGGCAAGCTGATGTGCTGGGTGTGCATGGCGTTCTTCGCCTTTGTAATTGTCTTGCTGACCTTGCAGGATGATACTCGTCAGGCGTTAATGGTCACGCCGCTGTGGTTCGTCATTCTCACCATGGGCTGGTTGTTACGTCGTCGTAAAGCCTGATAGCCCTGCCGACAAAAAGCCCCGAATGCTCGGGGCTTTTTTTTATAACCTTTCGCGTAATTTATGCCATGCCTGCGCCAGTGAAGGTCGCACAGAAGGCTCCCTTTCTGGTGCCGGTTCGGGAACATGTGCCGATCCCAGATTGAAGGTGAAGGTGTAATTGGGCGCTTCCCCCATCCTTAAATCCGAAATCAAGGTCTCTTCACCCTGCTGGCGCATGGCGTAAAAACCATGGCTGAACCACGCCACTCGCTCGGCATACCAGTCGCCTTTAAACGCATCGAACAATTGCGGGTGGCGCGGATGCCAATGAATTTCCAGTGCTCGATCGGGTGACAACAGTGACCAATAGGCCTCACCGTAACGATCGGGGGTCATAATCACGGTTCGCCACACCAGGGTATTAAATGCCGTTGGCGTCACCAGCACCTGCTGCGGCTTGATGGATTGATCAGTTAAATCACGATCGATATGCTGCGTCGCCACGCCCTGCACCACCATGCTCCAGCCAAGATACAGCGTACTGATCAGCAAACCCGCCTGATTCCAGCGCAGTCCGACTCCATCACGCCGCCATAGCGCCACCCCCAGCGCGATCAGCAACGGCAAGGTATACAAGGGATCGATGATGTACATGCTGCCAATCGCGTAGGGGAAATCGGTAAACGGCAACCCCAGCTGCGTGCCGTACACCGTTGTCAGATCAAGCAACGGATGCGTGATCAGGGCCAGCCAAATTGCCAGACACCAGCCGCGCCAGTGGGAGCGACTGCGTGTTGCACCTGCGATCAGCCAGGCCAGCAGAGGCGCAACTAGCGTGAGCCATATCAGCGCATGACTCTCAGTTCGATGCAGCGTCATATTGCGAATCGCATCGCCATGATCGATAAATACATCCAGATCGGGCAAGGTGCCGGCAATCGCACCCACCAGCGCCGATTGCCATAGCGGCACACGCTTGCCCATCACCGCGACGGTGACCGCCGCGCCCAACGTCAGTTGTGATAGCGAATCCATGCACTCTCCTGGCTAAAGCGGGATCAACGCACGCGGATCCCTTCAATAATCATGCGCTGTACATTCTCCAGCGTTTGCTCGAAAAATTCCGGGTCACTCAGGGTCTGGCCGGTGATCGCCTCAACCTGTGACGCAAAATCCGCGTAATGTTGCGTGGTGGCCCACAGCAGGAAAAACAGATGCTGCGGCTGCACCCCGGCTAACCGCCCTTCCGCAATCCACTGCTCGATGATCGCCGCCTTCTCATCCACCAGCGCTTTTAAATCCCCGGCCAGTTCACCTTTGAGTAACGGCGCCCCCTGGAGCATTTCCAGACAGAACAAGCGCGAGGCCTGCGGGTGATCGCGCGACACCTCCAGCTTAAGACGGATATATTTCCGAATGGCGGTCAGTGGGTCCTGATCGTGGCGCAGTGCGCGCAGTGGAGCCAGCCAGACATCAAGGATCTCCTTCAGAACCGCGATATACAGCACCTCTTTTGAGGGATAGTAGTAAAGCAAATTGGTCTTGGAGACGTCGGCACGCTCTGCCACTTTATCGAGGCTGGTACCGTGAATACCGAACTGCGAGAAGAAGCTTAACGCCGCTTCCAGTATCGCAGCCCGTTTTGCGGCAACGGCACGTGAACGTCGGCCCGGTTGTTTTTCATCGCTTTTCACACTGTTACCTCTTCAATCCTGCTTGTTCGCATCATAACAAAGCCCCTCTTTCCTGCCTAATCGCTCTCCCTGCACCTTTTTTGACCACCGTGCGCATGAAAAACGTGCAAAAAGTTTTGACCAAACGGTCTGATTTAGACCAACCACTCCACTTTCATCCTTCAGTAGTTTTTAACACATTGTTGTGTAAGGCATTTAAAAATGTGGCACAGGCTTTGCAATTTTGTGACTGAGCGCCGCGTGCAAGAAGCAGTGCAGCGCGTAAAGCAATGCCCGTTCAATGCAGAGAGGTTTCACATGAAAATTGGCGTATTTATCCCGATTGGCAACAATGGCTGGCTCATCTCCACCCATGCGCCGCAGTACAAACCGACTTTTGAACTGAATAAAGAGATTGTGCTGAAGGCCGAGCATTATCACTTCGACTTTGCACTCTCGATGATCAAACTGCGCGGCTTCGGGGGTAAAACCGAATTCTGGGATCACAATCTCGAATCCTTCACATTGATGGCGGGGCTCGCGGCGGTGACCTCAAGGATTGAGATTTATGCCACGGCAGCCACTCTGACGCTGCCTCCAGCAATTGTGGCGCGCATGGCCGCCACCATTGATTCGATTTCCAATGGCCGTTTCGGCGTCAATCTGGTCACCGGTTGGCAGAAACCGGAATACGAACAGATGGGATTGTGGCCGGGTGATGAATACTTCTCCAGCCGTTACCAATACCTCACCGAGTACGTCACCGTGCTGCGCGATTTATGGGGCACCGGTCAGAGTGACTTCAAGGGTGAATTTTTCACCATGAACGACTGCCGCGTGAGCCCGCAACCGCAGAAACCGATGAAGGTGATCTGCGCCGGTCAGAGCGATGCCGGCATGGCATTCTCCGCGCAGCATGCCGATTACAACTTCTGTTTCGGTAAAGGGGTCAACACGCCTACCGCCTTCGCCCCGACCGCCAGCCGCATGAAAGTCGCCGCAGATAAAGCCGGACGGGATGTCGGTTCCTATGTGCTGTTTATGATCATTGCTGCCGAAAGCGACGAAGCCGCACGCGCCAAATGGGAGCATTACAAAGCGGGTGCTGATGAAGAAGCGCTTGCCTGGCTCACCACACAAAGTCAGCAGGATACCAAGTCCGGCAGCGACACCAACGTGCGTCAGATGGCCGATCCCACCTCAGCCGTGAACATCAATATGGGCACCTTAGTGGGTTCATACGCCAATGTGGCACGAATGTTGGATGAAGTCGCTGAGGTTGACGGCACACAGGGCGTACTTTTGACCTTCGATGACTTCCTGCAAGGCATTGAAGATTTCGGTGAGCGTATCCAGCCATTAATGCAGTGTCGTCAAAACGTTATCACTTCGCAGAAGGAGGTTGCCTGATGAGTACCGTGACTTGCGCCCATACGTCGAGTTTGCCCAATATCACCCTGCCCGCCCGACCAGAATCGATTGCACTGCCGCCGACGCAAAGCGCCTTGATCGTCGTCGATATGCAGAATGCCTATGCCACCGAAGGGGGTTATCTGGATCTTGCTGGCTTTGATGTCTCCGCCACCAAACCAGTGATCGCCAAAATTCATCAGGCGGTAACCGCGGCGCGCGCCGCTGGCATGCAGATTATCTGGTTCCAGAACGGCTGGGATGACCAGTACGTTGAAGCGGGTGATGCCGGCTCGCCTAACTTCCATAAATCGAATGCACTGAAAACCATGCGTAAGCGCCCGGAGTTACAGGGCACGCTGCTGTCGAAAGGCGGCTGGGATTATGCGCTGGTGGATGAACTGGTGCCGCAGGCAGGAGACATCGTGCTGCCCAAACCGCGCTACAGTGGCTTCTTCAATACGCCACTCGATAGCATGCTGCGCAGCCGCGGTATCCGCCACCTGGTGTTCACCGGCATTGCCACCAACGTGTGCGTTGAGTCGACACTGCGCGATGGCTTCTTCCTCGAATATTTTGGCGTGGTGCTGGAAGACGCCACTTATCAGGCCGGACCGGCATTTGCCCAACAAGCGGCGATTTTCAACATCGAAACCTTCTTTGGCTGGGTTAGCGACACGGACACTTTTTGTGAAGCTCTGAAAGCTTAGGGTCCATCTCACCTGCAAAACCATAACGATAAGGAACTGCGACGATGCCTAAAAGTGTGATTATTCCTGCCGGCAGCGGCACCCCGATTGCGCCCTTTGTGCCAGGAACCCTGGCCGATGGCGTGGTGTACGTGTCAGGCACGCTACCGTTCGATGCCAGTAACAATGTGGTCCACGTCGGCGATGCCGCGGCACAAACCCGACACGTACTGGAAACCATCAAAAAGGTGATCGAGACCGCCGGTGGCAGCATGAGTGACGTCACTTTCAACTCTATTTTCCTCACCGACTGGAGCCATTACGCCGCGATTAACCAGGTCTACGCCGAGTATTTCCCCGGCGACAAACCCGCGCGCTTTTGCATTCAGTGTGGATTGGTTAAACCAGATGCGCTGATTGAAATTGCCAGCGTCGCGCACATCGGGCCGCAGGAGGCGTAATGCACCTTGAGATTCATGGTTTAACCGCTGCCGACGCGCCAACACTGGTGCTGTCGTCCGGCCTGGGTGGCGTGGCGGGCTTTTGGCAACCCCAGCTGGCGGCGCTCGCTCCCCATTATCGCGTGGTGACTTACGATCAGCGCGGTACCGGTCGCAGTGCCGATACGCTGCCTGAAGGCTACAGCATGGCGATGATGGCCGCCGAACTGGCTGAATTACTGGCGCAACATGACATTCACCATTACGACATTATTGGCCACGCGCTGGGTGGCCTGATTGGCCTGCAGCTGGCGCTGGATTATCCCGACCGTGTCGGCCGCATCGTGCTGATTAATGGCTGGCTGTCGTTGGATCCTCACACGCAACGCTGCTTCCAGGTGCGGCAGGATCTCCTGCTCAACGTGGGCGTTGAAGCCTTCGTGCGAGCGCAGCCACTGTTCCTCTATCCGGCTGAATGGCTGGCTCGACATCAGGCGCGCATCACCGCTGAAGATGCCCATCACGTGACCCATTTTCAGGGCATGGAAAATCTGCTGCGCCGCTTGCACGCATTAATGAACAGTGATTTCCGTCCGCATGCGGCGCGGATTCATCAGCCTGTGTTAGCCATTTGTAGCCAGGACGATCTGCTGGTGCCGTGGAGCTGCTCTCCACAACTGGCCCAGGCGCTGCCGAATGGCAGTCTGATTGAGATGCCGTGGGGCGGGCATGCGATGAGCGTGACCGATGCCGATAAGTTTAACGCTCTGCTGCTGGGGTGGCTGGCCGAAACGGCTGCACCTGCACAGCGCGCCGCCAGTTGAACAGAGGAGTGAAACCATGAGTGTGCATGAACTGCCGCTGGTACCGAATGTAGATCGCGATGCTTTCCGCCATGCCATGGCACGATTGGGTGCTGCGGTGAATATCATCACCACCGACGGTCCGGCTGGTCGCGCCGGATTCACCGCATCTGCTGTCTGCAGCGTGACGGATACGCCGCCCACTTTGCTGGTGTGTCTTAATCGTTCGGCCTCAGTCTGGCCGACCTTTCGGGACAATGGCTATCTGTGCGTCAACCCCCTGGCGGCCGGTCATGAAGATCTTTCGACACTGTTTGGCGGGAAGACGCCGATGGAACAGCGCTTTGCTGCGGCTAACTGGCACACGCTGGCCAGCGGTTCACCGCTGCTGGAGGGTGCCACCGTGTCGTTCGATTGCAAAATCACCCAGGTGGTCAGTGTTGGCACACACGACGTTTTGATGTGTGAAGTACTTGCGCTGGTACGTAACGATGATTCCCATGGCCTGGCGTGGTTTGACCGTGGATATCATCACCTTTTACGGCAGGACGCCCGCTAACGCCGCTCTGCGCGGTCCGGTTCCACCGATATCCTGGAGAAAACGATGGCGAATTCCTGGTTCCCCCGCTGGCAGAAAAAGTCAGCCATGACCGAAGATGGGCTGATTGCACCGGATGAAACCCTGCCGTTCGGGCAGACGTTTGTCATGGGCCTGCAGCATGCTGTAGCAATGTTTGGCGCGACGGTGCTAATGCCGTTGTTGATGGGACTCGACCCCAACCTGGCGATTCTGGTTTCCGGTATCGGCACGCTGCTGTTCTTTGTGGTCACTGGCGGACGCGTGCCGAGTTATCTTGGATCCAGCGCCGCCTTTGTCGGGGTGATTATCGCGGTGACCGGATTCAACGGCCAGGGATTGAACCCTAATCTGGCGCTGGCACTAGGCGGCGTCATTGCCTGCGGCGCGCTTTATACCTTCATTGGCCTGATCGTTATGAAGGTGGGCACGGGTTGGATTGAGCGGCTCATGCCCCCTGTCGTCACGGGTGCAGTGGTGATGGCAATTGGCCTGAACCTGGCGCCAATTGCTGTTCATGGCGTATCAGCATCAATGTTCGATAGCTGGATGGCCGTCATGACCGTGCTGTGCATTGGCGTGGTCGCGGTCTTCACGCGCGGTCTGGTTCAGCGCTTGCTGATTCTGGTTGGCCTGATTGTCGCCTGGGCGATCTACGCCTTGCTCACCAATGTGTTTGGCCTCGGTAAGCCAGTCGATTTTAGCGGTGTCGCCAGTGCGCCCTGGTTTGGTTTACCACACACCACCGCGCCGGTATTTGATATGCAGGCGATAGTGATGATTGCCCCTGTGGCCATCATTCTGGTGGCTGAAAATCTTGGGCATATTAAAGCCGTCGCCGGTATGACGGGACGCAATCTGGATCCCTGGATGGGACGTGCGTTTGTCGGGGATGGCCTCGCCACCATGCTGTCAGGTTCGATGGGAGGCAGCGGCGTGACAACTTACGCAGAGAATATCGGCGTAATGGCGGTGACCAAAGTCTATTCGACACTGGCGTTTGTCGCGGCAGCAGTGATTGCGCTGATACTCGGCTTTTCACCGAAGTTTGGTGCCTTGATTCATACTATTCCCGGCCCGGTGATTGGCGGCGCGTCAATTGTGGTATTCGGTTTAATTGCCGTGGCAGGTGCGCGGATCTGGGTGCAAAACAACGTTGATTTCAGTCAGAACGGCAATTTGATCATGGTGGCCACCACGTTAGTGCTGGGCGCGGGCGATTTTGCTTTAAAGATCGGCAGTTTCACCATTGGCGGGATTGGCACCGCGACCTTCGGTGCCATTATTCTTAATGCCATTCTTAAACGTCGGGGCGCCGCGCTGGCTAACCAGGCGGCTCGCCAGCATCCCTAAGGTTCCTGCGGTGCCTGCTCAGGCACCGCTTTCTTGCGGCGAAGTCGTAACTCGCTGACGATCACTCCACAAACGATCAGCACACCGCCCATCAAGGCAGCGGCGGGTAAACGTTCACCCGCAATCCGTCCAACCACCCCTGCCCAAACTGGTTCACCGGCGTAAATCACCGTAGCCCGCGTCGGTGACACGCTGCGCTGCGCCCAGTTCATTGTCACCTGAATCAGTGCACTGGCCGCACCCAGACCCAGCGCACTCAACAGCAATGGCGTTGAGATCGTTGGGATCGATTCGCCATTAGGGATCATAAAGACAAAAGCGCAAGCCGATGCGACCATCAGTTGGATCAGCGTCACGCGACGCACATCAACCTGGCCTGCAAAGCGACTGATCAGAATAATTTCAGCCGCGATCGCCAGTGTACTGAGTAACGTCACTATCTCGCCCGCGTTCAACGTCAGGCTACCGTCTTGTGGCCCGGCCACCAGCACTAAACCGGTAAACGCCAGCATAATGCCAATCCATGCCATTAACCCTGGCGGACGGCGCAGAAATACCCATTGCAGTAACGGTACCACCGGCACATACAGCGCGGTCAGAAACGCCGACTGGCTGCTGGAGATGGTTTGCATCCCCCAGGTTTGTAAGCCGTAGCCACCCGCAATCGACACGCCAATCAGCGCACCGGCTTTCACTTCGAGCCATGTCATGTGTTTCAGGTAGCGACGAAAAAAGAAGGCCAGCAATAGCGATGCCGTGGCAAAGCGCAGCCCCACAAAGAAAAAGGGACCGGAGTGTGCCATCGCACGGTGCACCACCAAAAAGGTGCCACCCCAAACCATGGTAATGAAGATGAGAACGAGTTCCTGACGCGTAATACGCAGGCTGAGACGGGAGTTTGAAGCAGACATAACGCACCAAAATAATCGATTGGCGATCATTTTTGCCTGGTCAGGAGGGGAAAAGCAATCTTTGTTACCGCCGGGCGAACCCGGCGGAGGGGAGAATCAAACACAATCACATTACTTCTTGCTGCGACTGCGTCCCCCTTTTTCACCTGCTTCGGAAGCGCGTTGCGGGTCATTCCTGAAATTACCGCCGCTATTTTTTCCGCCTTTACGACCGGCTTCCGCGGCTCTCTCGCGGTCTTCCGCGAAATTGCCTGATCCTCCACGATGTTGTGCCATCATTTCCTCCAGGGATTGAGCATCTGTGGTTAGGCCTTTTCATCCAATGTGGTGAAAAGCAAGGCGGCGGAGTATTCGCGCCACCTCATAAAAGAATAGCCAGGCCAGTCTGATATTCGGCTAATATTCATACTTTGAAACATATAATTCACTTATTTTTCCATCATAAACCAGATTAACATCCAGCTTACAAGCGGTTAGCCCGGCAAAAAGCGCAGCGCTAGACGTACCCATCTATCCTCCCTTCCGGCACCTTACGCAGTCTCTTCTATACTTCTGAATACTCATCACCCTCAGCAGGATAGAAAACCATGGCAAAAGTTTTGGTGCTTTATTACTCAATGTATGGACATATCGAAACCATGGCGCAAGCCGTGGCTGAAGGCGCAAAGAGCGTGAGCGGTGCGGAAGTCACCATTCTTCGTGTACCGGAAAGCATGGATGCGGAGAGATTTGCGCAGGTGGGCGGCAAGGTGAATCAGGCGGCGGCTGAAGCAAAACCTGAAGATTTAACCCAGTACGACGCCATCATCGTGGGTACGCCAACCCGCTTTGGCAATATGGCCGGTCAGATGCGTAATTTCTGGGATCGCACCGGCGGATTATGGGCCTCAGGCGCGCTGTACGGCAAACTCGCCAGTGTATTCGCCTCTACCGGCACCGGTGGCGGTCAGGAACAAACCATCACCTCCGTTTGGACCACCCTCGCCCATCACGGCATGGTTATCGTGCCTATCGGTTATGGCACCAAAGAACTTTTCGATATATCCCAAGTACGCGGCGGCACGCCTTATGGCGCCACCACCATTGCGGGCGGTGACGGCTCACGCCAACCGTCAGCAGAAGAACTGGGAATTGCCCGTTATCAGGGCCAATACGTCGCCGGACTGGCGGTAAAACTGCAAGGATAAATTCACAACAGGAGACCTTTATGGCCACAGAACAGTCGAAAGCTCACCACGTGGGCGAATGGGCCACGCTGCGCCACACCTCACCTGAAATTGCTGAAGCCATATTTGAGGTGGCAAATTACGATGAACGACTCGCGGAAGAAATCTGGCGTCAGCAAGGTAGCGACGATGTGCTGCTCCGCGCCTTTGATAAGACCGACCAGGACGTTCTGACGTGGGACGATAAGACGGTCGAGCGTAAAAACGTTTAACACGCAGGCGGGCATGTCCCGCCTTTGTCATTTTTACTGCCAAGGAGCCCTTTATGTCAGCCTATCAAAGCATCAACCCGGCCAATAATCAGTTGCTGAAATCCTGGCCTAATCACGATGACACCTTCATGCAGCAGGCACTCAGCGCGGCTGACGAACTCTACCACTCTACGTGGTGTAAAGGCGATATGCAGCCACGCCTGCAGGTGCTGCACCGACTGGCCGATTTGATTGATCAGCGCGTTGACGAATTAGCTGAGATTGCCAGTCGTGAGATGGGCAAGTTAATCGGGCAGAGCCGGGGGGAAGTAAAAATCTGCGCACAGATCGCTCGGTACTATGCCGAACATGCGGCTCACTTATTGCAGGCACAACCTTATCCCAGCACGGTGGGCGATGCCTGGCTTGAGTATCACCCGATTGGCGTAGTGGTCGCCGTCGAGCCCTGGAACTTCCCATATTACCAGCTGATGCGCGTGCTGGCGCCGAATCTGGCACTGGGAAATCCGGTGCTGGCGAAACATGCCAACATTGTGCCGCACTGTGCGGATGTCTTCGAAAAACTGGTTGAAGAAGCGGGTGCGCCAAAGGGTGCGTGGACCAATCTGTTTGTCTCGAATCAACAGGTCGCCGATCTGATTGCCGATCCGCGCGTGCAAGGTGTCGCGCTGACGGGCTCTGAACGTGCCGGTAGCGCCGTGGCGGAACAAGCAGGTAAACATCTGAAAAAATCCACGCTGGAGCTAGGCGGCAATGATGTATTCGTGGTGCTGGACGATGCCGATATCGACGAAGCTGTGCGCCAGGGTGCGCAGGCACGATTGAGCAACTGTGGTCAGGTATGTACAGCAGCAAAACGCTTTATCCTGCACGAAAAAATCGCCACTGAGTTTATGGCAAAGTTTAACGCGGCCCTGCAATCGGCCAAACCGGGGGATCCACTGGATGAAAGCACCACGCTGGGTCCGCTTTCATCGAAAGAGGCTCGCGACCGTTTAGTGAAACAGGTTGAGGATGCGGTTAAGCAGGGTGCGCATGTTGAACTGGGCGGAAAAGTGATTGAAGGCGTGGGTTGTTATTATCAGCCGACGATACTGACTGGCCTCACACCGCAAAATCCCGCCTATTACCAGGAGTTCTTTGGACCGGTGGCACAGGTTTATGTGGTGGCTGACGATCGCACCGCCATTGCACTGGCCAATGATTCGCACTACGGTCTGGGCGGTTCAGTGTGGACGCGCGATATTTTGCGTGGGCGCAACATGGCATCGCAGATCGAGACCGGTATGGTGTTTATCAACTCCCAGAGCGATACCGCCGCGGAGTTGCCGTTTGGTGGCGTGAAACGCTCAGGCTATGGACGCGAGTTGTCCGATCTTGGCCTGAAGGAGTTTGCGAATCAAAAACTGGTGGTCGTCGCCGGTTAACAGAAATAAAAAACCCCGTCGCGACGGGGTTTTTTCATTACAGCGACGTTAATTGCTGGCTGGAGCGGCTTTTGCCGCCTCACCTTCCGGCTTGGCTGGCGTCGCATCTGACTGCGCTTTCTGCGCTGCGGCGGCATCGGCTTTCGCTTTGTCCTCCGCCGCTTTCTGTGCAGTGGTTTTCTCAGCTTTCGCTTTATCCTCTGCTGCTTTTTGGGCAGCCGCTTTGTCTGCCTTCACTTTCTCTTCAGCGGCTTTAGCATCAGCCGCTTTCTGCGCAGCTGCTTTGTCCGCTGCGGCTTTATCTGCAGCCGCTTGATCCGCTTTCGCTTTAGCGTCGTCATTGGCGGCAGCAGGCGCAGGTTGTGCCGCTGGCTCTGCTGCTGGAGCCGGAGCAGCCGGCTGCAGCGGGGTACCCTGCAGTGCAGTATTCAACGCGGTAGCAAACTGATCCCAGCTGCAGTAGCCGTTGGCATCGGCATCACAGCCTGCCAGTTGCAGCGTGACACGCTTCGGCGGGTTTTTCAGGCTCAGCACATCAGCATTGCGCAGCTGTTCCGCTGTCTGATAAACGTATTCCACTTTCAGCAGATCTTTGTTGTTTTTAGCATCGTGCCAGCGCTCAAACACCACCTGGCCACCGATGGGCGTTTTCTCATCGTTACCCGGCAGCTCGTATGGCTTAACCTGCAATGCGCTCAGCAGTGAGGCAATATTCGAATCATGCCCCACCATCACCGTGACTTTCGGTGCGTTCGCTTTGTCCTGGTCCACTAGCTGGCTGCGGATGTAATCCACCAGCGGTGCGGCCACTTCACGCGCGACATCAGGAGAAGTGAACAGCGCATCCTGATAACCATTTTTGATTGCCGCGAGGGATTTCCACTGCTCAGGGGTTTTAATCTGGCCCCAGGCCACCTGATCGGCCGGGAAACCTTCGTAATATTGCAGCGTGAAGGCATCGACCAGCGAATTGCCGATTTTCAACGGCCCATTCACGTTAGGCTCTTTGCCATTTTCTGCGCTGAAGGTGTTGTCACCGCCGCTCAGATCACACTGTTTTTTGCCGTTACAGGCCGGTGCAGTTTTATAATCAACAATCTTTTCTAACTGCTGGAAAGCCGGTTTCAGCGCCAGCTTCTCATTCGCAGCCGTCATCGCCGCCAGCGCTTTCTTATTGAATTCGTCGCTGCCGTCCGTGATCACCGGATTAAAGATAGGATCCATGGTGCCCATCGCATCCTGATGGGTCACAGAAATATCACAGCCAGGGAAAGCGCCAGTAATGAAGTATTGCGCGGTGGCGACCGTACGTTGCAGGCTGTTGGCATAGACAAAGATGTTGCTGCTGTCCGGGCAGGTGCCGCTTTCCACCAGACCCTGTTGTGCCAGCCACTGACGGGTATAGTTACCCATGTAGACTTCCAGCACGCCGCCTTTAGTGGTTAACTCGCCGCCGGGCACATCCCACTGCGGCCAATTCTTCTTGGTGGATTGTTCCAGCACGCTGCCGTTGTTGGCTAACGGTGCACGCAGATTGTGACGGCTCAGCATCAGCACTTGCTGTAACTGCATATCTCCATCTGCCGCGTAAGCAGACATACCGATCGGGAGCGCAGCGATAACTGACAACGCGCAAAGACTCAGTTTCTTGATCATTGTGCCTATTCCATAATTCATCAGTGAAACACTCTGGCATTCAAACGATTAGCTCGCCATTGAGCGAATTACCGCACAGTGTAACCCAGCTTGCCTCGGAAAATCGCCAGATGTTTACAAAAACCGTGAATGGAATATAGCAGTAAACGCGCGTGCCGTCGGGTTACGGCAGAAGATTGAAAAGCAACGGGATGTTTTTCGGATTTCCGGAACGCAGAAAAGCAAAAAGCCCGCATTTCTGCGGGCTTCTTTAATATGGCGGAGGAACAGAGATTCGAACTCTGGGATGGTTTCCCATCGACGGTTTTCAAGACCGTTGCCTTAAGCCACTCGGCCATCCCTCCGGAAATCTTTTTGTCACTTCACTCTGCAAGAGTGATGGCGGAGGAGGAGAGATTCGAACTCTCGGATGGTTTCCCATCGACGGTTTTCAAGACCGTTGCCTTAAGCCACTCGGCCACCCCTCCGCAATGAGGCGCACTATAAACATCCCCCCGAACGATGTAAAGCGCGGATTGAATCGTTCGCCTGAAAAACAGCCAAAATCCATTTTTTCGCTGTCAAAATCACCATTCTGCTCAGTGAAACAGCAATTTATCGCGTAAAGATGGGTAAAACGACTTTGCTGTCTGGTAGCCGTTGCGTATCCTCAGGCCATATTTGGTGTTCTCTCTCTATAATGGAGCGCATGATGGATAGAATAATTAGCTCGTCACAGCAGCAATCGCTGATCAGCACCCACAAAGTGCTGCGCAATACCTACTTCTTACTTGGCCTGACGCTGGCGTTCTCCGCGGTCACTGCCACGCTCAGCACCGTTTTTTCTCTGCCCTCTCCCGGATTAATTTTGATGCTGGTCGGTTTTTACGGTCTGATGTTCCTGACCTACCGTCTGGCAAATAGTCCGGCAGGTATTCTGGCAGCCTTCGCCTTTACCGGTTTTCTCGGTTATTGCCTCGGTCCGATTCTCAGCTCTTTCCTCGCTGCGGGCATGGGCGATGTGATTGCCATGGCGCTGGGCGGTACGGCGCTGGTGTTCTTCTGCTGTTCGGCATACGTCCTGACCACGCGTCGTGACATGTCGTTCCTCGGCGGCATGATGATGGCTGGCTTCGTGGTGTTACTGGTTGCAGTGGTAGCGAATATCTTCCTGCAACTGCCAGCGCTGCATCTGGCGATCAGTGCGCTGTTTATCCTGTTCTCTGCGGGTGCGATTCTGTGGGAAACCAGCAACATCATTCATGGCGGCGAAACCAACTACATCCGCGCCACCGTGAGCCTGTATGTGTCGCTGTATAACATCTTTGTCAGCCTGCTGAGCCTGTTAGGTTTCGCCAGCAAAGATTAAGCTGCAGACGTAAACGTCTAAAACCCCGCTTCGGCGGGGTTTTTGCTTTTTAATAGTCGGCCAACTTACAATATGCCGATTGATGCTGTGAGGAATGACTGTGATTTTTGCCGGTAAAGAGATTGCCACCGATGCGGAAGGCTACTTAAAAAATAGTGCGGACTGGAGCGAAGCACTCGCTGCGGTGATTGCCGAGAATGAAGCCATTGTGATGAGTGAGGCTCACTGGGAAGTGGTGCACTTTGTGCGCGCCTTCTATCAGGAGTTCAATACTTCCCCTGCGGTACGCATGCTGGTGAAAGCCATGGCGCAGAAGTATGGCGAGGAAAAAGGCAATAGCCGTTACCTGTTCCGACTGTTCCCGGAAGGTCCGGCGAAACAAGCCACTAAAATTGCCGGTCTGCCAAAACCTGCCAAGTGTCTTTAATCAGCCAGTGGTAAATCGCGTAGGTATCGGCGTGGGTTGATGAGGTTCCACCAGCACCTTATCGACCCGTGCACTGGTTGGCCCGCCTGCTTTTAGCCAGGCGATTAACGCCTCCACTTTTTGTTCATCGCCAGCGGCCAGCACTTCAACACTGCCATCGCGCAGGTTTTGCGCATAACCTGTAACGCCCAGTTTATTGGCCTGTGACTGGGTGTAATAACGAAAGCCTACCCCTTGCACTATACCGTGCACCCAGATTTTGTAGCACGTGTTCGCCATGGCTATCTCCCCATTGTGCGTTGCAATTTGCCGCCATCCACCGGAAAATGGCGCCTCATTTTTTCAGGTAAGCATAGCAAACATGACCGTTCGATTGATTCTCGCTAAGGGACGTGAAAAATCCCTGCTCCGCCGCCATCCGTGGGTGTTCTCAGGTGCCGTTGCCCGTATGGAAGGTAAAGCCCAGTCTGGTGAAACTATTGATGTCTGCGACAGCAATGGTAAATGGCTGGCCCGTGCCGCTTATTCTCCGCAGTCACAAATTCGCGCGCGCGTTTGGAGCTGGCAGCAGGATGAGTCAATCGACATCGCCTTCTTTGTCCGCGCTTTTGAAAAAGCACAGCAGTGGCGTGAATGGCTTGCGCAGCGCGATGGCCTTGATAGCTATCGTCTGATTGCCGGTGAGTCGGATGGTATGCCTGGTGTGACCATCGACCGTTTCGGCAACTTTATGGTGCTGCAGCTCCTGTCAGCCGGTGCTGAATATCAACGCCCGGCGATTCTCTCTGCCTTACAGCAGTGCTTCCCAACTTGCGCGATTTACGATCGTTCTGATGTTGCCATCCGCAAAAAAGAAGGACTGGAACTGACACAAGGCCCAGTCACTGGTGAACTGCCGCCGCCGTTACTACCGATTACCGAACACGGTATGAAATTGCTGGTCGATATTCAGGGCGGCCATAAAACCGGTTACTACCTTGATCAGCGTGACAGCCGTTTTGCCACGCGCCGCTATGCTGAAAACGCTCGCGTGCTGAACTGCTTCTCTTACACCGGCGGATTTGCCGTGTCGGCCCTGATGGGTGGCTGCCGCGAAGTGATCAGCGTGGATACGTCACAGGATGCGCTGGATGTGGCGAAACAGAACGTTGAGCTCAATGGCCTTGATCTGTCTCGTGCACAGTTCGTGCGTGATGATGTGTTCAAACTGCTACGTCGTTATCGTGACAGCGGCGAAAAGTTTGACGTGATCGTGATGGATCCGCCGAAATTTGTTGAGAACAAGAATCAGCTGATGGGCGCCTGCCGCGGATATAAAGATATTAATATGCTGGCGATGCAGTTGCTCAACCCTAACGGTATTCTGCTGACGTTCTCTTGCTCAGGACTGATGGCCACCGATCTTTTCCAGAAAATTATCGCCGATGCCGCAGTGGATGCGGGTCGTGATGTACAATTTGTAGAGCAGTTCCGTCAGGCAGCCGATCACCCCGTGATCGCCAGCTATCCTGAAGGTCTTTATCTGAAAGGTTTTGCCTGCCGCGTGCTGTGACTTGAAAATCTGTACCCTGCCTCCATATTAGAGACAGGGCACAGTTTTGGGAGGCACCATGATTACCAGTAAATTTGGCATTGGACAGCAGGTCCGTCACCGTCTCTCCGGGGTGCTCGGCGTTATTGTGGATGTCGATCCGGAGTTTTCTCTCGATGAACCCGAGCAGGATGATGTGGCGGCCAGTGAAACGCTGCGCGCCGCACCCTGGTATCACGTAGTGATGGAAGATGAAGAAGGCGAACAGGTTCACACCTATGTTGCTGAAATTCAGCTCGCCGGTGAAACGTCGTATGAGCATCCTGAGCAACCTTCGATGGATGAACTTGCTGCTTCCATCCGGCAGCAGTTGCAGGCACCTAGCCTGCGCCATTAATGACAACGGCGACCTCGGTCGCCGTTTCAGCTTTACGACGCGATGGGCGGAATACCCAGACGCGGAATTTCAATCTTAGGACAACGATCCATCACCACCGTCATGCCCGCATCGCGCGCTAGCACTGCCGCCTGCTCATTGATCACGCCCAATTGCAGCCACAGTGTATCGGCACCAATGGCAATCGCTTCCTGCGCCACACCCCACGCGGCCTCAGCATTGCGAAACACATCTACCATATCCACTTTACCCGGAATTTCTGCCAGCGTGGCGTAAGCGGTCTGCCCCAGCAACTGCTGCCCCGCCAGTTTTGGGCTCACCGGAATAACCTCATAACCCTGATCAAGCAAAAACTTCATCACACCATAGCTTGGGCGATCGGCGCGATCGCTCGCCCCTACCAATGCAATGCGTTTGGTGCGGCTCAATACATCACGAATCGTTTGATCATTCATTTTTTTCTCCTTGTTCGTTCGCCTGAGTGTAGTTGCCATTGCGTGACACAGTGCAAGCCCCTCAGATAAAAACTTTGCGCCTCAGCACGAATAAATATGTGAAAATGTAAATTTAATGCCATAATGTAATAATTTGCTACACATCACCCTTAATCCCCATCCTCCGGGAGTTGAAATGAAGCTGTCTTTGGCTGTTACGAGTTTACTCGTGTTACTCGTATCGGCATCCTGCCATGCCATCACCCTCAAACTCGATCCTGAAATCGACTTGCTGGTGCTCGATGGTCGCAAAATCTCAGGCTCGTTGCTGAAAGGCGCGGACAGCCTGGAGTTGGAGCGTGGGCAGCATCAATTCCTGTTTCGCGTTGAAAAACCTTGTGCGGATGCCACGCATTTTCAGTCGGTGCCAATGATCGTCACGTTCAATGCCAGCGCCACCTCAGTCGCGATTCGTTTACCCGTTCTGGCCAACCGCCGAGAACGCAGCACGTTCGATGAGGCGCTAAATTTCCAGCTCGTTGATGAACGAGGGAATGAAATCACCAGCGTGCGCGATCGCTTACCACAGGGTAGCGATAGCGATCTGGAAAAGGCCATGCTGAATTATAACCGTACTGCCCAGGCGGCATCGGTTCCTCGCTTTGCGCTGCAATCGGTGAGTGCGCCGGATGCCCAGATGAGTCTCGATTTTGCCTGGCAGGATGCGGGAGAGTTACCTTATCTGCAACAGTGGTTTCAGCGCTTTGATGCTGCTACACGCCTGAAATTTATCAGTTGGATGAAAACCTTACGCGCAAGTTGATAGTGTTGAAATGTCAGGGGTACACTCATGCCTTAAAATTAATGCATGAGAAGAAACAGGAAGCCCTATGGAGCAGACCGTTCGTACCCTTAACGTTCAGAAACACATAGCCCTCGTTGCCCACGATCACTGCAAAGCGACGCTACTGGGGTGGGTTAAAGCCAACCAGAGCGCGCTGCAACCGCATGTGCTCTATGCCACCGGCACCACTGGTAATCTGATTAATCGCCACACCGGTTTAGACGTCAACGCCATGCTAAGCGGCCCGATGGGCGGCGATCAGCAAGTGGGTGCTTTGATTTCCGAAGGGAAAATCGATGTGCTGTTCTTCTTTTGGGATCCGTTAAATGCGGTGCCGCACGATCCCGATGTCAAAGCCCTGTTACGTCTGGCCACCGTGTGGAATATCCCGGTGGCGACCAATCGCGCCACCGCAGATTTCATTATACAGGCACCGATGTTTGCCCAGCAGTTTGAGATTCAGATCCCCGATTATCAGCGCTATCTTGCCGATCGTTTGAAAGCGTAATAATCAGGCCTTCCGGCTCTGCGGCACGCCCAATTCACGGAAGTGTTCGACAAATACGGAAGGCCGATCTTTATCAAACAACATCCACACCTGCTGACGTGCGCGGGTAATCGCCACATAGGCCAACCGTCGCTCTTCAGCATCCGGGAAATCTTCCGGCTGTGGTAATAATCCCTCTTCCATAATCGATTCACGCGCCTCAGCGGGGAAGCCATCACGCCCCTCATGCAGGCCCAGCATAATGACAAAATCTGCCTGCTGCCCTTTGCTGGCATGAATAGTCATAAATTCGATCTGCAATTTCGGCCAGCGCGTTTTGGCTTTATCGAGGATGGCAGGACGCAGATGGTGATAGCGCGCCAGCAACAGCACACGCTCTTCCGGTTTCGCATAGCCACTTAATTTATCCAGCAACGGTTCCAGTTGCTCCTGCGGCAGCAGCGTGACTGACTTCTTATTCCCCTTGCTCAGACTGTTGAGCGGCTTGCGCAGCTGATGTGGATTCTGCTGCACAAAGCGGTTGGCAATTTCACCGATTCGGTCGTTGAAACGATAAGTGGTGTCCAGCACGCAGCGATCGCCATCACCAAAATAGTGATGGAAAGCCGTGGTCAGACTCATTTCGGCACCACTAAAGCGATAGATTGCCTGCCAGTCATCGCCCACCGCGAACAAACTGGTGCGCTTATTCTGCTGACGTAACGCAGTCAATAAAGCGGCACGCTGTGGCGAGATATCCTGAAACTCATCCACGAGAATATGCTTCCACGGACTGATAAAGCGTCCTTTTTCGAGAATGGCAATCGCCTGATGGATCAGTCCGGAGAAATCGACTGCCCCCTCTTCTTTCAACGCACTCTTCCAGGCTTTTAATAGCGGCGCCAGCAGTTTGACGCGTTTGCTGAAGTTATCGCGGAAATCTTCTGGTACATCGGCAATCATCGCCGCCTGCGCGCCGCCGTGCATACGCATCAGTCCCAGCCAGCGCTCCATGCGTGAGGCCAGCCGTTGCGCCAACTTGTCATCCTGCCAGAATGGGCCTTCAGCGACCTCCCACTCCAGTTCCTCCTGCAACCAGTGACGCCAACCGCTCGCCTGCGCTTTTTTACTGTTGCACTGTTCGCGCCAGGTGTCGATCAGCAGTTGCCGCCGCGCCTTGCTGTCACTTTCAAGCTTGCTGATCACCGGCTGCTTATTGCTGCCTTCGCGGATGATGTGCAATGCCAGCGCGTGAAACGTTCGCGCCTGAATCGCACTCTCACCTAAGCGTTGTTGAATACGATCGTTCATCTCTTCGGCCGCCTGGCGACCAAATGCCAGCAGCAGGATTTGCTCCGGCTGTGCCAGCTTGCGTTTCAGCAACCAGCCGGCGCGTGCCACCAGCACCGAGGTTTTACCACTTCCCGCACCGGCCAGCACCAGTAATGCGTCTTCACCGTTGACGACCGCTTCGCACTGGGAAGCATTAAGCGGTGTAGTTTCGACAGTGGAGAAAAATTCGTGGTAGTCCTTGATGACCTTCGTCGTCCATTCACGGTTGCGCTGGCGAATGGCGGTTTCACCTTGTTCTAACCACTGCTGGCAAAACTGCCAGCGCGCACGGCAATTATCAAACTCATTCAGGCGCGAAAGTGGCAGCGGTAAGGCGGAAAATTGGCGTTGAATGCTCTCTTTTACCGTAGCCAGTTCGCTGCGCTTTAACCAGCGATCCTGTTGCGTGAAAGCGATAATCTCCTGTTCCAAAGCCATCAGGACTTGTGCACTGACTTCGCTCATTTCCTGACTCCACTGCTGCCAGGCATGCTGCAAGTAATGGAAAAAACGCTGTGTCTCCTGCCATTCCGTGCCGTGCAGGCGTACAACCTTATCTTCTGGCAAGTGAAATTCCAGCTCTCCCCAAACCATGCCGCGTTTACAGGCAATGCTGATTAACTGATTGAACGGGATAAGATATTCGTGACGATCGCCACTGACTTCCACGCCAGCGGCCAGCAGACGCACCCGATTATAGGGATGCTGAGCCAGACGTTTGCCCATTGATGTTGCTTTCAGTTCCATGTCCGCACCGTCTTGTGGAATTCGATTATCGCGCAGTTTACCTGTCAGACTCTTGGCGCTCCAGCCTTAAAACAGGCTAAACTGGGCGACACATATTGCGGATTGCAAAAGGAAAATCGTGTTATGCGCACCGTATTGAATATTCTTAACTTCGTTTTGGGTGGCGTGTTCACCACGCTAAGCTGGCTGTTTGCCACGCTTGTCAGCATTGTGCTTATCTTTACCCTGCCTTTAACGCGATCCTGCTGGGAAATCACTAAACTTTCACTTCTGCCCTTTGGTAATGAAGCGGTGCATGTCGATGTGCTGCGACCTGACAGTAAAAGCCATGTGCTGAATGCTGGCGGAACCTTCCTCAACATTTTCTGGCTGGTGTTTTTCGGCTGGTGGCTGTGTCTGATGCATATTTCTGCCGGCATCATCCAATGCCTGACCATCATCGGTATCCCCGTCGGTATCGCTAACTTTAAAATTGCCGCTATCGCACTCTGGCCCGTAGGCCGCCGTGTGGTCTCGGTGGAAGAGGCTCAGGCCGCGCGTGAAGCGAATGCGCGTCGTCGATACTAAGGCGGACAATTGATGCTTCTGAACGCGATGCCGGGATGGCGACGTTATCTGTTCAATAGCAGCCTGCGTTATTTATTGCGCATTTTCTTCGCGCTGGCAGGGTGTGCCGCCGTTCCGTGGTGGCTGCAGCAAATAGAGTGGACCATTCCTTTGACGCTCGGCGTGGTGGCGGCCGCGCTGGCCGATCTTGATGACCGATGGACTGGTCGCCTGCGCAATCTGATGATTACGCTGGTCTGCTTCTGCATCGCTTCGGTATCGGTTGAGTTGCTGTTTCCCTATCCGTGGGCCTTTGCCATCGGTTTGGCGCTCTCGAGTTGGGGCTTCATTTTGCTTGGCGCTTTGGGGCAGCGCTATGCCACTATCGCTTTTGGTGCGCTGCTCATTGCGGTTTATACCATGTTGGGAATTGGCTTATTCCCTCAATGGTGGATGCAGCCCGCCCTGCTATTGATTGGTGCGCTGTGGTACAACCTGCTGACATTTATCGGCCATTTGATTTTCCCGGTACGGCCGGTACAGGAGCAACTGGCGGCCAGCTTTTCTCAGTTGGCGAGTTATCTGGAAGCCAAGGCAAATCTGTTCGATCCAGATGCAGGTGAACAGGATGATGCCAGTACCATTGCCACGGCGATGGTGAACAGCCAGTTGGTGGCGCAACTTAATCAGACGAAAACCACCATTCAGAGTCGCTTGCGCGGCGACCGTGGATCGCGCAGCACACGTCGCAGTTTGCACTACTATTTCGTCGCGCAGGATATTCACGAACGCGCCAGTTCATCCCATCTGCAATATCACCTGCTGCGCGATGACTGGCGCTATAACGAAGTGTTGTTTCGCTTCCAGCGTCTGTTGAATATGCAAGCTCAAGCCTGTCGCAAGCTGGCTGAGAGCATCTTGTTAAGACAGCCGTGGCATCATGACAGCAGCTTTGAACGCACTTTTTCCCGGCTGGAAACGGCTTTGGAGAGATTGCAGCAGAATGACCCGCAGGATCCTCACAATCGCGCGCTGTTTTGGCTGCTACGCAATTTGCGTGCGATTGATGCGCAACTGGCCTCGATTGAGTCTGAACAAGCGCTGGCCGAACCGCCTTCCTCAGCCGATAACCATCTTTCTCGTGAAGGGCTGAGTGGATGGGCGGACATTCGGCTACGGCTGAGCCGTCATCTGAGCCCCGGATCGGCGCTGTTCCGTCATGCTGTGCGTATGTCTCTGGTACTTTGTGTCGGATACGCTTTCATTCAGATTACCGGTCTTCATCGCGGCTACTGGATTTTGCTCACCAGCCTGTTTGTCTGCCAGCCTAATTACAACGCCACGCGCCGCCGACTCGCCTTACGTATTGGCGGCACGCTGGCCGGTATCGCCATCGGCTTGCCGGTGCTGTGGTTGGTGCCCTCCATCGAAGGGCAGCTGATTCTCATCGTGCTAAGTGGCGTACTGTTTTTTGCCTTTCGTCAGATTCAGTATGCGCAAGCCACACTGTTCATCACCTTGCTGGTGCTGCTCTGCTTTAACCTGCTGGGCGAAGGATTTGAGGTGGCGTTGCCGCGTATTGTTGACACCCTGTTGGGTTGCGGTCTGGCCTGGCTCGCCGTGGCATTTGTCTGGCCCGATTGGCGTTTTCGCAAAATTAGCGCCGTGGCGGATCGTACGCTGAATGCCAATTGTCGTTATCTTGATGCCATCCTTGAGCAATATCATCAGGGCAAAGATAACCGTCTGGCTTATCGTGTGGCGCGTCGTGATGCTCACAATGCCGATGCGGAATTAGCATCGGTGGTCTCGAACATGAGTAGCGAACTTAAGCTTCAGCAACCGCTGCGTGAAAACGCGTTCCGGTTACTGTGCCTGAATCACTCTTTCCTGAGCTACATCTCAGCGCTGGGCGCACATCGCGAACGGCTTTCTGATCCCGCATTGCTCAAAGTTTTAGACGATGCAGTGTGTTTTGTTGAAGATGTGCTGCAGATTGAACGCGTTAACGACAAGCAGGCAGTAGCCATGCAGCAGCAGGTGATGCAGCAGTTAAGTGATATCAAAAACAGTTCGGACGTGCAGGCGCCGCTGGTGATGCAGCAGTTGGGTTTACTGATCGCCCTGCTGCCAGAAATTGCCCGCCTGCGCCGCACATTATCCAGTCATTAAGTTAACTCGGCTCCACCGTGTTTTTTTGGTGGAGCGTTTTGACATACCACGCATGCAGTTCTTCTCTGATCGCTGCAGGCAATGCGGCCTGGTGATGTCCGGAAATCGCCCCTTCCAATGCCATTAACGTTTTCAGCCCGATATGTTTGTTAACGGCACGCAGTTTGAGCCAGCTCTGGCGCGATCCCATTTCATGCAGCACTTTCACCGAACTGATGCCAACTTTATGCAGCATCATCTCCATGCGCAGGCTAAGGTTAGGCAGATCCTTCAGCCGTAAGGTCACTGTCCGGTTTGCTAACTCATGCTGTGCTGCGTGCAGCGCACTGGCCGACAACCGCAAGAGTTGCTCAGGATCCTGCCAAAGCTTCGCATCCACTTTGAAGTAATTCAGTTGCACTGGTATGCCGCGTTTGCGATAGACCAGCGGTTCAAGAGCACGTTGGGTGTGGTAAGTCTGCAATGCCTCACTGGCACGCAGGTAAAGCGCGTCTTCATTGATATACGCAAAAATGACCTTTTCTACTGTCAGAGCATAGCCACCAAATTGCGTTCGGGATTCGATCTTTCCCAGCGGCGCCAGCTGTGTTTTGGATTGTTTAACGAGTGGATTGTTGGTTTTCATTACAGCTCCTTTCCGTGAATTCTCATTCGAGAAAATTCCTTAAAATCCTGGTTTTTCATCTGGTTAGAAGATAGAAAAAACCCATTAGCTGTTCAATGAATAAAAGCATTTGCTGTGTGCGATGTGCACAATTTGCGAGGTGTTTTCAGAAATTGAGGTTGATCTTTATCCAGGAAGACATTACTGTACATCCATACAGTTCATTACTGAGTGATTAAAACATGCGTACTCAATTCTCTGGCCTTGCTGATCGTTCTCAACGTTTTGCTTCTTCAAGCCTGACGCAGCCTTCTCTGGGTGGAATTACTGAACTACGTTACAGCGAACAACCTGGCATGATGCAGTTACTGCTGTTGCCGGTGTTAAAGCAACTCAGCGAACAGTCTCGCTGGCAGCTGTGGTTAACACCAGCGCATAAGCTGAATCGCAACTGGATGCAGCAGTCAGGATTACCGCTTGAGAAAAGTATGCATATCACCGAATCTGAACGACTCACGACAGTGGAAAGTATGGTGAAGGCTCTGCGCACGGGAAATTATAGTGTGGTTTTGGCCTGGATTCCGTACGAATTGAATGATGAAGAGCGGTTTGAACTCGAAATGGCAGCGGCAGAAGGTGAAGCACTAGGTTTAATTATGCGTCCGCAAGGTCACGATCGCGTCTTGTCCAGACAACCAAATACGCCAAAAATTCCGTCGGATTTGTTTCATTAAGTAAAACCAGGAATTTTCTCACGCTTTTTTTTCTTAAGGATGCTGCTAAGCCACTGATTCTTTTCCCGCCAGCTTTGACAATGGTTTAGCCGCATTTTCTCAATTCGCTGGCGAAGATTTTGCCATGTGATTTGTTAAAATGTGTGTATAAATCCCTGTTTTTTTGCTGGCTGGCCTCACATCATACTTGTAACTTTCCAATCTCGTTGTAGACTTTATCTCGCCAGGGTGCTCAATAACCTCCGTTTTTTCGGTAGAGTCAAAAGCGAGCGTTTAGACCCGGCGAAGGATTAACACAAAGAGCAACCTTTTTGCTCATTGCCTATTTGGATGATAACGAGGCGCAAAAATGAAAAAGACAGCTATCGCAATTGCAGTGGCACTGGCTGGCTTCGCTACCGTAGCGCAGGCCGCTCCTAAAGATAACACCTGGTACACCGGTGCTAAACTGGGCTGGTCTCAGTATCACGATACTGGTTACTACGGTAACGACTACGAGAACAACAACGGTCCAACTCACGAATCTCAGCTGGGTGCTGGTGCATTCATGGGCTACCAGGCTAACCCATACCTGGGCTTCGAGCTGGGCTATGACTGGCTGGGCCGCATGCCTAACAAAGGCAGCGTGACCAACGGCGCATTCAAAGCACAAGGCGTTCAGCTGGCTGCTAAACTGAGCTACCCAATCACTGACGACTTCGACGTGTACACCCGTCTGGGCGGCATGGTGTGGCGTGCAGACTCTACTCAGACCAACCCAACTGTTGGTCGCATCAGCAACCACGACACCGGCGTTTCTCCGCTGGCTGCTGTTGGTGTTGAATACGCACTGACCAAAAACTGGGCAACTCGCCTGGACTACCAGTGGGTTAACAACATCGGTGACGCAGGTACCGTTGGTGCGCGTCCAGACAACAGCATGCTGAGCGTCGGCGTTTCTTACCGTTTCGGTCAGGATGAAGCAGCAGCACCAGTTGTTGCTCCAGCACCTGCTCCAGCGCCAGTTGTTGAAACCAAGCGTTTCACTCTGAAGTCTGACGTACTGTTCAACTTCAACAAAGCCACTCTGAAACCAGAAGGCCAGCAGGCTCTGGATCAGCTGTACAGCCAGCTGAGCTCAATGGATCCTAAAGACGGTTCTGTTGTAGTACTGGGCTTCACTGACCGTATCGGTTCAGAGCAGTACAACCAGAAACTGTCTGAAAAACGCGCTCAGTCTGTAGTTGATTACCTGGTCTCTAAAGGTATCCCTTCTAACAAGATCTCTGCACGCGGTATGGGCAAATCTAACCCAGTGACTGGCAACACCTGTGACAGCGTGAAAGGCCGTAATGCCCTGATCGACTGCCTGGCGCCAGACCGTCGCGTTGAAATCGACGTGAAAGGTATCAAAGACGTTGTAACTCAGCCACAGGCTTAAGTTATCACGCAATAAAAAACCCCGCTCTTGCGGGGTTTTTTTATCTCTTTTCAACTGGCTAACAACACCATCATAGTGCACACATTAGCGCTATTCGTTCTCTGATCCGCCTTTACCCAAAATCGCCTGCAGATCCTGCTTAAGCGTTGACATCTGGCTGGCATACTTCTCTTTGCGCTCGGCATCTTCAATCAACTGCACAATGGTTTCTGATAGCGTGTTGCTGCGACGCTGTGCCAATCCTGCCAAACGCTGCCACACCAGATATTCCAGATCGATCGACTTCTTACGCGTATGCTGATGTTCCGCATTAAAATGCCGCTTACGGCGCGCACGAATAGTCTGCTTCAGACGGTTCTCGAGATCGGGGTGAATGTGCTGAGCTATCCATTCCGCTACCTCTACTGGACTATTTTCCATCGCCAGTAAGGCATCCACCGCAGCCTGCGCGGCGCTGAGCTCAAGATGACGGGTGATCAATTCACCCTCCCGATGCTTTTTCACCAGGTATTTCCACTTCCATCCACTTTCAAGATTTTCGAGTTGCTGGTATTTCATCGGAATCTCATCGTGATCACGTAACAAACTAAGAATAACAGCTTTTTTCCCGGATGCAGCAAGGAAAAACATGTAGCGGTCATCACATTTCGGGCTGGAACTCCGCAGTGCTTAACAAGGTTGATTCCTGTATAATCGCGCTTTTCCTAAATCTGACTAATGCGAATATTTTGACCAGCACTCAAATTACGTGGCAAGCCCTGCAGCCGGATAGCATCCGCTACCAATCCATTTTCTCAAACGTCTCACTGGAAGATAGCGATAGTCTTGCCGCGGTTCAGCCGCGTCTGCTGAATGCGCTGGCGCATTTGCATCATCAAACCTTAGGTTTTCCTCTGTTGCTATTACGCAGTCAGGAAAACAGCGATTACCTCGCGTGCATCGCCGAAGCCGCACAGCGCTTCCAGCCCGAAGAGATCGCGCTGTATGGCGGTGACTATCATGTCATGGGTGACACGGTCAGCCTGATGCCGCCCAGCGATGCTAACCGGCCATTCACCAGTCAGGGCGGTGTTCACTTTGCCGACTGGATTGAAGCAGAACAGCTGTTTGGTTGTGTGCGTCAGTACAAAGATCGTATTCAGCCCGAGCCGGGGTTGATTCATCAAGCCAATGGCGGCACTTTAATCCTGTCCGTGAATACGCTACTGGCTCAGCCACTGCTATGGCTGCGTCTGCGTAAGTGCATCGAGCAAGGCCGCTTTGACTGGTATTCGCAGGACGAACGCCAACCGTTGCCAGTGGCCATCCCTTCCCTGCCGCTGCAACTGCGCCTGGTACTTTGTGGCGATCGTGATGCGCTAGCCAGCTTCCAGGAATTGGATGCAGAAGCGCATGAAATGGCACTCTACAGCGAGTTCGAAGAGAACCTGCAGATCACTGATGAAGAGGACATGACCTTCTGGTGCCAGTGGACGCTCACACAAGCTGAACAAGCCGGTCTGGACCAGCCTGCAGCCGATTTCTGGCCGCTCTTGATCAATGAGGCGGTTCGCTTCACGGGCGATCAAGAAACCCTGCCGCTCTGTCCGCGCTGGTTACGCCGTCAGCTGCAGGAAACCGCGCTGCACGGTGACGTCATCAATGCTGAAGCATTGAAAGAAGCACTGGAAGCGCGCGAATGGCGTGAAAGCTACCTGGCTGACCGCATGCGTGACGAAATTCTGCTCAATCAGATTATGATTGAAACTGAAGGTGAAGTGGTGGGACAGATTAACGGTCTGTCTGTAGTGGAGTTTCCTGGTCATCCGCGTCCGTGGGGCGAGCCGTCACGTATCACCTGTGTTGTTCATCCGGGAGATGGCGAATTCACTGACGTTGAGCGTAAAGCCGAGCTGGGCGGTAATATTCATGCGAAAGGCATGATGATTATGCAAGCTTATCTGATCGCTGAACTTGAACTCGAGCAACAGCTGCCCTTCTCAGCCTCGTTAGTGTTTGAACAATCCTATTCCGAAGTGGATGGTGATAGCGCCTCACTGGCCGAACTCTGCGCGCTGATTAGCGCACTGGCCAATCAGCCACTAAGCCAGCATATTGCGGTGACCGGTTCCGTGGACCAATTTGGTAATGTGCAGCCTGTTGGCGGCCTGAATGAAAAAATCGAAGGCTTCTTCAGCATTTGCCAGTCACGCGAGCTGACCGGTAAACAAGGCGTTATTCTGCCAGCCAGTAATGTGCGCCATTTGAGCCTCAGCGAAGCTGTGGTTGATGCGGTGAAGCAAGAGCAATTCCACATCTGGGCAATTGAAAGCGTGGATGAAGCGTTACCCTTATTAACCGGCATCGCATGGCAAAGTGAGAGCGGCGAGTCACTGCTCAATACCATTCAGGAACGTATTGCACAGCTGAACCAGCAGGAAATTCGTCATCGTCCGTGGCCATTGCGCTGGCTCAACTGGTTTAACCACAGCTGATTGATTTGCCCAGCGTACAACTGTTCGCTAATATTCGGGCTTCACTAAAAGAAGGCATATTGAGAACATGGTAGATAAACGCGAATCCTATAGCAAAGAAGACCTGGTTGCCTCAGGTCGCGGCGAACTGTTTGGCGAAAATGGACCGCCGCTTCCCTCTGATAACATGTTGATGATGGACCGCGTGGTCATGATGACCGAAGACGGCGGTAAATTTGACAAAGGTTTTGTGGAAGCCGAACTGGATATCCGCCCTGACCTGTGGTTCTTCGATTGCCACTTTAAAGGCGATCCGGTCATGCCTGGCTGCCTCGGCCTTGACGCCATGTGGCAGTTGGTTGGTTTCTACCTCGGCTGGTTAGGCGCTGAAGGTAAAGGACGCGCACTGGGTGTGGGCGAAGTGAAATTCACCGGTCAGGTACTGCCAACCGCGAAGAAAGTCACTTATAAAATTCACTTCAAGCGCGTGATCAACCGCAAGCTGGTGATGGGCGTGGCTGATGGTGAAGTCTTCGTTGACGGTAACCTGATTTACACCGCGACAGATTTGAAAGTGGGCCTGTTTAAAGACACCTCTGCTTTCTAATTCCCCAAACGAAAACCTCCGCATTCAGCGGAGGTATCTTCCTTCAATTTTGGACATCCGACAGTGCTAGGCCACCGCCGACCTGTCCTCCATGGCTTGACGCCAACCTCCCAACCAGTAAGACCGCGCATCGATCATTTGATAAGGGCATATCTCTTTTGAGCGGCCCGTAATACCGGCTTGATAGCCTCGTGAATGTGCACGTTCCAGGCGGTCTCTTTTCTGTCTCTTCATGCCTCGATTCCCTCATTTCAGGTCTGGTGGATTCTGGGTGGAAAGAAAGAGTGGCGATATAATGTTCAACCACAGTAATGTTCTAACTCCAGACAGAAGAAAGATCAATGCGCAAAATTCACGCCAATGTCATCATTTTGACGTTAAAACGACATCTATAATTGTCAATTCCGTGTATATCTGGCTGATAAGACGATAAAAAAAGCCCCTGATTTGATGCACGTCACACAACGGCAAATCAGGGACTTAGCATAAGCATCGAACAAATCTTAATTTAGCGAAATGACACTTTTTGCGATTTGTTGTGCTGTTTGCTGCCAGCCGATAGCCAGAGTACGCACCAGCGCATCATAGCCATCTTCGTTTTGCGGCAGAGTCAGATTAAAGCCATGTTTGATTAAGCGCCCTTGATGTTGCAGGAGCCATTCTCCGCTCACCACAACCTGGCCATCATAGCGCCCCTGGAAACCGGTCACATTCACCGTCAAAGTATCGTGGCTCTCACCTAACGGAGCACTGGCAACAATTCGGCCCGGCAGTGCTTTGCTGAGGTTGCTGATCAATGTCTGTTGTAGTTGTTGATCCAGCGGACTGGCCCACAAGTTATTGGCAGCAATCACATACTTTACATCGCTGGTTTGATACACCAAACCATTCCCTGCCATATAATCCGGAACCGATACCTGCTCGACCCAAATCATTGGCTGGTTGCCGCTGGATGCGCTGTCTACACGCGCGACATTGCTGCCCGCGGGCAGTTGATAATAGGTGTTTTCGATGGTGCTGCTACAACCTGCCAGGAGCAGCAACGCACCAATAATCAGCCCTTTTTTCACTGTTTCGCCCTCTTTGGCTGGGGATCCTGGCCCGGTTTGGCTTCAAACACCAATGCATTGCTCTTGGTATTGAGCGTTTTCAGCACCGGCTGCAATTCGCGCAGCACCTGGTCAAGTCGCTGCATGTCTCCCACCAGTTTGTTATAAGCCGGTGAACCCGGCTGCAAGCCTTTCATGCTGCGATTCAACTCGCGCAGCGTCTGCTGCATATCTTCTGGCAGCGTTTTCATCGCCGGGCTGGCAGTGATGTGATTGAGGTTATCCAGGGTTTTCTGCAATTGCTGCATCGTACGCTGGCTCTCTTTCAGGGTGCCTGTCGCTTCGGTGATCATCGGATTTAATGGCAGACCGTTGATCTTATCCAGCGCTGCCGTCAGTTTCTGCTGGATCTGACTTAATCCACCACTGACCGTTGGAATCACCTCCAGGCCCGCAATCTCATTTGGACCTTTATACGCCGGCGCGTTGTCATAGAAGTCCAGATCGATATACAGCGCACCCGACAAGAGGTTACCGGTTTTCAGCGTGGCGCGCAGACCTCGCTTCTTGCCATCCTGCAGATGCTGTTCAAGGTTGAAATCTCCGCCCAGACGGCTGATAAAGCGATCCGGTTCGATGCGAATCAATATCGGAACACGATAATCGTTATTCAACGCCTGATTGATACCTGGAATGGTGTAAGGCACTTGCGAGACGGTACCCAGACGAATGCCACGGAACTCAACCGGTGCGCCTACCTGCAAGCCACGAATCGAATCGGTAAAGAACAGCAGGAAATCGGTGTGGTTGGTATATAACGAATCCTGGATGCTGCGCTGATCGTCAAACAGGTGGTATTCCGCTTTATTTTCGGCGATCTGCCCCAGCTCCGCGCCATCTGGCACATCAAAACTAACGCCACCGCTAAACAGCGTAGTCAGTGAACCCATTTCCACCCGCATGCCCGAGGCAGACATATCGACGGCGATACCGCTGTCTTTCCAGAAACGGACATTGGTCGTGATCAGACGATCGTACGGAGCGGCGATGAACAGTTGATAGGTCATCATGCGTTTATCGGTATCAAAGGTGCTGGATTCCACCGTACCCACGCGATAGCCACGGAATAGCACCGGATCGCCCGCATTAAGCTGTCCGGCTTTTTTACTGTCGAGTGTGATGCGAATGCCTTTGGCATCCGGCGGTGCCAGAGGTGGCGCATCCAGCAGCTGATAGCGCTCCGGTTGATCGCCCTTCGTACCTGGTTGCAATTCAATATAGGCACCCGAGAGTAATGTGCCGAGACCGGTAATCCCTTCGCGCCCGATTTGCGGTTTCACCACCCAGAATACGCTGTCGCCATGCAACAGTTTTTCCATCCCAGAATTGAGGCGTGCTTTGATCTCCACATGGTGCAGATCGTCAGTTAATACTGCACTTTCCACTACGCCAACATTGACACTGCGGCTCTTAATGGTGGTTTTTCCGGCTTCTATACCCTCAGCGCTTTCGGTGATCAACGTCACCTCCGGACCCTGATGGCTGAAATGATAAAATAAGATCCAGCCACCAATGAATAGCGTGACGATGGGTACGATCCAGACCGGTGACCAGCGTTTAATCTGGTCGACCTTAGCAGTCCCGTGATGGTTGTCCGTCAAGACGCGGCTCCTTTCGTTCAGTTTCCCGTAATCGATCCCAAATCAGGCGCGGATCAAACGTCATGGCTGCAAACATAGTGAGAATCACCACCATGGCAAACAGCAGCGCGCCTGGCGCAGGGTAAACACTCATTAGCTGCCCCATCCGCACCAACGCGGATAACACAGCGATGACAAACACATCAATCATTGACCAGCGGCCAACAAATTCCACCACCTCATACACCACGTGCATCTTCTCATCATCACGCCGGCCACGACCACTGGCGTGCCAGCAAAGCCAGGCAATCGCCAGCATCTTGAGTGAAGGCACCATGATACTGGCGATAAAGATCACCAGCGCCACTGGCCAGGAGCCATCGCTCCACAGCAGAATCACCCCGGCCATAATGTTCGAGGGATACTGCGAGCCAAGCGTCTCGGTGACCATAATCGGCATGATGTTTGAGGGAATGTAGAGCATCACCGAGGTGATCAAGAGTGCCAGCGTCCATTGCAAGCTGTGCTTACGTCGCGGTGCAGCGACCACGCCACAGCGGGGACACTCAGCCTGCCCGACAGATAAGATAGCGGTACAGCAAGGGCAACTGCGCAATCCCTGCTTCAACCCACTGATTCCGGCTTGCGGCACCATCGGCAAAAGCGGCAGTGGCTGAATGCACTGCCACACCCAGCGCCGATCCACACACTGGAAGGCGCGCAGCTGTAATACACAGAATAGACACCACGGCCAGAAACTGCTGCCAAGGCCAATTTCGCCGTAGGCCATCAGCTTCACAAAGCTCACCAGCACGCCAGCCATAAAGATTTCGGCCATGCCCCAACTGCGCAGCTGGAATAAAATACGCGCCAGCCCAAGGCGCAGGCTGTGCGGCATACGCACGCGATTCACCAACAGCAGAATGGTGATCATGCAGAATGCGGGAATCCCCTGTACAAAAAGCAGAAACAGTGTCGCCAGGCTGCGGTAATCTTCACGATCCATCACCGCGGGAATTTCGAGCAGCGAGATTTGGCTGCTCAGCCCGGCCACATGCATATTGATAAAGGGAAATAGATTCGCCAGCACCAGCATAAACAGTGCCGCGAAAGCGTACCCGGTAGGACGTTTTCGCGGCTCATGCCAGTTAGCGGTCAGCGTGGTATGACAACGTGGGCAGCGCGCGCGACTGCCCACCGGCACGGCAGGCAATTTTACGGTTAAATCACACTGTGGACAGAGCATCCACTGGTGCGCCTGATCCGTTGCACACATACTGACTTCCTCTGTGTTACGCGCCGTTTTTCAGCGCTTCCAACTCTTCCCAGCGCTCAAACGCCACTTCCAGCTCTTTTTCCGTCTGCGCTAACGCATCCAGAACCGGTTGAGTTTTGTCGTGCGGCTGGCTGAAAAAGTCCGGATGGCTCATTTTCGCCTGCAGTTCGCCGATACGTGTTTCCAGTTGCTCCAGTTTTTGCGGCAGCTGTTCCAGTTCACGCGTCAGGTTATAGCTGAGTTTGTTCGCGCTACGTTTTGGCTCCTGATTTTTCTCTGCCGCTTTGGGCGCTGCGGATGCGGTTTTCACCGTAGCGGACTTGGTTTGCTTATAGGCGCTACGCTGTAACTGCGCATCGTGATAGCCGCCGACAAAGGCACCAATCTCACCGTTGCCTTCAAAGATCCAGCATTCGGTCACGGTGTTATCGACGAATTGACGATCGTGGCTCACCAGCATCACGGTGCCCTGATAACCATCCACCAGCTCTTCCAGCAGCTCCAGCGTTTCGACGTCGAGGTCGTTGGTCGGTTCATCGAGAATCAACAGGTTGCTGGGTTTCAGGAACAAACGCGCTAACAGCAGGCGGTTACGCTCACCACCGGATAACGCACGCACTGGCGTCATCGCACGCTTCGGATGGAACAGGAAGTCCTGCAGATAGCCCAGTACATGGCGCGGCTTACCGTTCACCATCACTTCCTGCTTACCTTCCGCGAGGTTATCCATCACGGTACGATCCGGATCCAGTTCAGCACGGTGCTGGTCGAAGTACGCGATCTCCAGCTTAGTCCCGCAGTGCACGCGACCACTGTCCGCTTTTAACTCATCCAGCATCAGACGCAGTAAGGTGGTTTTACCACAGCCGTTCGGGCCAATCAGGGCGATCTTATCGCCGCGCTGCACCTGAGTGGAGAAATCGCGCACCAGCGTTTTGCCATCCACGCTGTAATTGACGTTTTCCATCTCAAATACAATCTTACCTGAGCGAGCGGCTTCGCCGACCTGCATGTTGGCTTTGCCCATCACATCACGGCGTTCTGAACGTTCACGACGCAGCGCTTTTAATGCGCGCACGCGGCCTTCATTACGGGTACGGCGCGCTTTGATGCCCTGGCGAATCCAGACTTCTTCCTGCGCCAGCTTGCGGTCAAACTCCGCGTTCTGCATCTCTTCGACGCGCAGTGCTTCTTCTTTACCCAGCAGGAATTGATCGTAATCGCCCGGCCAGGAAACCAGTTTACCGCGGTCGAGATCGACAATACGCGTCGCCATATTGCGGATAAACGAACGGTCGTGCGAGATAAACACGATGCTGCCGGTAAAGGTCTTGAGGAAGGTTTCCAGCCAGTTGATAGTTTCAATATCGAGGTGGTTAGTCGGTTCATCAAGCATCAGCACGCGTGGATTGCTCACCAGCGCACGGCCCAGCGCGGCTTTACGCAGCCAGCCACCGGAGAGTGAGGAAAGCTCAGTGTCAGCTTCCAGACCAATCTGCTGCAATACGTCATTGATACGGCTATCGAGCTGCCACAAATTCTGATGATCCAGAATAGTTTGCAGTCGACCCATTTCGTTGAGGTTTTTCTCGCTCGGATCTTCCATCACCAGATGAGAAATCGCGTGATAAGCTTTCAGATGCTCAGCCTGCTCCGCAACGCCCTCCGCCACAAAATCGTAGACTGAACCGGTAATGTTGCGCGGTGGGTCCTGTTGCAGGCGCGCCACCACTAAATCTTGTTCGTAAATAATGCGGCCATCATCCAGCGGTTGTTCGCCATTGATGATTTTCATTAATGTGGATTTACCGGCACCGTTACGGCCCACCAGACAGACGCGTTCGCCCTCTTCGATGTGCAGTTCGGTGTTATCCAACAGCGGCGCATCGCTGAATGAGAGGTAAGCGCCATGGATACTGATCAGTGACATAAAACTTATTCCTTACCGGCGTGGCTAACCAGCCAGCAGTTGTGAATTTGACGGTTGCGTGCGAAATCTTGCGACAACGTTTTTTGGGTAATTTCCTGCGCCTGTAAGCCCAGAGCGGCTAAACCGTCCAGGTCCATTTTGAAACCGCGCTTGTTATTCGAGAACATAATGGTGCCACCGCGACGCAGCAGACGTTTCAGATTCTGCATCAGCATCATGTGGTCACGCTGCACGTCAAAATCGTCTTCCATTCGTTTGGAATTCGAGAAAGTCGGCGGATCGATGAAGATCAAATCAAATTGTTCGTCACTGTCACGCAGCCAGCTCAGACAATCGGCGTGCATCAGTCGATGCTGACGTCCGGTCAGACCGTTAAGACGCAGGTTGCGCTCGGCCCACTCCAGATAAGTGCGAGACATATCCACGGTGGTAGTGGTTTTCGCGCCGCCTAATCCGGCGTGCACGCTGGCGGTGCCGGTGTAGGCAAACAGGTTAAGGAAGTCTTTACCCGCGCTCATTTTGCCCAGCATTTGGCGGGCCAGACGGTGATCCAGGAACAAACCGGTGTCGAGATAATCGGTCAGATTCACCAGCAGGCGCGCGTCAAACTCCTGCACTTCGAAGAACTCGCCCTTCTCGCCCAGTTTTTGATACTGGTTTTTGCCTTTCTGGCGCTCGCGAGTTTTCATCACCAGGCGATTGGCCGGGATCTCCAGCACGCTCAGGGTGGCGCTGATCACATCAAACAGACGCTGACGTGCTTTATTGGCATCCACGGTTTTCGGTGGTGCATATTCCTGAATCACCACCCAGTCGCCGTAGCGGTCTACCGCGACGTTGTATTCCGGCAAGTCGGCATCATACAAGCGATAGCATTCAATGTTGGATTGCTTCGCCCACTTTTCCAGCTTCTTGATGTTCTTACGCAGACGGTTGGCAAAGTCTTCGGCAATTTGCGCGCTCCCTTCACCGCTGGTTGCGGCCAGCTGATAGTTTTTCTGCACACATTCCAGTGGGCCGTTTTTGGCTTTGAACTGGCGATCGGCGCGCAGCTGCAAACAGCTCAGCAATTCCGGTGACGCACTAAACAGAGACAGATTCCAGCCGCCGAACTGCTGTTTCATAATGCGTCCCAGCAGGCTGTGCAACGCAATCAACGCGGGTTCGCTTTCCAGACGTTCGCCGTAAGGCGGGTTGCTCAGCACGGTGCCGGTGATCTCCTGGCCCGCCAGCGGGTTCTTCAGCTTAATCATATCCTGCTGGGCAAAAGTGAACAGCTCGAATACGCCAGCACGACGCGCATTGGCTCGCGCGGATTCCAGCACGCGGCTGTCATTGTCGTAACCGAAGAAGCGCGCGGTTGTGGCCGCCGTCCCCACACGGGCACGCTCTTTCGCCTCAGCCAGTACTTCTTGCCAGACTGCCTGATTATGGTTTTTCCAGCGATTGAAACCCCAATGAGTACGCAGCAAGCCCGGCGCGCGATCGGTAGCGATCAGCGCCGCTTCCAGCAGTAAAGTACCAGAACCGCACATCGGATCGATCAATGGCGTGGTGCTCTGCCAACCAGAACGCATCACAATCGCGGCCGCCAGCGTCTCTTTCAGCGGTGCCTGACCGGTTTGCTGACGATAGCCACGCTGATGCAGCGCATCGCCGCTCAGATCCAGTGCGATGCTCACGCGATCTTTATTCAGCCACGCATTAATACGGATGCCTGGCTGTTCACGATCCACGCTTGGACGCTCCAGATTCTGACGCGTAAAGCTGTCAACAATCGCATCTTTGATACGTAATGCACCGAACTGGCTGTTACGGATCACCTCATTGGTACCGCTAAAGTGAATTGCAAAGCTGGTGCTGCTGTCGAACATCTCGGTCCAGGGAATGCTCTGCGCGCCCACATACAGATCGAGATCGCTCCAGACGCCAAATTCTCCCAGCGGCAGCAAAATACGCGAAGCCAGTCGGCTCCACAGCAGGCTTTGGTACATCACACGGTCATCGGCACGGAAGTGGACGCCGCCCTGCACCACCTGCAAATCCTGCGCACCCAGCGCGTCCAGCTCAGTTTTTAACAGCTCTTCGAGCCCACGCGCCGTACTGGCAAACAGAGAATTCATATCGTCACTTTTTACTCTTGCTAAAATTGTTGCGCATTATAGCGAATCAGCGTCCTATGTCATAAAGTTAGCTTCTTTTTGTCCTGTTGGAGTTTCGATGATTACGCTTTCTCGCCTCTATATTCATCCGGTCAAATCGATGCGCGGTTTGCAACTGTCTCATGCACAGGTGCTGGAGAGTGGTCTGGCGTTTGATCGCATCTTCATGGTGACCGAACTGGACGGCACTTTTATTACTGCGCGACAGTATCCGGACATGGTGCGTTTTACTCCTGCGCTGTTACCCGATGGCTTATTTTTAAATGCCCCGGATGGCAGCCAGGCCTTAATTCGCTTCAGCGATTTCACGGCACAATTGTCACCCACTGAAGTTTGGGGGAATCATTTCACCTCGCATATTGCGCCCGCTGAAATCAATAATTGGCTGAGTGAATTCTTTCCGCGTCCGGTGCAATTGCGCTGGACCGGTGTTACTCCCACGCGACGGGTGAAAAAATTTGATGAGGTATCGCTGAGTTTCGCGGATGGTTTTCCCTTCCTGCTGGTGAATATGTCGTCACTGCAGGATCTGCAGCAGCGCTGCCCGGCCAGCGTACGCGTTGAGCAATTCCGCCCCAACCTGGTGGTCAGCGGCGCGCCAGCTTGGGATGAAGATAGCTGGAAACAGGTTAAAATCGGCGAGATTGTTTTTGATATGCCCAAACCCTGCAGCCGCTGTGTATTCACCACCGTGGGTACCGAAAGCGGGCGCAAACATCCCGAAGGTGAACCCCTGGCCACGTTACAACGTTTCCGCAGCGGTCAGGACGGCAGCGGAGATATCGATTTCGGTCTGAATCTGATCGCCCGCAACAGCGGCGTGATCCGCGTCGGCGATGAGCTCACGGTTTTGGCTCGTCAGACACCGCGAGCTTACGGAGCGGGCGCGGTGGTGGAAACCCTCAAACCGGCTGCCAGCCAACAGGCAGAAGTGATCATTGGCTATCAGGGCAGTGAATTTACCGGCGACAACCAGCAAGTGCTGCTGGAACAACTGGAGATGCAGGGCTTTCGCATTCCCTACTCGTGTCGTGCCGGGATATGTGGTAGCTGCAAGGTGACGCTGGTATCAGGCGAAGTGAAAGCGCTGAAACAGAGCGCAGTGCGCGCAGACGGAACGATTCTCAGTTGTAGCTGTATTCCAGCAGGCGATATTGTTCTGGCTTAAACGCTTAAACCGCCCGCGCAAAGTGGGCGTTTTGTTCCTGCTGATGCGGCCGCAAACGATCGTTCATGATCTTAATGGCATCGCCTAACTGCATACCTTTACCGGCTACCGATAATGTATTTTGCGCCAGCAGACACAACGCCGCATTTTCGCCACTCTCGACCACCAGCAATTGCGCCTGTTCGCCGCTATCGGCCAGCGTCACGGCTACCATATCGCCTGATGCGGGTTGCCAACTCTGGGTATGGCTGGTGAAATGCCAGCTTTTTGGCATGAGCGGTTTTAAAAAACGACTCGCCACTAATGCGTTTAAGACTAATTCAGCGCGCTGATCGCCTTTTAATCCACTCTGTCGGCAACGCTCTTCAAACGTAAAATACAGGGCAGCGTCATCGACACAAAAACCACTGACATTAAAGGCATCCGGTGTCAGCATTTTACGCGAGAAGCGCGAACGAAATAGCATGCCATCGGCCAAATCCAGCATCATACGATCGTGTTCTGCGTCAAAATACCAACGCCAGTTATCATCAGGTTTGATTTTCATGATGTGCCCTGTGGTTAATCGCTGCGCAAAATGGCGCTCAATGAAAAAATAAAGCTCTAAGGAAAAGCTGAAAAAAACATCAGCAGGACAAAATATAAACGAGCCGAAGGGATAAATAAACCCCCCGGCGCGGGAAAGTGGGAAATGTCTTAGAGATGGGTCACGATATCTTTAATTAAACCTGGGCCTTTATAAATAAAGCCAGAGTATATCTGCACCAATGTGGCCCCTGCGGCCATTTTTTCACGAGCGGAAACCAGTGAATCAATACCACCGACGCCAATAATAGGTAAGCGACCTTGCAGCTCTTGCGACAAGCGGCGAATCACTTCAGTGCTGCGTGACTGTACCGGACGGCCACTTAATCCACCCATCTCATCGGCATATTTAAGTCCAGCAACTAAAGCACGATCGAGCGTGGTATTCGTGGCAATGACACCGTCAATTTCATGGCACACCAAACTGTCGGCAACCTGGATCAATTCTTCTTCAGAAAGATCCGGCGCGATCTTCACCGCCACCGGCACATATTTAAGGTGCCGTTCCTGCAGCTCTTTTTGTTTTAATTTGATCGCCGAAAGCAGATCGTCCAGCGCTTCGCCATATTGCAGCGTGCGTAATCCAGGTGTGTTTGGCGATGAAATATTGATGGCGATATAACCGGCATGGGCATACACCTTTTCCATGCAGATCAGATAATCGTCTTTGCCTTGCTCCACTGGCGTATCTTTATTTTTGCCAATATTGATACCGAGGACACCTTTGAAACGCGCTTTTTTAACGTTCTCGACTAAGTGATCGACGCCGTGATTATTAAAGCCCATGCGATTAATAATCCCTTCCGCTTCCACCAGACGGAACATGCGCGGCTTATCATTGCCAGGCTGTGGACGTGGCGTCACCGTCCCGACTTCCACGAAGCCGAAACCCATCGCACCAAAGGCATCAATGCACTCTGCGTTTTTATCGAGGCCTGCAGCAAGCCCCAGCGCGTTAGGGAAAGTCAATCCCATGCAGGTCACCGGGCGTGACGGCAGCGACTGGCGAATCAGTCCTTCCAGCGGCGTTCCGCTGATAAAACGTAATTGTTGAAAGGTGAGTTCGTGCGCACGCTCTGGATCGAGCTTAAACAGCGCCGGCCGGACGATAGGATATAACATGCACTCTCCTGAATGGCGGAAGCGAAGAAGTCGGGTGCACGGAAATTTGTGCGCCAGAATGGTAAAGGCCTCTGGCGCAAAAGTAAATTTAATCAGGTGATGCGGAGTTGATCGAAATCAGCGCTTACCGGTATAACGCGCCAGCAGGCTGCGACTCGCCTTCAGGCCGTTATAGAGCGTGGGATAGTACCACTGCAGTTTCATGCGTTTACTTTCGCCCGTCACTTTGCGTATCAGTTGGTCAATGGTGACATGCCACTCCTGCGGGACATCAATGTCATTTTTACGCATCTCGATCAAACAACCGTACATCACGGGTTCGTAATAACGATCGAGTAACCACTCATCCGCAGCCAATCCCCACGCCTGCATAAAGCTCTCGCTGTTACCTCGCGCAATAAAATAGTTTTCCACCCATGAAAACGTCGCTTTTCGTTGTGAGAGCGAGGTCACCATAAATCGCTTGTAGTAATAGCTTTCGTGAGAGAACACCACTTCCTGTGCCTGCATGTAGAGCGCGAACATGAAAGGAGCGTCTTCATGGTTTTGAATCGGCAAAAACGTCACGCCTACGCGTTCGATCAGATGGCGAGAAACGATGCTACTCCATAACACGCGGTGCGCTGACTGATGAGTTATCATGTGGCGCAGCGTTGTGCTGCCCCCCGGGAAAGCCCCCTGCATCTTCCGCTGATGAAACGGTTGATACTGACGCTGGGCGAGCGGCAAATCAGTAAACATTTTGGCGCCAAAGCAGAATAATTCCATTTCTGGATGCTGCGTTTTGGCCCGTTGAAAATCAGCAAACAGCGTTTTACCGACGAAATCATCTGCATCCATAAAGTAGATGAAGTCCCCCGTGGCGATCTCCAGTCCGCGCGTACGCGCAGCACTTACGCCACCGCGCTGAGATTGTAACAATGTCATTTGCGGATAGCGTTTCGCCAGCTGCTGGAGTAGCTCCACGCTGTTATCGGTAGATCCGTCATCAATCACAATAATCTGGTCGGGCGGCGAAGATTGCCCCACCAGCGAATCAATGGCTTCTTCCAGCCAGGGGGCACAGTTCCAGTTTGGAATGATCACCGTGATGGTCGTTTTCGTACGCTGATCGCTCATTCTCTCTCCTCAACATTAAAGCCCTTATTGAACGGCAGATGCAGACGTTTAATCACCAGACTGTGTAGCAGACAACACACGCCCAAATTCACCATGCCAAACAATCCAAGCCACAGCAGATTAAGCCAGCGATTTTGATCCCAACTGATCGGCAACAGCGAGCAGAGCCATGCCATCACGCCAGCCACCACCCACACCAACATCACGTCACGTGTCAACCACGTAAAATGGATGCCTGGCGCGAAACGGCGATGCACCAACCACGCCCAACCAAAGAGATAGAAGACATTTTGCCCTAACCACAGCCAGCCCGTGCCGCGGGCACCGAAATGGAGAGCGGCAAAGATGTTGAGTGGCACCAGCACAATGGCGAAACAGGAGAAACCTTTAACGTGGAGCTTAAGGTTGCCGTTGATGTATTGCAGATGATAAAGCAAACCGCAGATGGCCTGCACCCCGCTACCCAGCGCATACAAACTGAGCACAAATGACATCTCATTCACCACCTGCTGGTTCTGTGTCCATGCCCACAGCAGCGGCGCGGAGAAACAGGCAATCGTAATACTGAGCGGGGCCATGAAGATCGCCACCGCTTGGGTGGTATAGCGATACAGCACGAGCGACTGGTCATCACCCTCTTTTTTGGTTTTCATCCCGGTCATGCGCGGCACGATGGCCTGCATAATCGGGCTGCTCAACAAAATAATGCCAGTTGCGGCCGTGGCCACCACGGTAAAGGAGCCGTATTCACTCAGCGGCAATGTTTTTGACAGCACCAGACGGTCAATCTGGGAAATAAAGGTCCAGACTGCACTGGCGTAAGCCGCGCTAAGGGCAAAGCGAATAAATGGCTTCAATACTTCTTTAAGATTTTCATGCTTCTGCCTGCGCGCCGAGGCCGGCACCAGTTGGAAGCATTTGTAAATCAGGCACACCGCTTCGGCAATTGAGACCAACAGTTGCCAGATAAAGAAACTCAACACTGGATTAGAGAACAGCTGGATAACCAGAACGGCGCCAAAGGTGCGCAGTGTGACGATCACCAGATTGACGCCATTCAGCCAAACCTGATGTTCAAAGCCGACGATAACGCTGCGATAAGGGCTGGTCCGCCAGCGAATGGCAGCGGTAATCACCATAATTGCTACTGCGATAACCACATCCGAGGACGGCAAATGCTGGGCGTCCAGCCAGTGATGGGCAATCCACGGCGTTGCCACCCAACCGATGACCACCAGCACCACAGTTGAAATCAGGAAGAATTTCGACAGCGCAGCAAATAACGAGGGGAACCAGATAAACTCAGCTTGATTAGCGCGATAGCGGGCCGCTTCACGCATCAAAGTGGTGGATACACCGGCATCCAGTAATTGCAGCCAGGTTAACAGAATCGAAAAGAATCCGACTAAACCATACGCTTCCATCCCCAAATGATGAATATAAAGCGGTACTACCAGAATACCTGACAGTGTCAGGTAAATCTGACCAACATAGTTGGCGATGGCGTTTCGTTTAATTGACATAAGTATCGAGGCGTCTGGGAAAATTCGCTAAAAATAGAGCCTGACACAGAACAGCATAACTGCCTACCGGACTTATTCTTAATTTCAGCACTGGTGCTAAAATGCGTTTTTTCCCACATCAGGGAAGACCGATGAATGAATTCCACACAGGAATAAATAAGCCTCCTGCCCTTCTCGCATACGGCAAAAGAAAGGATGACAATTTCATGAATGGCTCATCATCGGTAACATTTTTATCGCAGCTGAAGCGAATTATTACATTTCGCTTGCTACTGTTGCCACAGAATTATTTCACCGCAGTGGAATAAAAAGGAATCATGCTGCTCGTTTTAACTCTCTTCCGACTTTAAAATTCTGCAACAGGATAAACATATGCGGGCGCTGAATAAGCAACCACTCTTTGATATTGGCTGGCTCAAATTGCCCACCTAAAAATCGAATGGCATTAATCACATATTCCGGCACGGCTGTACCATTGTACAACGAGAGATAAATCATCAAGCGGAAAGAGTGCATTAAATAGGCTTTCTCAATTTCCTTTTTTAATGGCGAGTCCTTTAAAGCCATTTTCAAGGTGCTGTAGGCCTGCATAAAGGCATTGTACCGTTGCTGGAAGTACTCCTGACTCTTACGGCTGTTAGTCAGTGACCCGTTGCGCACGCGTTGGTGGTAATACACTTTCTGACTAACCCACGCATGATTTGAGAGAACGTAAGCCGAAAGGGTGAACTGGTGATCTTCATGAACCCGGTCACGAAAGCGCAAACCATGCTGCTGCACCAGACTTTTTTTCACTGCATAATTCCATGCAGCAGACGTGTAACTACCGTTGCGCAGCAGGCGCGAGAACACCTGTGAGGACGGCTGTTTCCCGAACAACTCATGCCGCACTTTAGGACGTGTAACCTGGCGTTGGTGCTCCTCAAACATCTGCGAATTGAAGCAAAACAGTTCGGTCTCGGGGTGCGCCTGATACACCTGCTGCAGTTCAGCCACCAAGCCATCTGCAACAATATCATCGGGATCGCAGAAAAACAGGAACTCCCCTTGGGCTGCCGCTATTCCTGTATCACGCGCCTGTCCAGCGCCGCCATTTGTCGTGGTGATGATTTTCACCTGCGGCAAATGCGCGTAATGCCGCTCGACCAACGCCAGCGTGCCATCGGTAGAGCCATCATTAACAATAATAATCTCATTGGGCGAATCAATTTGCTTAAGCAATGCGTCAACACATTCGACAATATAATTCTCTACGTTATAGGTAGGAATGATAATAGATAACAGGATTTTAGACATAAACCTTTCCCGAAAACGGTTGAAAGAAATGAAATGCCACTGGCAAGAGGTGCCTGTGTAAAAGCATTGCGCTAAGGAGTTAAACGCAATGTAAACGGCCAGATTGTTATTTCGGGATCAGTTAAGCAGATAGAATTTTTATTTCACAGGGCCAAAAAATAATTAAGCGGCTTGAACCATTAGCAATACATCACCCCTGCTAACTTCTTTATGGAATAATGCATGCGTCACATTAATGCCTTTAACTTTTGTCGCATCTGATGAGGGAAAGTTACACATTTTATGTGCGAATAGATGTCAGGGAATACTTATCTATAAAATTTAAACAGATAGATAAACCCCTCCCGCAACGTCTGATAAGTTTAATGAAGAGTAAACAGACCTTGGCGCTCAATTGATTTATCTCACTTTTTTTACTTTTGTAACTGTGCGAGTTCACTTCATTATTTTCGCTTGTCCATCAGTCCGAGTTTTTCGAAACGTAACTGTCGTTACAGATATCCGCACAGAAAATAAACTTGCTCATGCAATGATGAGTTGTCGTTTCATTCATTGTTAGTAATCATTCCCAATGGTAGTAAGGTGCCCTTTTAGGACTATTCGCAATTCGTTAGCGCCAACACTGCCACTTCTATTTAGTCAGATGAACCCTTTTGCATTTTCCGCCTTTTGATTGCCAGATAAATCATTTAAGCCCATCTCCTCGCTCTGCCAGTATTGAACACATCAGTTCTCAATATCAGATAATCAATAACTTTAAGTTATAAGGAGTGACCATGCGAGTTATTACGCTGGCGGGCAGCCCTCGCTTCCCATCGCGCTCTACTGCAATGCTCAGCCTGTGCCAGCACGCGTTGGAAGCACGCGGTGTTGAAGTCATTCCCTGGAATATTCACAACTTTCAGCCGGACGATCTGCTCTATGCGCGCTTTGACTCCCCAGCCCTTAATGCGTTGAAAGCCGACCTGGCGCTGGCAGACGGACTGATTGTTGCCACTCCTATTTATAAAGCTTCATTTTCGGGTGCGCTGAAAACCCTGCTTGATTTACTGCCAGAACGCGCTCTGGAACACAAAGTGGTGTTGCCATTGGCCAGCGGAGGTAGTGCATCCCATTTACTGGCCGTGGATTACGCGCTCAAGCCGGTATTGAATGCGCTGAAAGCTCAGGAAGTGCTGCATGGGGTGTTTGCCACCGATACGCAAATAGTGAATTACGACCGCCAGCCAGAGCTGGATCCACAGTTGGCCAAACGCATCGACGACGCGCTGGATACATTCTGGCATGCACTGCATCGTCGCCATCAACCTTACGCTCAAGCGGTATAAAGGAAGAATCATGAAAAGGATGTTTACGAATTTACTGCTGCCAGCCTTTGCTGCGCTATTTGCCCTGAGTGCCAACGTCGTTGCCGCTGATGCCCCGGCGCAATTGCGTGTGGGTTATCAAAAAGGATCGGTGAGCATGGTGTTAGCAAAATCTCACCAGATGCTGGAACAGCGTTTTCCCCATACCCAGATCAAATGGATTGAATTCCCCGCGGGCCCGCAAATGCTGGAAGCGCTGAATGTCGATAGCATTGATTTGGGCAGCACCGGCGATATCCCGCCACTGTTTGCCCAGGCAGCAGGCGCGGACCTGCTGTATGTCGGTTCCGAACCACCGAAACCTCAGGCTGAGGTGATTCTGGTGCCCAAAGACAGCCCGATTAAGCGTGTTGCCGATTTGAAAGGTCATAAAGTGGCCTTTCAGAAGGGCTCCAGTTCACACAACTTATTGTTGCGTGCGCTGGAACAGGCTGGCCTGAGCTTTAAAGATATCCAGCCCACTTATCTGACCCCTGCCGATGCGCGAGCCGCTTTCCAGCAGGGCGATGTCGATGCCTGGGCTATTTGGGATCCCTACTACTCTGCCGCCTTACTGCAAGGCAACGTGCGCGTACTGGCTGATGGCAGCAAGCTCAATCAGACTGGGTCTTTCTATTTAGCCACCCGAAAATATGCCGAAGCCAATGGTCCATTTGTCCAGCAAGTGCTGCAAACCTTTAGCGATGCTGACGCGCTCACCCACAGCCAACGCGATCAAAGCATCGATCTTCTGGCACAAGCGATGGGCTTACCCAAGCCGGTGATTGCCAGCTATCTCGACCATCGTCCCCCCACCGCGATTACGCCGGTCAGCGCACATACTGCGCAGGCCCAACAGCAAACGGCCGATCTGTTTTATGCCAATCATTTGATGCCGGTAAAAGTGAACATCACTGACCGCATCTGGCATCCACAGTCCGCCCAGCCATAAGGAATTGAATCATGAGCATATCCGTTTTTTGGTTTCTCCCCACCCACGGTGATGGGCACTATCTTGGCACCGCCGAAGGTTCGCGTCCCGTCGATCACGGTTATCTGCAGCAGATTGCTCAGGCCGCCGATCGCCTTGGCTTTGGCGGCGTGCTGATCCCCACCGGCCGCTCCTGTGAAGATGCCTGGCTGGTGGCCGCGTCACTGATTCCGGTGACGCAACGTTTGCGCTTTCTGGTGGCGCTGCGTCCGGGCGTGATTTCACCGACCCAGGCAGCGCGCCAGGCCGCGACGCTGGATCGTCTGTCCAACGGGCGCGCGCTGTTTAACCTGGTCACAGGCGGCGATCCTGAAGAGCTCGCGGGGGACGGCGTGTTCCTCGATCATCGGGAGCGTTATGAAGAATCAGCGGAGTTCACCCGCGTATGGCGTCGCGTTTCAGAAGGTGAAACCGTGGATTACGAGGGTAAACACGTCAAAGTGCGCGGTGCACGCCTGATGTTTAAACCGGTACAACAGCCACGTCCACCGCTGTGGTTTGGCGGTTCATCCGATGCCGCGCAGGATCTCGCCGCTGAGCAGGTCGATGTTTATCTCACCTGGGGCGAGCCTCCGGCATTAGTCAAAGAGAAAATTGATCAAGTGCGTGCCAAAGCGGCGGCACAGGGCCGTAAAGTGCGCTTTGGCATTCGTCTGCACGTCATCGTGCGTGAAACCAATGAAGAAGCCTGGCAGGCAGCGGATCGCCTGATTGCTCATCTTGACGATGCCACTATTGCCAAAGCGCAGGCGGCCTTTGCCCGTACCGATTCCGTTGGACAGCAACGCATGGCCGCGCTGCACGGTGGCCGTCGTGACAAGCTGGAGATCAGCCCAAATCTGTGGGCAGGCGTGGGTTTGGTACGCGGCGGTGCCGGTACGGCACTGGTGGGAGATGGTCCAACCGTGGCGGCGCGTATGCAGGAGTACAGCGACCTCGGCATCGAGACCTTTATTCTCTCAGGCTATCCGCATCTTGAAGAAGCCTATCGTGTCGGTGAGCTACTGTTCCCACACCTTGATTTGGCCATCCCAGAAGTGCCGAAACCTCGTGTGGTGCAAGCGCACGGTGAAGCGGTAGCCAATGATTTCACCCCGCAGAAAGTGTCTCAGAGCTAAGGAGTTCAGGATGGCAAAATTTCAAAAACAGCTGAGTAATGCCTTGCTGCCCTGGGCTTTACCGGTGCTGCTGGTTGCGGTGTGGCAACTCGCCTCTCAGGTGGGCTGGCTCTCAACACGTATTCTGCCATCACCGGAAAACATCATTATTACGTTCTGGAAGCTGACGGTGAGTGGCGAACTGTGGCAAAACCTCGCCATCAGTGGCTGGCGTGCGGCGATCGGCTTTGCCATTGGCGGCTCGATCGGTTTGGCGCTTGGCTTGATCACCGGCACCTCACGCGTGGGCGAGCGTTTGCTGGATACCTCAGTGCAGATGCTGCGCAATGTGCCGCACCTGGCACTGATCCCGCTGGTGATTCTGTGGTTCGGCATTGATGAGTCAGCCAAGATTTTCCTGGTGGCACTCGGCACCTTATTCCCGATTTACCTCAACACTTATCACGGTATCCGTAATATCGATCGTGGTCTGGTGGAGATGGCGCGCAGTTATGGTCTTTCTGGCTGGAGTCTGTTTATTCAGGTGATTCTGCCAGGTGCGCTGCCTTCGATCATGGTCGGCGTACGCTTTGCCCTCGGCCTGATGTGGCTGACGCTGATTGTGGCTGAAACTATCTCGGCCAACTCTGGCATTGGCTATCTGGCGATGAATGCACGTGAGTTTCTGCAAACCGATGTGGTGGTGGTCGCCATCATTCTCTATGCGCTGCTCGGCAAACTGGCCGATGTCGCCGCTCAACTGCTGGAGCGCGTATGGCTGCGCTGGCATCCGGCTTATCAATTGAAGGAGAACGCATGAGCAACGCAACTTTGAGCCCGTCGCGTCTGAACAGCGGCACCCCCGTTGGCGTTAACGGCGTCAGTAAGCAGTATGGCGACCGCACCATCCTCAACAATATCAATCTGCATATCCCTGCCGGGCAGTTTGTTGCCGTGGTGGGCCGCAGCGGATGCGGAAAAAGTACCCTGCTGCGCCTGCTGGCAGGACTGGAATCTACCTCGCGTGGCGAGCTGCTGGCAGGCACTGCGCCGTTAGCGCAAGCACGCGAAGACACGCGTCTCATGTTCCAGGATGCACGTCTGCTGCCGTGGAAAAAAGTTATCGATAATGTGGGCCTGGGTTTAAAGGGGCGTGAATGGCGGGCTGCCGCACTGGAAGCTCTGGAGGCGGTGGGTTTAGCCGATCGCGCTAACGAGTGGCCAGCGGCACTATCGGGTGGGCAAAAACAGCGCGTGGCGCTGGCTCGCGCGTTGATTCATCGACCCGGTTTATTGCTGCTGGATGAACCCCTCGGAGCGCTGGATGCACTGACGCGTATTGAGATGCAGGGATTGATTGAATCGCTATGGCAACAACATAACTTCACGGTGTTGCTGGTCACCCATGATGTCAGTGAAGCCGTGGCGATGGCCGATCGCGTATTGCTGATCGAAGAGGGACAGATTGGGCTGGATTTAACCGTGGACCTCGCGCGACCACGTCGACGTGGATCGGCGCGACTGGCGGAACTGGAAGCAGAAGTGCTGGATCGTGTGATGAAGCGCAGTCCGGCAGATCAGCCGCTGAAATTCGCCCAGCAGCGTTAGTCGAAGTCGAAGTCGAAGTCGAAGTCGAAGTCGAAGTCGAAGTCGAAGTCGAGCGGGATATTGCCACTGTCACTCCGGGCAACCAGAGAAAGTGGCAGCGAGTTCAGCAAAAAAAGCCGCATCATCGTGATGCGGCTTTTACCTTATCAGGCATTCAACGCTTTGGTGATCTTCTCGTACAGATCGCCCGACAGCTTATCCAGACCTTTCAGGGTTTCCAGCGCCTGACGCATCAGCGCCTGACGACCGGCATCGTAACGCTTCAAGCGAATCAGCGGCTCAATCATGCGCGCAGCAACTTGCGGATTACGTGTGTTGAGGTCGGTCAGCATCTCTACCAGGAACTGATAGCCACTGCCGTCTTTGGCGTGGAACGCTGCTGGGTTGCCGGCCGCAAAAGCCCCAATCAGTGAACGAATGCGGTTCGGGTTACCCATGGTGAAAGAACGGTGATTGAGCAGTTCACGCACCTTGCTCAGCACGTTGTCCGCCGGGCTGGTGGCTTGCAGCACAAACCATTTGTCCATCACCAGGCCATCCTGATGCCAGCGCTCGTCATAGGCGGCCAGCAAGGCTTCACGACACGGCAACTGCGCTGCCACTGCTGCTGATAGCGCGGCCAGTGCATCCGTCATATTGGTCGCCTGCTGATACTGCGCCTGCACTAACTTATCCGCCTGCTCTGCATCGGCGAACGCCAAATAGCTCAGGCAGACATTTTTCAGTGCGCGCTTGCCAATCTCTGCATGCTCCACCTTGTATTCCTGGCTCTGGTTAGCCAGATACACGGCATACAATTCATCGCTCAGTTCGGTTGCCAGCGCATGCACCAGCGCCGCACGCACCGCAGAAATCGCCAGCGGATCGATCACGTCAAACAGCTCGGCGATTTCATTCTCGCCAGGCAGTGACAAAATCAACGCGGTTAACGCCGGATCGCCCTGCTCTTCCAGCAACACCGCGCGGAAGGCATCCGCCACGTGCAACGGCAGCGACAGCGGTTGTCCCTGCTGATGGCGCGCGACATTCAGACGAATATAAGTCGCCAGCAAACTTTGCGCCGCATCCCAGCGCGAGAAATCATTGCGGGCGTGACGCATCAGGAACGTCAGCTGCGCATCGCTCCATTTATAATCGAGCTTCACGGGCGCCGAGAATTCACGCAGCAGCGAAGGCACCGGCTGGAAGTGCACGTTATCGAAAATAAAGGTCTGGAACTCCTCGGTGACATTCAGCACATGATGCACCGGATGCCCGTTATGCTGCAGCGGAATCACCTTGCCTTCGTTGTCGTACAGTTCGATATCCAGCGGGATATGCAGCGGCAACTTCTCTTTCTGTTCAGCCGTCGGTGGCGTGTGTTGTGTCACGTGCAGCGTGTACTGCTCCAGTTCAGGATTGTAGTCGTCACGCACCGTCAGCACCGGCGTACCGGCCTGGCTATACCAGCGACGGAACTGTGACAGATCAACATTGGAGGCATCTTCCATCGCCTGCACAAAATCGTCGCAGGTGGCCGCACTACCATCGTGACGCTCAAAATAGAGCTGCATGCCTTTCTGGAAATTGGCTTCGCCGAGCAGGGTATGCAGCATGCGAATCACTTCAGAGCCCTTCTCATATACGGTCAGGGTATAAAAGTTGTTCATCTCAATGACCTGATCCGGGCGGATTGGGTGCGCCATTGGGCTGGCATCTTCGGCAAACTGTGCGCCGCGCATCACGCGTACGTTGTCGATGCGGTTAACCGCACGCGAACCGAGATCTGAGCTGAACTCCTGGTCGCGGAACACGGTTAAGCCCTCTTTCAGGCTGAGCTGGAACCAGTCGCGGCAGGTGACGCGGTTACCGGTCCAGTTATGGAAGTATTCGTGACCAATCACCGCCTCAATACCGAGATAATCTTTATCCGTGGCGGTTTCAGCTTTCGCCAGCACATATTTGGAGTTGAAGACGTTGAGGCCTTTGTTCTCCATCGCGCCCATGTTGAAGAAATCCACCGCAACGATCATAAAGATGTCGAGATCGTATTCGAGGTTAAAGCGTTCTTCATCCCACTTCATACTGGCTTTCAAAGAGGTCATTGCCCAGTCGGCACGATCGAGATTGCCACGATCGACGAAGATCTCCAGCGCCACATCACGGCCGGAACGCGTGGTAAAGCTGTCGCGCAGCACGTCGAAATCGCCCGCCACCAGCGCAAACAGATAGCACGGTTTCGGGAACGGATCCTGCCACTTCACCCAGTGGCGACCATCTTCATGACGACCGCTCTCTAACTTATTGCCGTTGGAGAGCAGGAACGGATATTTTGCCGCATCGGCAATGATGGTGGTGGTAAAGCGCGCCAGCACGTCCGGGCGATCCAGATACCAGGTAATATGGCGGAAACCTTCCGCTTCACACTGGGTACAGAGTGCATCACCCGACTTGTAGAGCCCTTCCAGCGCGGTGTTTTTGTCTGGATGGATGTCATTAATGAGGGTCAGGGTAAAGTTGTCGGGCAGTTGGCTGATGACCAGCGCGCCCTCTTCTTCACGATAGTGTGACCAGGGATGGCCATCCACCGCCAGCGACACCAGCGTGAGGTCTTCGCCATCCAGACGCAGTTCGGCATCCGCAGCACCGAGACGCTTCACCTGGCTCACCGCCGTCACGCGCGTGCTGGTGGCATCGAGGTCAAACGTCAGGTCGATATCGGTGATGGTGTAATCCGGCGCACGGTAGTCGTGGCGATATTTGATTTGCGGCTGTTGCGTCATAAGTCCTTCTCGCATCGTTAATATGTTGACCCGTCAAAGTCTAAGCGGGTTGTGCCTTCGTTGCCACGCACAATGCGTGCCTTTGCTGAAAAGGCTACAATTCATTAACAATGGCACAAATGACCCTCGACCTGCCACCCGCAATTATGGTGTGATCGCGTTCATTACTGTTTTATACTCCTGCGTCTTTATGACTTTGTTGACACCGGGCTCTGCTCCGCGGAAGAGGATGCTGAAACGCACCATGACTGGACATGCTTCCCCGATTTTGACCACGCTGCTTGATACCGATGCGTATAAGCTTCATATGCAGCAGGCCGTTTATCATCGTTACTACGATGTCCCGGTAACGGCAGAATTTCGTTGTCGCGGCGATGAATTGCTCGGCCAGTATGCCGATGAAATTCGCGCGCAACTCGATACGCTGCCTTCTCTTGCCCTGAGCGACAACGAATATCACTATCTCAGCGGCTTACCTTTCTTTGAATCCGATTACCTCAACTGGCTGCGCCAATTCCGCTTTGATCCCTCTCAGGTCAGGGTGCGCAATGAGAATGGCCGTCTGTCTATTCAGATCAGCGGGCCATGGCGCGAAGTTATTCTTTGGGAAGTGCCGCTGCTGGCGCTGATCAGTGAAGTGGTGCATCGCCATCGCACACCGGAGATCGGTGTGGAACAAGCGGTCACTCAGTTACAGCAGAAGCTGGTCGATTTCCGTCAGCAGGTGGGCGATCTCGATATGTCTCGCTTCCAGCTGATGGATTTTGGTACCCGTCGCCGCTACTCCAAAGCGGTTCAGGAAGCGATTGTCAGTACGTTAAAAGCGGAGTTCCCGTGGTTAGTGGGCACCAGCAATTACGATCTCGCCCGGCGCTTACAGCTCAATCCGGTGGGCACTCAGGCCCACGAGTGGTTCCAGGCACATCAACAGATCAGCCCGGTGCTGGCGAATAGCCAACGCGCGGCGCTGCAATCCTGGCTGGATGAGTATGATGACCAACTCGGTATCGCGTTGACAGACTGCATCACCATGGATGCCTTCCTGCGTGATTTCGGCCCGGGCTTTGCTCATCGCTATCAGGGTTTGCGCCATGACTCGGGAGATCCCGTGGAGTGGGGTGAAAAAGCCATTGCACACTATCAGCGTCTGGATATCGATCCGAAGAGTAAAACGTTGGTGTTCTCAGATAACCTCAATCTGGATAAAGCGCTGGCGTTATATCGTCACTTTGGTCAACGCGCCAACGTGGTATTTGGCATTGGTACGCGCCTGACCTGCGATATTACTGGCGTCACACCACTGAACATCGTGATTAAACTGGTGAGCTGTAATGGCAAACCGGTGGCGAAACTCTCTGACAGCCCGGGTAAAACCATCTGCCAGGATAAAGCCTTCGTGCGCGCCCTGCGTAAAGCATTCGACCTCCCTCTGGTGAAAAGAGCCAGCTAATCATGGATGCAGGGTGCCCGCACCCTGCTCTTTCACAACAAATCTCCCTTTTTCCCCTGCAAAATTGCTTGTTTCCTGATGGCTCGCAAGTAACATAGCAAAACCCCGAAATGGGGCTTTTATCCACTTCTATATATAGAGAGATATTTATGAGCGTAGTGCCTGTAGCGGATGTACTGCACGGCCGTGTCGCGGTCGACAGTGAAGTCACCGTACGTGGTTGGGTGCGTACCCGAAGAGATTCCAAAGCCGGTCTTTCCTTTATCGCCGTTTATGACGGTTCCTGCTTTAATCCCGTTCAGGCCGTCGTCAATAATTCTCTGAATAATTATCAGGATGAAGTGCTGCGTCTGACCACGGGCTGTTCAGTGATTGTCACTGGTAAAGTGGTGGAATCACCGGGCGAAGGCCAGGCCTTTGAACTGCAAGCGACCAACGTAGAAGTCACCGGCTGGGTAGACGATCCGGATACCTATCCAATGGCGGCAAAACGCCACAGTATCGAATACCTGCGTGAAGTCGCACACTTGCGTCCGCGCACCAATCTGGTCGGTGCCGTAGCGCGTACACGTCATACTCTGGCGCAGGCGCTGCATCGCTTCTTCCACGAAAATGGCTATTTCTGGGTTTCTACCCCGCTGATCACCGCATCGGATACAGAAGGTGCGGGCGAGATGTTCCGCGTCTCTACGCTGGACATGGAAAACCTGCCGCGCGATCCGCAGGGCAAAGTTGACTACGACAAAGATTTCTTTGGTAAAGAAGCCTTCCTGACCGTTTCTGGCCAGTTGAATGCCGAGACTTATGCCTGTGCATTGTCAAAAGTCTATACCTTTGGCCCGACCTTCCGCGCAGAAAACTCCAACACCAGCCGTCACTTAGCGGAATTCTGGATGCTGGAGCCGGAAGTCGCTTTCGCTAACCTTGACGACGCTGCTGCACTGGCTGAGGCCATGCTGAAGTATGTGTTCAAGGCGGTGCTTGAAGAGCGTGCTGACGATATGGCGTTCTTCGCTGAACGCGTAGACAAAGATGCGATTGCTCGCTTAGAACGTTTTGTCACTACCGATTTCGCGCAGGTAGACTACACCGATGCGGTCGACATTCTGCTAAAAAGCGGCCAGACATTCGAAAACCCAGTGTCCTGGGGCGTGGATCTCTCCTCCGAACATGAACGTTACCTGGCCGAGAAGCACTTCAAAGCGCCGGTGGTGGTGAAGAACTATCCAAAAGATATCAAAGCGTTCTATATGCGTATGAACGAAGATGGTAAGACCGTGGCGGCAATGGATGTTCTGGCGCCGGGCATTGGTGAAATCATCGGTGGTTCACAGCGTGAAGAGCGTCTGGATGTACTGGATGCGCGTCTGGCAGAAATGGGTCTGAATAAAGAAGATTACTGGTGGTATCGTGACCTGCGCCGTTACGGCACCGTGCCACATGCTGGTTTCGGATTAGGTTTCGAACGATTAATCGCCTATGTCACCGGCGTACAAAATGTAAGGGATGTTATCCCCTTCCCTCGTACTCCACGTAACGCTAATTTCTAAAATTCGCGATTAAATATAAGTAATTCATATATATAACGAGGTCGGCATAGCCGGCCTTTTTTTATTTTTGTAAATTTAGAGTTCTCTCACAAAGTTCCCGATATTTTACAAATTGTAATACAAAATTTCTTTTTGATACGTAATTGCGAGATTTGAATCATTTTCGGGCTAGAAATAGCAACCCTGTGATGGAAAGATGCGTGCAGACACAGGAGACATCAAACTTCTTTCAAGGTTCCCGTAAAGGTTTCTTGACGGCAGTGGCAGATGTCCAAATAACTCCAATGAGGGTAATAAAAAATGATGAAGCGCAACATTCTTGCAGTGGTTATCCCTGCTCTGTTAGCTGCAGGCGCAGCAAACGCAGCAGAAATTTATAACAAAGACGGCAACAAACTGGATCTGTACGGTAAAGTTGATGCGCGTCATCAGTTTTCCGACAACGCTGGCTCAGATGGTGATGAGACTTACGTTCGTTTCGGCTTCAAGGGTGAAACCCAAATTAATGACCAACTGACCGGATACGGCCAGTGGGAATACAACGTACAAGCTAACAACTCTGAAGCTCAGGGTACTGACGGTAACAAAACTCGTCTTGGCTTCGCTGGTCTGAAATTCGGTGAATTCGGTTCATTCGACTACGGCCGTAACTACGGTGTTGGTTATGACCCACTGTCTTGGACCGATGTTCTGCCAGTGTTTGGTGGTGACTCTGGCTACTCAGATAACTTCATGGTTGGCCGTTCAAATGGTCTGGCTACCTACCGTAACAACAACTTCTTCGGTCTGGTTGACGGACTGGCCTTTGCTGTTCAGTACCAAGGTAAAAACGAAGAGTCTGCCAACGGTCGCTCTGCATCTAAAGCAAACGGCGACGGCTGGGGTACTTCTTTAACTTATACCTCTGATATCGGTGTTGGTGTTTCAGCAGCTTACACCTCTTCAGATCGTACTAACGGTCAGCAAGGTTCTTTCTACGGCAACGGCAGCAAGAAAGCTGACGCATGGTCAACTGCTCTGAAATACGACGCTAACAACCTGTATCTGGCTGCAATGTACGGTGAAACCCGTAACTCAACCTGGATCACGACTGACGCTGATACCGTTAATGAACTCAGCGGCGCGATCAACAAAGAACAGAAATTCGAAGTTGTTGCTCAGTACCAGTTCGATTTCGGTCTGCGCCCATCCGTTGCATATGTCCAGTCTAAAGGCAAGGACATCGAAACTTGGGGTGACCAGGATATCTACAAATACGTTTCTGTTGGTGCGTACTACTACTTCAACAAAAACATGTCTACCTATGTTGATTATCAAATCAACCTGATGGACGAAAACGACTTCACCCGCGCAGCTGGCATCACTACTGATGACACTGTAGGTGTTGGTCTGCAGTACCAGTTCTAATCTTCGATTAGAGACGAATACTGTTTAAAAGCGGAGCCTTCGGGCTCCGTTTTGCTTTTCAGTGATCAGCTTCTCAATTAGCGCCACTACTTTATACACGCGGCTTATTTCTTTTTTATGTCAGCGGTTGGCAAGCGTATCATCTGACGCTAACCTGATAGCTCATTTCGCTAAAGTTCACCCAAACGGAACTGACTCATGTTTGAATCGATCTCTGCCGCACCCGCCGATCCTATTCTGGGACTGGCTGACCTGTTTCGCGCCGACGACCGCCCGAATAAAATCAACCTTGGCATTGGTGTCTATAAAGATGAAACCGGTAAAACACCGGTACTAACCAGTGTTAAAAAAGCTGAGCAGTATCTGCTGGAAAATGAAACCACCAAAAATTATCTGAGCATTGATGGTCTGGCCGACTTTGCTCGCTGCACTCAGGAATTGCTGTTCGGCAAAGAGAGCGCGCTGATTTCAGCGGGCCGCGCGTGCACAGCACAAACTCCAGGCGGCACCGGTGCATTGCGCGTCGCTGCGGATTTCCTTGCGACACAGACCAATGTGAAACGCGTGTGGGTGAGCAACCCTAGCTGGCCGAACCACAAAAATGTATTCAACGCGGCGGGTCTGGAAGTCTGTGATTACCAGTACTACGACGCGGCCAACCATAGCCTCGATTTCGCAGGCATGGTCGCTTCGTTGCAGGAAGCCAAAGCCGGCGACGTGGTTCTTTTCCACGGCTGCTGCCACAACCCGACTGGCGTCGATCCTTCCGCGGACCAATGGCAACAGCTGGCGAAGCTATCGCAGGAAAAAGGCTGGCTGCCACTGTTCGACTTCGCTTACCAGGGCTTTGCACGTGGCCTGGATGAGGATGCAGAAGGTCTGCGTATTTTCGCCGCGTCTCATCAGGAGCTGATTGTTGCCAGCTCTTACTCCAAGAACTTTGGCCTGTACAACGAGCGTGTCGGTGCACTGACGCTGGTTGCCGCCAACAGCGATGTCGCGAAAACCGCCTTTAGCCAGGTGAAATACAGCATCCGTGCTAACTACTCTAACCCACCGTCACACGGTGCCGCTGTGGTCGCCACCATCCTCGGTAACGACGCGTTGCGTACCATCTGGGTGCAGGAGCTGACAGACATGCGTCAGCGTATCCAGCGCATGCGTCAGCTGTTCGTGAATACCCTGGCAGAGAAAGGCGCGAAACAGGACTTCAGCTTTATCATTAAGCAGAATGGCATGTTTTCGTTTAGCGGCCTGACCAAAGATCAGGTTGTGCGCCTGCGTGACGAGTTCGGCGTGTATGCCGTTAACTCTGGTCGCGTGAACGTGGCTGGGATGACGCCAGACAATATGTCTGCGCTCTGTGAAGCGATTGTCGCTGTACTTTAAATAAGTCAGCAGAACGAGAAATGGGCCTTAATGGCCTAATGCCGATCAGTTAAGGATCAGTTGAACGATCCAGTGGCTGTGTAAGAATCCGGAAACGCTTCGTTTCCGGATTTTTTTATGCAGCTCAGTCAGGCCCTTGATATCGTCTCTCGTTACGATTCTC